>NZ_CP045492.1:2991916-3644270 GCF_015500055.1 Mesorhizobium sp. NBSH29
GCGCACGCGCTCGGCGATCATGGCGATTGTTTCCATCATGTCCTCAAGCGTCGAATCCATCACCGCTCCATTCGACCAGGCTATGGAGAAATCCGACGGCCCGACGAAAATGCCGTCAATGCCCGGCGTTTCCAGAATCCCATCGAGCGCATCAAGCGCCGCGCGTGTCTCGATCATCGCGAAGGCAAGCGTGCGCTGGTTGCTTCCGGCCAGCCAGTCGGCGGCATCGCCTTTGCCATGCCGAGGAAAGCCATAGGTTGGGCCCCACGAACGCTCGCCCAGCGGCGGATATTTCATCGCGGCGGCAAAACGGCGCGCATCGTCAACCGAATTGACCATCGGTGCGATGACCGCTTCTGCGCCAAAATCGAGCGCCCGGCTGGCCATATCGAACCGTCCAACCGGAATGCGCACCAGCGGATGTTTCTTTGCGGCAATCACGGGAGCGATCGAACGCAGCACGCTATCTTCGTTGTGGCCACCGTGCTGCATGTCGAGGGTCACCGCATGAAACCCCTGCGCCGCGACAATCTCGACGGTGAGCGCATCAGGCACTCCGGACCACGCAGTGAACAAGGTTTCGCCGGCTAGCAGGCTATCTCGAAGGGACATGGGACTGTATTCCTGGCAGGAGCGCATCGCGCGACCGGGCTATTCAACCAGACGCCAGTCAAACGGCCAAGAAAAAACCGCCCGAATGAAGGGCGGTTCTGGAATACTTGATTGTGCCAGGCGAGATGGATCAGCTGTTTTGAATCTGCGCCACGGCAACCGCGAGCAATTCTTCCATCTTGGCGCGGATTTCGGTGTCGGCAATCGTCACACCGGCCTCAGCGAAATCTTTGCTTACCTTGCGCAACACATCGTCGTCGCCAGCTTCCTCGAAGTCAGCCTTGACTACGTCCTTGGCATAGGCGTCGGCAGCGTCGCCGCTTTTGTCCAGCTTTTCAGCGGCCCACAGCCCGAGCAGTTTGTTGCGGCGCGCAAATGCCTTGAATTTCAGTTCTTCGTCGAAGGCAAACTTGCGCTCAAAGCCCTCTTCGCGGTTCTTCATATCGCTCATGGCATCCTCCAACAGGTCGCGGTTCCCGAATCCCCGGGAAATGGTCGTATGGCGCACAAACCAAAAGGGGTGCCCCTGGTCAATACATAGCATACCTTGTGCGGTGCGGCATTTGGTGTTGATAGGCTGTCTTTCAACCGATTGACGATTGAGCCCCGGCCACAATTGCGGTAGACACCGCGCGTGAGATATACAGCCGCGCCCCACCATTTGCCGCGCCAGAATAGGGATCGGCCTTTGCCGCCTGCCCTTCAACCTAGAGAAATTTTTTCATGAACCGTCGCCGCCGCATTTACGAAGGCAAGGCCAAGATCCTCTATGAGGGCCCGGAGCCAGGTACGTTGATCCAGTTTTTCAAGGACGACGCCACTGCCTTCAACAAGAAGAAGCACGAGGTCGTGGACGGCAAAGGCGTACTCAACAACCGCATTTCCGAGCACATTTTCACCCATCTGAACAAGATGGGCATCCCGACTCACTTCATCCGCCGCCTCAACATGCGCGAGCAGTTGATCAAGGAAGTCGAGATCATCCCGCTGGAAGTGGTGGTGCGTAATGTTGCTGCCGGCTCGCTAGCCAAGCGCCTAGGTCTGGAAGAAGGCACTGTCCTTCCGCGTTCCATCATCGAATTCTACTACAAGGCGGATGCGCTGGATGACCCGATGGTCTCCGAAGAACACATCACCGCGTTTGGCTGGGCCAGCCCGCAGGAGATCGACGACATCATGGCGCTGGCCATCCGCGTCAATGATTTCCTCTCCGGCCTGTTCCTCGGCGTTGGCATCCAGCTCGTCGACTTTAAGATCGAATGCGGCCGCCTCTATGAGGGCGATATGATGCGCATCGTGGTTGCCGACGAGATCTCGCCCGATTCGTGCCGCCTCTGGGACGTCGCTACACAGGACAAGCTCGACAAGGACCGGTTCCGCCGCGATATGGGTGGATTGGTCGAAGCTTATCAGGAAGTGGCCCGCCGCCTCGGCATCATGAATGAGAACGAGCCGGCACGTCCCGCCGGCCCCATCCTCGTGTCCACCGACAGCGGCAAGGGCCGCCCTCACTAACTTTCTTGCTACGTAGAACCAGGAAAATGCCCGTGACCAAGGCCCGCATCACCGTTACCCTCAAAAACGGCGTCCTCGACCCTCAAGGCAAAGCCATCGAGCATGCCCTGGGCGGGATGGGATTTTCTGGCGTCGATTCGGTGCGTCAGGGCAAAGTGTTCGACATCGAGGTGGGCGAGACCGACCCGGCGCGCGCCGAAGCGGAACTCAAGGCCATGTGCGACAAGCTTCTGGCCAACACCGTGATCGAAAACTACAGCGTAGCAATTCTTTGATCCTGGACCGAACTCGAGCCGATTGTTCCGCATCATGAAGTCAGCTGTCGTTCTTCTTCCCGGCCTGAACCGCGACCGCGACATGATCGCGGCGCTTAAAAAAATATCTGGCGTCGCCCCGAAGACCATCTGGGAAACCGATACAGAAATCCCTGATGTCGATCTCATCGTCATTCCGGGCGGCTTTTCCTATGGCGATTATCTGCGCTGCGGTGCCATTGCGGCCCGCTCGCCGGTCATGCGCGCCGTTGCCGATCAGGCAAAGCGCGGCGTCCAGGTGCTGGGCGTCTGCAACGGTTTCCAGATTCTGCTTGAGGCCGGCCTGCTTCCCGGCGCTCTGATGCGCAATGGCCATCTCAAATTCGTCTGCCGCGAGGTCAAGCTCCGGGTAGAAAACACCAACACCTCTTTCACCCGCAACTATGCCGGCGGTCAGATCATTCGCTGCCCGGTCGCGCACCATGATGGCAATTATTTCGCAGACACAGAAACCTTGTCGCGCCTGGAGGGCAACGGTCAGGTAGTGTTCCGCTACGCCGAAAACACCAATCCCAACGGCGCCATTAACGACATTGCCGGCATCATCAACGAGACCGGAAACGTCATGGGGCTGATGCCGCACCCCGAAAACCTGATCGAAGACGCCCATGGCGGACGCGACGGTCGCGCACTGTTTGAAAGTGCGCTCGGAATTGCCGCCTGAACCAACCCACCACGTGATTAGAGCGAGACGGACCTGATGCCCAAATTCGTCACTTCCGCCGCCTCCGGCTTTGCACTGATATCCATCACCGTGCTGAGCCTTGCGCTTTCCGCCTGCCAGGCCGAGCGCAAAGTGGTGTCCACTCCCAGTTCGGTTTCCTCAGGCAAAAGTGCCGCGTTGCAGGTCATGGAACAGGTAGCAATCGCCGCGCACAAATGCTGGTTTGCCGCAAAAGATCCGGCATTCCGTGCTTACCGCATGGCCAATGAACTGAATTCGTTCAGCGGGCGCCCACGCTTTCTTTTGGTTCCGGCGAAAAACTATGAGGCAAAACCTCTACTGGTCGTCCAGGCCGAAGGAGCCTCACGCCGCGTCGAATATTTTGGCCCGTTGCTGGACGACAAGCTCGGTGGCCGGATTACGGGCGACATCGCCCGCTGGTCCAGTGGCAACAATGCCTGCGCCAGCAATGCCTGACCGTCGAAAAATTCTGCCTTGGGCCGGCCTTGCCATTGGCCTGGCCGCCATAGCGTTGCAGTTTTCGATCAGCATTCCAGCCAGCATGGCCGCTGGGCGCAGCCTCGGCGGCTCGATCATCTGGTTCTTCAGCTATTTTACGATCCTGACCAACATCGCTGCGGTTCTGGTCTATGCCCGCACCGTCACCGGCGAAAAGTCGCTGCGTCCTGCCCTTTTCGCCTCACCGGCAATGCGTGCCGGCGTTGCGGTGGCAATTACCGTGGTGTTTCTCGTCTATGCAATAGTTCTGTCGCAGCAATGGCAACCGCAAGGCCTGTTCTATCTCTGCGACATACTTCTGCACTACGTCACCCCGGTCCTCTATGTCGTGTGGTGGCTGTGCTATGGCACCGATGGGCGCACCCGCTGGAAACATCTCTTGGCGTTCGGCGGGGCGCCGCTGATCTACCTCGTCTATGTCCTGGCGCGCGCGCCGTATGCCGGCGAAGTGCCCTACCCGTTCCTTGACGCGTCGATTGGCGGCTGGCCAAGCGTGATCATAGCCGCTGCCGGCATTTCGTGCCTGTTTATCATCCTTGGCGTTGTGGCGATCCTTGCCGACCACGGCATCGCGCGGATGCAGCGTCGCGGCTCGACCGCCTGATCACCGCGACCAGAAACGCCGCATCGCCTCGGCTTCGGCATCCTCGCGTGTCACACCAATATCCCGCAACTGCCAATCACTCATGCTGCTCAACGCCTTGCGGCTCCGCTGTATTGCCACCTGACGGTCCACCCGCTTCGCAATCATGTTCAATCCGTAGACCAAACCGCGCAGCGGCTTTCTGCGTATCGGCACACTCTCGCACTCTTCGATTGCACCCATCATTGCACCTCATCAATTGGTACAATTCATATGGATTGACGGAGCAATAGACGCAATGTACCAAATTGTCATGATGACAAATTGGCTCCCCGACCTGAACGAAGGCTCCGGCCCGCTCTATCTTAGGCTGGCTGACCGTGCCGAAACTGCAATTGCGGCAGGCACGCTGCCGCACGGCGCGAAACTGCCACCACAGCGCAATCTGGCCTATGATCTGGGAATTACCGTCGGCACGGTCGGCCGGGCCTATTCCCTGCTGCGCCAGCGCGGACTGGTCAGTGGCGAGACCGGGCGCGGCACGTTCGTGCAAAATGGCGGGACAGTTCCGGCCAGACCATCATCCGAGGCCCACCCCTATTCCAGCTCGCGCGAAATATTCGTCCCGCAAGGCAAGCTGATCATGGACAGCACGGCAGCGCCCGATGTCGGGCAGGCCGAGGCGCTGGGTCGTCTGGCCACCGAGATTACCCGTGACCACCCGTCCGAAATCGCGAGCTATACAAGGCGTCTTCCCGCCTCGTGGCAGGAGGCAGGTCAACGCTGGCTGAAAGTCGGCAGCTGGGAACCAAACCCATCAGACGTGGTGCCAACCCTGGGTGGACACGCTGCCATCCTGGCTGTTATCGCCGCCGTCACGGCACCGGGCGACCGGATCGCCTTCGAGCAGCTCACCTATTCCTCAATGGCCCGCAGCGCCAACCTGATCGGACGCCGCAGCATCGCCGTCGGCATGGATGAATTCGGGCCCGATCCGGACGATCTCGAACGCGTCTGCGCCCAACAGCATCCCAAGCTGCTGTTCCTGGTGCCTGACTTGCAAAATCCTACCCTCACCATCATGCCGGAGGCGCGGCGTCGCGAGATTATCGACATCGCCAGACGCCACAATGTCTGGCTGATCGAAGATGCCATTTATGGAGCGCTGCTCAGCGATGAAGAGCGGCCGCCATCGATCGCCGAACTGGCGCCCGAGCGCACCTTCCATGTCAGCAGTCTTTCAAAATCTGTCGCCGCCGGCATTCGCGGCGGCTGGGTCGCCTGCCCCCCGCATCTGGCTGCCCGCGTTTTGACGGCACAGAAAATGGTCACCGGAGGCATGCCCTTCCTGATGTCGGAACTGGCGGCCCGGCTCGTTCTTTCGGGCTATGCCGACAGTATTCGACAGAAAGTGAAAATTGAGATCGCCAGTCGTGTCACCATCGCGCGCAGCGCTCTTGGCGACTATGATTTCCAGTCTCACCGTTGCGCGCCATTCCTGTGGCTCAAGCTGCCGGAGCCCTGGCTGTCTGGAACCCTGCGCCAGGCAGCATTCAATGAGGGCGTCCTGATCGACGATGAAGACGAGTTCAAAAGCGGTCGCACCGAAAAGACCTTCCATCGGGTGCGCATCGGCTTCTCAGCCCCGCAAAGAAGCCAGGTCGAAGGCGGATTTGCACGCATCCTCTCGCTGCTGGACAATGGTATCGCGGGATATGACAGCTACGGTTGATTATTTATCGAATCCAACAGTTTTTCCAACATTTGCGGGTATATCGCAGGCGCGCGGCGCGCTAAGGGGTGCACTTCCCTGTTTTACGGATTTTGCCGGCCATGAACATCCGCAACACCATTGCCATCACGCCAGAACTGATAGCGTCGCACGGCCTGAAGCCCGATGAATATCAGCGCATTCTCGATCTGATCGGGCGCGAACCGTCCTTCACCGAGCTCGGTATTTTTTCGGCAATGTGGAACGAGCACTGTTCCTACAAGAGCTCAAAGAAATGGCTGCGTACGCTGCCCACCACCGGCCCGCGCGTGATCCAGGGTCCCGGTGAAAACGCCGGCGTTGTGGATATCGGCGATGGCGACTGCGTCATCTTCAAGATGGAGAGCCACAACCACCCCTCCTACATCGAGCCCTATCAGGGCGCGGCGACCGGCGTTGGGGGCATTTTGCGCGATGTCTTCACCATGGGCGCAAGGCCCGTCGCGGCCATGAACGCGCTGCGCTTCGGCGCGCCGGATCATCCCAAGACAAAACATCTTGTGGCGGGTGTGGTCGCCGGTGTGGGCGGCTACGGCAATTCCTTCGGCGTGCCGACAGTTGGCGGTGAAGTGAATTTCGACGCCCGCTACAACGGCAACATTCTGGTCAATGCCTTCGCTGCCGGCATTGCCAGAGCCGATGGCATTTTCCTGTCCGAGGCCAAAGGCGTCGGGCTTCCGGTGGTCTATCTCGGTGCAAAGACCGGTCGCGATGGCGTCGGCGGCGCCACCATGGCCTCTGCCGAATTCGGCGACGACATCGACGAAAAACGCCCAACCGTACAGGTCGGCGATCCGTTCACCGAAAAATGCCTGCTTGAAGCCTGCCTCGAACTCATGGCCTCAGGCGCCGTCATAGCCATCCAGGACATGGGTGCTGCCGGGCTCACCTGCTCTGCCGTTGAAATGGGCGCCAAAGGTGACCTGGGCATCGAGCTCGATCTCGACAAGGTGCCGGTGCGCGAAGACGCCATGTCGGCCTATGAAATGATGCTGTCGGAAAGCCAGGAGCGCATGCTGATGGTGCTGCTCCCTGAAAAAGAACAGCAGGCAGAGGCGATCTTCCACAAATGGGGGCTGGACTTCGCCATCGTCGGCCACACGACCGACGATCTACGCTTCCGCGTCCTCCATCAGGGCGAGGAAGTCGCCAATTTGCCGATCAAGGATCTGGGCGATCAGGCGCCAGAATATGACCGTCCGTGGATCGAGCCAGTTACACCGATCCCGCTCGCTGCAACCGATATCCCCCAGGCCGACATCGCTGACGCGCTGCTGAAAATGCTGGGCGGTCCGGATCTGTCGAGTCGCCGCTGGGTCTGGGAGCAGTATGATACGCTGATCCAGGGCAACTCGCTGCAATTGCCCGGCGGCGATGCCGGCGTGGTGCGGGTTGAAGGCCACGACACCAAGGCTCTCGCCTTCTCCTCCGACGTGACGCCGCGCTACTGCGAGGCCGACCCGTTTGAAGGCGGCAAGCAGGCTGTCGCCGAATGCTGGCGCAACCTCACCGCTACAGGCGCCGAGCCGCTGGCGTCCACCGATAACCTCAATTTCGGTAATCCCGAACGCCCCGAGATCATGGGCCAGCTCGTCCACGCCATCAAAGGCATCGGCGAAGCCTGCCGGGCACTCGAATTTCCCATCGTCTCCGGCAATGTCTCGCTCTACAACGAAACCAACGGCCAGGGCATTTTGCCTACGCCAACGATTGGCGGTGTCGGGCTGATACCGGACTGGTCAAAAATGGCGCGCATCGGCTTTGCCGGTGAAGGCGATCTCATCCTTCTGTTCGGCGCACCCGATTGGTGGGGCACGCATCTTGGACAGTCCATCTACATGCGCGACATCCACGGCCGCGCTGACGGCCCGCCACCGCCGGTTGATCTTGGCCACGAAAAGAAAGTCGGCGACTTCGTCCGCAGCCTTATCCGCGAAGGCGTGACGACGGCCGTCCATGATTGCTCCGATGGTGGTTTGGCCGTGGCTCTGGCCGAAATGGCCATGGCTTCGGGTATTGGAGCGACGGTGAACGAACTCGAGGCCGGCGATCCGATCCCGCAATTCTTCGGTGAGGATCAGGGCCGCTATGTCGTTACCATCAAGGCGTTCGCCGAAGTGGCAGACCTCGAAATCTTCATGGCCCGGGTCGCACAGGCTGGCATTTTCGCGCCGTGGATCGGCACGACCGGCGGCATTGAATTGAAACTCGGCAAGGCTCGTGCGATATCTGTGAGCGAACTCAAATCCGCCCACGAATCATGGTTCCCTGCTTTCATGGGCACCTGACGGAGACCGCGCGATGGCTATGGATGCTCACGACATAGAGACCATGATCAAGGAAGGCATTCCGGACGCTAAGGTGACGATCCGCGATCTTGCCGGCGATGGCGACCATTATGCGGCCGAAGTGGTGGCCGAAAGCTTCCGCGGCAAGAGCCGGGTGCAGCAGCACCAGATGGTCTACAACGCGCTAAAGGGCAATATGGGTGGCGTCCTGCACGCGCTCGCCCTGCAGACCAGCGCCCCCGAATAGACAAGAATCCCGGCTTGGTTCTTGTTTCGGGTCGCCTTTGGGTTTATTTGAAGTGCATGTTCCGGCCTGACCTCCCCAGGCACGAAAGGACGACGAAAACATGAGCGGTATGAACGAATACATCGAAAGCGAAGTGAAGAGCCAGGACGTGGTGGTCTTCATGAAGGGCACCCCGGGCTTCCCACAATGCGGATTTTCCGGACAGGTTGTCCAGATCCTCGACTACCTCGGCGTCGACTATAAGGGCGTGAATGTTCTCACCTCCAATGAGCTGCGCCAGGGCATCAAGGAGTATTCCAACTGGCCTACGATCCCCCAGCTTTATGTGAAGGGCGAATTCGTCGGCGGCTGCGATATCATCCGCGAAATGTTCCAGGCTGGCGAACTAAAATCCCTGTTGGAAGAAAAAGGCATTGACGCCAAGGGTGCTGCCGCCTGACTTCCCTATAATCCTGCAGATCGCCGCTTGCGGCATCGCATGATGAAATGCGCCGGGTTTCTGGCGCATTTTTTTCTTTCTAGTCAAAATGGGGACGGGCCATGGCTGACCATATCGCGCCACCGCAATCCGCGCCGGCAAAACTGTCGCTGCCGCGTTGGGAATTCATCGCGCTCGCCGCCGCCCTCATGGCGCTCAACGCGCTGGCCATCGATATCATGCTTCCCGGCTTGCAGCAGATTGGTGCAAGCCTTGGCGTCGAGAACGAAAACCACCGCCAATATGTGATCACCGCCTATATCGCCGGCTTCGGCCTGGCACAGCTTGCCTATGGGCCCATTTCCGACCGGTTCGGGCGCCGTGGACCGTTGCTTTTCGGCCTTGGCATCTATGTGCTGGCCGCGTTGGCGTGCTCGTTCGTACCAAGCTTCACGTCTCTTCTGGCACTGCGCTTCGTGCAGGGTGTTGGCGCAGCTGCAACACGCGTTATTGCGGTTTCGGTCATCCGCGACGTCTTTGGCGGCCGCGCCATGGCCGAGGTCATGTCGCTGGTCTTCATGGTGTTCATGGTCATCCCGGTCGTCGCGCCCGGTATCGGTCAACTGGTCATGGTGTTTGCCGAATGGCACATGATTTTCGTGTTCATGGCAGGCATCGCACTGCTCGTCACCATTTGGACGGCGCTCCGACTTCCCGAAACGCTGCACCCGGAATACCGCCGTCCGTTTACCGCCAGGTCGATCTTCGACGGCTTTCGCATCGTGCTCACCAACCGCATATCGCTGGCCTACACGCTGGCAACCATGGTCGTTTTCGGCGCCCTGTTCGGCTTCATCAATTCCGCCCAGCAGATCTATGTCGGAATTTACGGGCTCGGCGCCATGTTCCCGGTTATCTTTGCAGTGGTCGCCAGCATGATGGCTGTCTCCTCTTTCGCCAACGCGCAGCTGGTAGGCCGCTTCGGCATGCGCCGCCTCTCGCATGGGGCGTTGATCGGCTTTGTGATCGTCAACTGCATCCTGTTTGGCCTGTCGCTGCTCGGGCCGATGCCATTGCCGCTTTTCGTCGGCCTGTTCACGCTCGCCATGCTACAATTCGGCTGGATCGGCTCCAACTTCAACTCGATCGCCATGGAGCCACTGGGCCATGTCGCGGGCACCGCATCCTCGGTGATCGGCTTTTTGCAAACTCTCGGCGGCGGCCTGATCGGCGCGGCCATTGGCCAGGCATTTGATGGCACAGTCACCCCGCTTGCCGCGGGATATTGCGCGGTGTCGATTGTCGGGTTGGTGCTGGTGCTGATCGGCGAACGCGGGAAACTCTTTCAGGCGCAAAGCAAACCGCCCGCACGCTGATCAATCTTCGGGGGATGCTGCCGCCAGACCGGCAAAATCAAACAGCCCGGTGTCGAGCAGATGCGAGGGCCGCACATTGGCCAGCGCCCGGATCATGCTGTCCTTGCGGCCAGGCATCCGCTTCTCGATATCGTCGAGCATCGATTTCATCACATTGCGCTGTAGCCCTTCCTGGCTGCCGCACAGATCGCATGGAATGATGGGAAACCGCATCGCATCCGCAAATTTGGCCAGGTCGGCCTCGGCGCAATGCGCCAGCGGCCGCAGCACCATCACGTCGCCCTCATCGTTCAAAAGCTTCGGCGGCATCGCTGCCAGCCGCCCGCCATGGAAAAAATTCATGAAGAACGTTTCCAGAATATCCTCGCGGTGGTGGCCGAGCACCAGCGCGGAGCATCCCTCTTCACGCGCCACCCGGTAGAGGTGACCGCGCCTCAACCGCGAGCACAGCGAACAGTAAGTAGCCCCTACGGGAACCTTGTCGGTGACGATCGAATAGGTGTCGCGATATTCGATACGGTGCGCAATGCCATGCTTAGTCAGATAGTCGGGCAAAATATGCTTTGGAAAATTCGGCTGACCCTGGTCGAGATTGCACGCCAGCAGCTCCACCGGCAAAAGCCCGCGCCATTTCAGATCAAGCAGGATCGCCAGCAGGCCGTACGAATCCTTGCCGCCCGAAAGCGCCACCAGCCAGCGCTCTCCTGCTCGCGCCATGGCGTAGGCTTCTATCGTCTCGCGCGCCTGGCGCAGCAAGCGCTTGCGCAGCTTGTTGAATTCGACCGACGATGGCGCGGTGTGAAACAGCGCAAACTCCGCTCCGACGGCCGGATCGATGGCTGCCCCGTCCAATGATGATTGCTCGACTGTCGACTGGATGTTCATCTCAACCCCTGCAGTAGGCACTCATGCGCTTGTCAGCGCCCGCGCCAAACCGCTAGTACCTGCATTTCCAGCCTCGATGAAGCAAATTAACGTCGACAAAACCGATCTCGCGCGAAAGACCAATAAATGGCATCCCGCCACCAGCCGTCCGAGCTTTCGTTGCTGACCAAGATTGCGCGCTTTGGCATCGTTGGCGTTGCCAACAGCATCATTGACCTTTCGGTGTTTTCGCTGCTCTGGAAAATGCTCGCGATCCCCGCGCTTGCAGCCAATGGGATAGGATGGCTTGCGGCGATCTGTTTTTCCTACGTCGTCAATTCCCGCTGGTCGTTTGAACGCGACAAGGCACTTGGCGATCGCCGCTCGGTCGTACGCTTCTTTATGCTCGGCGCGTTGATCACGCTGTGTGTATCGAGCCTGGCCCTGGTCGCACTAAGCCCACTCATCGGGACTTTTCCTGCCAAGATTGCCGGGCTGATTGTCGCGGCTATATTTAATTTTCTGGCGGCCCGCTGGGCGATTGAGGATCGCATCCGGTAAAGGACAAGGCCCGGTTGTATTTCCGTCTTAATTTGATCCGGTGGCGTGGTCTAGGCATGTCCTGGCCCGTGGGCTAAGGTCGCTCGCCTTTACCAGACTGCTGTTGGTTCAGGGGAAGCCGGTCGAGCACTCGGTTCGGTATTACGGGTCTATGCAACGGGCGCTCAGACGGGTCCGACGGCAAACTGAAGGTTTATGTGGCCATGATGCGGCGCTTCGAAAACGCTCGAATCCTTATGTACAGCCACGACACGTTCGGGCTCGGCCATTTGCGCCGCTGTCGCACTATCGCGCACTCCCTCGTGGAGGATTTTCGCGGCCTGAATATTCTCATCATTTCCGGAGCAACCATTGCCGGCGCGTTCGACTACCGGGCCCGGGTCGACTTCGTCAAAATCCCCAGTGTGATCAAGCTGCACAACGGCGACTATACCTCGCTTGAGCGCCATATCGACCTGCAAGAAACGCTGAAAATGCGGCAGTCGAGCATCCGTCACACTGCTGAAACGTTTCAGCCGGACATTTTCATCGTCGACAAGGAGCCGATGGGCCTGCGCGGCGAGGTGGAAGAAACCCTCGCCTATCTCAAGACCCGGGGCACGACACTGGTGCTGGGCCTGCGCGAGGTCATGGATGCGCCGCACCTTCTGGAAGCGGAATGGAAGCGCAGCGACACGATGCGTAAGATCGACCGCTTCTACGACATGATCTGGGCCTATGGTCCACCTGAATTCTACGACCCATTGACCGGCCTCGACGTCCCGGATTCGGTGAGAAACAAAATGAAATTCGTCGGGTTTTTGCAGCGCAGCCTGTCGCACGAACAGCGGCCCGAAAACCGTCCTGAGGGCGACTATATTCTGGTCACGACGGGCGGGGGTGGCGATGGTGCCGAACTTATTGATCAGGTCATCCACGCCTATCGGCACGACCCCACTTTGCAACACAAGGCACTGATTGTTCTTGGTCCTTATATGCCGACCAAGCAGCGCCGAAAGCTGATCAAAAAGGGTGCCGCCGTGCCCAACATAAAAATCATCGAATTTGACAGCCGCATGGAAGAGCTGATCGCCGGCGCCAAGGCAGTCGTCGCGATGGGAGGCTACAATACCTATTGCGAGATTTTGTCTTTCGACAAGCCAGCGTTGATTGTGCCCCGCGTCAAGCCACGTGAAGAACAATTGATCCGCGCCCGCCGCGCCAGCGAACTTGGCCTGGTCGACATGCTGTTGCCGGAGGAAGCTGAGGATGCCGGCCGCCTCGCTGAAACTTTAAAGGCCCTACCCGACCGGCCTCGCCCTTCGCAAAGCAGTCCGGACCTGACGCTTGAAGGACTGGTCCACATCTCCGAGATTGTCGGGGACTTGCTCGACGAGCGCGTAAGTCCGCACCTTTCCATTGTCGATTCCAAGAACTGAGAACCAATTTGCCTGAACGCCGCAAGATCGTTGTCGTGCTGAAGGGCTATCCGCGCCTTTCGGAAACTTTTATCGCGCAGGAACTTCTGGGGCTGGAGCGTGCCGGGTTCGATCTCACCTTGATCGCCATGCGCCATCCTACCGACAAAAAGCGGCACCCGGTGCATGACGAGATCCGCGCGGCAGTGCATTATCTCCCTGAATATCTCTACCAGGAGCCGGTCAGGGTGCTGCGGGCGCTGGCTGCAGGCATCTGGCGCAAAGGATTCTGTAAAACGCTGAGGGCGTTCTGCGCCGATCTGCGGCGCGATCCGACGCCGAACCGTGTTCGTCGCTTTGGTCAGGCGCTGGTGCTTGCCCATGAATGGCCCGATGGCGGTGGCTGGCTGCATGCACATTTTGCCCACACGCCGGCTTCGGTCACCCGCTATGCCAGCCTTTTGACAAACGTGTCATGGACCTGTTCTGCACATGCCAAGGACATCTGGACCTCACCCGACTGGGAGCTCACCGAAAAGCTCAACGCGGCGCGCTGGATGGTGACCTGTACCCGCTCCGGATACGAGCACCTGAAAACGCTCGCCGCCCAGCCAAAGCGCGTTCATCTCAGCTATCACGGCCTCGATCTCACTCGGTTCAACCATGTGGAGAGCCAGCGCGTACCGCGCGATGGGACCGACGCTGCCAACCCTGTGGTTATGCTGAGCGTCGGGCGCGCCGTGGAAAAGAAAGGCTATGATCTTCTCCTGCGTGCGCTTGCGACCTTGCCGCCTGATCTTCATTGGCGCTTCGAGCATATTGGCGGCGGCGATGAACTGGCGCGCCTGAAGGAGCTGGCGCAATCGCTCGGCATCAGAGATCGCATCCTCTGGAAAGGCGCACTGGCACAGGAAGACGTTCTCGCGCACTACCGCCGCGCCGATATCTTTGCGCTGGCCTGCCGTATCGCCGCCGATGGCGACCGCGATGGGCTGCCCAATGTGCTGGTCGAGGCGTCGAGCCAAAACCTTGTCTGTGTATCGACCAACATTTCTGGCGTCCCGGAACTGCTCAACGACGGCGAGAACGGCCTTGTCGTGGAACCGGAAGACCCCGAAGCGCTCGCCCACGCCCTCGAAACACTGATCCGCGATCCGGCTTTGCGCAAAAATCTCGGCGAGGCGGCGGAAAAGCGTGTCCGCGCTGAATTCGACCACTCGGCCAGCATCCGCCAGCTCAAAACCCTGTTCGAGAAAGCGTGGCGGACGGAGCCTGTGTGATGGCACCCTGTGTTCTTTTCTACGTTCAGCACCTGCTTGGCATCGGGCATCTTGCCCGCGCCACCCACATCGCGCGTGCGCTCAACGCGGACGGTTTTGAGGTGCTGATGGTGACCGGCGGGATGCCTGTTCCTGGTTTTCCAGACACGTCCATCCGCAATGTTGCCCTGCCGCCTGTTGCGGCCAATGATCAAGGCTTTTCCGGGTTGGCCGACCTCGATGGAAATCCTGTCGACCAGATATTTCAGGCAAACCGAACACGATTGCTGCTTGGCGCATTCAAAGATTTTGCCCCCGATATCGTCATCACCGAGGCGTTCCCGTTCGGCCGTCGGCAGATGCGCTTTGAGCTTCTGCCCCTGCTCGATGCGATCAGGCACGCAAGGCCAAAGCCACTGCTGGTCGCCTCACTTCGCGACATCCTTCAGGAGCGCACCAAGCCCGGCCGCGACGAGGAGACCGTGGACCTCGTCAACACCCATTTCGACAGTGTCATGGTTCACGGCGACCCGGCTTTCATAAGGCTGGAAGACAGTTTTCGCCTTGCCGGTGCTATCGCTGACAAGATTGCATATACCGGCCTCGTCACCGGTCCGGCGCATGAACCGGGAACCGACCGCTTTGATGTTGTCGTTTCGGCCGGCGGCGGAGCGGCAGGCGGCGCACTGGTACAGGCGGCGGCGGCTGCTGCCCACCTTTGCGGCCCTGCCCTTTCCTGGTGCCTCATCACCGGTCCCAACCTGCCGAAGGCTCAGTTCGATGCTGCTGCCGCACAGGCGCCAGAAAATGTCTCGCTTTTCAGGTTCCGCAACGATTTTGGGCAGCTTCTCAGCGGCGCAAACCTTTCTGTATCGCAGGCAGGCTACAACACGGTCTGTGATATCCTGGTTGCTGGCTGCCGCACGATACTCGTGCCATTTTCAGCTGGCGGCGAGACCGAGCAGACCGTGCGAGCCGGCAGGCTGGCAGCGGAAGGCCTTGCAACCATGCTCATCGAACCGGATTTGACGCCCGAAACCCTGGCTGGCGCGATCACCACCGCGCTCTCCCATCCCCGTCCAAACGCGCAACCGCTCAATCTGGACGGCGCCGCGGGCACGGCGCACCTGCTACGGCAGCTTCTTGGCTGAGACGCATGAGCGTGGGCGTGCGGGTAGCGTCGCTCAAGGGCATGTTGTATGTTGCAGCCCTCGGCTATCAGGGGGCCTGATATGATTCTGGATCGTTCAGTCGCCGCGAACTGCATTCTTCCAGTAGCCGGCAGCAACCTCATTCCCAACCGTGCACTGCTTTGGCAGCCTGCAATCCGAACGGTCAGCATCCCTTGATGGAATCCAGCCTAGCCCGATATATCTGGAAACACACTTGGCGTCAGCAGCTGTGGATTCTAGCTGTCGTAGCCGTGTCGATGATCCCCTATTACCTGGCCTTCGACCTGCCAAAGCTGATCGTCAACGGTCCCATTCAGGGCAAGGGCTTCGAAACACCAGGCGCGACCAGCACCTTCCTCGATTTCGGTTTTTCGCTGCCCTTTATTGGCAGAATCGACGTGTTCCCAGGCTTTCAGCTTGAGCGCGAGGCGACGCTTTTTGCTCTCAGCATGGTATTTTTACTGCTGGTCGTGATCAACGGGCTCTTCAAGTTCTACATTAACACCTACAAGGGCCGGCTTGGCGAGCGCATGCTGCGCCGCCTGCGCTTCGAGCTTGTCGACCGCGTGCTGCGCTTCCCCCCGCATCATTTCAAGAGGGTCAAGTCAGCCGAAGTCGCCACCATGGTGAAGGATGAAGTCGAACCGCTCGGTGGCTTCATCGGCGATGCTTTTGTCCAGCCGGCGCTGCTCGGTGGGCAGGCGCTGACGGCGATGATCTTCATCATCGTCCAGAATGTGTGGCTCGGCCTGATCGCAGCACTGATCGTTGCCATCCAGTTGATTATCATCCCGCGCATGCGCAAGCGGCTGATCCGGCTCGGGCGTGAGCGCCAACTCACCGCGCGCGAATTGTCGGGGCGTGTCGGTGAGATTGTTGACGGTATTGGCGCGATCCACATCCATGACACTTCGAACTACCAGCGCGCCGACATTGCAGCCCGCCTCGGTCGTATCTTCCAGATCCGCTACGATCTCTATCAGTGGAAGTTCCTGGTTAAATTCATCAACAATTTCCTAGCTCAGGTGACACCGTTCCTGTTCTACCTGATCGGCGGCTACCTTGCCTTGCATGGTCGCCTCGATGTCGGCCAACTGGTCGCCGTCATCGCCGCCTACAAGGACCTTCCTGGCCCGATGAAGGAACTGATCGACTGGGACCAGGCGCGCCAGGACGTTCAGGTCAAATATGCACAGGTCGTCGAGCAGTTCAGCGTCGAACCGTTGATCGATCCAAAAATGCAGCTCCTCAGTACCGATGCGACACCCCCGCTCGAAGCGCCGCTGGCAGTCTCCAGCCTCTCGGTGATCGACGACAGCGGCGCGCCCGTGATCGAGCGGATATCGCTGCGCATCGAACCCGGTGAGACAGTCGCCATCGTCACCAGCTCGAACGGCGGCGGCGAAGCTTTTGCGGAAGCACTGGTCGGCCTTGTCTGGCCAACCAGTGGCAAGGTGAGCATTGGCGAGACCGATATTGTCGACCTTCCCGAAGCCGTTAAGGGCCGGCGTATGTCATACGCATCATCGGATGCGCATCTGGCGCAGACGAGCCTGCGCGATAACCTCCTCTACGGGCTCAAGCACGCACCGCTGACCAGCGTCAGCTACGACGGCGCACTGGGCCGCGCCCGCGCCTGGGATGTCGAGGAAGCGAGACTTGCGGGAAACCCGGACTTCGATCTCAACAGCGACTGGGTCGACTATCAGTCCGCCGGCGCAACGGGACCAGACGACCTGTTCCGCGTGATAAGGCCGATTCTCGATGCGGTGGTCCTCACCAGCGATATTCTCGACCTTGGACTGAGAAAATCGGCCAGCCCGACCCGTCACCCACAATTGGTCGGTCGCATCGTGGAACTGCGAGACGCGCTACAGCAACGTCTCGAGGCCGAAAGTCTTACCGGGCTCATCGTTCCCTTCGAGACGGGTTCATACAACCGCGAAGCCACGGTGGGCGAAAACCTGCTCTTCGGCGCTGCAAATGGCCCCGAACTGGCCACCCGCGCGCTGTCGGCCAACCCTTACTTTGTGTCGATCCTGCGCGACGCCGGCGTTGACGAAGCGCTCTATCTGATGGGGCTGGAAATTGCCGAGCAGGCCATCGAGCTGTTTAGCGACCTGCCTCCGGACCATCCGTTCTTCCAGCAACTGTCCTTCATGACTGCGGACGAAATCCCGGACTATGAACAGCTCGTCCAGCGCCTGAAGGGAAAACCCTATGCGTCTGTCGTGCCAGCAGACAGGGCATCCATTGTCAGCCTCAGCTTCTCCTATATCGAGCCGCGCCACCGCTTCGGCCTTCTGAGCGATGAACTGATGGCAAAGATCGTCACCGCGCGTGAACTGTTTTATGCCAACCTGCCGGAGACGTTACAGGGATCCATCCAGCCCTATGACCCAGAGCGCTATACTGCGACCGCCAGCGTTATGGACAATGTTTTGTTCGGCAGGATCGCCCACAATCACCCCGAAGGCCCCGAGCGTATCCGCGCCATCGTCTATTCCATCCTGGGCGAACTCGGCCTGTATGACGACGTTCTCGATGTGGGGCTGGGCTTTGACGTCGGCGTTGGCGGGCGGCGGCTTACCGGCGCCCAGCGGCAAAAGCTGGAAGTGGCGCGCGTATTGTTGAAACGCGCCGACTTCATGATCTTTAACCGACCGCTTTCAGCGCTCGATCAACGACAGCAGGAGGCTATCCTGCAAAATGTGCTTAAGGAGGCGACCCGGGACGAGCGCCAACCGACGATTGTCTGGGTAGTCACCGCACCTGCAATGGCCGAGAGCTTTGAACGCGTCGTCGTTTTCCATGCTGGTAGAGTGGTGGAGGATGGAACCCACGCGACACTGGTGAAAAGAAACGGTATCTTCAAGGATCTGCTGGCATAAGAGTAGCAGAACGAGGGATTGAACATGCTCCTCAAAGATGAAGTGGGAATGCTGAAGCGGGTGCCGCTGTTTTCGGGCGTCGAGCCTGCAAAGCTCAAGCTGCTCGCCTTTACCTCCGACCGCGTCAGCTATAGCGCCGGCCAGATCCTGTTCCGTCAGGGCGATGAGGGCGACGCAGCCTATGTCATCCTTTCGGGCACCGCCGACATCCTGGTCGAGTCCGATGGCGGCGAGATCAAGGTCGCCGAACTGGAGCCCAACTCAATCGTCGGCGAAATCGCCATCCTCTGCGACGTATCACGTACCGCGACAGTCCGCGCCGCCGTTCCGCTGGAAGCTCTGCGCATTCGCAAAGACCATTTCCTCCGGCTATTGACCGAATTTCCCGAGATGACCGTTGAGATCGTGAAAGTCTTGGCCAACCGGCTGAGTACCACCACGGCCGAACTTATCGACGCGCGCAGCAACAAGCATTGATCAAACGCTTCCGCTGCGTCATTCGGCCAAGGTTGAAAAACATCTGAAATAAGTGTCTCGTTGAAGAAAGATACAAAGATCAGGGCGTTGAGGGACGCCGCGAGGGGTAGAATGAAGGACGAGACGTTCCAGATCCGGTTCTGGGGCACGCGAGGTAGCGTACCGGTTTCCGGACCTCAATATGCGCGCTTCGGTGGCAACACCGCCTGCATCCAGGTCCAGTGCGGCCCGCACACGCTGTTCTTCGACGCCGGCTCCGGCATTCGTCCCGCAGGCGAGACATTGGGGCCCACTGTCGATGAGTTCGACGTGTTCTTCACCCACTCCCACTACGACCACATGATCGGCCTGCCATTCTTCTATCCCTTCTACAATCCAAGGACGAAGGTCCGGCTGTGGTCCGGCCATCTCTCTGGCTGGCTGACGACCGCTGAAATGCTGCATGAATTCATGCGCCCGCCATGGTTTCCGGTTCGTCTCGACATCTGCAAGGCCAATCTCGAATGCCGTGATTTCGCTTCAGGCGATGTGCTGCAGCCGCGCGAGGGCGTGGTGATCCGCACCGGAAGCCTGAACCATCCGGGTGGCTGCATCGGCTACCGGATCGAGTGGGATGGCCGCGCCATGGCCATCATCACCGACACCGAACATGATCCTGCCGGCAAGCTTGACGCAAACATTCTGGCTCTGATTGAAGGCGTCGACCTCGTCGTTTACGATTGCACCTACACCGAAGACGAGATGGTCAAAAGGCGCGGCTACGGCCATTCCACCTGGCAGCAGGGCGTCAAGTTATGCAAGGCAGCCGGTGCAACTCGGCTGGCGCTCTTCCACCACGACCCGGCCCGCACCGACGATCAGCTCGACGCCATCGAGCGTGAGGCAGCACTAGCCCTTTCCGGGTCCTTCGCTGCGCGTGACGATCAGGTCGTGGACATCGAGCCTTCAGCCAAGAGCTGACATTTCACCGGCGCGCGTTTTTTACCAGCGCGCCGAGTTCGGTCCATACAGCCGCGCGGCTCTGGCTGGTTATCGCGAAAAGCCGATCGATGAACGTCCATGCCGCCTCGTCATGCACCAGGTGATGGGTCAGCAGCCCCACCGCATCGCCGCCTGCAAAAGAGCGGTCCAGCTGCGCCACGATATCAGCCACCAGCGCGGCATGGTCGCGGCAGCCGCGCGTGCCATGCCAGTCCATCACATCCACATTCGTGTTGATGACCGGAAGCGCCGCAGGTTTCGCCGGCCCATAGACGGAAAGCGCCACAAAGCCGAGCGCTGGCAGCGCTTCGATGAGATCATCATCAATCCGGTTCCACGGCGGCACCAATACCGGCAAACAGTGCTGCCCGAACAATTCGGCGAGCACCAGCCGACCACGTCCAAGCTCGTCCAGCACGAGGTCTGTGCGGCGATGCAGGCCGAGTTCCTGTTTTTTGCTGCCAGCCGGCGCGTGGTTTTCATGCGCCCAGCCATGCACCGAAACGCGAACCCGAGGTTCATCTGCGAGCCGCCCAGCCAGGGCTTTTCCGGCGTGCGCGGGAATAACCGCAAGGCTCAGCGGTACCGCATACATGTTTGACAGCCTCAGCAGACGATCAAGCGCCGCGGTCGGCTCCACCGCATCATCGTCGCGCAACCAGAACGGTGCGACCCGGCCGGCCCGCTCCCAGCGTCCAAGCGCATCCACCAGCGGTGACCACAGCCTCATATCCGTCATCGCAACCCGCCAAGAAGATCATCAATCCGCCATGCTGCCGCTCCCAGCGAACGCTCCGCCGTCACAAACCGCCGTGCCGCAGCGCCCATGACATTTCTACGTTCAACATCATCCAGCAGCGCTGCAATTGCGCCCGCAAAGGCTGGCACGTCGCCCTCTGGCGTCAAAATTCCGGTAACCCCGTCGCACACGACGTCCGGCACGCCAGCGGTATTCTGCGCGATGACCGGCAGGCCGGCAGCCTGCGCTTCGAGATAGGCGAGGCCGTAGGCTTCCCCACATCCCGGCCAGACATAGATGCCGCCCTCAGCCAGCAGTTTTGGCACAGTGTCAGGCGCGGCCTCGCCAAGCCATGTGATGCGATGGGCAGGCAGATGCGCAAAAGCATCATCTACCGCCCCCCGCGCCGGTCCGTCACCGATCACATTCAGCGTCCATTCCCGGTCGCCAAGATGTTCCAGCGCGCGTGCAAGCATGACGAAACTTGCCAGCTTGTCGCCGGATCGCATCATCGCCAGCGTGATCAGATGTGTGCCAGAGGCCACTTCCGTGAACGGCGCCGTATCGATGAAAGGTGCCAGCATCTCCAGTTTCGCAGCCGGCAGAGCATTCAAGAGCCCTGCCCGGTCGCGCACGGTAAAACACAAATTGATCGCCGCACCAGCCACGGCATCGGCCACGCGCTGCTGCGTCTCAGCCCAGATGCCGCTGCTACGGCGCGGCGAATAGGAAGCCTCCGCTGTGACATAGGGGATGCCGAAGTGCGCAGCCATTGCCGGTCCCAGAAGGTCCGGCGACTTGTAGTAGGGATGGTAGGTGAACCAGAGATCGGGCTTTTTCGGCAACGCCGCTATCCGCACTGTCTCGGCGCGCGCTGTCGCGAGAACAGCATCGTAGCTCTGCGTGTCATCCGGGTTAGGCAGAAACACCCGCATTTCCGATACCAGCTCCACAGAATGGCCGGAAAGCGTCAGGGCTTTGACCAACTGCCGCGCCATCAACCGGTCACCCGAGGGTACCGGATGCTCAGGCGATTTCAGCGGTGCGTAGAAAGCGATATGCATCGGCAGCGAGCCTATCGTCTCAATCGGCATTCGAGTCAATTTTCACCCACGCGCATGTGATGCGGCGCGGGCCCAAATCATGTTACCAGTTGCCGATGGACAATTCCCACGCCGCAGGCAGTTTTTTCGACACGCTCCCTATTCTTTCGGAATTTGGTGGCGTGGCCGACACACGCAATTATCGCCCTCTGCCCGATGACTGGGCGCTGGCTGTCGCCGATATCGTCAATTCTACCGATGCGGTCGCAAAAGGGCGCTACAAATCGGTCAATATGGCCGGTGCGAGTGTTATATCAGCATTGTTGAATACACTCGGACGCCGCGACCTGCCTTTCATTTTCGGCGGTGACGGCGCCATGGTGGCCTTTCCCCTGTCGCTAAAAACACCAACCACCGAGGCCCTGTCCGCTGTGCAGACCTGGGTGGGCGAGGAACTTGACCTTGTCCTGCGTGCCGCCATCGTGCCGCTCGGCGATATCCGCGCCCACGGCCTCGATGTGCGTGTGGCACGCTTTCAGGCGGCTGATGAAGTGTTTTACGCGATGTTTTCAGGCGGTGGATCGAGCTGGGCTGAAAGCGAGATGAAGGCCGGTAAATACCGGGTGCCGGCTGCGCCCGCCGGGACGCGCCCCGACCTCACCGGCCTCTCCTGCCGTTGGGACCCGATCAAGTCCAGCCACGGCGCTATTGTCTCCATCATTGCCACACCGGGCGACAATGCCGACGCCGAAGCATTTGCGGACCTGGTTTCCGACATTGTGAAAGTCGCGGGCGGCAGTAACCGTGCCGGCCATCCGGTGCCCGCTGACGGTGGCAGCTACAGCATTCCGCCCAAAGGTCTCGACCTTGAGGCGCGCGCAGCCGCACCTCCACAATCACGTTTTGTTGAAAAGCTGAAGATCATCGGCATTGCCACCCTTATGAAGGTGGCCGACGCTCTGGGAATGACGATAGGGAGCTTCGATCCCAAGCAATACAGGCAGGATGTCGTGCAGAATTCCGACTTTCGCAAATTCGATGACGGTCTGAAAATGACCATCGATGTCGACACCGCAACTGCGGACGAGATCGAAAAATTGCTCGAAACGGGCGAAAAGTCTGGTGTCTGCAAGTTTGGCATGCACCGGCAGGATCTGGCTTTGATGACATGCATGGTAGCCTCGCCGCTGCAACGCGACCATGTCCATTTTGTTGACGGAGCGGCCGGCGGATACGCCATGGCGGCAGCAGCGCTGAAATCCAAGATGTCAGGTGCCACCACCGGCGCGCCTTGAACCTGACGTGCTCGAACCATATGTGACCTTTCGTAAGCCGGTTCACCGCATCCGAACCACGGCACGCGAGGAACTATTTCGTTCGAAACGCACCGGCCCTCATCCCCAGCAGCAATGGCATCAGCAACACATGGCAGCAGCTCACCAGGCGCAAGTCTCGACCATCCTTCTCGACAAGGTGGCCGACTGGCTGACCAGATCCTCGCTTGCCGGCCATGATCTTGAACCCATGATGCGCGGTTTTTGCGAACGTCTTGCTGCCGCCGGAATGCCGCTTGTACGTGTCCATATCAGCGTCTCGATGCTCCATCCCCTCTACGATGCCATGGGCTTCACCTGGGAGCGCGGTCGCGGTCTGGAGGTCGAGGGGTTTCGCAAAATGGCGCTCGCCTCGTCCGATCGCTTCGTCAACAGCCCCTACTATCACCTGCTCGCCAACAAACTTGATCATCTACGCCGGCGTATTGATCCCTCAGGACCCGCAGAATTCCCGATTTTTGAAGACCTTAAACCGATGGGCGTGACGGACTACATCGCCTATCTTCAGCCCTTTGGCGAAGACAATACGCGCGGCATGATCGGCTCATGGGCGACCGATGCCGCAGGCGGGTTTAGCGATGACATGGTTGAAGCGCTGCTTAAGATTCAAAGCAGCCTTGCCGTTGCCACAAAAATGGCGGTGCTGAACAAGCTCGCCGACAACATGCTCACCACCTACCTAGGCGGCGATGCCGGCAAACGCGTTCTGAACGGCCAGATCAAACGCGGCGAAGGCGAGACCATTCGCGCCGCCCTGGTGATGGCCGACATGCGCGGCTCGACTAAACTTGCTGAGACCGCGGGCCGGGAAGGCTATATCGACACTCTTAACCAGTTTTTTGACGCGATTGCGGCACCCTTCAATCGTTCCGGTGGCCAGATTTTGAGCTTCCTCGGCGATGGATTTCTTGCTGTCTTCCCCTGTGAGCGCCATCAGGGTCCATCCGAGATCGCCTGCCAGGCGGCGCTTGACGCAGCCTTCAAGGCGACCGGGCGCATGAATGAGCTTAACGAGCGCCGCCGCCATGCGCGGCTCGATGAAATTGGTTTCGGCATCGGGCTCCATGTCGGCAATGTCATGTTCGGCAATGTCGGCCTGAGCGACCGCTTGACCTTCTCGGCCTTCGGCGCGGCGGTTAACGAGGTTCAGCGGCTGCAAATGCTGACCAAAAAATACCCCCATCAGTTGATCGCCAGCAAGGAGTTCGCAGACTATGCCGGCTCCAGCTGGACAACGCTTGGCAGGGAGCAACTGGCAGGCGTTGCCAACAAGGTCACGGTGCTGGCACCCGACATGGCCGACATCGACTCTTTCAACGAGGAGGCCAGCCTCGAAGCATCGCAGGATCGGCGTTCCGACGCTGAACAGGTTATTTTGCTGCATCGCGACGCCCGCCGCATTCAGATTCCGTCAGAACGCACTGCAAACATTCAATAATGCTGATTAAGTGGAAGCTTTTGTCCCGCCCTTACCACAGTCGGGGCGGCGGACTTCCCACCGTCTGATCCGTCTTGCGCTTGACGGAACCAAAGCTCGCACGTAGCCATGTCTGCGGTGGGAGTTGGGACCGGATGGAAGCTGGCACGGACCTGTTGCGGATCGAGGACCTTGGCATTTCCTTTGCCATGGTCGGCGGACCTATCCGCGCCGTCAAAGGCGCCAGTCTTCGCGTCCTGCCCGGCAAGGTCACCGCGCTTGTCGGCGAATCAGGCTCCGGAAAATCCGTCATCAGCCAGGCCGTCATGGGAATTCTCCCGAACATCGCGCAGACAAGCGGTCGCATTCTGTTTGCTGACCCAGAAAGTCCCGGCAGTTGTGTCGATCTTCTCGAAATGCCGCGCGATGGGCGCGAAATCCGCTCTATCCGGGGGCGTCGCATCGGCAAGATTTTTCAAGAGCCGATGACGTCGCTGTCGCCGCTCCACACCATCGGCAACCAGATCAGTGAAGTTTTGAAAATCCACGCCGGATTGTCTGTGTCGGAGCAGCGTGCCCGCACCGAAGAAATGCTCGGCCTTGTCGGGTTTCCCAATCCAAAGCGCGCTTACGACACCTATCCGTTCGAACTGTCGGGCGGTTTGCGCCAGCGCGCGATGATCGCGATGGCCCTGATCTGCCGTCCAGCACTTCTGATCGCCGACGAGCCAACAACCGCGCTCGACGTGACCATCCAGGCGCAGATCCTGCAATTGCTGCGTGATCTCCAGGCAAAGCTCGACATGGCCATGCTGCTGATCACCCATGATCTCGGCGTCGTCGCCAATGTCGCCGACGAGGTTGTCGTCATCTATCATGGCGAAATCGTCGAGGCCGGTCCTGTCGAAGACATTTTCCGCAATCCAACACACCCCTACCTGAAAGGCCTGATGGCGGCGGTGCCGCATTTCGACATGAAGCCGGGCGAGCGCCTGAAGGGCCTGCGCGATGTGCCGGTCAACCTCGAAGAACTGCTGGGAAAGCAGAACGTGCCCTCCCGCCCGGTGGCCGATGGCGACGTGCTGCTCTCGGTCAACAACCTCGGCAAGACGTTCACCACCCGCAAATCCAGCTTCTTAGGCAAGGTCGAAAAGCATCAGGTTCGCGCCGTCGACGGCGTCTCCTTCGACATCCGCCGTGGCGAGTGTCTTGGCCTTGTCGGCGAAAGCGGCTGCGGCAAGACCACTGTCAGCAAGATCATCATGCGCGCGCTCACGCCCGACACCGGGTCGATCACCTACAACGGTACCGAAGGTCCGATAGATGTCCTCAACGCAAAAGGTGATGCACTGCGCACCTTGCGCACTAAAATCCAGATGGTCTTCCAGGACCCTGTGTCGTCGCTGTCGCCACGCATGACGGTGCAGAACATTTTGAGCGAGCCACTTGAGATCCACGGCCGCGGCGATGCCGGCACACGGCTGGCAAAAGTCAGGGCCCTGATGCAGGCGATCGGCCTGGATCCACATGCGCTGAGCCGCTATCCGCACAGCTTTTCAGGCGGCCAGCGCCAGCGCATCGGCATCGCGCGCGCACTGGCGCTCGGCCCGGATCTGATCGTCTGCGATGAGCCAGTGTCGGCCCTCGACGTTTCTGTTCAGGCTCAAATCCTCAACCTTCTCAAGGATTTGCAGAAAGAGCTTGGCCTGACTTATCTGTTCATCTCGCACAATCTGGCCGTGGTCGACTATATGGCCGACCGCATCGCTGTGATGTGCGGTGGCCGTATCGTCGAGTTGGCCCCCCGCGAAACGCTAATGCGTGCGCCGGTGCATCCCTACACCCGCGCGCTTCTCAGCGCTGTGCCATTCCCCGATCTCGACAGGCCGCTCGACTTCGCCGCGTTGAGTGCCAGCGGCGCATCCGACACCCAGTCATGGGGACCGCAGTTTCGCTCGGACGACAGCGAGGCTCTGGCGCCGGCCGATCTCGGTGATGGTCATTTCGTCCTGGCAAGGCGCAATGCCGATGCACGGGAGTTGCGCGCATGATCCGCCGCAGAACCCTTCTGGGCGCCCTCGCCTCAACCGCAATGCTGCCGTTTGGAGCGCGTGCCACCAGCGTTGAGCCGGATTTCCTGCAGGAAGAACTGACCGCGCGCAGCCTTCCACCTATGGCAGAGCGCCTGCCCAAAACACCGCGCATCATCCGCGTCGCAGAAGGCGGCGGCCAGCCCGGGCGTTATGGCGGCATCATACGCACCCTCGTCGGCGGCCAGCGCGATATCCGCATGATGACCATCTACGGCTATGCCCGTTTGGTCGGCTACGACGAAGATTTTGCCCTCCAGCCGGATATTCTCGAGCGTTTTGAGGTGGTGGAGGACCGCATCTTCACCTTCACCATCCGCGAGGGCCACAAATGGTCTGACGGCAGCCCGCTGACCCCGGAAGATTTCCGCTACAGCCTGCAAGACGTCTGGCTCAACGAGGACCTGACTTCCGGTGGGCTCTCGACCTCGCTGCTGGTCAACGGCAAAGGTCCGCTCTTCGAGATCCTCGATCCAAGAACCGTTCGCTACAGCTGGGAGAGCGCCAATCCGGATTTCCTGCCCAGCCTCGCCTCTGCCGCACCGCTCTCGATCGTCCTGCCGGCAGAATATCTGAAGCAGTTTCACGAAAAATATCAGGATTCCCAACGTCTTGCCGGCCTTATGCGCCAGTACAAGGCGAAGAAGTGGACAACCCTCCACATTCGCATGGCGCGCCAGTACCGACCTGAAAACCCGGATCTGCCGATGCTTGATCCGTGGACCAACACCACCCGGCCGCCGGCATCCCAATTCATCTTCAAGCGTAACCCGTTCTACCACCGCGTCGACGAGAACGGGCTGCAATTGCCCTACATCGATCAGGTCGTGCTGAGTGTCAGTTCGGCCGCCATCATCCCCGCCAAGGCGGGTGCCGGCGAGACCGATCTTCAGGCGATGGGGCTCGATTTCACCGACTACACATTTTTGAAGGATGCCGAGAAGCGCCACCCCATTAGCGTCAAGCTGTGGAAGCGTACGCAAGGCTCCCGGCTGGCATTGCTGCCCAACCTGAACACCTCTGATCCGGTCTGGCGCGATCTGATGCGCGACGTGCGGATGCGCCGCGCGCTGTCTCTGGCGATTAACCGGCGCGAGATCAACAAGGCCGTATTTTACGGGCTCGGCACCGAAAGCGCCGATACGGTGCTGCCCGAAAGCCCGCTCTACAAGCCCGAATTCGCCAATGCGTGGATCGCCTACGATCCCGAGCAGGCGAACACCCTGCTCGACGCCGTTGGCCTCGACAAGCGCAATGACGACGGCATCCGCCTCTTGCCGGACGGGCGCCCCGCGCAGATCATCGTCGAGACCGCTGGTGAAAGCACCGACGAAACCGATGTGCTGGAGCTGATCACCGATCACTGGCGCGACGTTGGCATCGCGTTGTTCATCCGCACCTCGCAGCGCGAGGTATTGCGCAGCCGTGGCATGGGCGGCGAGATCGTCATGTCGATGGGACCGGGCCTCGACAACGGCGTGCCCACCGCCGACATGAACCCACGCGAACTTGCCCCCACCTCCGAAGAACAGCTGCAATGGCCGCTCTGGGGCGTCCATTTCTACAGTGCAGGCAAGATGGGCGCGGAGCCCGACCTTCCCGAAGCAGCGGAGCTTGTTCGCCTCGTCGGGCAGTGGAAACAGTCGCCCAACACCATGGAGCGCGCAAAAGTCTGGCAGCAGATGCTGGCGCTTTACACCGACCAGGTTTTCACCATCGGCCTAGTCAACGCCACGCTGCAGCCGATCCTCGCCTCCGCACATTTGCGCAACGTGCCTGACAAAGCGCTCTACGGGTTCGACCCGACGAGCTATTTCGGTGTCTATATGCCCGATACGTTCTGGCTCGGAGATGAGGGCTGATCATGCTGCGTTACATTCTTTGGCGCATCGCTGTCATGATCCCCACGCTGGTGGTGATCTCGATGCTGGTATTCACCATCATCGAACTGCCGCCCGGCGATTATTTCGACAGCTACGCGTCTGAACTGCGCGCCCAGGGCGAAGGCGTCGACATGGACAGGCTCAACGCGCTGCGGGCCGAATACGGTTTCGACAAGCCTGTTGTCGTCCGCTACTTTTACTGGGTCACCGGGATGCTGCAGGGCGATTTCGGCTATTCCTTCGAATATGAACTGCCGGTGCGCGATGTCATCGGCGACCGCATGTGGCTGACCATCCTGGTCTCCTTCGTCACCATCATCTTCACCTGGATCATCGCCTTTCCGATCGGCATGTATTCAGCCACCCACCAGTACAGCTGGGGTGATTACGGCCTGACCTTCGTCGGGCTGCTTGGCATCGCCATCCCGAATTTCATGCTGGCGCTGATCCTGATGTATTTCGCCAATATCTGGTTCGGCACCTCGATCGGCCATCTGATGGACCAAAAATATCTTGGCGAACCGATGAGCTGGGAAAAGACCAAATCGATCCTCGAACATCTGTGGATCCCGGTCATCATCATCGGCACCGCCGGCACCGCCGGCATGATCCGCCGGCTGCGCGCCAACCTGCTGGACGAACTGCAAAAACAATATGTCGTCACCGCCCGCGCCAAGGGCCTGCATCCCTTCAAGACCCTGATCAAATACCCGATGCGCATGGCGCTGAACTTCTTCATGGCCGACATCGGCTCGATCCTTCCCGCCATCATTTCGGGCGCCGAGATCACCGCCATCGTGCTGTCGCTGGAAACCACTGGCCCCATGCTCATCAAGGCGTTGCAAAGCCAGGACATGTATCTGGCTGGCTCGTTTCTGATGTTTTTGGCATTCCTCACCGTGATCGGCGTTCTGGTGTCCGATCTGGCGCTGGCAGCCCTTGATCCGCGCATTCGCCTGCAGGGAGGCAGTACGAAATGAAGACGCCGCTGCCCGCCTCCGGCGCTCCCATGGGCCATTTCGTGTCGACGGCCCCGTTCGATCCAATGGCGACCGAGACGATGACCGATGCGCAGGCGCGCGTTTATCAGGCGTCGCAACTGCGTCTGATGTGGTGGAAATTCAAGCGCCACCGGCTGGCGCTGGTGTCAGGAATTTTTCTCGCCATCATCTATCTGCTGATCCTGGTCTGCGAATTTCTCGCACCCTACAATCTGCATACCCGCAACATGGATTTCATCTATTCCCCGCCCCAGAGCGTGCATCTGTTTGACGAGGGAAAATTTGTCGGGCCCTTCGTCTATGGGCGCGAGATGACGCTCAACATGGAAAACCTCAAGCGCGACTATTCCGACGTCAAGGGCGCCGTGCAGCCGATCCGTTTCTTCTGCCGCGGTGACGACTACAAGTTCTGGGGATTCTTATTCGAGAGTAATCTCCACCTCGCCTGCCCGGCTGAGGGCGGCGAAATGTTCCTTTTGGGCACCGACAGGCTGGGCCGCGATGTGCTGTCACGCATCATCTACGGCGCCCGCATTTCGCTCACCATCGGCCTTTTGGGCATCGCCTTCAGCTTCGTGCTCGGCATCGTCATCGGCGGTCTGGCCGGCTATCATGGCGGCGTCTTCGATCTCATCGTTCAGCGCGTCATAGAGGTGCTGCAATCGATCCCAAGCATTCCGCTCTGGCTGGCGCTGGCCGCCATCATGCCGGTCACCTGGAGCCCCATCCTCATTTATTTCGGCATCACGCTGATCCTCGGCCTGCTCGACTGGACCGGGCTGGCGCGCGCCGTCCGCTCAAAACTCCTGGCACTGCGTGAGGAAGATTACGTGTTGGCCGCCCAGCTGATGGGCGCCAAAAGCAGCCGCATCATCGGCCGCCATCTCGTCCCCGGCTTCATGTCGCACCTCATCGCCTCAGCCACCATCGCTATCCCCGGCATGATTTTGGGCGAGACAGCCCTCAGCTTCCTCGGCCTCGGCCTGCGCCCCCCCATCACCAGCTGGGGCATTTTGCTCACCGAAGCCCGCGGCGTCTCGGTCATCGTCTTCTACCCGTGGCTGCTCTACCCGATGATCCCGGTCGTGCTGGTCGTGCTGGCGTTCAATTTCCTCGGCGACGGATTAAGGGATGCCGCTGATCCGTATCGGTAGTAAGACTTCATCTGCGAGGCCGAGCAAATGAGTTTGAAGAATCACATCGAGGCATTTTTTGCGTCAGTTGCGCATTGGGGTGATGCCATCGGCGAGCCCAGTTTTATTTTCGCTGCGGTCAAAAATGGCGAACGGTTTGAGGTGACACAGGCCCGGCTATTGGTCGGGACTATTACGCCTTTTGCACCGTTTGGTTTTTTCACTTCAGATAATGTTCGAGCGGGACATTTTCTGCTTAGCGATGTTCGATTGAGCCCAGAGCAGTACCTAGAGCGTGTATTGCAAGGCGTTTGCCCTACCCCAAATGATGACGTTTATTTTGGGAAAACAGACTCAGGAATTTACCAAAGCCAGTACCAGCCTTTTCATCCCGACGGCATGGCGAGAGGTGAGCGGATTAGCGTGGTCACTTTATTAGGCCGCCAGCTCGAACTTCAGCCGCGAGTTCTCAGTCTGGATTGGGAGCTCAAGGGTGCCACAGATCCTTACGACTCGCTACAAGAGCTCTACGGTCGCTTTGGGCTAAGCGCGGTTAGAACCGACATTGCAACCGTCGAAGTTGCTGCGCTCGGTATTCTCGCGGTCGACTTGTTCACCAGTATAACCGGCACCGAATGTGAAGTAGCGGTTCGAATGTCTAAGCTCGGGAATCCTAAACTCGTAGGGATAGGGTATCGCATTCTCAATGGCAACCAAACGCTGCGAGGGCGCATCGAAACGACGGATCTGGAGTGGACTGCTATTGATGGCGGCTTGCAGCGCGGTGCCGCCACGATCACTGTGCCAAATGCTGCAGTCGTGCAAGCGTACGCCAGCTATGCTGGGACTGTGCTTCACCAAGCTTGGATTAATGATCCTACCACAGGCCAGAGTCCACGTCGCGCAGCGTACGCTGCCTTTGATCACGAATTGGCGATACTACGAGACCTACTATCGAAACCACCAGGGCGCGGCAATGCTCGCGAACTTGAAGCCGGTGTTTCTTGGCTGTTGTGGATGCTCGGGTTTAGTCCGGCACATCTCGGCAACACTACACGCCTGCAAGAGGCTCCTGACATCGTCGCAACTACTCCATTTGGGCATGTCGTAGTGGTGGAATGCACAACCGGGCTGCTCAAGACCGAAAACAAGCTTTCGCTCCTTGTCGAGCGCAGCGCAACTATCAGGGAGCGCCTAGTTGCATCTGGCAATCAGCACCTGAGGGTCCTTCCAGCCATCGTCACGACGAAGCGTCTCAAAGATGTTCGCGCAGACCTCGAACAAGCTCAGCGGCTAGGTGTGCTTGTTATTACGGAAGAAACGCTCACCGAGGCGCTCCCCCGAACCTTGTTTCGTAGCGATGCCGATCAAGTGTTTGCCGAAGGTGAACAGGCCGTTGCAGATAACCTTGCCAAGTATCCCAGTTAAAGCAACTTCTGCGTCTCAAAAGAGCCGGCGTTCCCTATTTTCAAGTCTACGACCTAACCGACCAGTCCCTACGCCACCATCCCGACAGAATCCCCCCGTCCGACCGCATAATACAGCAGCCCATGCCCCCGCACCTGTTCGGGGTCGTAGAGATTGCGCCCGTCGATAATCACCGGGCTTTTCAGTGTTGCTTTCAGCTTTGCAAAGTCGGCGATGCGGAACTGTTTCCATTCGGTGCAGATCACCAGTGCGTCAGAGCCTTCCACGGCATCGTCGGCGCTCGCCGCCAGAACGAGGTCACCGCGCGCGCCATAATGGAGGCGTGCTTCGCCCATCGCTTCGGGGTCGTAAGCGCGCACGCTGGCGCCGGCTGCCCACAGTGCTTCCATCAGCGTGCGGCTCGGCGCCTCGCGCATGTCGTCGGTGTTCGGCTTGAACGCCAACCCCCAAACCGCGATGGTTTTGCCTTTCAGGTCACCATCGAACACTACTGACAGCTTGTTGAACAACGTTGCCTTCTGCGCGTCGTTGACCCGCTCGACCGCATTGAGCAGGTCGGCCGGCACGCCCACCTGGCCAGCAAGGCTTGCCAGCGCCCGCACATCCTTGGGAAAGCACGAGCCGCCATAGCCGCAGCCGGGATAGATGAAGTGATAACCGATGCGCGGATCGGAGCCGATCCCCTTGCGCACCTGTTCGATGTCGGCGCCCAGCCGCTCGGCAATATTGGCCATCTCGTTCATAAAGCTGATTTTCGTGGCCAGCATCGCATTGGCGGCATATTTGGTCAGCTCGGCCGAGCGCACATCCATATAAACCAGCTTGTCGTGGTTGCGGTTGTAGGGCGCATAACATTGCTGCAGCCGTTTGCGCACGGTCTCCGAATCGGTCCCGATGATGATGCGCGCCGGTTTGGTAAAGTCCTCGATGGCGCTGCCTTCTTTCAGGAATTCCGGGTTGGAACAGACTTCCACCCCATGCGCCACGCCACGCGCCTGCATCGCCGCTTTGATGGTCTCGCTCACCCGCTCGGCAGTGCCAACGGGAACGGTCGATTTTCCGACCACGATCTTGTCGCCATCAATGTATTCGCCGATGGTTGCCGCGACATTTAGAACGTGGCGCAAATCCGCCGATCCGTCTTCATTGGGCGGCGTGCCGACCGCGATGAAAATCAGATCTGAAAACTGGATGCCAAATTCCGGGTCGGTGGTGAAAACCAGACGACCAGCGGCGGCGTTGCGCACCAGATGTTCGGTCAGGCCAGGCTCGTAGATCGGCACCTCGCCCTTTTTCAGCCGCTCGATCCGCGCCGCATCAATGTCGACACAACAGACAGTATGCCCGACATCGGCAAGACAGGCCGCCGTCACCAGGCCCACATAGCCCGTTCCAAAAATCGTAAGCTTCATAAACCCCGCCCCTGAATCGGCTGCATCCTGCGATAGCCAGAGCGGCCTGCAGGGAACCAATCATTGCAAAACTGACCGTACAATCCTATCCGTTCGTTCGACCTAGATAGACGCCGCGCGAATGATTTGCCACACCTAGCGCGCAACGAGACTGACGCAGCGCCATGAAAATCCTGCTCACCGGAGCTGCCGGCTTTATCGGCTACCACACCACCGAGCGCCTGCTTGCGCGCGGCGACACGGTTTTGGGCATCGACAACCTCAACGCCTATTATGCCACCAGCCTGAAGCAGGCCCGGCTGGCCCTGTTGGAGCGCCATCCGGCCTTCGCATTTCTGGAGCTTGATGTCGCACAGCGCGATCTCGCCGCCATCCTCGGCGACCGCGTCTCAGATGTGGATCTGATCGTCCATCTCGCCGCCCAGGCTGGCGTGCGCTACTCGGTCGAAAACCCGTTCGCCTATGTCGATTCCAACGTCACCGGTCAGGTCGCATTGCTGGAACTGGCAGCGCACCTGCCAAAGCGCCCGGCCCTCGTCTATGCCTCGTCATCGTCTGTTTACGGGGCTGCCGAGGCGGTGCCTTTCACCGAAACGGCGCGTGCCGATTCTCCCGTGTCCGTCTACGCAGCAACCAAGCGCGCCGGCGAACTTCTGGCCCATGCCTATGGCGAACTGTACGGGCTGAAAACCACCGGGCTGCGCTTCTTCACCGTCTATGGTCGCTATGGCCGCCCCGACATGGCGCCCTGGCTGTTCACCGATGCGATCCTCAAGGGGAACTCCATCGACGTCTTCAACCACGGCGTCATGCAGCGCGACTTCACCCATATCAGCGATATTGTTGACGGGGTGGTGGCCGCAGCAGACCGCATCGTATCCAACCCGGATGGCACGGCACCGCTCTACAATCTGGGCAACAACAAGCCGGTGGCGCTGCTCGATTTCATCGCTGCCATTGAGCACGCAGCCGGGCGCAAGGCCAAAATGGTGATGAAGCCAAAACCCGCCGGCGACGTTTTGCAGACCTATGCCGACATCGCCCTTGCCGAGCGCGATCTGGGCTTTCGCCCAAAAACGCACCTGGCCGATGGCATCGCCGACTTCGTACAATGGTTCAAAACCTGGCCTTCACTCAACCAAACCAATGAGGCGTCAATGCACAAGGCTCCAAACAAATGAGCAGGCTGGACAGTTTTATCCGCCGGGTCATTGCGCAGCGCGATATCCTGAACGCGGTGAGTGACGATATTCTCACCCTCGAAGGGCCGGTTGCCGAGCTTGGACTTGGCAATGGCCGCACCTTTGATCATCTGCGCGAGCATCTTCCAGGCCGCCGCATCATCGCATTCGACCGTGGCGTTGCAGCCCATACACTGTCGACGCCGGAGCCCGAAAACATGGTGATCGGCGAAATCCGCGAGACAGCCACCGCCATGGGCGAGATGCAGGCTGCATTGGTCCATGCCGATATCGGCACGGGCTATCTGGAACAGGACGCGATGACGCTTACCTGGCTGCCGCAGCTGGCGGCGCAGCTGTTGCGCCACGGCGGCATTGCCGCCAGCGGCCTGCCGCTCGACCACCCGGACCTGTCGCCGCTGCCGCTGCCCGAATCCGTGGCACCCGGTCGCTATTTCCTCTACCGCAAAACCTGAGCACAAAAAAATGGCCGCCCCAAAAGGACGGCCATTTTCAAAACTCTGTCTCTGAAACCGTTAGCGCGAGTAGAACTCGACGACCAGGTTCGGTTCCATCTGCACCGCATAAGGCACGTCCGAAAGGGCGGGCACGCGGGCGAAGGTGGCGACCATCTTGTTGTGATCGACCTCGATGTATTCAGGCACATCGCGCTCAGCCAGCTGAACGGCTTCCAGAACCACCACCAGCTGTTTCGACTTCTCACGAACCTCGATCACGTCACCAGCCTTGCAGCGGTACGAACCGATGTTGACGCGGCGGCCATTCACATTGACGTGGCCGTGGTTGACGAACTGGCGTGCGGCAAAAATGGTGGGCACGAACTTGGCGCGGTAAACAACCGCATCCAGACGCGACTCGAGCAGGCCAATCAGGTTCTCGGAAGTGTCGCCCTTGCGGCGGTCAGCTTCGTCATAGACCTTGCGGAACTGCTTTTCAGAAACATCGCCATAGTGGCCCTTCAGCTTCTGCTTGGCGCGCAGCTGCAGACCGAAATCCGAAAGCTTGCCCTTGCGGCGCTGACCGTGCTGGCCTGGACCATATTCACGCTTGTTGATCGGCGACTTCGGGCGACCCCAGATGTTTTCACCCAGACGACGGTCGATCTTGTATTTGGACGATTCGCGCTTGCTCATCGCATTCCCTTTCAAAAAACACCCACAGCCCTATGCTGCAGGGGAAGGAAACGCGCCCTCCTCTGGCCCCCGTTTTCGGGGCCTGACAGGATCTTCCACGCACGCTTTGCGGAAAAGACCCACGGGACACGTCAATAGAGACGCCGGACATTGCTGCCCGGCGCTGGGGTGTGACTAGTGGAGAAGGCGGTTGGAGTCAACATCGCCACCCACGGGTCGCTGTCAGGCGGCTACCGTATCGGCCACAACGTCCAGCCCAAAACCCTGCATCAGCCGCGCGGTAGCAAAATCCGGGCGTCCGGCGGTGAAAATAGCGGCATCGCGGCCTTGTGGCAGATCACCATCGGTCGGCGCCCTGCCCACCAGCGACAGCACACGCCGCGCAATCGCCTCGGCAGGGTCCAGCCAATCCACCGGCCATGGCGCCATCTTGCGCATGCGATTGGCCAGGAACGGATAATGCGTGCAGGCCAACACCACGATATCGGTGCGTCGCCCGTCTTTCTCAACAAAGCATGGCGCGATCTCGGCCCGCACGGCCTGCTCGTCGACAAACCCCTCGCGCATGTACACTTCCGCAAGCCGCGCCAAAACGGTGCTCCCAACAAGCGTGACCTCGACCTTTGAGGCCCAGTCGGTGATCAGGTCACGCGTATATTGCCGCTTCACGGTGCCCGGCGTCGCCAGCACCGACACCAGCCCGCTGCGTGTCCGCTCCGCCGCCGGCTTGATCGCCGGCACAGTGCCGACAAACGGCACGTCGGGAAATGCCGCTCGCAAATCTCCCAGAGCCAGCGTCGACGCCGTGTTGCACGGGATGACCGCAAGTTCGGGCCGATGCTCTTCCAGAAGCCGGCCAAACAGTTGGATCAACCGCGCCCGCAGCGCATCTTCTTCCCAGTCGCCATAGGGAAACGCCGCATTGTCGGCGACATAAACAAACCGTCGGTCGGGCATCAAGACGCGCGCCTCGCGCAGCACCGTCAGGCCACCAACGCCGGAATCAAACATCAGGATCGGGCGCTGGTTCATTCCGCTTCCTTGTTGCCTTTCACGGCCCCGCCATGCCTGGCGCTGCCCGCCGCCTCATCGGCCTCGGCCTTGCGTTCGGGATAGCCCGAGCCGCGCGGCGATTTCGGCGAGAAATAATCAAGCGACGAAACAACCCCGCGCAAAACCTTGATCTCGGCGATCGAAAACCCCGCCCGCGTCAGCACTGCACGCAGGCTGTCGACCATTTTGGGCTTCTTGGGAGCCGGCCGAAAATAGCCACGCGCCTCCAGCGCCTCTTCCAGATGGCCGATCAGCCCGAGCAGCTGTTGCTTGGGCGCAGGCGTCACCACAGGACCCGTGAACGGCGTATCCGTTTCAGTTGCCATGCCGGACTTCATCCACTCGTAAGACATCAAAAGCACAGCCTGCGCGATGTTGAGCGAAGCGTAGGCCGGATCGACTGGAAAGGTAACGATGGCGTCGGCCATACCGACTTCTTCATTGCTCAGCCCGTAGCGCTCGCGCCCAAACAAAATGCCGGTCTTTTCGCCGCCTGTTTCCCGCCCGCGCAACAAAGGTGCCGCTGCCACCGGCCCGAACACCGGCTTGAACCCGTCGCGCTGGCGCGCCGTCGTCGCCATCACGAAATTGAGGTCGACAATCGCGTCACCCAGCGTTGCAAACACTTCCGCGCCGTCGATGACATGGTGCGCGTTGCTGGCGGAAGCCAGCGCCTTTTCGTTCGGCCAGCCATCGCGCGGATTGACCAGCCTGAGTTTCGACATGCCAAAATTCGCCATAGCGCGTGCCACCATGCCGATGTTTTCACCCAGCTGCGGCTCAACCAGGATGACGGCCGGTCCGGGCGATGCGGTCATGGTTGATGGGGCGCGGGCTGACATGCGGAACGGGCTGGCTCTCGGTTGCCGGAAAAAAATACGTCCCTGACATACTCCCATTGGAAAATGAAGCATTGGCAAACAATGCCTGCGAGAAGTGAGCCGGCACTTTTGTGTCATGTAGTAGTCAGCTAATACCCGGCCCGTTGCGGCCCATGGCACAGTACCCCTCCCACACGGAGGAGAAAAACATGTCGGGAAAACGCATTCTCATGATCTGCGGCGATTTTGGCGAAGACTATGAAACCATGGTCCCGTTCCAGACGCTGCTCGCTGTCGGGCACACCGTCCACACCGTCTGCCCGGACAAGAAGGCCGGCCAAACCATCGCCACATCGATCCACGATTTCGAGGGCGACCAGACCTATACAGAAAAGCGCGGCCATAATTTCGCGCTGAATGCCACCTTCGCCGAGATAAAGCCGGAAACCTATGATGCGCTGGTCATCCCCGGTGGCCGTGCGCCGGAATATTTGCGGCTCAACGAAAAGGTCATCGCAATGGTCCGGCACTTTTTCGAAACGGACAAGCCGGTCGCCGCCGTCTGCCATGGCGCGCAGATTCTGGCGGCAGCGCGCGTGCTGGAAGGCCGCACCTGCTCGGCCTATCCAGCCTGCCGTCCAGAGGTTGAGCTTGCCGGCGGCACCTATGCCGATATCGCCATCGATGCGGCCCACACCGATGGCAATCTGGTATCGGCCCCCGCCTGGCCGGCGCATCCGCAATGGCTGTCGCAGTTTTTGGCCGTACTCGGCACCGAAATCCGCCACAGCCAGCCGGCCGTAAAAAACGCTGCCTGAGACAAGCATTGCAAGGCACGGCCAGCAGGTACACTCTGGCCGTGCTTTTTTCGGGAGGAAAACCATGTGCAGGCTGTTTATCGGCGCGGACCCCGCGCTCTGGCAAAGCGTCACGCGCTCCGTCCGTATTGACGGCGTGGCAACCAGTGTCAGGCTTGAAACCTTCTTCTGGACAGCGCTGGAAGAAATCGCCGCGCGCGACACGCTCTCGCTTGGACAATTAATCGGCCGCCTGTATCTCGAATCCATCGCCGAAGGCCATGACCTCGAAAATTTCGCTTCCTTCCTGCGCGTCTGCTGCGGTCGCTATCTGGCGCTGCAACTGGGCGGCATGATTCCAACCGACAAACATGCGCCCATCGCCTCGCTCGACGCTGCCGATATTTTGGCACGCGAGGCAGCAGCACGCACCAGCCGTCCCCGCCACAAGGACACGCCACCCGACCACGCTCCCCTGTCGCACTGACCGACGGGCCGCCCGCGCTGGCATGGTTGACCAAAACTCTGCCACGATGCATTTGCGTGCGCGCGCACCGATGCTATAGGACCCGGCAGACCCTCCCCTCAGCATTCTCCCGGAGCCTATAATGTCAAAAATCAAGGTGCAAAATCCTGTCGTCGAACTCGACGGCGATGAAATGACTCGCATTATCTGGCAGTTCATCAAAGAGAAGCTGATCCACCCCTATCTCGACATTGATCTCAAATATTACGATCTGGGCATGGAAAACCGCGACGCAACCGACGACCAGGTGACGATTGACGCGGCCCATGCCATCAAGAAGCACGGCGTCGGCGTCAAATGCGCCACCATCACGCCGGACGAGCAACGCGTCGAGGAATTCGGCCTCAAGAAGATGTGGCGCTCGCCCAATGGCACGATCCGCAACATTCTGGGCGGCGTCATCTTCCGTGAGCCGATCATCGCCAACAATGTGCCGCGCCTGGTGCCCGGCTGGACCAAGCCGATCATCGTTGGCCGTCACGCCTTCGGTGACCAGTACCGCGCCACCGATTTCAAATTCCCCGGCAAGGGCAAGCTGACGATGAAATTCGTTGGCGAGGACGGCAAGGAGATCGAATACGATATCTTCGACGCGCCCTCCTCAGGCGTTGCCATGGGCATGTACAATCTCGATGAGTCCATCACCGATTTCGCCCGCGCCTCGCTGAATTACGGCCTGCAGCGCAAGGTGCCGGTCTATCTGTCGACCAAGAACACCATTTTGAAAGTCTATGACGGCCGCTTCAAGGACATCTTCCAGGAGGTGTTCGACGCTGAGTTTGCAGAAAAGTTCAAGGAAGCCAAAATCTGGTACGAGCACCGCCTGATCGACGACATGGTCGCCTCGGCGCTGAAATGGTCGGGCGGCTATGTCTGGGCCTGCAAGAACTACGATGGCGACGTGCAGTCCGACATCGTTGCCCAGGGCTTTGGCTCGCTCGGCCTGATGACCTCTGTGCTGATGACGCCGGATGGCCAGACGGTGGAGGCGGAAGCTGCCCACGGCACCGTCACACGTCACTACCGCCAGCACCAGAAGGGCGAGGAAACCTCGACCAACTCCATCGCATCGATCTTCGCATGGACCCGTGGACTGGCGCACCGCGCCAAGCTCGACAACAACGAAGCCCTGAAAAACTTTGCCGACACGCTGGAAAAAGTCTGCATCCAGACCGTCGAAAGCGGCTTCATGACCAAGGACCTGGCGCTCCTCATCGGCGCTGACCAGCCCTGGCTCTCCACCACCGGCTTCCTCGACAAGATCGACGAGAATTTACAAAAAGCGATGGCATAACGCTTCGCCGAACACCACTGTTTGCAAAAGCCGCGGAGCGATCCGCGGCTTTTTTCGTCCCGCGACTGGCCATTTCCTCGCCCCACGAAAGTGGGGAGAGGTGCCGAGCGCAGCGAGGCGGAGAGGGGTTTAGAGAAATTTATCCGAACGGTTCGGAACCAGGGAAAAATTCCCTTCTCCGTCCTGGGCCTCCTCCCCCCACTTCGAGGGGCGAGGAAATGAGCCGTCAGACCGCTTCCATCGCGGCCTTCACCGCAGCAATCGCTTCGTCTGCCTTGCTGGCATCGGGGCCACCGGCCTGGGCCATGTCTGGCCGGCCGCCGCCGCCCTGCCCGCCGAGCGCGGCGGACGCTACGCGCACCAGCTCGACCGCGCTGAAGCGCGCCGTCAGGTCATCAGTGACAGCCACCACCACGCTTGCCTTGCCATCCTCCGCCGCACCAACAAACACGACGACGCCCGAACCGAGCGACTTTTTTCCGTCATCGGCCAGCGGCTTCAAATCCTTGGCCGAGACACCGCTGACACTGCGTCCCATGAACGATACGCCGGCGACGGTTTCGGTTTCGCCGCCGCTTTCGCCGCCACCGCCGCCCAGCGCCAGTTTTTTGCGGGCTTCCGTCAGTTCACGTTCAAGTTTGCGGCGCTCATCCACCAGCGCCTCGACACGCGCCGTCACATCGGCCGGCGCGACCTTCAACACGGAAGCAACAGCCTTCAGGCGGCGGTCCTGTTCGTCCAGATGGCGCCGTGCAGCCTCACCGGTCAGCGCCTCGATGCGCCGCACGCCCGACGCGACCGCACCTTCCGCCACCAGCCGCACCAGGCCGATATCGCCGGTCGCCGCCACATGGGTGCCGCCGCACAGCTCGATGGAATAAGGCTTCCCAGCCTTGTCGCCTTCCAGCGCTGTGCCCATCGACACCACCCGCACCTCATCGCCATATTTTTCGCCAAACAGCGCCATCGCACCCTCGGCGCGCGCGTCGTCCACCGCCATCAGCCGCGTTGAGACCGGGCTGTTTTGCAAGATGATGGCGTTGGCGATGGTTTCGGATTGCTCAAGCTCCTCCGCCGAAATCGGCTTGGGATGAGCAAAGTCAAAACGCAGCCGGTCCGGCGTCACTAAAGAACCCTTCTGCGAAACATGGTCGCCCAGCACGGCGCGCAGCGCCTCATGCACCAGATGGGTGGCCGAATGGTTGGCCCGGATGCGCGAGCGGCGCGCTTTGTCCACCTTCATCTCGACCGCGGTTCCAGTCTTCAGCATCCCTTTCACCAAAGTGCCCATATGCACGAACAGGCCTTCGCCCTTCTTCTGCGTATCGGTGACGTCAAAGACAAAACCCTCGCCCGAAATTTTCCCCCGGTCACCAACCTGCCCACCGGACTCACCATAAAACGGCGTCTGGTTGGTGATGATAGCGCCCGCCTCGCCGGTGGCCAATTGCTCGACCATCGCGCCATCGCGCACCATCGCCAGCACCACGCCCTCGGCCTGTTCGGTGTCGTAGCCCAGAAAGTCGGTGGCGCCGGCGAGATCGCGCACGGCAAACCACACGGCTTCGGTGGCAGCCTCGCCCGAACCGGACCAGCTGGCCCGCGCCTCGGCCTTCTGCTTCTCCATCGCTGCATTGAAACCATCCAGATCGACAGAAATATTGCGCTGGCGCAGCGCATCCTGCGTCAAATCGAGCGGGAAACCATAGGTGTCATAAAGCTTGAACGCGGTTTCTCCGTCGAGGCGCTCGCCGTCTGCAAGCGTCTCGGTCGCGTCCGACAACAGCCCAAGGCCGCGCGCCAGTGTCTTTCGGAAACGTGTTTCCTCAAGCTTGAGCGTTTCGGTGATCAGCGCCTGGGCGCGCACCAGTTCGGGATAGGCCTGGCCCATTTCGCGCACCAGCGCCGGCACCAGCCGCCACATCAGCGGATCAGCAGCGCCCAGCAACTGTGCATGGCGCATCGCCCGGCGCATGATGCGGCGCAGCACATAACCCCGGCCCTCATTCGATGGCAAAACGCCGTCGCAGATCAAAAAGCTCACCGACCGCAGATGATCGGCGATCACACGGTGACTGGCCGCCCACTTGCCCTCTGCTTTCACGCCGGTCGCCTCTTCAGAGGCATGGATCAGGGTCCGAAACAGATCGATCTCATAATTGGAATGTACGCCCTGCAGCACAGCCGCGACGCGCTCCAGCCCCATCCCGGTATCAATAGAAGGCCGTGGCAACGCCACGCGCTCGTCGCGCGTCACCTGCTCGAACTGCATGAAAACGAGGTTCCAGATCTCGATAAAACGGTCGCCATCCTCATCCGGGCTGCCGGGAGGACCGCCGGGAATGCTGTCGCCATGATCGTAGAAAATTTCCGAGCACGGGCCACACGGACCGGTATCGCCCATCGCCCAGAAATTGTCGTTCGTCGATATACGGATGATCCGCTCGTCCGAAAGCCCGGCGATCTTCTTCCACAGCTGTGCGGCGTCGTCATCCGTGTGATAGACCGTCACCAGAAGCCGCTCGGCTGCCAGGCCGTATTCCTTCGTCAGCAGGCTCCAGGCGAGCGAGATAGCCTGTTCCTTAAAATAGTCGCCGAACGAAAAATTGCCCAGCATCTCAAAGAACGTGTGGTGGCGCGCCGTATAGCCGACATTGTCGAGATCATTGTGCTTGCCGCCGGCACGCACGCATTTTTGCGCGGTCGTGGCGCGCGAATAGGGGCGCTGCTCAAGGCCGGTAAAAACGTTCTTGAACGGCACCATGCCCGAGTTCGTGAACATCAGCGTCGGATCATTGCGCGGCACCAGCGGGCCAGAGGCGACGACCTCATGTCCATTCTTCTGGAAGAAGTCGAGGAAAGTCGACCGTATCTCGTTGACGCCACTCATGCAGATGCCTTTGTGAATGTCCGCCCGAACAGGCGGCAGGAACAGCGCCTTTTATCGCTCGCACCCTGTGCTGTCCAGAAACCTCGACCTACGCGCTGCTCAACCTGAAGCCAGGAAAAAGCCGCCGGCAATGCAATGCCAGCGGCTTCATCTCAATCAGGACGGAAAAAATCACATCTCGGCGACATCATCTTCATCGCTATCGGCGTCACTCGGCCCGCCTTCCATGAATTTTTCGGCAATCAGGCCGGCGCTCTGGCGCAGGACGGTTTCAATCTCTTTGGCCACTTCCGGGTTGTCGCGCAAAAATGTCTTGGCGTTCTCGCGACCCTGACCCAGCCGTTGCGAATTGTAGGAGAACCACGCACCTGACTTTTCAACCACACCCGCCTTGACGCCAAGGTCGACCAGTTCACCGGTCTTGGAAACACCCTCACCATACATGATGTCGAATTCGACCACCTTGAAGGGCGGCGCCAGCTTGTTCTTCACCACTTTTACGCGGGTCTGGTTGCCCACGACTTCCTCGCGGTCCTTGACCGAACCGATGCGGCGAATATCGAGGCGCACCGAGGCATAGAATTTCAGCGCATTGCCGCCTGTCGTGGTTTCGGGCGAACCAAACATGACGCCGATCTTCATGCGGATCTGGTTGATGAAGATGACCATGGTGTTGGAGCGCGAGATCGAAGCGGTCAGCTTGCGCAGCGCCTGGCTCATTAGCCGCGCCTGCAGGCCGGGCAGCGAATCGCCCATCTCGCCCTCGATTTCAGCCCGCGGAGTCAGCGCCGCCACCGAATCAACCACCAGAACGTCGATCGCACCCGAACGCACCAGCGTGTCGCAGATTTCCAGCGCCTGCTCGCCCGTATCCGGCTGCGAGATCAAAAGGTTTTCCAGATCGACACCCAGCTTGCGGGCATAGACCGGGTCCAGCGCATGCTCGGCATCCACAAAAGCGCAGATGCCGCCCTTCTTTTGCGCTTCGGCCACCGTGTGCAGCGCCAGCGTCGTCTTGCCCGAGCTTTCAGGCCCATAAATCTCCACGATGCGGCCGCGTGGCAACCCTCCAACGCCGAGCGCGATGTCGAGCCCAAGCGATCCGGTCGAGACCGTTGCGATCTCCACGATCTGCTCATTGGCACCCAGCCGCATGATCGAGCCCTTGCCGAATGCCCGTTCGATCTGCGAAAGCGCGGCGTCGAGCGCCTTTGTTCTGTCCACTGAGTTATCCTCTACAAGCCGCAATGAATTCTGAGCCATGATACATCACCCCGAGGTCGTCAATAAGACCGGCCAATCCCTTGTCTTCATTTCGATGTACCTGCTTTGTTCCTGTTTTGCAAGTGGTTTCATCCTGTTGCTTTGTCTTGATAAATCTCCTTTGTTCTTTTTCCGTTCCGCCACCTTCGTTTCCTCCCCAAAAATGCCCTGCGAAGACGGTGCCGGTGGCACAATGTTTCAAAATCTCGCATAACCGACGAATCGCATCCGGCAATTGCGCAGCCACGCTGCCCCCCCTATCGTTTCAGCAGCATCCAAGCCTGTGAAAGCCTTCCATGACAACCATGCCGCATCTTCTCGCCATTGGCGGCGCCCACATCGACCGGCGCGGGCGGATAACAAAAACCTATGTCCCCGGCGTTTCCAATCCGGGCGTCATCGATGAGGAAGTCGGCGGCGTGGTATTCAATGCGCTGCGCAATGCAGTGCGCCGTGGCGTCAGCGCATCGCTGGTCTCGATCCGCGGCGGCGATAGCGCCGGCACAGCGGTGGCGCACGCCATCGCCCAGGCCGGCATCACGGATTTGTCGGCCATATTCCTAGACCGCCCCACGCCGAGTTACACCGCGCTGCTGGACCATGAGGGCGATTTGATCGCCGGGCTTGCCGATATGGGGCTCTACGACATGGCGTTTCCAAAGCAGCTGGCGCGCGCCTCGGTGCGCAAGTCTGCCGGTGCTTGCGATGCCATCCTGTGCGATGCCAATCTTCCGCCCGCAGCGCTGGCGCGGGTCATGGCGCTGGCCACCGGCAAGCCGGTCTATGCCATTGCCATTTCGCCCGCCAAAGTGGTTCGGCTTCACGGTATGCTGAAATGCATCACTTGCCTGTTCATGAACCGTCACGAGGCCGAAGCGCTTACCGGCCATCCAGGCTCCCTCACCGCGACACTTGAGCGCCTGCGCGCCATCGGCCTTGGCTCAGCAGTGGTCACCGCAGGCGGCGCACCGGTTGCCGGCTTCGACGCAGGCGGCCTGTTTTCAATCGCCCCGCCCCCGGCCCGAAACATCACCGATGTCACCGGTGCCGGCGATGCTTTGGCCGGCGTCACGGTGGCCGCGGCAATGCGCGGTCTTGCGCTGCGAGAGGCCCTGCGCGAAGGCCTCGCCGCAGCCTATCTGACCGTTGAAAGCCGCCAGGCCGTCGCCAGTTTTTCTGAAAACGACTTTGCCGCCGCACTGGCGCTGGTGCCCCATGCACAACCTCTTTTATCGCCCGCCTGACCGGAGTTTGCCCAAGATGACGCCTGAAACCGCCCGCGCCTTCACCGATTTCCACGCGCCTGTCGCCGCAGCGCTTGCCGCCGGCAAGCCTATCGTTGCGCTGGAATCGACCATCATCACCCACGGCATGCCATTTCCCAAAAATGTCGAAATGGCGCGCACTGTCGAAGCCCTCATCAGCGAGGGCGGTGCCGTGCCAGCCACCATCGCCGTTGTCGGCGGGCGGCTGAAAATCGGACTGTCCGACACCGAGCTGGAAGCGCTGGCGCAAACCACCGGCGCCCTAAAACTGTCGCGCGCCGATCTCGCCTTTGCCATCGCCCAAAGGCTCAGCGGCGGCACCACTGTGGCTGCCACCATGATTGCCGCACACGCCGCCGGCATCAAGGTTTTTGCCACTGGCGGCATTGGCGGCGTCCATCAGGGCGCCGAGACGAGTTTTGATATTTCCGCCGATCTCGACGAGCTGGCGCGCACCCCGGTTGTCGTGGTGTCAGCCGGTGCCAAGGCGATCCTCGACATTGGCAAGACGCTGGAAGTGCTGGAAACGCGCGGCGTGCCGGTGGTGGCCTTTGGCACCGATGTGATGCCGGCCTTCTGGTCGCGCCAGTCGCCGCATCAGGCACCGCTGCGCCTCGACGATGCGGCCTCCATCGCCGCCTTCTACAACGCCCGCCAGCAACTCGGCATCCAGGGCGGCATGCTGGTTGCCAATCCGGTTCCCGCCAATGTCGAAATTCCAGCCGATATCATGGCAACGCACATCGCCGCCGCCCAACAGGCCGCGCTCGCTCAAAAGATCGGCGGCAAGAATGTCACGCCATTCCTGCTCGCCAAGATTCTCGAACTCACCGGAGGCGAAAGCCTGAAAACCAACATCGCGCTGGTGGAAAACAATGCGCGGCTGGCAGCCAAAATCGCCATCAGCCTGTCAGAACAGAATTCCTGAGGCGCCGCACCGGAAAGACCCGGCACGACGCTCCGGGACAAAAACTATTCGAGCGGCGAGAGCTGGATTTCCACGCGGCGGTTTTGCGCGCGGCCACCGGCGGTGGCGTTGTCGGCGATGGGCCGCGTTTCGCCAAAGCCGGTCACCGCAAAGCGGCGCTGGTCAACCCCCTGCCCGGACAGATAATTGGCGACCGACAGCGCCCGGCGCTGCGACAGGTCGAAATTATACTGGTCGTCGCCGGTCGAATCGGTGTGGCCATAGACATCGACAATGGTGCGGTTGAATTTCTTCAGCACCAGCGAGACCGAATTCAGCGTCGGGTAGAAGCCTGCCTTCACCGCATCCTGGTCGGAGGCAAACGTGATGTTGGAGGGCATGTTCAAAATGATCTGCTCGCCTGAGCGCGTCACCGAAATGCCGGTGCCCTGCAACTGCGCCCGCAGTTCTGCTTCCTGCTGGTCCATGTAGGCGCCGATAGCACCGCCCGCCAGCGCCCCGATGCCGGCCCCGATCAGCGCATTGCGGCGGTCATTGCCGCCTGCCGCCATGCCGGCCAGCGCGCCAAGCCCGGCGCCAATCGCCGCCCCACCGGCGGTATTGGATACCTTTTGCTGGCCCGTATAAGGATCTGTGGTGCAGGCCGCCAGCATGGTCGTGGCAATCAGCGCGGCTGCGGTTTTCTTCAACAACATGAATCTACTCCCCGGAGAATGATGGTCGCCGCGCCATACGCGGCCAAAAATGAAAACAAAGGCGACAAAAAACGTCCCGCCGCCTTGTAACACGAATTGCGGCGAAAAGCGGGAGCGGTTTTTTAGCGCACTGCCGGGACGCATCTCAAGTTTGAAATCTGAAGCCTCACCTGTCGCGATCCGGCCCCAACTCTATATGCTTAAGCGGAAAGCTCAGGAGAAAACATATGGCATTCGACGATCATATCACGACACGCCTCGCGGAAATTCACCATCGTCTAGATGTGATAGCGAAAGAAGAGGCTCAGCCCGATCTGCTAGGTGGAGAAGCGGCTCGCCGCATGTATGATACCCAACGAGACCTGCTAATCGCCGAGACAGAAGACCTCTTGCATGAGTGGGAGCAACTGCGTGAAGCCAATCGGAGCTAGGGGCCCAAATCGCCCGCCGACCTGATCGGTAAGCCATTCGCCATTCGCATTGCGCCGGCAACAAGACCGGTGACGTAAAGGACGATGGCAAAGAAGCCGCCGCAAAAGAGCGCGCTGGCCGCATTGCTCTCAACTTGCCACACCCCCTCTCCGCCTCGCTGCGTTCGGCACCTCTCCTCCATTGTCATGGGGGCGATGAAACAGCGCCCGCGATTGGCCATTTCCTCGCCCCACAAAGTGGGGAAAGGTGCTGAGCGTAGCGAGGTGGAGAGGGGAACAACCGTCCAGCGCCAAGCGCCCCGTGGTTCGACAGAGACCAACAAGAACCCCCTCTCCGCCTCGCTGCGTTCGGCACCTCTCCCACATTGTCATGGGGGCGAGGAAACAGCGCCCGCGATTGGCCATTTCCTCGCCCCACAAAGTGGGGAGAGGTGCTGAGCGTAGCGAGGTGGAGAGGGGAACGGCCGATCAGCGCCAAGCGCCCCGTGGTTTGACAGAGAACAACAAGAACCCCCTCTCCGCCTCGCTGCGTTCGGCACCTCTCCTCCATTGTCATGGGGGAGAGGAAACAGCGCCCGCGATTGGCCATTTCCTCGCCCCACAAAAGTGGGGAGAGGTGCTGAGCGTAGCGAGGCGGAGAGGGGAACAACCGTCCAGCGACAAGATCCCCGTGGTTTAACAGAGACCAACAAGAACCCCCTCTCCGCCTCGCTGCGCTCGGCACCTCTCCCCCATTGTCATGGGGGCGAGGAAACAGCGCCCGCGATTGGCCATTTCCTCGCCCCACAAAGTGGGGAGAGGTGCTGAGCGTAGCGAGGCGGAGAGGGGAACGGCCGTCCAAGCCCAGCAACATACCCAAAAATCTATCCACCCCCTCCGGTGCCCGCACCACAATCGCGGTCAGGAGGCGTGGATGGACTGGCAGTTGGCGATCGACAAACACCGCGAAGCGCTAAGTTGCGTTTTGGCCATGCTGATCAGCATGGCCGGGCTGCGGCGCCCGGTGCTGCATTTCGATGAAGGGGAAATGCCAACCCCCACCCTGCCCCGCCATCTGCACCGCGCCGTGTTGCGGCTGTTGCGGCCAGCTGAATGGGCGACGCGCCGATTGATCATCATCATGGCGCGCGGGCTTGTGGTGCAGGCAGTGCGGAACAGAATGTGCCCAACATCGTCAGCGCTGTTCCTGCGTGGGCCGGGCGGCACCGGGGTGCGGCTGGCCGCGGCAGGCGCACCATCGCGGCCCGCACCACTGGCAAAAAGCCTGCCGCTCTTCGATCCGCCGCGGCGTTTGCATATGTTGCGCCGGGCCGCAGCCGGCAGCGTGCCGCGCATCTCGTTGCCCGGCGTCACCGTGCCATTTGTCATCGCGCCGCGCCGCGCACCGGCCTTTGACGATGCGCTTGATGCCAAAAATCTGGTGCTGCGCCTGCGCGGCCTTCATGCAACGCTGGAGGACCTGCCGCGCCAGGCCATGCGTTTCGCGCGCCGGCAGGCAGCCGTCATCCAGCAAAAGAAGCAACGCCGCTGGCCGATACGCAACGGCCCGCCACCCGGCACGCGACGGCGCCAGAGCCACGACGTGTTTTCCACCCTGACAGACCTGCACGGTCTCGCCTTCGACGCGCTGGCCCGCCCAGACACGTCATGATCTTTTATTTTTGTACTTTTTTTTCCGGGGAACGACGTTGCGCTACGCTGCGGGATGCGGCGCGCGTGGCTGTTGATGCGCGCGGCCAACACCGAAAATCCCCAAAGAGAAATTCAAAAACCACGTCAGGCAGCGTCGCTGAAATGGTCCTGTTCAGCGTCCAGCACAGCCTCGAAGGCATCAAGGTCGACGTAGAAATATTTGGTCATTTCCACGATCAGCAGGTCCACCGGACAGCCGCGATCGACCAGAAGCAGAATGGCGTGGAGAATATCGGCAGGCTCGGTGAGCCGTTGTTTTGCACTGTCGTCAATATCTTGAAGCATCGCTGTCCCTCTCGATGCAGTTCCAGGCACACTATGCCTGATTCGAGGCTAGCGCGCGAGGCTTGCGCGAGACCGGATTTTCTCACAGCCAGAGCTTGCATTTCGGGGACAGGGTTCAAGGGCTGTCCGCACGCGGGAAATGTCTTAATGGCGGCGGGCCTGGACGCGGTAGCCAGCGACGGTTTTCTCGCCAAGCCATTTGCAGGCTTCGAGCCGGTGCAGCCCCTCCACAAGGATAAACCGCTTGCCGTCATGGCGCACCATGATCGGCTGTGTGAGGCCGTTTTCCAGGATGTCCTCGGCCAGCGTGCGCACGGTGTCCGGGTGCAGCGTCTTGCGCCGCGCCGTCGGGATGTAGATCTCATCGATGACGAACTGTTCGACACGCAGCATTTATTCACCTCCGCCGGCACTGTGTTACGCTGCAAATACCGCCCGGCCAGGACAAATCAGCCTTCCAGCACGTCCTTTACCACGGTGGCGAGCTGTTTGAGCGAAAACGGTTTTGGCAGAAAGCCGAACTGCGCTTCTTCCGGCAGGTTTCTGGCAAAAGCATCCTCGGCATAGCCCGAGACGAACACGAACTTGATGTCGGGCTGCAGCTTGCGCAATTCGCCCAAAAGCGTCGGGCCGTCCATTTCGGGCATCACCACATCGGAGACGACGATGTCGATCTTGCCCTCGAGCGCGTTGAATATCTCCAGCGCTTCGACGCCAGAAGATGCCTCGTGGACGGTATAGCCGCGCGACCGGAGCGCGCGCACGCCGCCCATCCGCACCGCATCCTCGTCCTCGACCAGAAGCACGGTGGCCGAACCCGAAAGGTCCTTTGCCGTATCCTGAACCTTGGGCGCGGCAGCGACCACCTCGCCGGCAGTTTTCGCCTCGGGAATATGGCGCGGCAGGAAAATGTGGAACACCGATCCCTTGCCCACTTCCGACGAGCAATAGATGAAGCCGCCGGTCTGCTTGATGATGCCATAGACCATCGACAGGCCGAGCCCGGTGCCCTTGCCAACATCCTTGGTGGTGAAGAATGGCTCAAAGATCTTCTTCAACACCTCCGGCGCGATGCCGGTGCCGCCATCCTCAACCTCGATCAGCGAATAGTCGGCGTCCACAAGTTCGCGGAAGCCGAAGGACGCGCATTCGGCCGCCGGCAGATTGCGCGTGCGCACGGTAATCTCACCGCCCCCGGGCATCGCATCGCGGGCATTGACGACCAGGTTGACTACCACCTGTTCGAACTGGCCGATATCGGCGCGCACCGGCCACAGGTCGCGCCCATGCTCGACCTTGAGCTTGATGTCGGTGCCGACAAGCCGCTGCAGCAGCATCCGGAGGTCGGCCAGAACATCGGTCAGGTTCAGCACCTCCGGCCGCAGCGTCTGCTTGCGCGAGAAGGCCAGAAGCTGGCGCACCAGCGACGCAGCGCGGTTGGCGTTCTGCTTGATGTTCATGATGTCCGGGAAGGACGGGTCAGATGGCCGATGGTTGGTCAGCAGAAGGTCCGACGCCATGATGATCGCCGTCAGCACGTTGTTGAAGTCATGCGCGATGCCGCCTGCCAGCTGTCCGACCGCCTGCATCTTCTGGCTCTGCGCCATCTGGCCCTCGAGTGCTTTTTGCTCGGTGGTTTCGACGGCATAAACGATCGCTGCTTCCTCGGCGCCCTCGGCACCGGCAGCATCGACAATGGCGTTGACGTAGAAACGGATGTGGCGCTCGTCATTGCCGGGCAGCATGGTATCGATGGGCGAGATTTCTGCCTGCCGCAATTTTGCCTTGTCGAGTGCCGCCTGGAAGGCCGCCCGGTCGCGCTCATGGATGACGCTGTCAAGGCGCGCACGACGGTCCACAGCATCGCGGTCCACGACGGTCGAGAACAGCGACAGAAAAGGCGCGTTGGTCCGCAGGATGCGGCCATCATGGTCGACGCCGGCAATAGCCATCGGGGTCGAGTTAAAGAAGCGCGTGAAGCGAACTTCCGCAGCCCGCAGATCTGCCGACGAATCCTCGCCCTGGGTGCGGTTCAGAACAATGGTTCGCGAAGGGCCCGGCGCACCCTCGCGGGTGGCGCTGACGCGATGCATGAAGCGCACCGGCAGCGCCTCGCCCTTGACTGTAGAAAGGTCGAGATCGATTACTGCGTTGCGTGTCGTGCCCGGATCGGCTTTGACAGCGCGCACCAGCGCAATGCCATCGCCGGCGACGATATCAGCAAGGTTGGTAGATCCCGGCGTGAACGAGGCAAGGTCAAGCCCCAGCCATTCGGCAAGCGTTGCGTTGATATAGGTGACGCGGCCCTCCTGGTCGGCAGCAAAGAAGCCTGCCGGCGCATGGTCGAGATGATCGATGGCCTTTTGCAGGTCCAGGAAAAATCGCTCCTGCTCGGCGCGCTCGGTCGAGATATCAGCGAGCTGCCACGCCAGAAGCGGCTGGCGCTGGGTCGGCACGTTGAAGGCGCGCGCTGCCACCCGGTACCAATGCGCTCCGGCATCGGAACCCGGCCGTATCGATTGCTGCATGCGGAACTCGCCGTCACCCGACTGGCCGTCGCGCAGCCCCGACGCCAGCCGATAGATCACCGGCGATGCCTCGGGCGCGTCCGAAAGCAGACCCTCCACGGTTTTGACGTCAGCTGCGGTCGTGGCCCCCGTCATCGTCGCGTACGCACGGTTGGCGTAGACCACACGCCCTTTGACATCGGTGACAATCAGCCCATGCGTCATGGAATCCACATAGGACTTCGACAATTCATCTGCGGTGGAGCGCGGCGCGATCTGGATGAAGCCAACTGCCGTGGCAAACAGATAGCCAACGCCGATCATCGCCAGGATACCAAGCATGCCGAGCAGGAACGGATCTCCCAGCCGTTGCCGGAAGATGCCAAATATAATTGCCGAGCCAGTCAGAACGACGATAAACACCACGAGCCGCGCGATAACGCCGGGCCGCATATTCTCATCGACGATGGGCGCCGGGTAAAAGTCGTTGCGGGTTTCCCTCGCCATCCTGTCTGCCTGTGATTCCCGGCACTCCGGTGTCCCCTGACGTGGTGCGGTTGAATCATATTCTTCCGGCCACGAAAAGGCCTGCGCTGAAAAAGCCCGGGAAAAAGACGCCAGCGCACCGCATGCGGCGCTAAATCAGATCGCATTGCAACCGAATGGGAACTTGCGGTTGGTCACGCCACCATCATAGAGTGCGCCAGGGGAAAATTCCGAGGAGCTTGGCGATGCGAGAATGGCTGGATGGACTGGCAGGTCCGGGATATACGGCAGCGCTTGCATGGACGCTCGGCGCGCTGCTGCTTCTTGTGCTCGTACTGCTCGCCATCAAGGTCTTTCGAAGCCTGACCTTCGGCACGTTCGTGGCGGGCGGACGCAACCGCAAGACAAGACTGGCGGTGATGGACGCGACAGCTGTCGACAGCCATCGTAGATTGGTGCTGGTGCGCCGCGACGATGTCGAACACCTCATCCTGATCGGCGGCCCGACCGACGTCGTGGTGGAGCAGGATATCCGAATGCACGTGCAGCAGCGGCGCGCACTGCAATCTCCAGACCATGACAACCAGCCGCGCCAGGAGCACCAAAGAATATCCGAGGTCGTCCCTGCCCCCGCAAATCGACCCGAGCCGCCCCGCGCGCAGCATCCCACCGCCCAGGTGCAGCGCTTGCCGCAGCGTCAGGTTGCGCCGCAGCCGGTGCGTCCGGCGACGGCGGCAGCGCCGGAACTGCGCCCGGCACCGGCCCGCATCTTACCCGCCCCTCAAGCTACCCCCGCCGCCCCGCGGCCTACCCCAGTTGTGGTGGCAAAACAGCCGGACCGTGACAAGCTGGATGAGACGCTGGCACATAACCTTGAGATAAACCTCGACAAGACACCATCAGCAAGCGCGCCTGCACGCCCAGACATGTCGCTTGAAGACGAAATGACCAAGCTGTTGGGCGAGCTTTCGAGCAAGCGCTAAGGAATTTTGCCATGAGATCATACCTTCCCCTTGCCACGTTCATCGCAGCGACGCTCTGCGCGGCTTCCAGCTTCGCCTACCAGCCAGGCGACAGCTACATCGCGGTGAGCAAAACAGCGATGAGCATCACTGGCGATATCCAGCTCGACGACTTCTCCATTACCTTCGCCAATGGCGAGAGCCTGGAGTTCGGCGAACTGGTGGCGGATCATTTTGTCGTCGACGGCGCCTCTGTCCCGGCTTCGGTCTACAGCGTGAAAACACCATCAGACCCGGAACTGGAAAACGGCAACAATCTGTGCGGCAATGGCGACGTAACCTTTGTCGCCAATTGGGAAAGCTCCAGTGGCCTCGTGGCGCTCGCAGTCTTCACCGGTGAAGAACCCCCGCAAAGCGACGAGGACATGTGCGCGTCCTACACCTACGATAGCGCGCAATAGGACAAAATAGGGGCCCGCAGATTGCTGCAGGCCCCTATGTTCAACCAATCAACGCCCATCAGACATCAATCGTCGCGATAAACCTTTTCGCGGCGCTCATGCCTTTCCTGTGCCTCGATCGACAAGGTTGCAATGGGGCGGGCGTCAAGGCGTTTCAACGCAATCTGCTCCCCAGTTTCCTCACAGAAACCGTAGGTGCCTTCATCGATACGCGCGAGCGCGGAATCGATCTTGGAGATCAGCTTGCGCTGGCGATCGCGCGCGCGCAGTTCGATCGAGCGATCCGTTTCCGAAGAGGCGCGGTCGGCGAGATCCGGCTGGTTTGCGTTTTCCTGCTGCAATATCTCAAGCGTCTCGCGCGCTTCACGCAAAATATCGTTTTTCCAAGAGACAAGCTTTGCGCGGAAGTATGACTTCTGCCGTTCGTTCATAAACGGCTCGTCTTCCGTGGGTATGTAATTGGCATCGACGACTGCGTTCATTCGACTCACTATCCCAACCACCAATATTGGCCGCTATATATTCGGCGACCATGCAGCGCACAAGAACAAATCATCGCAAGGGTTGCATCCGGGTTTTCCTGCGAGTGACGTTAAACGTGTAGGCAGCTGTGCGGAAAATCAACCGATCAGAGGGTTTCTGTGCGATCGACACACGGTCAAGGCTGTATTGCGGGATCGTCCCACGCGCTTTACACAAAACCGTGTGCAGGACCTACTAGGCGGTGATCATGGCGAGACTTTTACTACTCAGACACGCCCGAGCCGGCTGGGCAGCGCCAGGCATGCGCGATTTTGACCGGCCTCTGGATGCAGCCGGGGCGGCTGACGCAGTGGCGACCGGCGCAGCCATGCGAATGGCAGGCTATACGCCAGACGTTATTTTGTGTTCGGCCGCTGTGCGGGCCCGCGACACATTGCACGGGCTGTTGACCCATTCGGCCATTGATCGCCGCCGCGTTTCCTACTTGGAGGCGCTCTATAGCGAGGATGCTCAGGGTTATCTCTCTCTGGTCAACGATTATGGCGGCGAGCATTCGAGCCTCATGCTGGTCGGGCATAACCCGATGATGGAAGATCTCGGCATGGCGCTGACCGGCGACGGCGAAGAGAGTGCGCGCGCATCCATCCTGAGAGGCTTTCCCACCGCTGGGCTGGCGGTGTTCCGCTTTGACACCACGCTCACAGATGCCGCTCCGGGCAAGGGGTACCTGGAGGCGTTTCTAACACCTGCGGATTACTAGGCCGGTGGACAGTGCTCCACTTTATCCCCGCAGCACGATCGCGCTGTATAGTCTTGTGCGCCTCCGTCATTTCCAATGCCGGCGTCGATGCCTATATCGGGGTCACCGATACCCATTCGGAGTATTTCAGATTTGGCAACACTCACGAGCTACACCGACGAGGCGCTGATTGCGCTGGATACACTGGCCGGCCGCGCCACCGGACTGATGTCTCCCTCGCTTCGACTGGGTGTCACCGGGCTGTCGCGCGCAGGCAAAACCGTGTTCATTTCGTCGCTGGTGCACAATCTGGTTCATGGTGGGCGGCTTCCGCTTTTCGAGGCGCAAAAATCCGGACGCATCGCCCGCGCGTTTCTGGAGGAGCAGCCCGACGATGCAGTGCCGCGCTTCCAGTACGAGGATCACATTTCTGCACTTCTGGAGAGCCGGCTATGGCCAGATTCCACCCGCGCCATTTCCGAACTGCGCCTGACAATCGAATATGAAAGCGCCTCCGGCTGGAGCCGTTTGTTTTCACGAGGAAAACTGTCGCTCGATATTGTTGACTATCCCGGCGAATGGCTACTTGACCTGCCGCTCCTGGGCAAATCTTACACGACATTTTCGGCAGAAGCGTTCGAGATGGCCGTTCATGATGTGCGCGCCGATCTCTCTCAGCCCTGGCGCGACCTGTCGGCAACGGTCGATGCCACCGCCCCGGCTGACGAAATGATGGCACGCGCGCTTGCTGAGAGCTTTGCAACCTATCTGAAAGCCTGCAAGGATGACCAGCGCGCGCTTTCAACGCTTCCGCCCGGTCGCTTCCTGATGCCGGGAGACCTTGAAGGGTCACCGGCTCTGACCTTTGCACCCCTCCCGGGTCTCGGTGAAGGCCGTACGAAACCCGGCTCGCTTCACGCCATGATGGAGCGCCGCTACGAAGCTTACAAAACCCACGTGATCAAGCCCTTCTTTCGCGAACACATCGCCCGGCTCGACCGACAGATCGTACTGATCGATGCCATGCAGGCGCTAAACGCTGGTCCGGGCGCAGTGGCCGATCTGGAACGCGCCGTGATGGAAATTCTTGCCTGTTTTCGACCCGGACGCGGGAGTTTTCTCACGGACCTTTTTGCCCGCCGCATCGACCGTATCCTCATTGCGGCAACAAAAGCGGATCACCTGCACCACGAAAGCCATGACAGGCTGCAGGCGATTGTACGAAGACTGGCCGACCGGGCCGTGGATCGGGCCAGCTTTTCGGGCGCGAAGGTAGATGTTCTTGCCATGGCAGCGATCCGTGCCACGCGCGAAGGCACCGTCAAGCAGGGCCGAGAGACGCTACCAGTGATCATTGGCACGCCGCTTGCTGGCGAGACGATTGGAGGCGAGAAATTCGACGGTGAAACCGAGACTGCGGTCTTCCCAGGCGATCTTCCTAAAAACATCAACGCGCTGTTTGATCAGGATGGCGAACCGAGCACCGATAGAGCGCTGCGTTTCGTACGCTTTCGCCCTCCCAGGCTGGAGAAAACCGCTGAGGGCCTGACACTCTCCTTGCCCCATATCCGGCTAGATCGCGCGCTTCAGTTCCTGATCGGAGATCATCTCGCATGAGCCAGGACCGAAAACCCGCGGCCTTCCGTCTGCCGACCGAACTCCACCCGGCAAAAGTCTCGGCAGACACTGAGTTGCAGCGCAAGCCGCGCGCGTTAAAACCCATCGTCACTATGGACGTGATCGACATCTTCGACGAGCCGGACCTCGCAGTTGCTGTGCCGCCGCCTGCTTTGCCAACAAAAATGCATCGTTCGCGGCTGGCCGCATTGTTCTTTGGTGCCCTTGGGGTGCTGGTTTCACTGGCGCTAGGACTGTGGACGGACAGGCTGATCCGGGACCTTTTCAGTCGGGCTGACTGGCTGGGTTGGCTGGCGGTGGTTGCGGCAGCTTTGGCAGTCGCTGCATTACTGGTTCTCCTGCTGCGCGAAATTCTTGCCTTGTCGCGGCTAGCATCGGTGGAGCGCCTGCGTGAGCGCGGCGCAGGGGTGCTGGCCAGCGATGACCCGAAAGCAGCGCGCGCGCTGGTCGATGATCTGAGCAGCTTTCTTGCTGCCAAGCCCGAGACCGCCGCCGGCCGACGCGCCATGGCCGACCTTGGCGGTGACATCATCGACGGCGCCAACCTGGTGCGCCTCGCGGAGGTGGAACTTCTCTCCGCCCTTGATGCCCGCGCCAAACAATTGGTTCTCGACGCTGCCAAGCGCGTTTCGCTCGTCACCGCCGTCAGCCCGCGCGCGCTTGTAGATGTCGGCTATGTCATGTTCGAAGCGGGGCGGCTGATCCGCCGTCTGTCGGAGCTTTATGGTGGAAGGCCGGGTACTCTGGGTTTCTTCCGTCTGGCGCGCAGTGTGCTGGCACATCTGGCTGTCACCGGATCCATCGCGATGGGCGACAGCATAGTCCAGCAAATTGTAGGCCACGGGCTGGCGGCAAAGCTCTCTGCAAAACTCGGCGAAGGCATCGTCAATGGCATGATGACGGCACGCATCGGGCTGGCTGCCATGGAAGCGGCGAGACCCCTACCCTTCGCCTCCGTAAAGCGCCCCGGCATTGGTGATTTCCTGTCTGCACTCACCACATTTGCGACCGCACGCCAGACCGACGACCGCAGGAAACACAGTTAGGGCTTCACCGGTTCTGGAAAGCAACTCACCCTGCGATAGACGAAGCATTAACCATTCTTCGCCATGGTCTATACGTTGGTTTCCAGTCTCCGTTGCCGGGTGTTCCTTGATGAAATGCGCATTGCTATTCGCCTTCCTGCCGCTTCTGGCACTCTCGGCACCCGTCACGTCGGCAATCGCTGCCGACGAAAGTGACAAGACGTTCTTTCACTCGGTGGAAGGCGAATGGGCCGGACCAGGAGAGATCATCGCCGGCAAATACAAAGGCACCAAATTCAACTGCACTTTTACCGGCGCCACGCCGGCCGCCAAGGCTGGCATGTCACTCGACGGAGCCTGCCGCGTGGGCGTGTTCACACAAAAGATGAGCGCGAGCATCGAACGGGCGGGGCGCACCTACAAGGGCAAATTTATGGACGGCGCTGCCGGCAAGGGGCTGGACGTGATCGCCGGTAATGTAGACGGCGACAAGGTTATTTTGTCGCTCAACCGCGCGCAGCTGAAAGGCGCCATGCTTGCGCGACTGCCCGACAACAATACATTGAATGTTACCATCTCGGTACGCGTCGGCAAACAGATGGTGCCGGTGATCGGCATGGGCCTCAAGCGGATTGACAGCACTGCCGTAGGGTCTATCGCAAAAAAATAGACGGCTCCTACCGTCGCCACCAGTCCGGATCTGGCAACCTGTCGATGCCAGAAACATCCAGTCCGGCAACATGCGCGCGGATGGACTTCCCCGAAAGCTCGAAATCAGGCGCAATTTCGGCCAGTGGCACCATCACAAAAGCACGGTCGAGCATGCGCGGATGTGGAATTTCCAGACCATCCTCGTGCAGCGTACGGTCCCCATACACCAAAATATCCATATCAATGAGACGCGGCCCCCAACGCTCGGCACGAACTCGTTTCAGCCGCCGTTCCGCGCGGAGGCATCGTTCGAGCAGTGCGCGCGGAGCATGCTCGGTCGCGAGTTCGGCTGTTGCGTTGAGAAAATCAGGCTGGTCAATCTTCCCCCAGGGCGGCGTGCGATAGAGCGACGATACCGCGACGACCCGAACTTTGGGATCTGAAACGAGCATAGCAAGCGCTGTGGCCATTGCTTCGGCGGGGTCACCGAGATTTCCACCAAGGCTGAGAAATACCCTTTCCGTTCTAGAGCTCAAGATCGCACCGCGCCCAACGTTTTTCCGCCGACCGGTAAAAACAAATATATTTCAAACCTCTAATAGGCATTCTTCGCTTCCCCTGAGAATTTCAGCATAGCATCAGCCACCGCCAGCGCATCCACGTTCATGGCAACATTATGGACCCGAAAAAGCACCGCACCCTGGAGCCGCAGAAAATGACTGGTAGCTGCGGTTCCTGCATCACGGCCGCCGGCATCACGCCCTGTGAGCTCGCCGATCATCCGTTTACGAGACGTCCCGACCATAAACGGGTGACCAAGCGGCAAAAGCTCTGAAAATCGCGCCATCAGCGCTATATTTTCCGCGCCGTCCTTAGCAAATCCGAACCCCGGATCCAGCACTATCTGATTTTTCGCGACACCAGCATTCGCCGCGATCTCCAAAGATTGCCGCAAAAACAGAAATTGGTCTTCGATGATATCGGCAAGCTTTTGCCGGTCGCGCCCGGTATGCATGATGCAAAGTCCCGCACCGGTTTCCGCGGCCACGCGCGCAATTGCTGCATCGCCCCCCAGGCCGCTGATATCGTTCACTATATGAGCCCCTGCGGCGACCGCCAACGCAGCTGTTTCCGCGCGATATGTATCGACCGAGATGATCACTCTGCCGAGCACTGCCAGCGCTCTGATCACTGGCAGGATACGTGCCTGCTCTTCAACGGCAGTAATCGGCAGAGCACCGGGGCGAGTTGATTCGCCACCGACGTCGATGATGGCTGCGCCTTCGTCCATCATCTGCAAAGCACGCGCGACTGCGTCGTCCGCCTTTACGAACTGTCCCCCATCGGAAAAGCTGTCAGGCGTTACGTTCAGGATGCCCATCACTGACGCCTTCTCGTCAACCTCCAGATGGCGGCCATGCGCCAGATGCCAGCGTTTCATTGCAGAATTCTCCCCACATCGCGCGCTGTCATGCCGTCCAATCGCCTAGACATCAAGACTATGGACTCGGCAGAGGGTGCAATCTGAAACTTGCATGACAGAATCATACACGCATGGCGCGATCTCAAAATGTGCAAGCTTTGCGGTATTTTACAAGCGTTACGTGGTTTTAATTGTGGGGCGAGAGGTGGTAGTGCATGGTCCCGGAAACTGAGGCTCAATCCTGATGCTACCACGTGTTGCCTACGCTGTTTGTCTGACTGCTCTGTTGTGCGCATCGATTCCGGCGGGCGCCGCAAGCCTTAATAAGACTTACAGCTACTTTTCGATTGGCGGCAATACGCTAGCTGAAATCGAAAAGGAGCTGAGCCGTCACGGGCCGCATGTGCAGAGCACTGGCAACCGGCATCCAGGCGCTACGCAGGTCGAATTTACCACGCGGCTCGGCTATTCCGACAGCGGCAAACACTGCACCATAGTCAAGGCGTCTGTCAGCGTGAAGGCCAAGGTTATCCTGCCCCGCTGGCGTCAGCGCAGCCGTTCCGACGGCGAGACGCGACTGATCTGGGACACCCTATCTGCTGACATCAAGCGCCACGAGGAAAGCCACATCGTGATCGCCAAGAACCATGCCCGGATGCTGGAAGACGCACTGAAGGGTATATACCGCCAGAAGAGCTGCGAACAAGCGGCCGCCAAGGCCAAGACGATCTCCGAAAAGGTGCTGGCGGCGCATGACCGGGCGCAGGAGCAATTCGACAAAGTCGAAGGCATCAACTTTGAGAGCCGCATCGTGCGTCTGCTGCGTTACCGCATGGAGCGCATCGAAACGGCCAAGGCGAAAGCCAACGGCGGCTGATTCAGATGGTTAGGTCACTCCCAGCTTCTTTTGCAGGCTCGTTGACGAGGTAGTGTACTGGAACACGATCCGTTCGCCCGGGCTGGCGATGCGCTTTGCCGCCTGCGCCATCAATGCGACCTCATGAAAACCCGACAGGATCAGCTTTAGCTTGCCGGGATACCAGTTGATGTCCCCCACGGCGAAAACACCGGGCACCGATGTTTCAAATTTTTCTGTATCCACCGGTATAAGATTTTCATGGAGGTTTAGCCCCCATTCCGAAATCGGCCCAAGCTTCATGGTGAGCCCGAAGAAGGGCAGCATGCGCGTACACGGAATTTCGACATCGCCATCCGGTCCCTTGATGACCGCCGACGACAACTGCGCGCCTTCGCCTTTCAGCTCGGTCACTTGTCCTACCTGAAAGTCGAGATGCTTCATTTCCTGCATGGCATACATTTTGTTGACGCTATCGGGTGCCGCGCGGAAGTCGGCACGGCGATGCACCAGCGTCACGCTCTTGGCGATCGGCTGCAAGTTGAGCGTCCAGTCAAGCGCCGAATCGCCCCCGCCAACAATCAGCAGGTCATGGCCACGGAACTCTTCCATCCGGCGCACCGAATAGAACACGCTCTCGCCCTCAAAGGCTTCAATTCCCGGGATCGGCGGACGCTTCGGCTGAAAGGATCCGCCGCCAGCGGCAATCACCACGATTTTCGCCTCAAACACTTCATTTTCATCGGTGGTGACGCGAAATGACCCGTCTTCCAGCTTTTCCATACCCGAAACCATGCGGTTGAAGGTGAATTGCGGGTTGAACGGCGCAATTTGTTCCATCAACTGGTCGACCAGCCCTTGCGCTGAAATCTTTGGCCAGGCGGGAATGTCATAGATCGGCTTTTCTGGATAAAGCTCGGCGCATTGCCCGCCCGGCCGGTCGAGAATATCGATCAGATGGCACTTCATGTCGAATAGACCGAGTTCGAACACGGCAAAAAGGCCAACCGGCCCTGCCCCGATGATGATGACGTCAGTTTTGGTGATGCTCATGCGTATAACCCGGCAGAAAGTGGCTCCCGGCGCTGAGTGTTTCAGAACGCCAGCTACAAGGCCAGCAGGCCAACGCGCAAAAGCGGTTGTCCATCATATGTCAGGCGAGGAAAATTAGCCCTGCCGCTCGGGAATCTGAACCACCAACCCGTCAAGTTCATCGCGCACCTTGATTTGGCACGACAGGCGGGATGTCGGCCGCACGTCAAAGGCGAAGTCGAGCATGTCCTCTTCCATCACCTGTGGTTGGCCGACAATGGCGGCAAACGCCTCGTCGACATAGACATGGCAGGTCGCGCAGGCGCAGGCGCCTCCGCATTCGGCCTCAATGCCAGGTACGGCGTTACGGATCGCGTTTTCCATCACCGTCGAGCCATTTTCTGCCTCAACGTCGAATTTCGTACCGTCAAAAGCAATGTAAGTGATTTTGGTCATGCGGTAGTCCCGGTGCCCGAAAAGTCACCCGCACATAATGGGTCCGCCGCGCATGTCAACAGCAGCACATGCGCAGTTCCGGTCATCTATCGGTTGATGGCTGCGACAAAATCGCGAACTTCGTCGATCAGGGCTCCCAACCGGTTGAGCGCGGCTTTATTGCCCGGATCGGCTTCAATGGAAGAGGCGCATTCTGCCACCGCGCCAGCGCCAATCGAACGAGCTGAGCCTTTGAGCGCATGCGCAAGTTTAAACCGCTCATCACGTGAAGCCTGAAGAATCCGATCTCGTACGCTGAGCGCCTGACTGACAAACAGCGTCAGTACTTCCTGCTCCAGCGCCCGATCGCCCATGGTCTGGTGGGCCAGATGATGCATGTCGATTGGTCTCACCCGCGCGGCACCACATGATTCGCCCCCGGGTTTGTCCAACACCGGCGCGATCTTATCGAGCGTTGCCATTTTTGAGCCGGCTCCTAAAAATCAGTGCCCATTTTCGATCAAAATAGGCCTATCCTGTGGATAACGGGTTAATGCGGAACTGCTAAAGAGAGCGCGGAAAACGGCCACAAAAAGGCCTTCAGGTAACCTGCATATTAACCCTATGTTTAAACTTTTATACATGTGGAGACATCGCAGTTCCCTTTGCCGGGGTGTGCCACTACGATACGATGAGACCATATTAAGCCAAGCGCGCGGTCGCAGAGGAACCAGTTTTGGTGCGGCAGCGTCTTTTTGTACAGGGTAACGGCGGCATGGCTAGAAAACCGAATACGACACAGAGTCTCGACAATGATGTCGCCCGCGAGCTTGAGGAAGCGCTTGATTTTGATTTGACGGGTGGCGATCTTGATATCGCCGCCTCGATCGAAGATCTAGAAACACAGATTTCCGAGGCAGCCAGCCAACTCGCGCAGGAAAGCCGCAATGGCGCCGGCAAAGCTGCGGCGGCATATTCCTCCGCGCCTGAAAAGATTGCCAGATCCGAGCCCAAACCGGAGGCACGCAAGCCTGCAGAAAAGCCAACCCTAGCGCCCGCTACACCTGTTCCGCCGGCAGGCAAGGGCAACAAACCGGAAGCCAATGGCAATCGCCCGCAATCATTTGCGCCTGCTAACGATGACCGCCAGAGTGAAAAAGATTTTCGCGCGGCCCTGAATGGCCTCAACCGCCGCTCATCCTCCGCTATTTATTGGATGGTGGCGCTTTTGACGCTAGCCTGGGTCGCCGGCGGCGCGCTGACGGCGCATCTGCTGTTCGGTCCAGAAGTATGGCAGATCCGCACTACCCAGGCATTCGTCGCGCGGCCTTACCTCATCGTACTTGGAATCGCCACGCTGGTTCCGATTGTCGTGTTTTGGGCGTTTGCAGTGATGATGCGCCGCGCGCAGGAAATGCGTATGGCAGCGCGCTCGATGACCGAGCTTGCCTTGCGCTTTGCCGAACCTGAATCCATGGCGCAGGACCGCGTCATGATGGTGGGACAAGCGGTACGCCGCGAAGTGGCAGCCATGGGCGAAGGCATCGAACGTACTCTGGCCCGTGCTGTCGAGTTGGAAACGCTCGTCCACACCGAAGTGAACGAACTGGAGCGTGCCTACTCGCAAAACGAATCTCGCATCCGCAACCTCGTCGACGGGTTGGGCAGTGAGCGCGATGCGCTGATCACACATGCCGAGCGCGTCCGCTCATCCATTTCCGGCGCGCACGAAACCCTGCGAGACGAACTTGGCGGCGCTACTGACATGATTCGCGACAGCATTCTCGCTGCCTCGACCAAACTTTCGATGACCATTACTGATTCCGGCGGCACGCTGATCGACCGCATTAATGAAAGCGGCATGTCGATTTATGATTCCATTGATGGTCGCATGGATGCGATTTCCAACCGCATCACCACATCGGGCGAAGCCTTTGCCAGCCTGCTTGACACCCGTATTGCAACACTGACGCAGAGCACAGACGATGTAACGCGCTCGCTGTCGCAGATGCTGGACGAGCGTGCCACTGGCATGGTTTCACTTTTGGGCAGCGCTACGGAGACATTGAACACCGAGCTGCAGTCGCGCCTTCACAACATTGAGCAAACGCTCGCCGAACGAGGCCAAGCCCTTATTGGCGAATTCCAGACTCGGGCCGAGGCACTGGATACCGGCACGGAAAAGCTTAATTCTGCACTTGAGGCACGCGCCCGCCAGATCAATGAAACCCTGGTCGAGCGCACACGCGAAATCGCCAACACCTTTACTAACAGCAAGCAGAACCTTGCCGAGATGATCGACATCGGCAAGGCGCAGATCGGCGCCGACATGGCCGATATCGTCATGTCGACGTCGAAGATGCTGGAAAGTCGCGCTTCCGATTTCGCCAGCCGGCTTGAAGCCAGCCGCGGCATTCTGGGCGAAGCTATCAATGCGGATATCAAAAAGCTTTCCGACACCCGCGCGGGCATTGACCTTGCTGTCGAGGATCAGGCGCAAAAGCTTGCCGAAGCGCGCGAGCGCATGGCAGCTGCCCTTCACGAGGACCTCGAAAAGTTTGCTGATGGACGTGCCGAGATCGACCTTGCAATCGGCTCACACCTGCAAAAACTGTCCGAAGGCCGCACCATTCTGTCACGCGCCCTGGACAGCGATCTTCATAAGATTACCGAGCAGCGCGCAACGATCGATGCCGAGCTTGGTGGCCAGTTGGAGCGTCTCGATGCAGGCCGTGCGAAGCTGTCCGAGACACTGGCCAGCGACATGCAGAAGGTGAGTCAGGCGCGCGCACACGTTGACGAAACCATCAACTCTCATGTTGGAAAACTTGCAGAGGGGCGCAATCTCCTGTCTCGCGCGCTTGAGGCTGACCTGCAAAAGCTTCAGGAAAGCCGCGCCGGCATCGATAACATCGTTGCTGGACAAGTTACAAAACTCGCTGAAGGCCGCGATATCCTTTCCCGCGCGCTCGAAGCCGATCTGGAAAAACTCAATGACAGCCGGTCGATTATCGACGGTGTCGTGATCTCGCATGTCCAGACGCTGACAGAGCGTCGCGAAGACATTTCCGGTGCCCTGGCAATGGATATCGAAAAGATCGAGGATGCCTTCCGCCGCCAGACTGGCGTCATTGAGGAACGCACCTCGACAATGGAAACCGCGCTTGCTGCCGGCATTGAGAATGTGCGCGGCGTACTGGAACGCTCGGCAGGAGCAGTAGCTGGCGCGTTGCGCGAAAAAGTTCTTGGCATCACCGCCACGCTGGGAGAGGAAGCCAACAAGGCGCTTGAAACTGTCGATGAACGCATTGCCCGCCGCGCTGAACTGAGTGGCGAAACACTGGCCGCTCGTGCAGCCGAAATCGCCAAAACATTCGACGAGGCCGACGAGCGCCTCGCCGCACGTGCCATGGATTCCGCTGGTTCACTGATCGGTCGCGTTACCGATGTCACCCGCACCTTCGAGCAGGCAGACCAGCGCCTGGCGTCGCGTGTTGACGAGACAGCGGCTACGCTAACCGCTCGGATCGATGAGACTGGTGTCTCCCTTGCTGCGCGCGCAGTCGAGATCGCCAGAACGTTTGAGGAGGCCGACAGCCGTATCGTTGCCCGCGCTGAGGAGACTGCTTCTGCACTGACGTCACGCGCCGCTGATATCGTCAACGTATTCGACGAGAGCGAACAGCGCATCATCGCCCGTACCCATCAGGCCTCGGTCGAGCTCGGCTCGCGCGTTGATGCCATTGCCAAGACCTTTGAGGAGGCCGACAGCCGTATCGTCGCCCGCGCCGAGGAAACGGCCTCCGCACTGACGGCACGTGCAGCCGACATCGTCAACGTGTTCGACGAGAGCGAACAGCGCATCATCGCCCGAACCCATCAAACCTCGGTCGAGCTCGGCTCGCGCGTTGATGCCATCGCCGGAACTTTTTCGGCTGCCGACGAAAAGCTTGCAGCAGGTGTCGAGCAGATCGCCGCGCGCATCTCCGGTCATGCAGATGTCGTCGAAGGCCGCCTTGCGGCAAGCGCCGAAGCGATGGGTCAGAAACTGCACGAGCATGTCACCGAAAGCGAACAGCAGTTGGTTCAGCGCGCAAATGTGATAGCCGAGACTTTTGCAGCTGTCGGCCAGCACATCAGCCAGCGCACCAATGAAGCTGCGCGCTCGATCGGCGAAAACACCCGTGAGCTGAATGAGATGCTCGCCAGCCGCTCAACGGAAATATCGCGCATTCTCGACGAAACTGCCAAGCCGCTCGTCGCCCGTTTCGCCGAGAGCGGTGGCGAATTGCAGCGCAGCCTGGAGGACGCGACCCTACAGGCGACCGAACGGCTGCGATCCGAGAACGCCGCCTTGGTCAACGCTTTGGCCAGCCGCACAGCCGAGACCCTTACAGCAGTCGAGGGCGCCAAATCGAACCTTGCCGAAAGCGTCAACGGCCTGATCGACCGACTGTCGCTTTCCAACGCTCAGCTTGCCCAGCTCATCGAGACGGCGTCTGAAAACCTGATCGGTGTCGACGAGCGTCTGACCTCAACCACGCAAAGCTTCGCCAAGACCACTGAGAAGGCAGCACAGACCTTTGCAAGCTCTGCCCGTCTGATCGACATCAACGCGACACGCCTTACCGACCTTTCATCTCACACATTAAAGGATGTAGCAGCGATTGCCGGTCGCTTCGAAGAACATTCCAACCTTCTCTCAAGCGCGTCCGAACTGCTCGGCGCGGCGCAATCGGGCCTCGCTTCAACGCTCGATGGGCGTCAACACGCGCTGGAAGATCTGGCTGTCGGTCTGGTCAAGAAGTCGGAAGACATTGAGGCGATGATGCGCTCCTTCGAGGACATCATTGGACGCTCACTGGAGACCGCCGAGGGTCGTACCCGCAAATCCACCGACCAGATCCGCACGTCGATCTCGGAAGTAGTGGAAGCGGCTACGCAGCGCTTTGCCACTGCCACCGACGAGATGCGCCGCACGGCCGGCTCCATCCGCGAGGAACTGGAGCAGACCCGCGCCGAACTGAAGCGCGGCGTGCTCGACATGCCGCTTGAGGCGAAGGAATCGACCACGGCGATTCGCCGCGCCGTTTCCGAGCAAATAAACGCGCTGAAAGAGCTTTCGGAGATAGTGGCTCGGTCGGGACGTACCGTCGATGTTTCGGAGGCGCGCCCAGCATCGCGACCAGCGCCTGCACCCCAGCCGCGCGCGCCAGAGCCGGCCCGGCATCCGGCCCAATCGACGGCAGTTCAGGAACGCCGCCCAGCGGCGCCTGCACTTCGTGCCCAGACTGCACCAGTGCCGGCACCGGCACCCGCGCGTGCCACCAACCAGCAACACCCTGTCGGCTGGGTGAGCGATCTTTTAAGCAACGCCTCCCGCGACGACCGCGACGGCCGCCCTGTGGACGCGCCCCGCCCAACCGCTGCTCCGCGGTCACCACTCCATGTCGTGGAATCGCTGAACTCGCTGTCGGTCGACATTGCTCGGGCCATTGACCACGAAGCCTCGGTGGAATTGTGGGCTCGCTATCGCCGCGGCGAACGCGATGTCTTCACGCGTCGCCTCTATACGCTCAAGGGCCAGCAGACCTTCGATGAAATCCGCCGCAAATACCAGGAAGACGCCGAGTTCCGTTCGGCAGTGGACCGCTATTGTGAGGACTTTGACCGCCTCTTGAAGGACGTGACACAAGGCGACCGCGACAACATCATGTCGCAAACCTACCTCACATCCGACACCGGCAAGGTCTATACCATGCTCGCCCACGCCAGCGGCCGGCTGCGGTAGACGAAACATCTGAACAACGAAAAGGGGGCTCGCATTTGCGAGCCCCCCTTTTTTATTGCATCTCGACTGCAGCCAAACTCACATCACTGAAACCGACCAGCTCACGATCGCGTCGGCAGCTTCGCCGAACGCGGAATCGAGCGCTCGAACATAAGCTTCATTGCCTGTCCCGCCACCAACAGCCGCCGTCGCGGTAAACGTTTTGGAGGCCTTCACCTGTCCGTTGCGGTCGTTGAGTATCTTGACGAACAGTTCCACTTCGGCGCGATTGCCGCCCGCGACATCGATCTGGAATGCACGAATTTCGGCGATCACCTGATAATCGATGGCCAGCCCCTGCCCGGGCGTCCCGACGCCGCTGAAGCTGCCCGAGCGCTGGAACGCCTCGCCTAACCGCGCCTGCACGACCTTTGGCAGCCGGTCGGCCCATTGCGCACCTTTGAGATACTGGATTGATCCGGCGCTGGGCTGGATCACGATATTTTGCCCGTCGAGCGATTTCAGCGCCAGTGGCTCGGCAATCAGCACCTGCGTGCCGGCGCGGCTGCGACCCGTTGAAGGAGCCGGTGCGGAAAGATCGTAGGTATCCAGCGGTGCAGGACCACCGCCGGGCAACGCCGCACAGCCGGCAAGCGCCAACAAGGCCAGCCCCCCTGCCAACAACCTGTTGGTGCGGCGCCTATCCGAATTCCTCTCGCGATGCAAAGCGTTCAGCCCCCCGGAGCCTTCTTGTTTCTGTTTTGCCATAAATCTCTTGCGGCTCGTGGTGGATGAAGTCAACGCCGTGCCCGCCCGTCATACTGGCGCACTTCGCCTTCGCCGCCACTCAGTATCTTCTGCGGGTTGCGGCTGAGATCGGTAACAGCTTCCTCAATGCGCGTGATCGAACGGCGGCTGTCGCGCGCTAAAGCTTCAATCTCACCGAGCCCTTGCGTCGAAAACTTCGCAAAGCCATCGGTTATGACGCCAAGCCGCCCATTCAAGGTATCGGCTACCTGCTTGAACGATTTCAGAGTGCGGCTTGCATCCGCCATCAGACCTTCCGTCTGGCCAGACCCAAGCAGATTGTCGACCTTAACCAAAATACCATCGACCCGCACCGAAGCCTGGTTCAGGCGCTGGGCCAATTGTTTGGCATCCCCCACCATCTGGTCGATATCGTCGGCGCGTTTGCCGAATTTTTCGGTGACCTTTGCGACATCGCTGGCAGCGCGGTTGGCTGTTTCACTGGCTTTGGCGATATTGGCCAAAGCAATACGCACATCTTCCGGGTTAACCGCACCGACCACACTGTCGACCTTGGCAAGAGAATCCGTGGCCTTCTTCGAAAGCGCATCCACTGATTGCAGGGTCGCATCGGCTGATGCCATGATCCGGGTTATTTCATCGCTGCTGTCACTGAGGCTTTTGGTAAAAGTTTCAACATTGCCAACAATGGTGGCTACCTTTTCTCTGTCGACCGACTTGAGCAGTCCTTCTGCCGCCTCCAGCGTACCGTCCAGCTTGCCCGAAACACCGGCGAGTTCCTCCGAAAGCGATGTCACGCTCGTCAGGAAAGTGTCGATACCATCGGCATTTTTCGCCAAAGCGTCAGAAAATTTCTGCGCATTCATAGCAGTCTGAGTCAGCGGCCCGCGGGCATCACCAACAAATCCTTCGAGCTGATTCAACACATTGTCGGCGCGTTTGAAAATATCCTGCGCCGTCTGCAATAGATTGGTCACCGCAGACGGGTTGGCAGTGATTTCCGCAACGGTGCCATTTTCCTGCGCTTCGGCCAGAATGTTCGGCCCCTTGGAATCCGTTCCCTTCAGCTCAATATTCGCCTGTCCCGTGAGACCGGCCAAACCAATATCAGCCTGTGTGGATCGCGTAATTGGCGTATACCGGTCCACCACTGTATCGGCGATGGCAACGGTCGGATTGTCGACATCAATAAAGACGCGGCGCACATCACCGACCTTGACGCCGTTGAACGAAACCGCACTTCCACGGCTAAGGCCGGAAGCAGAGCCTGGAATGCGCACGCGCAGTTCGACCGACTCCCCTCGATCACCAATTGCCGCGGTCCAGTACACAAAGGCAAAGGCAGCCAGAATGGCAGCCAGAGTAAAAATACCGACGATAACGTAGTTAGCTCTGGTTTCCATGCGTCCTAGTTTCTCGCAGACATATCGAGCTGCCGTGCGCGCTTGCCGCGGAAGTAGGATTTAACCCACGGTTCCTCGCTGGCAAGCATGTCTTGAACTGTCCCTTCAACGAGCACCTTTTTATTTCCGAGTACGGCAATCCTGTCACACACCGAAAATAGGCTGTCGAGATCATGGGTCACCATATAGACGGTGAGCCCCATCGTGTCGCGCAGCTTGGCGACAAGCTCGTCGAAATCAGCTGCGCCAATGGGATCAAGTCCTGAAGTGGGCTCATCCAGAAACACAATGTCTGGGTCCAGCGCCAACGCGCGGGCAAGTGCTGCGCGCTTGATCATACCGCCGGAAAGCTCAGAGGGAAATTTGAGGGCTGCGTCGCGCGGAAGGCCTACCAGTTCGATCTTGAGCAATGCCAGTTCATCCATCAGCTTCTTGGGAAGGTCCAGATATTCGCGCATCGGCACCTGAACGTTCTCCTGCACCGTCAACGACGAGAACAACGCACCGTGCTGGAACAGCACTCCAAGCCGCATATCGATGCGCATGCGTTCCAGATCGTTGGCCTTATCGACATCGATCCCAAACAGCTGGATGGTACCGCCGCGCTTCCTGTTGAGCCCCAAAATAGTTCGCAGCAATACTGACTTGCCGGCACCCGACGCCCCCACAAACCCAAGAATTTCGCCCCGATAGATATCAAGCGACAGATTGTCGAGCACTACTTTGTCGTCAAAAGCCACGGTTATATCACGTGCCGAAAGAACGATTTCGTTATCGCCCTCGGCGCCACTCGGCAGCTCGTTTTGCTGTGCTTGGTAGTTGTCCATCCGGCGCCCTAAAAATTGATCGTTGCGTAGAAGATCGCGAACATGCCATCGACGATAATCACCACGAAAATTGATTTCACCACTGAAGATGTGACGTGCAGGCCGAGCGACTCTGCACTGCCGCCCACCTTCATGCCTTCCACCGAGCCGATGATTCCTATGATAATGGCCATAAACGGCGCTTTGATGAGCCCCGCCAGAATCGTCGACAGATCGATGGAGGACCGCATGCGATCAATAAACGCCTCTGGTGGAATGCCCGAATAGACCCACGTCACCGCAATAGCCCCGCCGATTGCGGCAAAGTTTGCTGCAATCGTCAGGCATGGCAATGCGATGACCAGCGCCACCAAGCGCGGAAACACCAGCACGCCAACCGGGTTTAGCCCGATGACTGTTAGCGCATCGACCTCCTCACGCATTTTCATAGAGCCGATTTCCGCTGTGATGGCACTGCCGGAGCGCCCAGCTATCATAATGGCGGTCAACAGCACGCCCATCTCGCGTAGCACCAGGATGCCAACAAGATCGACGACAAATATTTCTGCCCCGAAATAGCGAAGCTGAAAGGCGCCCTGCTGCGCGACGATTGCCCCGACAATCGCGGCCATCAGCACCACCACCGGGATGGCACCAACACCCATACGGTCGATCTGCGACACTATCGCCGCGATATTGACCCCATGTCCACGTCCGAGCTTCATCTGGGCGCCTCGAATGGTCGACCCTAAAATGTACATCGAAGCAACGAAGTCATCGCGCGCGGCGTAAACTGCACGGCCAAGCGCTTCCATCACGCGCACTAGAAAACTTCGATGCGCAGGCGGTTCCGGCGCTTGCTTGCCGCGCGTGGCATCGCCGACCGCCCCGAGAAGCACACTTGCCGCCTTGCTTTCGCCCGTGAGAGTAATTTCCCTACCGTCGAAAGAAATCAGCCGCTCAATCAACCAGGCGCCGGCGGTGTCCATCTTGCCAATGCCTGAAATGTCGAGGGAAATGGGTCGGCTATCGGCTCGGGCTTCGAGTTCCCGCATAGGACCATCAACGAGGTGCACGCCGCGCGTGGTCCAGTTGCCCGAAAGTGTACAGGCAAGTCCGTGCTCGGTCTCCATGACCTCGACACGGGGAACATTGGCGGCATCCTGCGCGCGATCCGGCTCAGCCTTGACGGTGTTTGGCATGCAAAACTCTTACCCTGTCGGCCCATGTCTGTCACTTTGCACCGACACATCAGGCTGATTCCAGGGATGGATATATATGGCGCGTGACATTTCCGTCGAGGCCGAGCGATTTCCCATTGCCGGAACCTTCACCATTTCCCGCGGTTCCAAGACCGAGGCGGAGGTTATTACCTGTCAGATCCGCGACCGCGACGCGATCGGGCGCGGTGAATGCGTGCCCTACAAACGCTATGGCGAAACGATGGAAAGCGTCGAGGCCGAGATAAGGGCCGCCTCGCAGGACATTGCCCACGGCATCGACAGGCAGGAGCTTTTGGGGATCATGGCTGCCGGCGCTGCACGCAACGCTGTCGATTGCGCGCTTTGGGACCTTGAAGCAAAGCTTTCTGGCCGCAGGGTTTTTGAAACGGTCTGCACCGGCCAGCCTAAGCCGCTGACGACTGCCTTCACGCTGTCGCTTGGAACACCTGAGACGATGGCAGAACAGGCGCGCGCCAATGCGCAGCGCCCCCTGCTGAAAGTTAAAATCGGGGGAGGCGATGGCGATATCGATCGCATCCGCGCTGTCGTCGAAGCCGCACCGCAAAGCCGTATCATTCTAGACGCCAATGAGGGTTGGACCGACGCTAACGTGGAAGCAAACCTCGCGGCCGCTGCAGCCCTCGGCGTAGCGCTTGTCGAACAGCCCCTGCCCGCCGGCGCAGACATGATCCTTCGACGCATTGTGCGCGCGGTTCCGGTCTGCGCCGATGAGAGCGTGCACACCGCTGACGGGCTCGCAGCCCTTGCCGATCTCTATGACGTGATAAACATCAAACTCGACAAGGCCGGCGGCCTTACCGCCGCGCTGGAACTGCGCGACCGGGCACGCGAGCTGGGTTTTGGAGTTATGGTAGGTTGCATGGTGGGAACCTCGCTGGCCATGGCACCCGCCATCTTGCTGGCCCAAGGCGCCGATTTCGTAGACCTCGACGGGCCATTGCTTCTGGCGCGCGACCGCGTGCCGGGACTGGTCTACGAGGGATCGCTCGTGTCAGCGCCAGAGACCGCGCTGTGGGGCTGAACGCCGCGCCATGATGGCGAGGCCAAGTCCAAGGGCAGCCACCACCGCCATCCCATAAAAGCCGTCGGAGCCTACAGCTTCATAAAGCGGGCCCGAAAGCAGCGTGATGACCGCCAGCCCAACACCGCTGGCGAAAAAATTGACGCCCTGGGCTGCACCCGTGCGTTGCTCCGACACGGTTTCGGCGATCATCTTTTGCATGCTGAGCAGGATAAGGCCTGTGGTCAGCGCGTGCAGTGCCTGAACGGCGAAAAACCCGGCGATCCCGGCCCCCATTGGCCACACAAGCGGAAAGGCAACCCAACGCAGGATCGCCGCAACTGCTGCCAGGATCAGCGTGGTGGTAGCCGGAACCGGCCCAAACAGCCGCGTAAATACCATGAAGATGCCGACTTCCGCCGCTACCGAAAATGCCCACAGTATGCCCACCATGGAATCAGAAATACCAAGCGATTTCCAATAGATGGAAACAAATGCGTAGAGAAAGGCATGGCTTGCAACCGTCAACCCTGCACTTGCAACGAAATAGAGGAAGTAGGGCTGCATCAGCGAAGGCGCGACATCTGGAAGTTCAGCCGGCGACAGCGGCGAAGCCTGGCGCGGCGGCCCCAGTCGGGGTGCTAGAAACGATGCAGCAAGTCCGCCTGCAAGTCCCAGCGAGATCAACACCGGCACGATACTCTCGCTTGTGTGAGAGAGGATCAACCCGCCGCCAAAATTACCGAGCAGAAACGCAACCGATCCCCAGATCCGCATGCGCGAATAATCCGATCCGAAACGCCGTACCCCCGACAACGCCAGCGAATCGCCGATTGGCGACTGCGGCGTCCACACTATTGCCAACGCCAGCGACACGCCCAGCACGACGCCGTAGCTGACCGGCAGGAAATAACCCGTAGACAACGCCAACGCGCCAGCACAAAGCCCGATCAGAACATCGGCGCGGTCGCCTGCCTTATCGGCCAGCGCGCAGATGATGGGCGTGGTGATGACCCGGAGAAACATCGGTGCCGCAAGCACCACAGCGATCTGCCCTGCGCTCAGGCCTCCAGCTTCCAGCCAAAGCGGAAAATACGGCAGGTAGACGCCCTGCGAAATGAATACCGCAAAGAATATGAGCGCCAACCGCCCTTCAAACAGGTGCGGCTTGACGCGTTGGGTGGCGGTAAGCGGAGGAAGTGACATTTTTGCGGGCCGGAAAGCGTGCGAACAGTGACACTCGTTATCACGCCGACCTGAATTGCGAAACCAGTTGGCCAGAAATCCGACTTTGTCACAGACCAGCGCGCAAACCTGCACCATTGGAAGCGGGCCAGGTCGTCCTGGGTTGCGCCGGCTTTGCGCGTGTCTGGTTTCTCGTCAGCCAAATAGGTGCGGCAGGTACGGCACCCACCGATGACTCAAGGCGTACGCTCAGACCGGTGCGTGCGCCCGTTGAACCAAGCACGGACGATCCCAGCACGCCGAGCCGCGATACCGCATGCCGCGACGCCGGTTCTGCCTCACGCCGAAAAATGGCGGTACTGGCGCTAGTTCTGGTCAAAGCCTTCTGCATGAATTTCAAGCCGCTTTGGCAGCTGCGCTGTCGAGGATCACGGGCACGAAGCGCCCATCAGGGGTAACGGCAACCGGATTCTCCAGCACCTGAGCCCAGCTCAAAATCTCCATAGTCCCGTCAAAATGCTCCACCACAGCTGTGCAGCTTTCCACCCAATCACCGGTGTTGATGTAGTCGATGCCATCGATCTTCTCGATGGCCGCATGATGAATATGCCCGCAGATAACACCGTCAACATGGCTCCGGCGCGCTTCCTCCGCGACGATATCCTGGAAATGGCTAATAAAATTCACCGCTTGCTTCACCTTGATCTTGGCCCAGGAAGAAAACGACCAGTACGGCATTCCAAACAGCCGCCGGAAGCGCGCAACAATGCGGTTGACGACGATGGCGAAATCATAGGCCTTGTCGCCGAGATAGGCGAGCCAGCGCACATTATGAACGATGGAATCGAACTGGTCGCCATGGATAACGAGGAAGCGGCGACCATCTGCACTCTCGTGGATCGCCCTGTCGGCAACCACGATGCCGCCGAAATGGGTACCTTGGAAGTTGCGCAAAAACTCGTCATGATTGCCAGCGATATACGTGATCTTTGTCCCTTTGCGCGCCTGCCGCAGCAGCTTTTGGACAACGTCATTATGTGATTGCGGCCAGTGCCATGACCGGCGTAAGCGCCAACCATCAACAATGTCGCCCACCAGATAGATGGTCTCGGCCTCGTGATAGCGCAGAAAGTCGATCAGGAATTCCGCCTTGGCCGGCTTCGAGCCCAAGTGGATGTCCGAAATGAACAACGTCCGGAAATTCTTTGTCTTCTCGCCGGGCATTAAAGATTTCCAACCGGTTGCGACGCGGCTGCTATGCCTTGATTCATGCAACAAGCGTGTGACAGTTGCCGCGACTGGCCGGCTCGGGCTAGGTTCGCCGCGCCAATCAGCAGGAATGAAATCAATGGATCTCGGAATTTCCAGTAAGAATGCCATCATCTGTGCATCCAGCAAGGGATTGGGGCTAGGCTGCGCCACGGCACTTGCTGAAGCCGGGTGCAACATCGTCATGAACGGCCGCGACGCCGCAGCACTGGCGAATGCGGCAGCCAGCATTCGGGATCGCTACAACGTCAACGTGACCGAGATCGCCGGAGACGTTTCCAGGCCGGAAGTCCAGCAGGAGCTTCTCGGCGCTTGCCCACACGTGGATATCCTGGTCAACAATAATGGCGGCCCGCCGCTGCGCGATTTCAAGGATCTGGATCGCGCCAAGATTCTTGAAGGCGTGACCAACAACATGGTGACGCCACTCGAACTCATCCAGGCTGTGCTGCCGGGCATGGCCGAACGGGGTTTTGGCCGGATCATCAACATCACGTCGCTGTCGGTCTATCTTCCGATTGCCGGTCTGGACCTATCGTCTGGCGCACGCGCTGGCCTTACTTCGTTTCTGGCCGGCGTCGCCCGCACCGTTGCCGACCGCAATGTGACAATCAACAACCTACTGCCCGGCAAGCTCGACACTGAGCGCCTGCGCGGACAGGACCGCGCAGGCGTGCCCATGACCGAGGACGAGAACAAGATGCTCGCCAACATTCCGGCCAAACGCCTTGGAACCCCCGAAGAATTCGGCAAGGTCTGCGCATTTTATTGCTCCGTCCACGCCGGGTATCTGACCGGACAGAACGTGCCAATCGATGGTGGACTTTACGTGAGCGCTTTCTAGGGCAGCGGCTTTCAGGAGCTTTTTCACCGGCGGCTCTCGCGCTTTCATGTTCGCGTGCTAGAACGCGCTTACGGCAGGTATGAGGGTGTACGCGATGACCAATGCGAAAACGGAAACAGAGCGCTCCGACCTCGACGAAGCAGCTCTGTTCTTCCACAAATATCCTACGCCTGGAAAACTTGAGATCCAGGCGACAAAGCCGCTCGGCAACCAGCGCGACCTCGCGCTGGCCTATTCGCCGGGCGTGGCAGCACCATGCCTCGCCATTCGCGACAACCCGGATGCGGCAGCAGATTACACAGCGCGGGCAAATCTCGTTGCCGTAATTTCCAACGGGTCGGCAGTTCTCGGTCTGGGCAATATAGGTCCGCTCGCCTCCAAGCCTGTCATGGAAGGCAAGGCAGTACTGTTCAAGAAATTTGCCGGCATCGACGTCTTCGACATTGAAATTGATGCGCCGGGCATCGAGCGCATGGTTGAAACCGTGTCGGCGCTTGAGCCCACTTTCGGCGGCATCAATCTGGAAGACATCAAAGCACCAGAGTGTTTCGAGGTTGAGGAACAGTTGAAGGCCCGCATGGCCATTCCTGTTTTCCATGATGACCAACATGGCACCGCCATCATAGTAGCCGCTGCCGTCCTCAATGGGCTGGAGTTTGCCGGCAAGAAGATCGAGGACATCAAGATCGTCACTTCTGGCGCGGGTGCAGCAGCCCTTGCCTGCCTCAATCTACTGGTTTCCCTTGGCGCTACCCGCGACAATATCTGGGTCACAGATCGTCACGGCGTTGCCTATAAGGGCCGCGTCGAGGAGATGGATCGCTGGAAAGACCCCTATGTAAAGGACACCAATGCCCGCACATTGGAGGATGTAATTGGCGGCGCTGACGTATTTTTGGGCCTCTCGGCAGCAGGCGTCCTCAAGCCGGAGCTTCTGGCTGGAATGGCTGAAAAGCCGCTGATCCTGGCACTGGCAAACCCCACTCCTGAGATCATGCCAGAGCTGGCGCGCGCAGCCCGCCCCGATGCGATGATTTGCACCGGGCGTTCAGATTTTCCCAATCAGGTGAACAACGTCCTTTGCTTCCCCTATATTTTCCGGGGCGCGCTCGATTGCGGCGCAACGGCAATCAATGAAGAGATGAAAATGGCCGCGGTGCGCGCCATTGCAGCGCTTGCCCGCGAAGAACCATCCGATGTCGCCGCACGCGCCTATTCAGGCGAGACGCCGGTCTTTGGCCCGGATTTCCTCATCCCCTCGCCTTTCGATCCCCGCCTGATCCTGCGCATTGCGCCCGCCGTTGCGCGCGCTGCCTGCGATACCGGCGTTGCAAAGCGGCCTATTGCGGATTGGTCCGCCTACATTGATCGCCTGAGCCGCTTCGTATTCCGGTCCGGTCTCGTAATGAAGCCGGTCTTCTCCGCTGCAAAAGCCGCAACGACAAAGCGCGTCATTTATGCCGACGGCGAAGATGAGCGCGTGCTGCGGGCAGCGCAGGTCGTGCTGGAAGAAGGTACAGCCAAACCCATCCTGATTGGCCGCCCCCATGTCATTGACGTGCGCCTGAAGCGCCATGGCCTGAAAATCCGTCCCGGCGTCGATTTCGAACTGATCAATCCCGAGGATGACCCGCGCTACCGCTATTACGTTGACCTCCTGATCGAGCTGGGCGGGCGCCGTGGCGTAACACCAGAGGCCGCCCGCACACTGGTACGCACCAACAATACGGTGATCGCCGCACTTGCTCTCAAACGCGGTGATGCGGATGCGATGATCTGCGGCCTTGAAGGCCGCTTTGAGCGTCATCTGCGCAACGTTCAGTTGATCATCGGCTCACGCGAAGGCGTGAAGGATCACAACCTGTCAGCGTTGTCGATGCTGATCACGCAGCGCGGTGTGATGTTCTTTACCGACACGTATGTTTCGGTCGATCCGTCGGCGGAAGAAATTGCGGAAATGACGGTTTTAGCGGCCGAGGAAATCAGTCGCTTCGGACTTGAACCCAAGGCTGCGCTTTTATCGCACTCGAATTTTGGGTCGCGCGAATCCACCAGCGCGCTGAAAATGCGCGAGGCTGCAAAAATCCTCCACAGGATCGCCCCAAAACTTCAGGCAGATGGCGAAATGCATGGAGATTCAGCACTTTCGGAGCATTTGCGCAATCGGGTGAACCCCCATTCGCTAATCCAAGGTGAAGCCAATCTACTGGTTTTCCCCAATCTGGATTCGGCTAATATTGCGTTAACCACAGTCAAAGAAATGACCGACGCGCTGCATGTAGGCCCTATCCTCCTCGGCACCGCCAAGCCTGCGCATATCCTCACACCCTCAGTCACCTCGCGCGGTGTGGTCAACATGACCGCCCTAGCTGTGGTCGAAGCAGCACAGCAGGCGCAAAAACCGGTTTGAGTGCCAGCAGCATTTACCCTTCAGGGTTGACACCGGTTGCAGCAGATGGCGTTTTGTCCGCAGATGCATGACTGGCGGAATTCGGTTGTATAGAATATTTTTTATGCAACCCTGGAGGAACTATGACGAGGGCAATGAGACCGGTGAGCCACGCAGCCTTAAAGGCCGCAGCATTGGCTGTGCTTGTTTTGCTCAATGCGGGCGCCGCCATGGCTGATGCCCGCCAGCAGATAATTCCCGCAGAGAGCGCCACTTCCACCACCCGTCCGTCCGCCGGCCTTATCCTGTTGGCAGAAAGTTCTGATCGTGGCACATCGCTGTTTGAGCAGCGTCGCAAGGCACGATACGCGGAGCCTGAACAACAGGCGAAGCCAGCGAAGCCGGTGACACCCAGGACAAAGACAAAGCCAACGGCTCGCACGGTCAAAGCGCCCGGCTCGTCGCGCAGCGTGGTTGCTCAGCCCGCAGTTCAGACGCTCGGCGGCTACCGCACCATGTGCGTACGTACCTGTGACGGCTATTACTTCCCCATCTCGCCATCGTCTTCCAAAGGCCAGTTCAAGCGCGATCAGCAGAATTGCCAGGCGATGTGCCCAGGCGCTGAGGTGCAGATCTATTATCAGGAAGCCTCTGAAGAGACGCCCGAGACAATGATGTCACTGGTCGGTGAAAAGCCTTATTCAGAACTGCCTGCAGCCTTTCTCTATAGGAACACCTCCGCCGCAAGGCCAGAGCAGTGCGAATGCAATCCTGGCAAAAGCTTTGCTGTGATGGCTTCCGGTCAACCGGCCGGTGGATTTTCCAGCATCGAGGCGGCTTCCGAGACGACATCGGAAACCACTACACAGGGAAGTTTCACGAATCTTGGCGCCATTGATCCGACAGCGTCTGCAGGGATTGATTCCGCCAAAGCGAAAGAGCCGGCAACCGTTCTGCCGCCAGCGGCCGACCGCAAGGTTAGGGTCGTCGGGCCAACATTTCTTCCGGATCCAGGAGGGGCAATAGATCTGCGAGCTCGGGGCCTGAGCTCTGTCCAGTGAGTGCCAGCCTGAGCGGCATGAACAGACCTTTGCCTTTGCGCCCTGATTTCTCCTTGACCTGATCGGTCCAGAGTTTCCACGTCGCGTGGTCCCATGGACCTTCCGGCAACAGATCGAACGCCTCACGCACGAAAACGCGATCCTCGTCCGACAGCGCCTCCACGGCACCTGGTCCGTTCTGCACAATTTGCCACCAATGGGCCGCATCACCCAAGGTCTCAAGATTTCCACGAACCGCTATCCAGAATGGTTCGGCTTTGTCACCGGAAATTCCGAGCCCAAGAAGCCGGGTCGCCGCGTCTTCAAATCTCATAGAATGAAGAAGTGCTCGGTTAAGTACCCCAAGCTCCTCCGGATCGAATTTTGATGCGGACTTCGACGTCGCTTCGGGTTCGAACCTTTCCGCCAGTTCTGGCATAGTCGGCACCGCTGAGACGTTTTCGGAGGTGCCAAGCAGGACCGCAAGCGAGGCAACCGCCATCGACTCGATACCCGCTTCACGCAGACCGGCAATCGACAATGCGCCGCTGCGTTTCGACAGTCCCTCGCCTGAAACCGTGGTCAGAAGATTGTGGTGGCCAAAAGCCGGCGGCTCGGCGCCGAGCGCATTGAAAAGCGCGATCTGCACGCCTGTATTGGTGACATGGTCATCACCCCTGATAATGTGACTGACTCCCATTTCGATATCATCGACTACCGAGGGAAGTGTGTAGAGATATGTCCCATCCTCGCGCACCAGGACCGGGTCAGAAAGAGATGCCAGATCTACAGTCTCACTACCGCGAACAACATCACTCCACTGAACTTCGGTACGTGTAGGCGCGAACGGATCACCGGCGAAATTGGGGAGCAAGAAACGCCAATGCGGCTTGCGTCCGGCTTCCTCGTGCGCGGCCTTATCAGCATCATTCAGTTTTAGCGCATCGCGGCCATAAACTGGCGGCAGGCGGCGCGACAGCAGGATCTTGCGCTTGAGCTCCAGTTCTTCTGGCGTCTCGTAGCACGGGTAAAGGACACCGGCAGACTTTAACCGCTTTGCCGCTGCATCGTAATGCTCAAATCGCTTCGACTGGTAGTCGATGGCATCAGGGAAAATCCCCAGCCAGTGCAGATCGTAGAGGATCGCATCGGCATATTCCTGCTTCGAGCGCTGAACGTCCGTATCATCGAAGCGCTGGATGAAACGGCCCTTGTGTTTTTGTGCAAATAGCCAGTTGAACAGCGCCGTGCGCGCATTGCCGATATGAATATGCCCTGTCGGAGAAGGCGCGAAACGTACGGTGACTGTCATGGCGGCGGCGTAAACCAAGCTTAAGGCATTGGCAAGGCGGACAGGGTCTGCATATCCCGCCGCGTCAGCAAGACAATCCTTTAAAATTGGGAGAAGGCAGTGCAGGCCCAGACGTGCTGTACCTCATTACTTCAGTTGATCGAGAACCCCCGACAGTACTGTTCTCAGCCCGGAACCATAGATGGGCTTCTCAAAACGTATGTCGTCGATGCGCCACGCGCCCTCATGTCGAACAAGCACGAGTGCATCGGTCCAGCCGGTATCCGGAGCCAATTCGAAGCTATAGGTGATTTCCACTTCGGCTTTCTCTGCCGAGCCTGAAATCACTCCGGGAGTGCAGGTGGATGCCTCGTCCTGATATGCTTTCCACGGTACGCCGTCGCCAAGCGGCCCTTTTTCCTTAGTGCTCGCCTCAAAGGCTGCATTCAGGGCGTCTGCCTCGCCGATAAAGGACGTCAACTCGGTGGTTAGGAGCGGGCCAAAAACCTTGGGATCGTTGGGTGGCCAGGCACCATTCCCGTTTGGATCATAGTGAGCCACACCCGAAATGAGGGTGGTGCAGAACCGATCAACAAGAGTTGCAGCCTCCTTTTCTGAAATTGTTGGGGCGACAGCGCAGGCACTCAATCCCTGGAGCAGAATTAGCGCACCAAGAAACGTTCGCAGATTTGTCATCAAGTGCTCCTGCAGGTCCTTACGGGCGATCCCGAAGTATGCGGGATTGCGTTTCTAGCATGCACTAAACCAGCCCCTTGGTCAGTTCCAGCGCCTGCCGCTCGAACATACGGCGATAAATGCCGCCCTTGAGCGTGATCAGGGAGTTGTGACTTCCCTCCTCGACAATACTCCCACGGTCGAACACCAATAGCCTGTCTAGAGAGCGCACGGTGGAAAGCCGGTGCGCAATCACCAGTGTTGTGCGACCCACCATCAATCGCTCCATCGCCTGCTGGATGAGCACCTCAGACTCAGAATCGAGGCTGGATGTTGCCTCGTCAAGAATAAGCACCGGCGCATCGGCCAGGAAGGCGCGCGCAATCGCTACGCGCTGACGCTCACCGCCAGATAGCTTGACGCCCCGTTCCCCAACCATCGTGCCATAGGCTTTTGGCAGACGCATGATGAACTCATGCGCGCTAGCAAGCTTTGCTGCTTCCATAATCTCTCCCATGGTCGCACCTGGCCGCGCATAGGCAATGTTTTCGGCCAGTGAACGATGGAACAGGATCGGTTCCTGCTGCACAATCGCGATCTGCTGGCGAAGAGATGCCTGGGTTACCTCGGCGATATTCTGCCCGTCGATCGCGATTGCACCATCTGTCAGATCATAAAGGCGCTGAATGAGCTTCACGAAGGTGGTCTTGCCGGAACCGGAATGCCCGACCAGCCCCACGCGCTCACCCGGGTGAATGGTGACCGAAAAATCCTTGTAAAGCGGCTCATGGTGATGACCGTAGTGGAAGGTGATATCGTCGAACACGATCTTTCCTTCACCGATGCGGATCGCAACAGCAGCTGGCGCATCAGCTATGCCGAGCGGTTGATTCTGGATATCAACCAACTCTTCCATGTCGTTGACGCTTCGCTGTACGTTACGCACGTGCATGCCCACATCGCGCAGATACCCCTGCAGGACAAAGAAGGAGGTAAGGACGAAAGCAACGTCGCCCGCGCTCGCGCGCTCGCGCGACCATAGATACAACGCACAGCCAATGACCGCTGCGCGCAAGACGAGCAAAGTTACGTTTTGCGCAGTTCCATTGATCGTCCCACGGTTCCATGTGCGCCCAGTACGATGTCGCCACTTCTGCACGACCTTCGCCAGAAGCGCATCCTCTCGCGCCTCAGAACCAAAACCTTTGACCACTGCATTGCAACTGACGGCATCAGCCAGCGCACCACCGAGCTTGGTGTCCCAGCGATTTGCCAGGCTTGCAGCTGGCGCAACATAGGTAAGAGACAGGACAAGGGTCAGCGCAATATAGATCAGAGAGCCGATCGCGATCACTGCCCCCATCAGTGGCCAATACCATCCGAGAAGCAGCGTCGAGCCAAGCAGCATGATCAGCGACGGAAAGAGCGCGACCAGCAAGGTGTCGTTCAGCAGATCAAGTGCCCACATTCCTCGCGTGACTTTACGCACGGTCGAGCCGGCAAAAGCGTTGGCGTGCCAGTCGGTCGAGAAACGCTGCACATGATAAAAAGCGTCGCTGGCAATGTCGCACATCATTCGCAGCGTCAGCTCGATAATGCTCTTAAAGGCCAGATGGCGCATAACAATGGCGCCGGCTGCGAGACCGATGATCACCAGAAAAGCGTTGACCGCTGCATCCCACGCAACAGCTTGGTTGGCGGAACCAGATGCGACAGCATCTATCAAACGCCCCGTGTAAAGGGGCGTCAGGACATCTGCCATTGTCGACAGCAAGACAGCAGTTGCAATGAGCAAAAGCCGCAGAGGCTGGCGCCGCCAGTGAATGGCAGAGTATTTGAACACGCTGCGGAACGCACCGCCGCGGAGGTTTTTCCAAAAACCGGTCATGATGTGCTGCGGGCAGAATGCGCCCGTCCTGAAAAAGAGATTAACTACTGCCGATAACGAACAGAAATGACTCGATATATCGACGCACAGATCCGCGTCCCAAAAGGAATTCACGCTGCCAGATCGGATGCTACCGCCGAATTTTTCACTGGCCCGCACGCGTGCCAGAAAATCCAGTTCAGGCGTTGAAAATCCGTCTGTAAAAGCAAGCGATTTCGGTCATGTGCACCCTCCCGCGCAAGAGCTGCGGATTTCAACTTCTACCTGATACGCCCTACCAAGCCAAGAAGGATCCTCAGCCTCGACGTATGACGCTGCTCCATCTGCGGCTTTTCAGCAACATAGCTGGACCGGCTCCTCATGAAATCGCTGCCAGCGCACTAGCGCGCGCGTGTAGCCGCCGGGATACCTGCAGCATGACCAGCGAAACGGCGATGCAGTAAACGCCCATCGTGATGATCTGCGCTGGATAATTGACGCCCTGATCGATCAGGAACCCAGACAGTCCAGGCCCCACGGCCGTCGCAAAAACCATAATGGCGACCGTCATGGCGCGGATCGAACCCAAATGCTTCACCCCGTAGACCTCTGGCCATAGCGCACCAAACAGTGTCGAAGAAAACCCGTTGGAAACGCCGAGCAGCGCCATGAATGCGAAGGCTGCCCATTGACCGTCGAATGTACCAAGCACAATGCAGGCACTGGCCAGAGGGATCAAAAATCCCGGCAGCAATGCAACGCCTGAAAAGCGGTCAATCAGTTGGCCGGAGATCAGCGCGAAAACAATCGTCATCAACGAACTGACCACGAAGCTTGCCGCAAAAACCTCCAGCGACCAGCCCCGGAGCTCGACCAGATAGACCTGATGAAACAGGATCGTAGTGGCAATGAAGCCCGGCGCCATCACACCGCTAAGCAACAGATAAAACATCGGATCGCGCATCACCTCAGCGCGTGTCCACTGGCGGACATAAGCTACGCGGGGCAGCGGGTCGCTTGCTTGTGGCGTGCGCTCCTGCGCGATTAACGTTGCAATCATCGGCAATGCCAGCACGACCAGAAAAGCAGCTGCCAACACCCAGGCATTGCGCCAGCCAATAGCTGCCGCCAGCGCCACGAAGAGGAGCGGAAACACTGCCTCTCCCGTATTGTGGCCGAGCGTCACCAAAGACACTGCGCGCCCGCGCTGTGCTGCAAACCACCGGCCCATAGACGTCATTGCCGTGTGCGTCATCATCCCCTGCCCGAACAACCGCAGCATGTAGATCGAGAGCGCCAGCAACGCCAGATGATGTGAAAACGCCATACCCACCATCGCCAGCGCGAGAAGCGGTACGATGATTAGCGCCACCTGCCGCGCACTGTAGCGGTCAACAATCTGCCCAAGCCGCGGCAAGGTCAAAGCACTGCCAAGCGTCGCCACCATGTAAAGCGTTCCAAACCCACCATGGCTGAGCCCATATTCAGCGCGAATATTGCCAGCCGACAACGAGATAAAGAATGTTTGGCCAAAGGATGAGCAGAAGGTGAGCAAAAACCCACCGCCAATCCAACGGGAATTGTGGGACAGAAAATTGAGAAATGACATTTGAGCGACCAATGCGTTCTGGCATCGCAAGGCGCGCCAGGAAGAGAGGTCTGCATTCTAGCCCGAGATTACACCGCCGCAATCAACGGGAGCCAAAGAATAGCTGGTCCAGCCGAAAACAAATATACATATAACCACCACTAATTTAGCAATTCCAACAGTTTACGAGCGATCCCGGAATCTGTTTGTGATCGGGTAGCGACGGTCGCGGCCAAAATTCTTACGCGTGATTTTCACACCCGGCGCTGCCTGCCGGCGCTTATATTCGGCAATATACAAAAGATGCTCGATACGGTGCACGGTCTCGATATCATGACCACGCGCCACGATCTCATCGACGCTCATCTCGTTCTCAACCAGAGATTCCAGAATATCGTCGAGCACCGGATAGGGTGGCAGCGAATCCTGATCTGTCTGGTCCGGTCGCAATTCGGCAGACGGTGCCTTGTCGATTATGCTTTGCGGAATGACCATCCCCGAAGGACCAAGCGCCCCCGGCGGCACAGTGGTATTGCGCCATGCCGACATGGCATAGACCTGCATCTTGTACAGATCCTTGATCGGGTTGAACCCGCCATTCATGTCGCCATAAAGCGTCGCATAGCCGACCGACATCTCGCTCTTATTGCCGGTGGTAACGACCATCGAGCCAAACTTGTTCGACACTGCCATCAGGATGGTGCCACGTGTGCGGCTCTGCAAATTTTCTTCCGTAATGCCCTGCTTTGTGCCCTCGAACAGAGGCTCCAACGCCTTGGAGAACCCATCAACCGGCTCAAAGATCGGTACGATATCATAACGGCAGCCGAGCGCGCGCGCACAGTCTTCGGCATCCTTGAGCGAGTCTTTTGATGTGTACGTATAGGGCATCATGATGGCGCGCAGGCGCTCTTCACCCAGCGCATCCACCGCCAGTGCCGCGCAGATCGCAGAATCTATACCGCCCGAAAGGCCAAGCACCACATTCTTGAAACCGTTCTTGTTCACATAATCGCGCAGTCCAAGCACACAGGCGCGGTAATCAGCCTCTTCCTTTTCCGGTATCTTAGACATCGGTCCGTCAACGCAGACCCAGCCCTTTTCCTGACGCTTCCAGGTGGTGACGACGACTGTCTCCTCAAACTGGCTCATCTGGAAAGCCAGCGACTTGTCTGTAGCAATGGCAAAGGAGGCACCATCAAACACCAACTCATCCTGCCCACCAAGCTGGTTGGCAAACAGAAGCGGCAGTCCGGTCTCAATAACTTGGCGGATCGCAACCTGGTGGCGCACATCCACCTTGCCCCGATAATAGGGCGAGCCATTGGGAACCAAAAGCATTTCAGCGCCCGATTCGGCGAGCGTTTCACACACGCCAAGCTCACCCCAAATATCTTCGCAGATCGGAATACCAAGCCGCACGCCGCGAAAATTGACCGGCCCCGGCATATCCGGTCCGGGCTGGAAAACGCGCTTCTCGTCAAACTCACCATAATTGGGAAGGTCGATCTTGAAACGCTCACCGATAATCTTGCCGCCATCGGCAATGATCACAGCATTATGCGTGCCGCTTTTGCGCTTCAAAGGCGTGCCGAGAATAAAGCCCGGCCCACCATCGGCAGTCTCCTTGGCAAATTGTTCTGCGGCGCGTTCACAGGCCTTCAGAAAGGCAGGCTTGAGCACCAGATCTTCAGGCGGGTAGCCGCACAGAAAAAGTTCGGTGAACAGCACCAGATCCGCACCATGGCGCGCAGCATCCGCCCGCGCCTCCCGCGCTTTGGCGAGATTGGCGGCAATGTCGCCGACAGTGGGATTAAGCTGGGCGACAGCAATACGAAGGACGTCGAGCGGCTTTTTCATGGAGCCGGTTTAGCGCGCCGCAAACCGCCCGACAATCCCGATCGTTGGCCCGATTATTCACCCCATCTTTGGGCCACTCAACCCCCATTATAGCGCGCGTTTGTTCAACCGAATGATTCTCGCCGAAAACGCCATGAAAGAGCAGAATTTTGGGTTCGAACCCTAGGAAGGCTTTCTCGAAGCCTAGCCATTTCTGTTCTACAACACGCCAGACGAAACCGGCGCAAATCACGCTCGGCCATCGTCGATAAAATCCGGACATCGGGCAACGCTGCCACCGTTTCATTGTCACCGACAGGGCCCGAGAAACGGGCAATCCACCGCCTCGCCTCCTTTGCGCCGCGCAGCGTGGGTAAGAATGTCTTTGAAACTCCCCATCCTTGCCTCACACCTAGCTATCAATGGCCAGTAGCGCTGGCCACTGTCTTACTATACTCGGTCATGGCCGCGCCTGCGACATTCCGAATAAAGACAGCACCATGACTGATACTATCCATCTTCTGGTCGCCAAGTACGGGCTTCTGGCAATCTTCGTCGGATGCCTGGCTGAGGGTGAAAGCGTGGTCATTCTGGGCGGGTTCTTTGCCCACCAGCGAGTTTTTGTGCCGTGGCAGGCCTTTGCCGTTGCCTTTTCGGGAGCTTTTATCGGCGACGCTGCACTGTTTTTTCTCGGCCGGCGCTTCTCCAGCCATGCATTTGTGGAACGTATGCGCCAGAAGCCGGGATTCAGCCATGCTCACAGGCTGGTCAACGCCTACCCAAACAGTTTCGTCTTCTTCAACCGCTATGCCTATGGGATGCGCACCGTGGCAGCCATAACAGCCGGACTGTCCGGCATTTCGATACCTCGATTTCTGGTGCTGAACGCGCTGTCGGCGCTTGTGTGGGTAACCCTGTTTGGCTCGCTTGGATATGTCGGCGGTATGGGTGCTGAAAAACTTTTGGGCGAAGCACTTGCAGAGCATCAGCGGTTGATCGTGGCGCTCGTGGCCGCGGTGGCGATCACCGCAACAGCCTGGTATGCAGCGCATCACTTTTTCCGTAAGGGGAAGAAGAACGGGTAGCGGATCAGACTTAAACCGCCAGACCCGATAGTCGTTCTATGATCGCGATTACCCAGACCCCGGCGGCGAGCAAGACCGACACCAGAACCGCAAGTGAGCCACAATCCTTGGCGAGTTGGATATCGACATTAAATTCGCGGGAAAATGCATCGCACGCCGCTTCGATACCCGTGTTCAAAACCTCGACCATCAGCAGAACCAGGATTGAGCCGATGAGCAGCGCATAGCCGCGCCAGCTGGTCGCAATGAACCATCCAGCCGGTAGCGCCAGAACCAGCATCGCAATTTCCTGCTGGAAAGCTCGCTCTCTGCGGATCAGGAAGTGCGCCGCACGCATCGAGTTCTGAAATGCTTTGATGAGCCGCGCCATGCAGGCAATGTCCTTTCCACTGATGACCGGCATTATGCCAACCGAACGCGCATCTGGAACAGCGCCGCTGCTACGTCAAGCTAAGCAGCACCAGACAGAAGCTTCGTCAGCGTGAAGAGCCCGGATACACGGGGAGACCGTCATTGATGCTGTAATATTCACCCTTGTCGGCAGCAAAGATATGGGCCTCGCCTTTCAGACCGCTAGGTCTCTCAAAAGCACCGGCAAGTACCGAGATTTCCGTGGAGCTGTTCTCTTGCCAGAACAGTGCCGAGCCACAGTTCCGGCAAAATCCGCGCCGCGCCATTTCCGACGCGTTATACCAGCTGATGTGTTCATCGCCACTCACTGTAAGGTCCGCTTCGGAAACCGAAGTTGCAGCATAGAAGTGGCCTGTCTGCTTTCGGCATTGCGAGCAATGGCAGTAGAGGATACCGCGCAGCGGGCCATCCACATTGAAACGGACAGCCCCGCAAAGACAGGAACCCGCATGGCTCTCAGACATTCTCACCCTCACTTTTAATGCGCCAGCGTACCAGTCGGAGTGATAGCAACTAATCGCAAAATACAGAATTGGCTAAGGATATTTTGATGCCTTCGCTTCTGGGGAATTACGACTATCCATAATCGGTTTTCCAGCATGATGGCATGTGCTGCGACAGCCAGCAAAGTCCGCGAACAATACTGTTTTACCACGCGGTGCCACCCATGGCATTTTAACTAAGATTTAGGAGGCACACGCTAGTGTTGTGTCAGGGTTCGCATCTGGGGGACATGGCGTCGCTGTGGCATAGGATGCACGAGTGAGACTGCATTTCCGGCTCACCCATCGTTGGGAGCATCGGAACCAGCCTCAAGGGGCAAGAGACGGGATGCAAAGCAGCGCAGCTGAAGATCGCGCGACCGATATCGCGACCAGCATCGCCGTTGCGATGCGTCAGATGGGCGTGCTCGGCCTCCCACGCAACTACGAAATTTTCTACGAAGCCCTTTCCGGTTCCAACCACGAACTCAGCCTGGAGCTTGTCTCGCTTGGCAAGCGCCCGACGCAAAACGAGCTCGACAAGATTGGCCAGAAATTTTTTACCCACCATCACGGACATGGCATTGTAGAAACTGCCCGTGAGACCATCGCCCGGGGGCTCGAGGATATAGCATCCATTATCCGCAGCGAGCGGTGTCACATGGAAAAATACGGCAAGGTGCTGAACGAGACGACGAGCGGGCTTGCATCTCGTGAAAATCTTTCGACGGACATCCTTCAGCGCATCGCCGGCGTGATGTCCGTAGCAACCAATTCCACCATCGACCGTAGTTTAAAGGCGGCCAATACGCTGAGTGACAAGAGCGCGGAACTCGAAACTGTCAAATCATCGCTCGAAGAATACAAGAAACTCGCCGATACTGACCCTTTGACACACATCTGGAACCGCCGCGCCTTCGACAAGCGCATGGCCAGAATCTACAATGACAAGGCTGGCGTTCTATTCCATGCGCTCATTCTAGCCGATATCGACCGTTTCAAGGATGTCAACGACCGCTTCGGTCACCCGGTTGGTGACCGAATTCTTCAAATCGTTGCTGAGATCATGCGCACGAGCGTGCGCGAGGGCGCATTCGTCGCCCGTACTGGAGGTGAAGAGTTTGCGTTGATCGTCGAGGGAACGAGTGAGGCCGTGACCTTCGAGATGGCAGACCGCATCCGCGATGCCATCCAGAATGCGCCATTCGGCAATCTCCAGACCGGCGAGAGCTACGGCCCTGTTACGATCTCGATGGGCGTCTGCATGGCCGCCGATGCCGAAGGGGCAGATGATCTTTACGCCAAAGCCGATCGCGCAATGTATCGCTCAAAGTTGGCCGGTCGTAATCAGGTCACCAAATTCGCACCCGGCCAGGGTGGCAAGCCTGGCAAAGACTGGCTGCTTTACCGTCGCGATTGATTTTGCCATCGTACCCATGATGCTGTTCGGGATCCGCAGCAGCGCGCACCCATTACGCAACAAAAAGGCGCCTTTCGGCGCCTTTTCAATACCCCTGCATCCAGCGCTATTCCGCGGCCTGCGTATGCTTCGTGTGCCCGGCCTGACGCTTCTTCAACAGTTCAGACACAAGAAAAGCCAGTTCAACAGCCTGATCGGCATTGAGGCGGGGGTCGCAATGGGTGTGGTAGCGATCCTGCAACTCCTCGTCGCGGATAGCGCGCGCGCCACCCGTGCACTCTGTCACATTGCTGCCAGTCATCTCGACATGGATACCACCCGCATGAGTACCTTCAGCCTGATGCACATCAAAAAAGGCTTGCACTTCCTTCAGGATGCGGTCGAAGGGTCGGGTCTTATAGCCGGCCGCGGTGATCGTATTGCCGTGCATCGGATCGCAGGACCACACAACCTTGCGGCCTTCTTTCTCAACGGCGCGCACGAGCTTGGGAAGATGATCGCCCACCTTGTCGGCGCCAAAACGCGCGATCAGGGTTAGCCGGCCGGGCTCATTTTGCGGGTTGAGAAGATCGATCAGTTCGATCAGGCCATCGGGTGTCAGTGAAGGGCCGCATTTGAGCCCGAGCGGATTTTCAATGCCGCGACAATACTCGATATGCGCATGGTCTGGCTGGCGCGTCCGGTCGCCAACCCAGATCATGTGGCCAGACGTGGCATACCAGTCTCCAGAGGTCGAATCTACGCGTGTCAGCGCCTCTTCATACCCAAGCAATAGGGCCTCATGGCTTGTGTAGAAATCCGTTTCACGCAGTGCGAAGTGAGAATCTGAGGTGATACCCATCGCACGCATGAAATCCATCGTATCGGTGATACGATTGGCGAGAGCTTCATATTTTTCGGCCTGCGGGCTGTCCGACACAAAGCCCAGCATCCAGCGATGCACGTTTTCAAGGCTGGCATAGCCACCCTGCGCAAAAGCGCGCAAAAGATTCAGCGTCGCTGCCGACTGGCGATACGCCATTTCCTGACGCGCAGGATCGGGAATTCGCGCCTTTTCGTTGAACTCGATCCCGTTGATGATGTCGCCTCGGTAGGAGGGCAACGATACGCCCTCCTTGGTCTCATTATCGGAGGAGCGCGGTTTAGCAAACTGCCCTGCCACGCGACCGATCTTTACCACCGGCTGCGAGCCGGAAAAGGTGAGCACCACCGCCATCTGCAGGAACACGCGGAAAAAATCGCGAATATTGTCCGCGCCATGTTCAGCAAAGCTCTCGGCACAATCGCCGCCCTGAAGAAGAAATGCGTCGCCGGCAGAAACGGTTGCGAGCTGCTTCTTCAGCTTGCGCGCCTCGCCTGCAAATACAAGTGGTGGAAACGTCGCGAGCTGCGCTTCCGTGTTACGCAGAGCCGCCATGTCCGGATAGGCCGGAACCTGGCTTATAGGCTTGCTTCTCCAGGAATCTGGCGACCATTTCGTCATTGTTTTATTCCAACGCTTCCAAAGCCGGCCCTGTTGCCGGCCATTTGTCACTATTTGAAGTCGCGGCTCCATACACCAAGCAGCGAAGCTATTCTAGACAGCTTTTGCCGCAGATGCGATGGCGGGCCTGGAACGGTGTTGGGAAAGACAAAAGGCGCGGAGACCGACACTCGAGGCCCCCGCGCCCAACCGTCCCCCATTTTTGTTACTTGACGACACTTTTGACCGCACCGGACCCGGACGAGGCGGTGGAAGTCGAGTGGTGCCGCCTCTGCGGCAGGACGAGCAATAGGTAACATGATTCTTTGTTAATGCAACCTAAGATTTCATCTTTATACAACCGCAACTTAAGAAAGATTGCTCGGCCGCCTGCGCCCTGTGCCCTAATCCAGCCGGACGCCCTTCTTGACGACGTAGCTGGGCTTGTACATCGTCACCAGCTCTTCTGCAGCTGTCGGGTGGATAGCCATGGTGCGGTCAAAATCGTCCTTGGTCAGTCCTGCCTTGAGTGCGATTCCCAGAAGCTGCGCCATCTCGCCGGCGTCAGGTCCCAGAATGTGTGCACCCAGAACCAGTCGCGTTTTGCTGTCCACGATGACCTTGATCAGCATCTTCTCGTCGCGCCCGGCGAGCACATTTCGCATCGGCCGGAAGACTGCCTTGTAAACTTCGATTTCGTCAAAGCCTGATGCCGCCACCTCTTCCGTGAGGCCGACGGTTCCTAGTTCCGGTTGAGAGAAGACCGCCGTTGGTACTGTCCGGTGGTCGGGTTTGGTTGGTTTGTCACGGAAAGCAGTATCGATGAAACACATCGCTTCATGGATGGCGACCGGCGTCAGTTGAACGCGGTTGGTCACATCGCCGATAGCCCAGATATTCTTGACGTTCGTGCGCGAGAATTTGTCGACCAAAACTTCTCCGGTCTTGCCGCGCTCGACACCAGCAGCCTCGAGGCCGAGTTCATCCGTGTTCGGAATGCGTCCGAGCGCCAGCATCACCTGATCGGCAACGAGTACTTCACCGTCACCCAGATGCGCATCAAGCCGTCCGTCAGCGCGTTTTTCAATAGCAGAGAAAACCTCGTGGCACAGGATCCGAATGCCCTTCTTTTCCATCGTTTCATGAAGCAGCCGCCTCACGTCCTGATCGAAATGGTGAAGTATTTCCTTGCCGCGATAGACTAGCGTCGTCTCAACGCCCAGCCCGTGGAAAATATTGGCGAACTCGACTGCGATATAGCCACCGCCGGCTATGACGATGGAGTTTGGCAATTCCGGCAGGTCGAAAATTTCGTCGGAAAAGACGCAATGCTCGTGACCGGGCAGAGCAACATGCGGGTTTGGCCGCCCACCCGTGGCAATCAAGATTTGGTCTGCAGTGACAGTGCGGTGGTCTGCCTCGATACGCACTGTGTGATCATCGACCAGAACAGCGCGCGAATGGAACGTCGTGCCGCCGGCCTTTTCCACCCCACTTTCATAAAGCCCCTCGAGCCGAGATATTTCGCGCTCCTTGTTGTCGACAAGTGTACGCCAATCAAATTTGGCCGGGCCAACCGTCCAGCCATAGCCAGCGGCGTCGGCAAAATGTTCGGGAAATTGCGATGCATAGACATAAAGTTTTTTCGGCACACAGCCGCGGATGACGCAGGTGCCGCCAAAACGGAATTCTTCTGCAATCGCGACACGCTTGCCAAGTCCAGCAGCAACACGCGCCGCCCGCACCCCGCCCGAGCCGCCACCGATAACGAATAGATCGTAGTCATAGCTGGCCATGGGGTACTCCCGTGATTTCGAATTTCATGCCGGGCAACAGGTAGAGGGCCAGCAAACAAAAGAAAAGCCCGGTCGATCGACCGGGCTTGCATTCCATTGAGGTTCGTTTCAGCCGAACTGAAACCGGGTCAGTTCGACGTTCCCGCAGCCGGCGCGTCGGCTGGGGCGGGTTGCGTACCAGGTGCCGTGCCTTCAGGTGTTACCGGCATGGTCGCCTGGCTGCCATCCTGCGCAGGGATTTCCAGCGGCGGAAGATCTTTAAGGGTCGCCGCAAGCGCAAGACCTACGTTCTGGGCGAGATCACGCGCAACGCCGTTTTGCCATATATTGGCAGCCTTGATCAGCTCGCGCGTTACGATCGGCCCGTCGGAAAGCAACTTGAGGCCGGTATCAGATTCATAGAACGCTGCTATTTCGCTGCATTGTGTTTCATTGAACACCCGCGCGTAAGCGAGTGCCGCTTCCTTTTCCAGGTCAGCACGGCGAGAAGCCATAGCAATAGCCTCCCCGTCGACTGTCTTGACGATGAGCTCCTGCAGATCCGGGTTCTTCTGGATCAGCTGGGTCTTCAAGGCTTGCGCTGCCTCGGGCAGAATTCCGTCATACGCGTCGGTGGCATTGATCGCCGCTATAGCAGCCCGCGCCGCCTTGAGGTGGCTATCGGAAACATCCTGAGCAAGAGAACCGGACGACAGCAACGCCAATCCGGCAAAGGCTGCAAGGCCAACAACGGCACGGCGTGCGCGAGGTACAAAAGACATGGTCAATCAAACTCCTATTTGACGGGTCGCGTTCAAGGTCTGAATTCCGTCGGCGCCGGCCAGAATGGCAGTGGTCGCCAGCCCCAGAAACATTCCATGTTCCACGACGCCGGGAATGGCGTGCAGAGCCTCGGACAGCGCTCTTGTATCGGGAATGCGGCCAAAAGATGCATCGAGGATCAAGTGTCCGCCGTCTGTAACAAAAGCTTCGCCCCGCGTCATCCTCAATGTCAGATCCCCCGGCAATCCTAGCTTTGCGGCGACCCTGAGTATGGCCAACCGCGTCGTTTCAAGCCCAAAACGGTTAACCTCTATGGGAAGTGGATAGCGCCCGAGTGTCTCGACATATTTGGACTGGTCGGCAATGACCACCATGGCAGCCGACGCACTTGCGACGATCTTCTCTCGCAACAAAGCTCCGCCGCCGCCTTTGATCAGGCCCAAAGCCGGGTCCACTTCATCGGCACCGTCAATGGTCAGGTCCAACTGGGGCATCTCATCAAGGCTGGTCAGCGGCACGCCAAGTTCCATACAAAGTGCTGCCGTGCGCTCTGAGGTCGGAACGCCGATCACATCCATGCCACCTGCCACCTTTTCGGCCAACAGTTTTACAAACTCTTCGGCGGTAGACCCCGAACCGATCCCAAGCCGCATACCGCTTTCCACATAAGAGAGCGCGGTGCGTGCAGCTTCGATTTTCAACGCCCTGGCGTCCATTAAACTCCTGCCCATCCGTTTATGAAGTCGCCGCTCCTACCATTTTTGCCAGAACGGGCAAAGGGTTTCGCACCTTCATCACCCTTGCCTGCTTGCCTTTCACCGTTTATCGGCAACCCGACAATTGGGCCGGGTGCAAATTCATGAAAAAACCAATCATCGTATTCGATCTTGATGGCACCTTGGTTGATACCGCGCCCGATCTTCTGGCCAGCCTGAACCACAGTCTTGAGGCCGGTGGACTGGCGATGACCGATGCGACCGGCTTCCGCAGCTATGTCGGCAATGGTGGCCGAGTCATGATCGAGCGGGCCTATGCGGCGCAACGCAAACCCCTGGCGCCTGACGAGCATGACCGGCTCTACGCTGTGTTTCTGGACCATTACGGCACCCACATGCCGGGAGGCTCAAAACCCTATCCGGGCGTAATGAAGGCTATCCAGAAACTGCAGCAGGCAGGCTTTCTGGTTGCCATCTGCACCAACAAGACCGAAGCGCTGGCGCGGCAGTTGCTCGCTGCCCTTGGCATCGCTGATCAATTCGCTGCTATCTGCGGCCAGGACAGCTTCGCCATGCGCAAGCCCGACCCCCGCGCTTTGATCAACACCATCGAACTGGCTGGAGGCGATGCGGAGCGGGCTGTGATGATCGGTGATTCGCGCACCGATATAGATACTGCAAAAGCAGCTGGCATTCCCGTCGTTGCGGTCGATTTTGGCTACACCGACAGGCATGTACGCGAATTCGAACCGTCAAAGATCATCTCGCACTTCGATCAATTGACGGTCGAACTGGTGCAGGGTCTGATGGCGAGTGCGCTTGGCAAGACTGCCTGAAACGTAGCGGCCCTCCTTCTGCTTTCGCGATTGCCTTGCTAAGGCCACTAGGGGCCGATTGTAATCCACAGTTCACACTTCCATTGACGGATTGTGAACTGCGGGCTACAAATTGAGATGATCGAAGTTCGCCACAGCACCGTCTTTTCGAACTGGCTGAAGTCTCTCAAGGACGTGCGCGCCCAAGCCCGGATTGAGATCAGGATCGCCCGCGTCGAGCTCGGCAACCTCGGGGACGCCAGGTTCTTTGACGGGATAGGTGAACTTCGTATCGACTATGGTCCGGGTTATCGCGTCTACCTCGTGAAGCGCGGCAACACGGTCGTCATCCTACTTTGCGGCGGCGACAAGTCTTCGCAAAAGAAGGATATCAAGAGTGCCATTGCGATGGCTAAGGAGTTGGATTGATGGCTATCGAAACCCACAAGTGGGACGTAACCGAGTACCTCGACAACGAAGAAGCCATCTTCGCTTATATCGAGGCAGCGTTTGAGGACGGCGACCCTGTACTGATCAAGAAGGCGCTCGGTGAAGTCGCGCGCGCCAGGGGCATGACGGCCATGGCGAAGGAATCCGGCGTCACCCGCGAAGCGCTCTATAAGGCGCTCAGCGAGAACGGAGATCCAAAGCTTTCAACTCTGCTGGGTGTCGCGAAGGCCCTTGGTGTCCGGCTGACAATTGCGCCGGCTGCTACTGTTTCCGATTATGCCGAGCCCCGCCATGGCGCGTAGATAGATGGACTCTCTCGCCTGCACTTGCTTCTATGCGGCGCGAAGATCAGCCGGAGGGGGATGCGGTGCTGTATTCTTATTGCAATGTTTAGGGGCTACTGGATCGCGGGAATTGTGCTTGGATTGATCGTCTTCTCGTTTTCAGGAAGCGCCCAGGAAGGCCAAGGGGTGTCCAAAGAGCGCCCAGCCGATGAAGATACTAAACCCGCCGAGCCCGGCAATGCCGATCCCAAACCCAAGAACCTTTCGGCTCCAGTTTTGGCTATCGATACCCCAGTTCAGCCCTCCCCCGCCGCCAATGGCGAGCCCGCATCCGATCAGAGTGAGAAACCCGATTTGGAAGGTTCGGTTCGCATCACTGACGCCGCGAAGCGGAGCCCGACAGCCACCGAATGGCAAAAAGACCCGACAATCATCCTTTCGATCATCGTCGCTATTATTTCCGTTTCGGCGCTGGTCTACACTGTCTTGAGCAGCAAGCGTGCCGAGCGCATCGCCAAGTCGCAAACAAGGGCTTATCTCGGCATTGAATTTGCCAAGGTCACAATGGTGCCCGGCAAACCCACACATTTCAGCGTCAACGTTAAGAACAGCGGGAACAGCCCCGCCACGATCACCAAGTTGCTGTTCGCCGCGATGTTCGTCCAGGGCAAGTACAGCGACGACTTGCGAAATCAGGCCATGCCGCGAAAAGCGGGCGTCATCCCGCCAAATAGTTCGATCACCCTGCAAGCTGCCAACACCTACGTCGACTTTCAGGGTATCCAAGCAAAAATCGTCACCGGCGAATTTTCGGCTTACGTGTTCATGCATGTGGAGTACAGGGACGTATTCGGTGCCGTTCAGGCTTTGGAGATAACGAGGTTTGCCTACAGAACCGATTTGAGGGCTGGCTTGATCCAAGACCCTGAAATCCCCGACAAGCATTACGAGGTAGCCTAGAAACAAGGCACATGCCGCGACCATCCGCATGGCCATGCGAACACCTCGCATCTGACGGTGACCGGGATCTGCACATGCGTATTATTCGGTATCGGCTGCCCCGCTCTCCTTCCGACGCCGAAAAGGAAGAAGTACAAAATCCACGGATTTCTCACGGACTCAGCAACCATGTTTCACTAGCGTTCGCCTTTCGGCTCAAGAAAGGTGAAGTGACATGATAAGGTATGCTATTGAAAACATTAAAAGAAAATGGTGGGCGATGCAGGGATTGAACCTGCGACCCCACCCGTGTGAAGGGTGTGCTCTCCCGCTGAGCTAATCGCCCGTCCGGCCAAAGGCTGGAACAGGCGGCGATATAGGGGAGCATGGACGCTCAAGTCAAGGATGTGTTTGCACAGCTCGCTGGCACGCCGCAACGAGAACGGCGCATCTCCAGCTTGGGCGCTACAACGGGTTGCGCAGCGGCTGTTCACCCGTCGGCATATTGAGATCCGGCAGCTTTTCCATTGGTGGAATGATTACATCGGCCTGCGGGGCGACACTGGACGTTCCGGCATTGTCGAGCCGCACGCGCTGGACTGTTGCCGACGAGTCCGCGACGGGCATCGCCTCAAAGGCATCGTCAGGCATTTCGCGCACCGCATCCACTTTCTGGATTGCTTCGAGAAGATGCGCATCGCGGTCATACACATCGGCAAAATACTGAACCGTCCCCGAGGCATCGGGCCATGCCGTAAAATAGGCGACGTAGACGGGGATATTGCGCCCTACCCGCTCTGAGGAATGGCCCTTCTTCAGCTTGGCCGCAACATGATCGACTGTAGTTCCAAGCACCGCAGCCGCCATTTCCCGGGGCTGCTGCAGGCGCACGCAGCCGTGGCTGAAGGCGCGCATGTCACGTTGGAAAAGGCTGCGGCTCGGCGTGTCATGCATATAGATGGCGTGCTTGTTGGGGAACAAGATCTTCAGCTCGCCCAGCGCATTGGCCTCACTGGGCTGTTGCCGCACGTTATAGGGAATACTCGAGCCATAACTGCTCCAGTTGATTGCCGATGAGGGGATTTTCTTGCCGCGCGAATCTGTCACTTCGTAGCCGGAACGGTCCAGATAGCCCGGATCGCGACGCAGCCTAGGCAGCATTTCATTCACCAGGATCGACTGCGGAACGCCCCAATATGGGTTGTAATCCACTGTTTCGATCTCGTCATAAAAGAAGCTGGTCTGATTGGACGGGCGGCCGATCACCACCCGCATCGACAGTTTTTCAACGCCGTCTTCGACGTAGGCGGCGGTATAGGCGGGCTGGTTGATGAACACGCGCGTTTCGCCGAGCGTTTGCGGCAGCCATCGTAGTTGCTCAAGCGCTACCTTAACCTTGTCCAGCCGGTCGGCTTTCGAAGTGCCTGCAAGGGCTGCGACCGTACGCGGTCCAATGACGCCATCGCCCTTCAGCCCGGCGCGCTTTTGCGCTGCCTTGATGACCGGCACAATTTCATCGACATAGTCTTCGCTAGTGGCAAGCCGCGCCAGAACCTCGCCGTGGGCACCGCCAAACGCATCATCCATATCGGCGGCAATAAGGTGCAGCAGCTTGGGCAATTCCGTACTTGTCTCGCCGGGGCGAAGCAAAAGGTCGCGGTCGACAACAATCTGGTTGTCCTCGCTAGCCTTTAACGAGGCCAGCTCATCGCGCAAAATCCGGTATTCGCTCCCTTGCGGATGGAAGGAGGCCAGATAGGTTTCAACGCCCTCGCCACTGGCTAGGCGGCTGAGCGCGCTTTGCATATCCAGCGGCTTGGCTGCAAAGTCATGGTAACCCGACAGCTTGTTCGGGTTGATGCGACCGTTCTGGGCATCATTGATATAGCGCAGAACACGCGCCGAAAGCGCCATTTCGAAACGCACAAACTCGTTAGTGGCCGCACCAGCGGATGGAACTGCAATTCGATATTCTGCAGGGTCAAGACCCTCGCTGGCCGCGCCATCAAGAACACGCAAAACGTCCCCGGCACGGCTGTTTACCGCATTGTCGGTGATCCACATGAAATCGGGATGCGCGCTGTAATGAACGACGAGCGCCTTGCCGATGTCCTTTTCGGCGTTCAGCGCAAAGCCTTCTAAACCGGGAAGCGCTGCTCGCAACCCCATGGGTGCTGGCAACGCCGAAGCAGTTTCACCCGCCAGGCCGGTAGCTGAAGCGGACTGCGACACGAGCTTGATCAGCGGCGCAAAATCAACGGCGACCAAGGGGTCGGGGCGATAATTGTAATAGGAAGGCGAATCGATAGTGACGACAGCCGCCGCAGGTTGCCGTGGTCGTGCCTGCTGCGTTGAATTTGCACGCTCCTTTGCCTGCGCGCTTTCCTTACGTGTCGGCTTTTTGGGTGCGGCCGGGAAATTGTTCCGCGGCGTGGCATCACGGCGTACAGGGGTGTCATTGCGTTGCGCGCGAATGCCGCCTCCGAACAACCGGTTAAACAGCCCTTCGGCGCGCGCATCGGGGATGCCCGTTCCAAGTGTCATCGCCATCGCAAGCGCCAGCGATATCGTGGTAACCGGTAGACTCATCCAACCCTCTCCGTCGTCGTCGTCAGTCCCATATAGCAGGCCTTGTGCCGACACGCACCGACACAGGTGCGGATACGCGAACAATATCGTTCATAGACAATCGTAGATACCCTTTCGTTAAGCTGCGATGAAACTGAAAAACTCCGGCCCAGCTGCCGCTGAAGGTCGGAGGCAATTGACCCGGTCACCGGAGGCCGCACTCTGTGAGCGCGGCGGTGTCCTCAGACATTTGCTCCCCCATCAGCCGTAATGGCGGCACCGGTGACAAACCGCGATTGCGGCCCAGCCAGCCAGCCGACCAGCGAAGCGATATCGCCCGGCTCTCCATAACGCTGAATGGCCATCGCTGCGCGCTGACCATCTGAATAAGGACCGTTTGCAGGGTTCATGTCGGTGTTCGTCGAGCCTGGATTGACAGCATTGACCGTGATGCCCCGCGGTCCGAGATCCCTTGCCAGCGCCTTGGTCAGCGCCACGAGGCCGGCTTTGCTGGCCGAGTACGCCGCGAGCCCGGGCGACGTAACCCGGTCGGCAAGATTGCTGGCAATGGAAATAATCCGCCCGCCCTCGCCCAGATGCTTCGATGCAGCCTGTGACGCCACGAAGGCAGCCCGGAGATTGACCGATATGCTGTCGTCAAAATCCTCCAGGCTGAGCGCGTCGACCGGCGCCGCACGCCAAATGCCGGCACTATTGACCAAAATGTCGAGGCGGCCAAATACCTCGACTGTTTTTTCTACGGCTGCCGTTACGGACCCGGCATCTCGGTTGTCCGCTTTAATGGCAAGCGCCTTGCCACCTACCGCCTGGATTTCGGTGACCACGGTCCCAGCCAGTTGCTTGCCATGGACATAGGTGATCGCAACGCGCGCGCCCTGCAGGGCGAGGTGCCGCGCGATCGCTGCTCCAATGCCACGGCTTCCGCCAGTTACCAGCGCGACCTTGCCGGTCAAGTCATTTGTCGTCATGCGAGTCTCCATTTTTGTATCAATCGATACATAAATAAGTGGCAAACTTGTCGAAGGCCGTCAAGCCGTTTATGTAGCGTCTAATACAGAAAGGTTTTTCGATGCGAGGTCGCCCCCGCAGCTTTGATCGAGCCGACGCGTTAAACCGCGCGATGCAGGTATTTTGGGCCAAAGGCTATGAAGGAACCTCGCTCACCGACCTGACGGTGGCGATGGGCATCAACGCGCCGAGCCTCTATGCGGCGTTCCGCAGCAAGGAAGCGCTATTCCTCGAGGCGACACAACTTTACTCGAGTTCCGAAGGATCGTGCATATTTTCAGCTTTGCTTGAAGGTGAGACCGCGCGCGCGGCGATTGTAGGCTTTTTGACAGAATCGGCAAAAAGCTACTCACAACCTGACAAACCCAAAGGCTGCATGGTCACGCTGGGCGCACTGCACGTAGATCCCTCTAGCACATTGGTGTGTACCGACCTGCGGCGCCGACGTTCCGAAAATCTTGCGGCCCTCGAAAGGCGCATCGCACAAGGCATCGAGGCGGGCGACGTACCAGCAACAGCTGACGCAAAATCCGTCGCGGCATTTTATCAAGCGGTGCAGCACGGTATGTCGATCCAGGCGAATGATGGCGCATCAGGCGCACACCTGATGCAGACGGTCGCGGGTGCGATGTATGCCTGGGAAGGTCTGACGGCAGGCGATCTGAAATCCTGAATGTTCAGGCAGCCAGGCTCCGGTTCTCCGCGCCAACAAAGCTGACCGTTTCAGCAACGACATCGGCATCGGCCAAAATGCGGCGGTGACCCAGACCCGGCGTCCAGTGAACCCGTACATGCGGCCCCGCTGTCCTGAGCGCTCCGGCCGCCACCTCGTGATCATCTGGCGCGTGGATGACCAACTTTAGGCGGCAAACACCTCGACTGTTTTGTCTATGGACGCCTCGCGCAACATTCTCGTTGTAGACAAGGCTAAACAACTGGCCATTCCGCGCATGGCTGACATCTGTCTCAAAGAGCATCCACGGGCGTACGCCTGACCCTCATATCAAGGTTCCTGTTCGCAGTTGCGGCCAGGAACGACGTCAGATGACCGTATAGGCAGCAATTGAAAGCTGAACTCCCGCCACGACAGCAAGCGCAAGTGCGCACAGCTGCAATGCAATTGGCAGCCGCTGCAGTCCCATCGCTGCGATTACGGCCAGTACCGGCACGAACCCGAACCAGTATCGCGCTTGCATCGCGCCGGGATAACCGTAAACCAAATGCATTTCGCGTATCTGAGTGAAAAATAACACAAGAAACGCCAGAAATGCCAGGACCTGCGGAACGACAAATGCCCATTGCTTCCTGTTCTTTGGCCATATCGTCGACGCAACAATCAAGGCCGCGCAGATCCCGACCAGTGCCTGGAAATTCTGCACCCGAGCCCGGTCGTTGAAGAACTTTCCGTGCCCATAAAGGCGTTCCGTTGTCACTCTATTGGAATTCCAAAACTTCTCCAAATGCTCAGAAACGCTCCATCGCACAGCATCTGGATGTGCGTTCGCATACCCGCTCTCTGGTCCGGGTCCAGATCTTGGATAAAACCCTCCCAGCCAGAAATAAGCATAGCCAAACCACGCTATGACGAGCGCCAATGCAAGTCCCGTGACAAGCCATTCCCATCCCGTGACAGTCCGAAAACGGGCATAGGATGTGCGCCAATTGACGAGAAGGTATGAGATTGACAAGAAAATGACCTGTGCAGCGGCTGTGGCTTTCGTCAAGGCGGCAATCGAACCGCCGAGTGCCATCAAGTGAATTGCGTGAGACAAGTCGAGGTGCCAGCGCAACACGCCCCAAGCAAACAGGGCAACCGACAGGAATGAAAGCGGGTCGTTTGATATTGCGCCCCCAGTCAGCATGAACATGGGAAAGCTTGCGAGTACAGCCAAAGCGAAACCAGCAGGGATTGTCTTGAGACCCACGTTGATCGCGGCCCGGTACGTCACGAGCATCGACAATCCGGTAATGAAGACGTTCAGCATGCGCACGACCAGAGGATTATCCCAAAGCAAAGCGATCCCGCCGGCCAGCTCGTAGTAGAGTGGCGGATGATTGAGCCGGTTCACGTGCATTTTCGAACCGGGGGGGACCACATAGACTGGCAATCCATAGTTTGTAACATCTTCAACGTAGCGAAAATGCGACATTTCGTCAGGAAACTTCCCGACAGTATGCTTGAGCGCGAACCCGACGGACGTAACCATCGAAAGAGCCAACAAGACAACGAAAAGCAGATGGTGGCGCAGAGGGTTGCAATGGATCATTTCTGCAGCTACCGCAACGTTAGCTAGAATGCAACGGCGGAGATCCAGACTCTAGACGAAACTCAGACGTAAAACCCTGATCTCTCCGGAGGTATCCAACTGGGGAAATTTTCGACTTCGGGCACTGAGTTCGAGGAGTTGTGAATGAGCGCCGCGAAAGCGCCGCGGTGACCACCGTCTTGATAGTTCAGGCAGCCAGGCTCCGGTTCTCCGCGCCAACAAAGCTGACCGTTTCGGCAACGACATCGGCATCGGCCAAAATGCGGCGGTGACCCAGACCCGGCGTCCAGTGAACCCGTACATGCGGCCCCGCTGTGCTGAGCGCCTCGGCGCTTCCGGCCGCCACCTCGCGATCATCTGGCGCGTGGATGACGAGTGTCGGGATCGGCATCTTTTTCAACTGCTCGCTACAGACAAATTGCTCAAGCGGTCGGCCGGCAAGGTGTTCAACCCGCGCATTCATCGCGTGCTGTGCGCGCGGCCCGAGATTGAGCAGCCGCCCGGTGTCGTCAAACAATGCCGGCATTGAGTTGGGGGACGCAATCGTGACCAGCCGTTCCGTCACAACCGGCGCGATTCCCGCCACCGATCCAACAACGGCGTTGATGGCCACTGCCCCTCCGAATGAGTGACCGACGATCGCGTCAAACGGCCCGAGCCAGTCTGCCGTAGCGCGCACTGCTTCAACCGCAAGCACCAGATTGAGCTTACGTCCGCTTGAGTGTCCGTGTCCCGGTAGGTCCAATGCGGTCACGTGAAAGCCAGCATCGCAGAGGCCCTTGATCAGAAATCGCATGTGTTCGGTGCGCGAGCGCCAGCCATGCACCACAAGTACCTTGCCCCGCCGCTCAATCCCCGGCAACGGGCGGAAGTCGAAAGCCATGACTGTTCCTGATGTCACAGGCAGGCAATGACGGCGACCTTCCTCCATCAAGGGTTTTGCCTGGGTGATCGCCTTGCGCTCGCCGGGCGATAGCTTATTTGGGTTAGCTGTTCGGCAAAACAGTTCGAACGCCAGTCGACCGCCAAGCTTTGGAGCGACATGCTCGCTGGCTCCGAATACGCTGCGGATGACCTGATGTACGAATGATGCCATGATGAAGGTCCAAAGAAAAATGGTTCAACCATGAACATATTAGTTCAAGCATGAACAAAAAACAAGCGCTCCCTTGGGACAATCCCCGTTTTCGCAACTGGATCGCTGTCGTTCGCGCTGAAAAGGCGGTGGTGACTGCACTAGGCAAGGCGTTGCAACCGCTCGACCTGAAGCTGGCGCAGCTTGACATGCTAATGAACCTCTATCGTCATCCCGGCATGTCGCAGCATGAACTGGCACGACGGCTGCTGGTCGGCCGCTCGAACATCACCATGTTGTTGCCGCAGCTCGAAAAGCGCGGGCTGGTGAACCGCGAGAATGACGCCAAGGACAAGCGCGTTATGCGGCTGATGCTGACCGGCGATGGCGAGACGCTGCTGATGCAGGCGCTTGAGGTTTATAACGGGCTGATCGAACGAGTGATGTCTCAGTCGAGCCCGGATGACTGTGACCGTATGGGCGCAGTCATGACACGCATCTCAGACATGCTGAGAGCCGACTAATTCGCCTTACCACATAGACTTTTTTGCCCGCTCCGGCCATTCGCGGTCATAGATTATGCCATCGATGGCTGCCTTGCTGGTAACGGCAAGGATCTGGCCGGGTGTCGGCAGGCTGGCAGGGTCTACATGCTTTTGCGCGTTCCAAAGGTCCGATCGGTGGATCGCCCGTGCGCACTGGAAATAGACAGCATCTACATCGATAATCGTGACCGACCGGGCAGGCTTTCCCTCGACCGCGAAGGAACCACAAAGTTCAGCATCAATGGATATCCGCGCCCTGCCATTAACGCGTAGCGTCGTGCCTGAACCCGGCACCAGAAACAGCAGCGCAACACGCGGATCACGGATGATGTTCTTCAGCGAATCCGCCCGGTTGTTGCCGCGTCGGTCCGGCATCATCAGAGTGGTGTCGTCATGGATACGCACAAAGCCGCCAAGATCGCCACGTGGCGAGCAATCCAGACCCTCCGGTCCGCACGTTGCCAGCGCCGCGAACGGCGCAGCTTCGATGAAGGCTGCATACTCGGGGATGATCCGGTCGAGCTCTTTCACCAGGGAAGCTTCGCCCGGAACACCGTATAGCGCTTCAAGGTCCTCTACACTGGTTATCAGCGACATGATCCACCCCTCGCCCGTTCGTCACGGACATTGCTTAGCCGACATGTGTGAAAGGCTTGCGACAGTCAGCGAGCCAGACCCTTTGCAGCCAGCTCGTCCAGATACGCCTGCCAGCGCTGATCTTTCTCATGACCGAGCGTATGAAGATAGCTCCACGTAAAAATGCCGGTGTCGTGGCCATCGTCAAAAACAATGCGCACGGCATAGTTTCCAACGGGTTCGAGTTTGGAAACCGTCACATTGCGTTTGCCCGGCACCGTCACGCGCTGTTCAGGCGAGTGACCCTGCACTTCTGCCGAAGGTGACACAACGCGCAGCAGCTCGGCTGACAATTCAATCGGCGCATGGGCAGGAAACGTCACAGTCAACAGTCTGCGATCTTTCGAGACGCGAAGTTCTTTTGGAGCTGCCATTGTCATCCCGTTCTGTTTGCAGCTTTCCGCGTTACCCCCCTTTCCGCATGAGCGGAAGCGCAAAAGCGCACTTTCGCGGCTGGACTTTCGATCTCTGTTCGCAGCATAATGCGATCTGTTCGCAACGCCAGCCGCAAGGGAGGCATTTATGATTGTGGTCCTCGCATGCCGGGCTGGCGAAGCCCTCTGATTGCATTTGCCCATTTGCCGGAAAGTTTCATCGGCATCGGCCTGTCGTCATATGCTCGCCCAGCCATCTTTCAGCGCTCCGGTTCGCCGGGGAATGACCGAACCTGATCGCCATCGCGCGATCCAGACTGGTACGAGACAATGACCGATCCAATTGCGACCCTGGCCGATTTCGGCTGGAACAATTTCTTCAATGCACAACTGGACCTCGACATCACCGGGCAATTTCCCGTGCGCGTCATGGCGGTGCACCGTGACCGCTTACAAGCTGCCGCCCCCGACTTTGACAAGATGATCCTGCCCTTTTGGGAAAAGTCTGAAAATGAGGAAGCTGTGGCAACTGTCGGCGATTGGCTGATGATCGACGCAACGAGCTTTCAGCCCTTGCGACTTTTGCAGCGCAAAAGCCTGTTCAAACGCCGCGCTGCCGGCACGGGCCGCAAGCTGCAACTCATCGGCGCAAATGTCGATACGCTGTTTATCGTCTCTTCCTGCAATGAGGATTTTAACCCCGCCCGGCTTGAGCGCTATCTGGCACTGGCGCTTGAAGCCTCTGTCACACCCGTGGTCATTTTGACCAAGGCAGATCTTGCTGAAGACCCGCAAGAATTCCAGCGCACCGCATCCAGCCTGATGCCCGGTCTGCTGGTCGAAGTGCTCGACGCGCGCAACCCCGATGACACAGCAAAGTTGCAGGCATGGTGCGGCCTTGGCCAAACTGTCGCGCTTGTCGGCTCTTCCGGCGTTGGCAAATCCACCTTGGTCAACACGCTCACGGGGGCGGAAGTCGCCGCCACACGCGGCATCCGCGAAGATGACGCAAAAGGCCGCCACACCACCACTGGTCGCCAATTGCACCGCCTGCCCGCCGGTGGATGGCTGCTGGATACGCCCGGCATTCGCGAATTGCAGCTGACGGAAGCCAGCACCGGCATTGAGGAAGTCTTCTCGCAGATCCTCGACCTTGCGCAAAACTGCCGTTTCAGCGATTGCAGCCACGGCACCGAACCCGGCTGCGCGGTTCAAGCCGCACTCAAAAGCGGTGAGCTGGACGCGGCCCGTCTGGAACGCTGGCGAAAGCTTGCCGCCGAAGAAACATTCAACAATGAAAGCCTGATACAACGCCGCGCCCGCGGCCGTGCCTTTGGAAAAATGTCGAGGGACGCACAGGCCTATAAAAAGGCCAAGCGCGGCGATTGACCGTGCTGGACCAAGGGCGCAACATTGCGCAGTTGGCAAGCGCGATGTTACCAAGGAACAGGCCCACGCTTGAGTGTCGCCCATAGCGACATCATCTGGAAAGAACGCGCACGGGGATACCGTGCGCGAAGATGCTGAAAGACTGAACTGCTGATGGATTTTCAAGACCCCGGCATGATAGATCCCTTCGGACGCGCAATCTCCTATCTGCGCGTTTCGGTGACGGATCGCTGTGATTTCCGCTGCACCTATTGCATGGCAGAAGATATGACCTTCCTGCCCAAGCGCGATCTGCTGTCACTGGAAGAGCTGGACCGGCTCACCACCGTCTTCATCGAAAAGGGTGTTAAAAAGCTGCGCCTCACCGGCGGCGAACCGCTGGTGCGCAAAAACATTATGCATCTTGTGCGCCAGATATCACGCCATCTGAAAAGCGGCGCGCTGGAAGAACTGACCCTCACCACCAATGGGTCGCAACTGTCGCGCTTTGCCGCAGAACTGGCCGATTGCGGCGTCAAGCGCATCAATGTGTCGATGGACACGCTTGACCCGGATAAATTCCACGCCATCACCCGCTGGGGCAATCTGCCAAAAGTGATGGAAGGCATTGATGCTGCCCAGAAGGCTGGCTTGCAGATCAAGATCAACGCTGTCGCGCTGAAAGATTTCAACGACCATGAACTGCCCGAAATGATGCGTTGGGCGCATGGGCGCGGCATGGATATGACAATTATCGAAACCATGCCAATGGGCGAGATCGACGAAGACCGCACCGATCAATATCTGCCGCTGTCGCTTTTGCGTGCGCAGCTCGAACAGCAATTCACTTTGAGCGATATTCCCTTCAAGACCGGCGGCCCCGCCCGCTACGTTACGGTCAGCGAAACGGGCGGACGGCTGGGCTTCATCACGCCCATGACCCATAATTTCTGCGAAAGCTGCAACCGCGTGCGCCTTACCTGCACCGGCACGCTCTATATGTGTCTTGGGCAGGATGATGCCGCAGATCTGCGCGCGCCGCTGCGCCAGTCCGAAGGCAATGAACTCTTGGCGAACGCCATCGACGAAGCCATCGGCCGCAAGCCCAAAGGTCATGATTTCATCATCGACCGAAACTCCAAAAAGCCCGCAGTTGCCCGCCACATGAGCGTCACCGGCGGCTGAAATACCCCATATACGAAGGCAAATTCCTCCATTAGCATCCGCTGACAAATGGAGGGATTCTCATGGTCAAGTTGCTCTCGTCTTTACTCCTTGCAGGCATGCTGGCCGTCCCGGCAGCGGCCGCCTCTTTCGGCGGAAAATATGATGTTGCCGGCACAAATGCTGACGGCTCCAGCTACGAAGGCACGGCCGAAATCGTGCTGACGAGCGACACGACCTGCGTGATCCATTGGGAAACTGGCGGAACCACATCAGATGGTATCTGCTCGCGCAATGGCGATGCCTTCGCTGCCGCCTATGTACTCGGCGAGGAGGTCGGCCTTGTGGTCTATCAGGTGACGGAGGACGGCACGCTGGACGGCCTGTGGACGATCACTGGCAAGGACGGCAACGGCACCGAGGTGCTCACGCCGCAATAAGGCTGGTGGCCATCGACACGCTGGCCCACTGGAAAACAGGTTGCTGGTCTGAAGGCGGATGCTACATCCGGGGAAGTAGCTGTCCCGCGCGGTAATCATGTCCTTGCCTCTTTCACCAAACCTTCGCGGCTCGCTCTTCATGGCTATTGCCATGGCTGGCTTCACCGCAAACGACGCAATTACCAAAACCATGACCGGCGATATGAACACCGGTCAGGTGATGCTCGTGCGTGGATTGTTTGCAACCCTACTCATCGGTCTTATCGCAGCCCACCGTGGCGCTTTTGCGCGGCCGGCACTGGTGCTGAACAGGCTGGTCGCCATTCGTGTCGCTGCAGAAGTTGTCGCGACCGTGTTGTTTCTGATCGCGCTTGCAAAACTCCCGCTCGCCAATGTCTCTGCGGTGCTGCAGGCACTGCCGCTGGCTGTCACCATGGGCGCTGCCCTCATCTTCGCCGAGCGGGTCGGCTGGCGGCGCTGGCTGGCCATTGCAGTTGGCTTCGTGGGCGTGATGATTATCGTCAGGCCTGGATTTGAGGGGTTCAGCGTCTATTCGCTGGTGGTCCTCTGCAGCGTGCTGGCGTGTATGGTGAGAGACCTTGCCACGAGGCAGTTGTCTCCCGAAATCCCAACACTTCTGGTATCCACCCTCACCGCCGGCGCAGTGGCAGTTTCCGGTTTGCTGCTCACGGTCCCGATGGGCGGCTGGACAGCCATGACCCTTCCCGAGACGGGCTCACTTGCGGCCGCCGCCGTTCTTCTGGTGATCGGTTACCAGTTCATCATCATGGGCATGCGCGAGGGAGAAATCTCCTTCATCGCACCATTCCGCTATACCTCACTGCTTTGGGCAATCCTGCTCGGCTTCCTGATCTTCGGTGATGTGCCGGATCAGGCCATGATCTGTGGCGCCGCGATCGTGGTCGCCTCTGGACTTTATACGCTCTATCGCGAACGTATCGTCTCCCGTCGCAAACCGGCTGCCACCGCGACGCGCTCGCCCATGGCGCCCGAGGGCGTCTGAATTTGGGGTCGCGAACGCATCGGCGTGACACAGACTCGAACCTGTCCTAGACATCCTGAAGCGTGCACTGCATGGGGCTGCAACTTTTCATGGCATCGGTTTTTCTGGATCGAAAGACAGAACCTCACATTCTGACACTCGTTTTCGCAACTGCAGTCGCGGCCATGTCGATGAATGTATTTTTGCCGTCGATGCCGGGTATGGCGCGATATTTTCACACCGACTATGCCGTCGTACAGCTCGCAGTCTCTCTTTATCTGATCGCTACCGCGGTTCTCCAGTTGTTCATCGGCCCGGCATCAGACCGTTTTGGCCGTCGCCCGGTCATGCTGGTCTGCGTCTCCATTTTTCTGGTTGGCACATTAGCGGCAGTATTTGCGCCCTCCATTGAGGCGCTGCTTGCATGCCGGCTTCTGCAAGCCTTCTCAGCTGCCGGCATGGTGCTCGGGCGTGCCGTAGTGCGCGATACGGTGCCAGCCGATCAGGCGGCCAGCAAGATCGGCTATGTCACCATGGGAACCGCGCTGGTTCCCATGGTCGCCCCGATGATCGGCGGTTTCCTGGATGAAAACTTTGGCTGGCAGTCGACCTTCCTGCTCACGCTGGCCTTCGGATGTATCGCGCTCGCCCTTATCTATTTCGACCTTGGCGAGACTAACCAGACGCCGTCGTCGAGTTTCGCCGGTCAGTTTCGATCCTACCCCGAACTTGTCGCCTCCCGTCGGTTCTGGGGATATGTGTCGACTGCCGCATTCACTTCAGGTGCGTTTTTCGCCTTTATCGGCGGTGGGCCATTTGTATCTTCAGAAATTCTTGGCCTCAAACCTTCTGAATACGGTCTTTATTTCGGCATCATTTCCGTCGGCTATATGTTGGGGAACCTGTTTTCCGGCCGCATGTCAGGTCGCCTCGGCATCAACCGCATGATGCTCATCGGCAATGTGATCGCCGCTACTGGCATGGTGCTGGCGATAGGGCTTTTCGCCTCGGGCTTCTACCACGCGCTGGCTCTATTCGGCCCGGCTTTCTTCACAGGTGTCGGCAATGGCATCACGCTGCCTAACGCCAATGCCGGTATCGTCAGCGTAAAGCCTCATCTCGCAGGCTCTGCCTCCGGTCTCGGCGGTGCGATGCAGATCGGCGGCGGCGCAGCGCTATCCGTGGTTGCAGCCACCCTCCTGACGATCGAAAGCGGCCCTTACCCGCTGTTATGGGTGATGTTGTCTTCTTCCGTAATGGGCGTGATATCCACCCTCTACGTGATCCGGGTGTCACGTGAGGTGGGAGAGGTTGCATGACGGAGAAGTTCCCGGCGGTTATCCTGGCAGGCGGTCGTTCCAGGCGCATGGGCGGCACCGATAAACCATTAGCTCTGCTGGCCGGCCGCTCGCTGATCGCCCACATCATCGAGCGCCTCGCGCTCCAGGCGACACCACTCGCCATCAATGCCAATGGTGACCCTGCTCGGTATGCGTCCTTTGGACTTCCCATTCTCTCCGATCCGCTGGAGGGTTTCGCTGGTCCGCTGGCAGGAATTCTCGCTGCCATGGAATGGGCACACGAAACAGGGGCTTCCCACGTGCTGACTGTGGCTGGTGATACCCCTTTTATCCCCCGCGATCTGGCCGCGAAACTCAGCACGGTATTGATGCCTAACGATACTCGCATTTCGATTGCCCAGTCCCGCGAGCGCATCCATCCTGTCATCGGCCTTTGGCCGCTCACACTCCAAAGAGCGCTGCGGGATCATCTTGCACAACAGGACAGGCGCAAGGTCATGGCCTTTATCGAAATGGCTGGCTTTGTTGTGGCCGATTTTTCGACGACAGGCACTGACGAAGCCGACCCTTTTTTCAACATCAACACGCCCGACGATTTATTCCTCGCCCACACTTTTTTGGAAGAGCAATGACCAAACGAATCTTCGGCATCACCGGCTGGAAAAATTCCGGCAAGACGACGCTGACCGAGCGGCTGGTCGTTGAATTGAAGGCGCGCGGCTGGAGCGTTGCAACCGTCAAACACGCACACCATCATTTCGACATCGACCAACCGGGCACCGACAGTTTTCGTCATCGCGCGGCCGGCGCACGTGAAGTCGCAATCGTATCGGGAAGACGCTGGGCGCTCATGCATGAACTCGAGGGCGAGGCCGAACCATCTCTCGACAACATCCTGGTACGCATGAGTGATTGCGACATTGTGCTTGTGGAAGGCTACAAGCGTGAGGCCCATCCCAAAATCGAGGCGCGCCGTCGCGACGCAAAGGACCGCGCGCCATTGTCCGCCACGGATCCAGCGATTGTGGCAATCGCTGCCGACTATTTGGTCACCGGCGAAACTGTGCCAGCTTTCAACCTTGACGACATCGGTACGATCGCCGATTTCATCGAGCAGCAAACAGGCCTGAACAACGCTCGCTGAATGTCATTTCGCACGCGTTGTCGCCACAGACCCGGCATGGACAACGGCCAGTGAAGTGGTTTGCGATTGCATTTTGCTGAAAAACAATGGGAATATCGGTTCAGCGGGTGACCACCATACGCGTCACCCCAAGCTCCAGTGCGGTCTGTACCGGAGCGGGGATCAAAAATGAGAGGAACATTATGCGTATTATGAAGCGTTTCACACTGGCTGCATCTGTGGCCGCATTTGCTCTGTCGCTGGGAGCAGCACAGGCACAGGATCTAACCCTGAAGATCGGCACCGAAGGCGCCTATCCGCCCTTTAACAATCTGACCGCCGACGGCAAACTCGAAGGCTTCGACATCGACATTGCCAAAGCTCTTTGCGAGGAAATGAAAGCCAAGTGCGAGTTCATCACGCAGGATTGGGACGGCATCATTCCGGCGCTTCAGGCAAACAAATTCGATGCTATCATCGCGTCCATGTCGATCACCGACGAGCGCAAGCTAAAGGTCGACTTCTCGGAGAAATATTACAACACGCCGCCGGCAATCGTGGCCCCGAAAGATACCACCATCAAGGGTATCACCAAGGAAGATCTGGCCGGCAAGACCATCGGCGTCGCAACGTCGACCACGCACTATAATTTTTCCGAAAAGACATTCACCGATTCGACCCTTAAGGGTTACCCGTCAAGCCAGGAATATCAGCTCGATCTGGCCGCTGGCCGAATCGATGCAGCCAATGACGACATATCCGTCATTGACGAATGGCTGAAGACTCCGGAGGGCGCTTGCTGCAAGATCGTCGGTACGATTACGCCGGTCGTTGAAATCCACGGCCCCGGCGCCGGCATCGCCGTCCGCAAGGGCGAGACCGAGCTGGCAGACAAGTTCTCGGCCGCTATAAAAGCAATCCGTGCTAACGGAAAATACAAAGAAATCAACGACAAGTACTTTACGTTTGACGTTTACGGTTCTGATTCCTGAGTCTTGAAAGGTGCCGGCAGCTAGAGGAGCTGCCGGCACCTTTCGGGTTTGATATGGTACGTGGGGATTTGAACGGATCGATGGCAGGCGTTTGGACGCTTTTAAGCTGGGGACCAGAAGGCTGGCTCGACGATATTGCGAGCGGGGTCTTTGTCACCGTCTCGCTGGCGGTATGCACCCTGCCCTTCGGGCTTTTCGCAGGATTTCTGATCGCTCTCGCCAAGAAGGCCGAAGAGCCTTCCTTGCGTATTGCGGGAAATATATACACCACCATTTTTCGCGGCCTTCCCGAGCTTCTGACCCTGTTCCTCATTTACTTTGGGGCGCAGGTCGGCTTGCAGCAGCTCATCCACTTCTTCAATCCCAGCGCTACAGTCGAGATCAGCAGCTTTGTCGCCGGCATGATCGCGCTAGGGCTCGTTTTTTCATCCTATGCCAGCGAGGTTTTCCTGTCCGCTTTCCGCGCCATTCCGCGCGGGCAGTATGAAGGTGCGATGGCTGTCGGCCTGTCGAGCCCCAAAACCATGCGGCTGGTGATCCTACCGCAACTCATACGTATCGCCCTGCCCGGTCTCAGCAATCTGTGGCTTATCCTGCTGAAAGACACAGCATTGGTTTCTGCCATCGGCCTTTCCGACATTGTGCGTCAGGCTGGCGTTGCCGCGCGCGTGACCAAACATGCCTTCCTGTTCTTTGGTGTCGCGTGCCTGATCTATCTGGCGCTGGCGATCATTTCCTCCATCGGCATCGGCTTCATCGAACGGTGGGTGGGCAAGCGGGATGCCGTGCGATGAGTGATCTGGCATCCAGTCTAGCCGTAACGAAACCGCCTGAGCCAGCCCGTGAGTGGACCGGCCCGCGCATCGCCGGGCATATTATTCTGGGCCTTTGGTTTCTGATCGGCCTCGGTCTGCTTGCCTATATGGTCCGCGCCTGGAACCCCGATCTGTTCACGCGCTATGCGCCACAATATATCAGCGGCCTTGGGGTCACCCTGACGCTGGTGTCCATTTCAATAGTCATCGGTGCCGTCCTGTCGGTACCGATCGCGTATGCCCGCATGTCGTCCAACCGATTTCTCGCGGCGCTTGCCTACGCCTATGTTTACTTCTTTCGCGGCACCCCGCTTCTGGCGCAGACATTTCTGATTTATTACGGCCTCGGGTCGTTCCGCCCTGCACTTGAATCTGTCGGGCTATGGATCTTTTTCCGTGAAGCTTGGTACTGCGCCATCTTCGCCTTTTCGCTCAACACTGCCGCCTATCAGGCCGAAATACTGCGGGGCGCGATCGAGAGCGTCGAGCGCGGACAATGGGAGGGCGCCGCCTCACTTGGAGTGTCCAAGTGGATCACTCTCCGAAAGATCATCCTGCCCCAGGCGCTAATTGTAGGTCTGCGTCCTTACGGCAATGAAATCATCCTGATGATCAAGGGATCGGCCATCGTCGCCATCATCACCGTGTTCGACCTGATGGGCGAAACGCGTCGCGCCTATTCGCGCAGCTTCGATTTCCAGACCTACCTTTGGGCGGCAATTCTCTATCTGACGATCGTTGAAATGCTGCGGCATACGATCGACTGGATCGAGCGCATCATTACCCGCCACCTGGTGCGCTGAACGTAGCGCAAAAACCATCGATGAGGAAAAAATGGCAAAAGTAGCGTTTCTCGGCCTTGGCGTGATGGGGTACCCGATGGCTGCACACTTGAAAAACAAGGGTGGCCACGATCTTACCGTTTACAACCGCACGGCTGAAAAGGCTCAAAAATGGGTCGAAGAACATGGCGGGCAGCACGCTGCCACGCCAGCAGAGGCTGCAAAAGGCCAGGACTTTGTGTTCGCATGCGTCGGCAATGACGACGATCTGCGCCAGATTACCATCGGCAAGGACGGCGCATTCGCTTCAATGAGCACGGGCGCGATCTTCATCGACAACACGACGGCCTCCGCTGAGGTGGCCCGGGAGCTTGCGGTCGCCGCGACCAAAGGCGGCTTCGGTTTCCTGGATGCCCCGGTATCCGGTGGCCAGGCGGGCGCTGAAAACGGCATCCTGACCGTGATGGTGGGCGGCGAGACCGAAACCTTCGAGCGCGCTAAACCAGTCATCGATGCGTATGCCCGAATGGTTGGCCTCATGGGGCCGGCCGGCAGCGGGCAGCTAACCAAAATGGTCAACCAGATCTGTATCGCCGGCCTGGTTCAGGGCCTGGCTGAAGGCATTCATTTCGGCAAGCAGGCCGGCCTGGACATTGAAAAAGTGGTCGATGTTATCTCCAAGGGAGCTGCCGGCTCCTGGCAGATGGAAAACCGCCACAGGACTATGGATGCCAGCAAATATGATTTCGGCTTCGCCGTGGACTGGATGCGAAAAGACTTGGGCATCTGCCTCGAGGAAGCTGATCGTAACGGTGCAAGTCTTCCCGTCACGGCACTTGTCGACCAGTTCTACAAGGACGTGCAGGCGATGGGCGGCAGGCGCTGGGATACATCCTCGCTGCTCGCCCGCCTCGAGCGCAAATAGGCCAACGTCCTAATTGCTGGCAGACGAACCACTTTCCTTGTCCAAGACCAAGTAGTCGAGGGGCAACTGCGTGGTGTATTTGATCCGCTCCATCGCAAAAGCCGACGACACATCGCGGATTTCAATCTTGGCAATCATCCGCTTGTAGAATGCGTCATAGGCAGCGATATCCGGCACGACCACGCGCAACAGGTAGTCCACATCGCCGCTCATCCGATAAAATTCAATCACTTCTGGGAATTCCTGGATAACCTCTGAAAAGCGCCGCAGCCACTCATGGCTGTGCGAATTCGTGCGGATTGAGACGAAAACCGTGACACGGGTGTTGATCTTTTCCGGGTCGAGCAGCGCCACGCGGCGCATGACAACGCCCTCTTCCTCCAGCTTTTGAATGCGCCGCCAGCACGGTGTCGTCGACAGACCTACCTTCTTGGCGATATCTGCCACAGCTAGCGTGGAATCCTCTTGCAAGAGGCGCAAAATTTTTCGGTCAAGGCGGTCCATAATCGGCTCCAAGTAGAATTGAATACTACAATGACCGTGATAGGGGCGCTCTGCAAGAAAGAAATTCTAAACAGGAGATCAATCTGCATAGATCAAAGCGGCCGGATTTGTCCTGCCCGCGCGCCAATTTCCGCGCGTAGAAACGGTAGCAGATCATCTTCGAACCAAGGGTGACGTTTCAACCACCCAGTATTGCGCCATGAAGGATGCGGCAGGACGATAGAATGCGGTGTCGTTTGCGCATAGATGGCGCGCCAATCCTCAATTGTCGCGGTCAGCGATGGCTTTCGAAGCGTCCCAAGGTGCCAGCGCTGCGCGTAGAGCCCAATCGTCAGCACAAGATCAATCTGCGGCATCAGCGCCATGAAACGCGCCCGCCAAGCCGGTGCGCATTCGCGCCGCGGCGGCAGGTCACCTCCTTTGGCATCCTGCCCTGGAAAGCAAAATCCCATGGGCAAAATGGCAAAAACGTCCGGGTCGTAAAATTGCACGCGCGAAACGCCCAGCCAGTCTCGCAACCGGTCGCCCGAGGCATCGTCGAAGGGAATGCCAGACGCATGAACCCTGGTACCGGGCGCCTGCCCTGCAATCAGGATTCTCGCTTTCGTCGATGCCACGACCACCGGTCGAGGCGGATGTGGCAAAGGCTGGCCAATCGGGCGCTCCGCGCATATGCGGCAATCCCGCGCTTCATCGGTGAGTGCGGCCAGCGCCGTCGATTGTGTACCCAGCCTAAGCGTCTGCACTCGGGCGCGCTTTGACGTCAGAATACCAACGCCCGACATTGCTGAGCCCATCAGGCAGCGTGATCCGGGCTGGCTTCATGAAGTCGATCGCGATCATGGCGGTGATGTCAGCGATAGAATATGCGTCACCTGCAGCAAACTCGCGAGATGCCAGTTCGCGGTCAAAAAACGCCAGAAATTCCAAAGCTTTTGGCTTGTTGGCCTCGCCCCATTCGGCAATTTGGGGCACCTCCCATTCTTTCATCGCAGGGTGGATATGGCGAAAGGCCTGCGCTACCGGCATCAACAGATGCAATTCCATCCGCCGGTTCCACATTTCAACGACAGCGCTGCCCAGCGCGCCTTCCCCAAACATGGGCGGGGCGGGGTGAAGCGCTTCAAAGTAGCGGCAGATCGCGACGGACTCAGTCAGCACCGTCCCATCATCAAGCTCCAGAATAGGCAATCTTTGCAGCGGATTGCGTTGGGTCAGCTCTGCATCCTTGTGGCCGAAAGTGCCCATATCAACTGGGACAAGCGGGACCTCAATGCCCTTTTCCGCCAGAAAGACCCGAACCCTTCGCGGGTTGGGAGCCCGGCCACCATCAAATAGCTTCATCCAATTCTCCTAGTCTGCATGTCACCGGTCATAACGACCCGACAAATGTCTTCAACCAGTCCCAAAGCGATCGCACCGACTGGTGCTCTCCTTCCACTAAAGCTCCATGGCTGTCGCGCCACCGCCGCGGACGGTCGAACGATCCCGCCCACAGGCCGCGCTTGGCTTCACGGGCAGCTTTTTCCTCATCCTCATAGTCACCATAAGCGACAGCCCAGCCCGCTTCCACCTGCAAACGATTGAGATCAGTATCTCCCGCACTGCATCGACCAAGGATGCGCCCGTACCTGTCATGGTCGCCACCCTTGCAGACCACCGGTCGGCGCGCGATCAACCGCACCAGCGCCTCACGCGAAAGCCGTCCGCACAGATAGGATGTCCCGTCTTTTGTGCAGGTCTGATTGTATTCCGGCGCATCGATGCCGCGCAGACGCACCCGTTCCTTGCCGAGCGTAAGGGAATCGCCGTCGTTGATTACGGCCTGCCCAGCAGTCTGCCGCGTATCGGCAATATCAACGCGTGCTGAAACCACCACCAGAAGGAACAGAATGGCTGCGGCGACGCCATAATCAAGTATTTGGCGCCACAGGCTGCGTGGCCGGCGCGACCGGTTGGTCCGCGCTCTGCCATTCCAGGATGAGCTCATGCGCAAAAGGGTCTCTTAATCATTCGCCACTAACCTGGGCTTGTATCGATACGCGCCACAACAGAAACGTTCATGCCGTTCCAGCAATCGACCACGGCCGATAAGTTTATTGTGGACCGCCGAAAGACCCATCGCAACAGCGAGGTGTCGCGCGCGGTCCGCAAAACGCGCGACCGTCTTTCGCAAAGAGCCGGCAACCCGGAATTTGACCGCGAGCTTTTGAAACTGCATGCGCGCGCAATGGTCAGCAGCGCCACCGCGATACCACTCTTAGTACTGCTCATCGCGGGTGCCGGTCTCTATTTTGGCATGGAAGCCAACATTCTGATCTGGGCGCTGGTCACTGTCACGTGCTACACCGCAGTGGCATTTGTGGCCCGCAATATCGACCGTAAAAATCCGTCAGATATCAAGTCAAAACGCGTTCGTAATATTTTCTTCGTGAGCCACTTTGTCAGCGGCCTGGGCTGGGCTTATTTCGCCTCGCTCAGCTGCATCGCCTGTGACCCGGACTACCTGCCGGTGTTCAAGGCCGTTGTCCTCCTTCTGGCCATCGCCGCCAGCGCCCTCATCAGTTCATCGCTGCGCGGCGCGCTGATCGTCACTTTCGCGCTTCCTGTGGCCATCTATGCATCGCTGGGCGCCCATCTGTGGATGCCGGTGCAAAGTGTGATGGCAGGTCTGCTGGTTCTGGCTCTGCCCTTCTTTTCTTACGTATCGAGTAATATGAACCGGTCCGCAGTCATGCTGCTATCTTTTCGGCGCGAAGTGGATGGCCTGATTGCCGAGCTCGAAACCGCGAAATCCATGTCGGACGAAGCCCGCGGCCGCGCCGAGGAGGCCAATTTGGCCAAGTCACGCTTTCTGGCATCCATGAGCCATGAGTTGCGCACGCCACTGAATGCTATTTTGGGCTTTTCCGAAGTCATGGCCAGCGAAGTGCTCGGCCCGATGCAAAACGACACCTATCGCGATTACGCCCGCGACATCCATGGGTCCGGTCAGCATCTGCTCGACGTCATCAATGAAATTCTCGATCTCTCGCGCATCGAGGCCGGCCGATATACGCTGAATGAAGAGCCGGTCACGATCGTCTATGTGGTGGAAGAGTGCTGCCGCCTGATGGAGTTGAAATCGCGCAACAAGGACATCCGCATCGTCCAGCAATATGAGAGCGATATGCCACGCCTCTATGCCGATGAGCGTTCTGTGCGCCAGATCACGCTCAACCTCTTGTCGAACGCAGTCAAATTCACTGGTAGTGGCGGGGAGATCATCGTCAAGGTGGGTTGGACGGTCGGTGGCGGCCAGTATATCTCCGTCAAGGACAACGGCCCAGGTATCCCGGAAGACGAGATCCCAATCGTCCTGTCAGCCTTTGGGCAGGGCTCGATTGCCATCAAAAGCGCCGAGCAGGGTACCGGCCTCGGGCTGCCCATTGTCCAAGGCATGATGGCGATGCATGGCGGCGAGTTCGAACTTCACTCCAAGCTGCGCGAAGGCACAGAGGCGATCGCGATATTCCCTGCCTCGCGCGTCATGGAATCACTTCCGGCCATTCATCGCCAGCAGGATCAGCCGCCCGCCCGCCGCTTCGCATCCTGATAACACTTGCAGTGCAACTGTGGGCGCCACAGACGTCTGCCATTCTTGCGGTCACATGAACGGACGTGACCGATCTGCACCGCAAGTTGGCGCGGCCGGAGCCAGCTAACGTATCGCGGCCGCCATTCCCGACAGAGACAATGCCGCAGCCTTTACGATACCGGCGGCGAGCGCGGCGCCTGTACCCTCGCCATGGTGAAGCTTGAGATCAAGGATCGGGCGCAGACCCAGCCTCTCTGCCGCCCGCTTGTGTCCATTCTCGACAGAAAGATGCGCCAGGACGCAATGGTCGAGTGCATGCGGGTTCAACGCATGGAGAACCGCAGCAGCGGCCGTTGACGCAAACCCGTCCAGCACCACCGGCACTTTTTGCAACCGCGCCGCAAGGATAGCGCCGGCAATGGCAGCGAATTCGCGCCCGCCGACTCGCCGCAGCGCCTCAAGCGGATCTTTCAGATGCGATCCATGCAGAGCCAGCGCCTTGTCCACGACGCCAGCCTTGCGTGCCATCATTGGGTCGTCTGCGCCTGAGCCAGACCCTACCCAATCTGCGCCCGAACCGCCGAACAAGGCAGCAAACAACGCCGCAGCGACTGTCGTGTTGCCCACGCCAAGATCGCCGATGCACAAAAGATCAATATTGTCTGCAACCGCCTCCATCCCGAAAGCCATGGTCGCCGCGCAGCTTTTCTCATCAAGCGCCGCATCCTGCGTGATGTCTGCCGTTGGCAGGTCAAGCGCTAGGTCAAAAACCTTGAGCCCAAGGTTGGACGCAATGCAGAACTGGTTGATTGCTGCTCCACCTGCTGCCGTGAGCTCCACCACCTGCGCGGTCGAGGCCGCAGCCCGTGGTGAAATCACGTTGTTGGCGGCCACGCCATGGTTACCGGCAAAAATGGCCACCAGCGGCTTGTTGATGACCGGCGGCGCCCTGCCCGTCCACTCAGCCAGCCATTCGGCGATGTCTTCTAGACGGCCAAGTGAGCCTTTTGGCTTACCTGTTGCGGCGTAGAGCGCGCGCACCCGTGCAGCAGCCCCCTGATCGGGGCCCTCGACCCCTGCGAGCAAGGTGCGAAAATCGTCAAATGGAAGGCCGCTGGTGGTCATCTGTCCGCCAAATCAAGGTGAGTGAAAAAAGTCCATCCGTGCGCATAAATGCGCAATGATGCGCAGACAAGCACCCGCTGTTGAGTTTTTGATGGCAGACGCACGACATAGTGCGCCGGTTTCGAAAGAACTTGCATTGCCAATTGCGGTGCACCATGTGGATGAGACCATCCGGGAACGGCAATGACGGCCATCGAATCGCCCTGCATCCTTGTATGCTCCATCGATATGAAAACCGGCTATTGTTTCGGCTGCGGACGCACGGGCAACGAAATCTCGGACTGGATGAGCATGGCCCCCCACCAGCGCAGCGCCATCATGGCCACCCTGCCCGCAAGACTTGAAACCGTTGAGCGTCGCCCCCGCCGCGAGACACGTCGCAGCCGAATGGCGCGGGAACGGTCCCAAGAAGATTCGGCATGAAGTCATTGTTCTGGTTCGTATTTGCCATAGCCGCAGTAGCTTTGGCGACAATCATGCTGACCGGAACAGACATCATCGGTATCTCCGGCGAGGAGATCGGCCGAACTGCCTATATTGCACTGTGGAGTGCCTTCGTTGCGGTTGGCATCCTGTCTTCCGGGCAACGCTTCGGCACAGTGCTGCGCAGCCTTGCCCTGCGGGCGCTCCTCATCCTTGTTTTCATCGCCGGGTATCAATACCGATACGAACTGCAAGACGTCGCAAGCCGAATCACGGTTGGTCTTGTTCCCGGCAGCCCACTATCGTTGACGGATTCTAACGGCAAACAAACGGTCGAACTTGAAAAGCTGCCAAGCGGCCATTTTGGGGTACGGGCGAAGGTCGACACAACGTCGGTTGATTTCATGGTCGATACCGGCGCAACGACAACCGTGTTGACGCTAAACGACGCCCGCCGAGCCGGAATTGATCCAAACAGGCTAAGCTTCAGCGTTTCTGTATCCACCGCCAATGGCACCGGCCGTGCAGCGCGTGCCATCGCCGATGAAGTCGCAGTCGGCTCCATAGTCCGGCGCCGCGTACCAGTGCTAGTCGCTGAGGCCCACGCGCTCGAACAGTCACTGCTCGGCATGAATTTCCTTGGTACCCTTTCCGGATATGACGTACGCGGCGACCGGATGATCCTGCGTGACTGACGGCGCGTGAGCAGCGGTCCATCAGGAATTTCGTAGCTACGACACGCCGATCCGCGGTGCAGCACTGCTGTCCAGAGCAAGCGGCATCGTCGCAGAACGGCGCTCGAAAATGTGGTCGACAATCCCCCAGTCACGCGCTTCCTCGGCACTCATGAAGTAGTCGCGGTCCAGAACACGCTCCACATCTTCGGGCGCGCGCCCACAGTGGTGCGCATAGAGTGCAATCATCCGCCGCTTGGTTCTGGCCACATTGTCGGCATGGCGTTCGATGTCGGACGCCTGCCCCTGAAACCCACCCAATGGCTGGTGCAGCACCACGTCGGAGTTGGGCAGTGCAATCCGCAATCCCGGCTCGCCTGCCATCAAAAGGAAAGACGCCATTGAGCGCGCTGTGCCCATGCACACCGTCGAGACCGGACATGAAATATATTGCATCGTGTCATAGATGGCGAAGCCGCTGGTCACCATGCCACCCGGAGAATTGATATAGAGCGCGATTTCCTTGCCCGGATGGTCTGATTCCAGCGCCAGCAGCTGAGCGCACACGAGTGCTGAAACCGTGTCGTTGATCTCGCCATTGAGAAAAATGATCCGCTCGCGCAGCAGACGCGAAAAAATGTCGAACGAGCGCTCGCCCCGGCTCGATTGTTCGATCACCATCGGTACAAGAGTGTTCATCAAAAAAGCTCTCCCGTTCATGCGGCGCGCAAATGCGCTATCGCCATATTGGAATTGGCAGCCGATAGCCGCATCTCGGTCCGCTTGAAGTCGCCGTGCCTGATGCGCAGTCTACTGCCACCGGTCGCATCAGGCTGGAGTTCAAAGGAGACAATAGAAGCAACGCCCGCATCATCATGCCAAGCATAGCGCACCGACCGCCCGACATCGACCGCCAGCACCTCGCAATCGATGGTGGTTTGCTTGTCCGAAAGGGTGAACCGCGCGCCCTGCTCCACGGGCCCAAGCGTGCGTCCCAGCCATTCGGCCATGATTTCCGGCTGAGTGATGGCACGCCACACTTTTTCTGCTGGCTCGGCGAGATCAACCTCAAATTCCAGAGTGTCGCCCGACGCACCGGCCCCCCGCTTCTCGTCGCTCATTGATCCATCCCCTTCAAAACGGTTTTCAGCTTTTCGATCTTCTCCGGCCAGAAGTCGGTTCGATACCGGTCGATCCACTCGGCCAGCGGCTGCAGGCCGCCGGGATGAATGGTGTAAAACGCGTTGCGGCCATGGCGGCGCTCGCTCACCAGCCGCGCCTCTTTCAACACCGCCAGATGCTGCGAGACTGCGGGCTGCGAGATGTCAAAACCAGCGGTCAGTTCGCCAACAGTTTTTTCGCCACTGGCGAGTGCTTCAAACACCGCGCGTCGGGTTGGGTCGGCCAATGCGCGCCAGATCTGGGGTTCAATCATGCCAAATAGATAAGCCTGCACTTATCTATTGGCAAGCAAAATCTGCTAACGCCGAGCGTCAGCCCATCAGGCTGGCGAAGAACCGCAATGCGACCAGCAGACAAAAAAGCCCGAAGCCGATTTCAAGCTGCCGTTTCGACAAAGCGTGCGCGATCCTTACCCCGTAGGGCGTGACGACAAGCGCTATGGGAATGACCAGCGCAACTGCGACCCAGTTGACGAAACCGGTGGAGGCAAACGGCAGCAAAGTGTTATTCCAACCGGCGATGATGTATCCGACAGCGCCCGGCACCGCGATCATCACACCGACACCGGCTGACGTCGCCACAGCCTGGTGCATGGGACGTCCATAGAGCGTCATGAAGGTATTGTTCATGATGCCGCCGCCAATGCCCATCAAGGTCGAGAAAAACCCGATCCCTGTTCCGACGACCGACCGCCACGGATTGCCGGGAATTTCGCTGCCCAGCCGCCAGTGGTCGCGACCGAAGAGCAGTTTGATACCCACCAGAACGGTCACCACGGTAAACACAATGCGCAGGCCAGCGCTTGAAATAGAGGCCGTAGCAATGGCTGCCAGAACCACGCCTACCGGGATCGAAACGAGAAAGGATTTGAGCAGATCCATATCCACCGCGCCCCGGGCCTTGTGGCTGGTGAAGGAGCGGATCGAGGTTGGGACGATGATCGCCAAAGACGAACCGACCGACAGATGCATGCGCACGGCCTCGTCTACTCCGAGCAGGCCGAACACCTGATAGAAAACAGGCACCAGGACGGCTCCACCGCCAATGCCGAATACACCCGCCAGCAAGCCCGCGACAACGCCCGCTGCAGCAATGCCCATGACAAACATGGCAATCTCGCTTCCACCCATCGACATGTCCGGCATGCGAGATCTCCTCTGATGAAGGACCTCCGCTATCGCCGCGATGCGGGGATGTAAAGCGCCAGCACGGTATCTGCTGGACCGTCATCACCTCATTCCAGCGACCGTCAAAGAACTGTAATGTGACCATGCGAAGTGTCCCGCTCCATAGGACCGGACAGGAGCTTCCATGACCCACGATCACGAAACCGACAAGCTGACGCGATCTATCCGCGCCGAACTCTCCGAGGACACCGGCTCCAACAATTCCACAGCCGACACGATGGGTGAAATCATCGCGCGCCGGTTCTCGCGCCGCGATTTGCTGCGCGGTTCTCTCGCCGTCGCCGCCATCACCGCAACCGTCAGTCCGCTTGCCATGCTGGCATCTGAACAGGCGCACGCCCAAGGCACCACCCGCTTTGTGTTTGATGAAGTCACCGCCGGCGTTGATGCTGATCACCATGTCGCTGCCGGTTATGATGCCGATGTGCTGATCCGTTGGGGCGACCCGCTTTTTGCCGACGCACCTGAATTTGACCCGCTCAACCAGACAGCCGAAGCGCAGGCAAAACAGTTCGGCTACAACAATGATTATCTTGGCTTCTTTCCGATAGACGGCAAGTCCGACCACGGCCTTTTGGCCGTCAACCATGAATACACCAATGAGGAACTGATGTTCCCTGAAATGGCGCGTCAGGAAAGCAAGGAAGTTGCCTTCGCCGCCATGACACCGGAACTGGTGGCAATCGAAATGATGGCCCATGGTGGTGCCGTCGTTGAGGTTCTGCGCGAAAACGGCAAATGGACCTACAAGAAGGACTCCCCGCTCAACCGCCGCATCACCGCTGAGACGGAAATGGAAATCACCGGCCCCGCCGCCGGACACGCGCTGATGCAGACCAATGCCGATCCATCCGGCACAAAGGTCAAGGGCATGATCAACAATTGCGCGGGCGGCATGACACCATGGGGCACGTGGATTTCCTGCGAGGAAAATTTCAACGGCTATTTCATGGGCGAAATGGGCGAAGCCCACCCCAACTACGCCAATTTCAAGCGCCTCGGCGCACCGGGCGCACAATATGCCTGGGCCAAATATCATGACCGTTTCGACATTATCAAGGAACCGAACGAAGCAAACCGCTTCGGCTGGGTTGTCGAGATTGACCCGACCGATCCAAACTCAGTGCCTAAAAAGCGCACTGCACTTGGCCGCTTCAAGCACGAAGGTGCCGCCATGCTGGTCAACACAGATGGCCGCGTCGTCGTCTATTGCGGTGATGATGAGCGCTTCGATTATGTCTATCGCTTCGTCACCGAGGGAAAATACAACCCGGATGATCGTGCGGCCAATATGGACCTGCTCGACAAGGGCACGCTTTCGGTTGCCAAATATAATGATGATGGCACCGTCACCTGGATGCCGCTGATCCACGGCGAAGGCCAACTCACGGCTGAAAACGGTTTTGACAGCCAAGGCGATGTGCTCATCCGCACGCGGCTTGCCGCAGACACCACCGGCGCGACCAAGATGGACCGTCCAGAAGATGTCGAGGCCAATCCGGAAACCGGAAAAGTCTATGTCATGCTGACCAATAACAGCCGCCGCAAGCCAGAGCAGGTCGACAAGGCCAATCCGCGCCCTGAAAACCTGTTCGGTCACATTGTTGAAATGACAGCACCCAACAAGGACCATGCCGCCGATACCTTCACATGGGAAATCCTCGTGAAATGCGGTGATCCTTCCATCGCAGAAGTCGGTGCCACCTTCTCATCGGCCACCACCAAGGATGGCTGGTTCGGAATGCCAGACAATTGCGCCGTCGATGCCGAAGGCCGCTTGTGGATCTCCACCGATGGCAACAGCGCAGAAGACACTGGCCGTGCCGATGGTCTGTGGGGACTGGAAACGGAAGGCGAAGGCCGCGGAACCTCCAAACACTTCTACCGCTGTCCTGCCGGCGGCGAACTGTGCGGCCCCATGTTCGCACCAGATGTCCAAAGCGCCTTCGTCGCCATCCAGCATCCAGGTGATGATGGTGAAGCATGGCCAGAATTCGGCCGCGTCTCCACCTTCAACGACCCGTCCACCCGCTGGCCAGATTTCAAAGACAACATGCCACCACGCCCAGCAGTTGTCGTCATCACCAAACAAGGCGGCGGCAAGATCGGCGTTTAAATAACAAGCGCGCGTGCAGCCCTCTCAAAGGGGTGCACGCGCGCTTCACATTGCTCAAAAATTCAGGCCGCAGCCTCGGTGGCCTGTTCAAAATCAACCGCCGCAAACGCATCGCGCAAGACCTCTGGCCCGGCCCCTGCCCGCGTTGCATCGGTTGACAATATCTGCCGAAAGCGCCGCGCGCCGGGCAGGCCGTGGAACAGCCCCACCATATGGCGGGTGACATGGCCAAGCTTGCCGCCATTTTCGATATGGCGCGCTGCATAGCCAGCCATCGTGTCAATCAGTTCGGCAAAAACTATCGGCGCGCTTTCACCGCCGGAAATCAGCGCATCGGCACCTGAAAGCACGCCGGGTGTGTGATAGGCAGCGCGCCCCAGCATCACCCCATCAAGACCGTGCGCAATCTGTTCACGCGCCGTCTCAATGGTCTGGATGCCGCCATTGATGCCGATAAAGCGCGCCGGGTTTGCAGCCTTCAGCCGCTGCACACGGCCATAATCAAGTGGCGGAATATCGCGATTTTCCTTGGGCGACAGACCTGCAAGCCACGCCTTGCGCGCGTGCACCCAAAGGCCATCCGTGCCGGCCCGCCACACCGCTTGCGCCAGCGCATCAAGCGCTTGTTCTGGGTCCTGATCATCCACACCAAGCCGGCATTTCACCGTCACCGGCACATCCACCACCGCCTTCATCGCCGCAACGCATTCGGCAACCAGCTCCGGCTGCTTCATCAAACACGCGCCAAATGTGCCAGACTGAACCCGGTCCGACGGACAGCCGACATTGAGGTTGATCTCGTCATAGCCGAAATCAGCACAAATCCGCGCCGCCTCCACCAGCTTGGCCGGATCAGACCCGCCCAATTGCAACGCCACCGGATGCTCCTGCGCATCAAACCCCAACAGCCGCTCCCGCGACCCGTGGATCACCGCATCGGCAACCACCATCTCCGTATAAAGCAGCGCCTTACGCGTCAGCTGGCGATGAAAGAACCGGCAATGCCTGTCCGTCCAATCCATCATGGGCGCAATGGCGAATATTTTCTCTTTGTTTTTCAATGCTCTATGTTATCTTTCAGATAGATCATATCAAGAACAGAGTGCGCCAAATTTTGACCAAACTGCACGGTTTTGTACCTCGTTTGATCTTTATGTGCACGGATTTTGCCCAGATTGAAAGGACTGTGCGGATGGCAACAATTGTTCGTACTAAGCAGGGACCTGGAGAGCGCAAGTTCGCCGCAAGGGAAAATATGCTTCCCGCACGTCACCGCACAAGCCATCCAGAACAATGCGGCTCTTGTCCGGCGGAATAATGCTTACGGGTTGCCCGGCGTACGTCCTTTACAACCCGCTCAGCGGGCTTCGTGGCATTCATTTGCTTCGTTCTCATCTTCGATCGTTCCTGTTCGTGACGAGACCAAAACACTCCCTAAATTACAACATCATAATGATGACTTAGGTCCTGACGGGGTACAGCCTAGTTCACCGCATCAATCTTGATTTCTTCCGCAAATCTGGGATTTTAGGGAACAAAGGTGTCTGCAACTCTGGGGGCTGTTGAGTTGATAGCGCAAGCGGTTCGCTACATGCGAAGGTCGCACACGACTTCCTGCGTCCGGCTTGTGTTGAGCTCAAATCACCACCACCGCGACGGCGGGTGATAAGCGAGCAATCGCCATTTAGATCACAGAGTCGAATAGAATTTACGCGCTATTGTGGTGACTACGCGATAGAAGTCTCTACAAAAGAAACTGCGATGACTTTAGCAATACAAGAACGACTATTTGATCTTTAGCGAGGACTTAAGTGCCTGCATTAACTGTATTTTCGTCCGACAACATGGCGCGAGACATCTCAGATCGCGAGCGATTCAATCTCTGGCGCGAAATTCATAACGCTGAAATTGCCTGCGTAAACTACAAAATATCAGAAGATTTGCCTTTCCACGCCGAATTGACAGCGCTGGCTGCCGGGTCGGTAGTTCTGGGCAAGATGTCAAGCACCGTGAACATGGCTGAACGCACAAACCAGAATATTGGCGAAGACGCTCGTCATGGGCACAATCTTTTCATCAATAGAGGCCTTGGACGGATCACCGGGACACAGGGCGGTCGCGAGTTTGTTTTAGAACCGGGAGCTGCGGTTTTGATTTCGAGTAGCCAACCGCTTCAGATGCTCGGTGCCGGCATCACAACTTGGGACCATGTGATATTTCCGTTCGGTGCATTAGACGCGGAATTCCGCGGTACCGAGGACAAGGCCGGCATAGCAATCGCCCCGGAGAGCGAAGCGCTGGTGATGCTCGGGCGTTACCATCAACTTATTACGGGCACAAAATTTGAGACCGCCCAACTCAACACGCATATCAGCGACACGTTTATCGACCTTGTTGGCATAGCTGCAGGTATGAAGCGCGCAGATTCCTATACCGATGGAGGCGGCGGATTGCGCTCTGCTCGACTTGCCGCGGTCCTCGGCTATATTTCACAACACTTTACCGATCCTGCCATTTCCGCAGAAGTTGCCGCAATGACGATTGGCGTATCACCAAGATATGTGCACGCCCTGTTGATTGAGACTGGTTTCAGTTTTGGCGAACACGTGCAAGAACGTCGGTTGCAACACGCACGTGTGTTGCTGGCTGGAGAAGCTTCATTCAGGATCGGGGACATAGCGCTTATGTGCGGATACAGTGACATCTCCCATTTCAACCGCACATTCAGACGACGCTTCGGATGCACCCCAACAGCGGCCCGTTAGCGCTTCACCAACAAATTATGCGTGAGAGCCCCAATAATACTCTGTGAGGCTAGTTTGTCGAAGCAAAGCGGAGCCCGTTGGCTCCACCTTTCCTCAGATCATGTATCGTTCGAACTCTACTGCGCGAGAGCTGAAAGCCGATCGTAAGCCGCGGAGAAACCCTTCAACGACACAGTAAATACAGTCTCCTGCCCGCCGTCACTGGTCGCTTTTATTTTTAGGTTTGTGCCTTTTCTGAGCGCCGTCAAACTGCTGGCGTCAAAGCTGATGGGCACGATGCATCCAGCAGGCAAGCAAGTGCGGAACCCAATCGCGGCGCCACTCACCTCATCATCAACCGCTGACGTCACACCGGACGCTAGGGCCAGTCCGAACGGCAGAACCATAATTCCCTGGAACTGATCATTGTGGGCTTCAAACTCCACAGCCAAGACCCGTTGATTAGTCTTGGTATCAATCTGTTGTTGTGACAGTGTGCAGCGATTTTTCTCTACTTTCTGGGCACATATAACTTGCCAATCCTGATAGGATTCCTGCAAGGACGAGGCACCTCCTGGCAGCGTTGGCGGCGTTATTGATGCCTGAGCTAACTTTGTAGATGGTGCGGCTGCGCCGATAGGCGCAGTCTTTTTGGGCGAATTTGTTAGGTTGATCGACAAACCAGTCGCAGCATTGACAACAAACACGGTTCCCAAAGCCAACGTCATTATTGCGCCAACGCCAAAAAGCAGACGTTTTGGAATGTTCATCGCTGGACTTTCATTTTGTTTAATACGCTGTGTTCTATGAAGAGCGAGATCATTGGAGTTTGACAGATAGAGTTGCCTTGATACTTTGATCGATGAAACCGCTGCCGAATTCACCACCATATCTGAAACTTAAATTTGTTGATGGTTGAAGCCTGAAATCAATCCCGGCTTCCACCAGAGCGGCACTGGGTGCCAAAGGCACTCCGGCAATCGTAAAGTCAGTTCCACCCGCAAATGAGTGAGTAGACATTGGCGCTGTCTGACCGATCAACTGACGCCAGCCAACAATGCCATGCGCTGAAGCTTCGACACCGTTTTGCAAGTTAAATTTGGTCGTCGCCCGTAGACCCAGCGTTGTGAACGCCGCGCTATTTGTGCCACCAGAACTCGACAAAGCTGCCGGCCCACCTGTCTCTGTAAACCCGTCTGTAGTCAGATTGACGTAGGCAAGATTGGCAAAGGGTTCAAATGTGATTCCATCCTGTTGCAAACGATAAGCCAGTTCACCAAATGCCTGCGTTGTGCCGGCCCGGTAATCTGACTCCAAATTGTTAGAAAATCCGGGGAACGCTGCGGTACGGTTGGTGGAGATTGTATGCCAAGTATAGGCAACTCCAGTGCGCACAGAAAAGTCACCGACCGCTCCGCCACTGTAAATTCCCAAGTGGTAGTCCGCACTGTTACCAGCAGAATTGCGATCGCCGACGTCAAAGTTAGAATGGCCATAGCCAGCCACGACACCGACCCTCGCTGAATTTCCCACTAGTGTATCAGCACCTATCAACAGCCCACCTGTATTTCGGGCCATGCTTGCAGCATTGCCGTCGCTACCCCAATGACCTAGGCCGTGTGGACGAATTTGATCAAGCATAGGCCTGCTGCGAAGCTTACGATTGAGCGGAAATTTCGTGCTGTCTTTTCGCATCGCAGGGCGACGCGTTTGAAGCGCTTGAGCCGCCCGAAGCCTTGTTCGATACGGGCGCGCGCCTTGTAGAGCGTCTGGGCGAAGAAGGCTGGCCTGTTTTTCTCGTTGGCCTTGTGAGGGATCACCGGGGCGATGCCGCGTGTCCGCGCGGCTGCACGATTGGCCTTGCTGGAATAGCCTTTGTCGCCCAGCGCGGCACGTGGGGTGATGTCCGGCCCTATGTCGAGCAGGGTCTCAAAGCGGGTTGTGTCGGCAACTTGGCCACCGGTCAGATCGAACGCAATGATGTCGCCCGAATTGTCCGCCTTGGCGTGGATTTTCGTTGTGAACCCGCCGCGCGAGCGGCCGAGCGCCTGGCCTTGCTGCCCCCCTTTGCGCCCGCTGCCGAGACATGGGCGCGCACAATGGTGGAATCGAACATCTGGATCAGATGGGCCGATGCGCTCATCTCGGCCAACGTGTCGAAGAAGGCTTCGAACACGCCGGCTTTGCTCAGCCGGTCAAAGCGCTTCCACACTGAGTTCCAGTGGCCAAAGCGTTCCGGCAGCGCACGCCAGCGCACATTCTCCACCGTGAAGAAGTGCATGGCTTCCAGAAAAAGCCGGTCGTCCGCAGCCTTGCGGCCTCGCCGTGGCAGGCAAGCGCGGAAAACCTCCAGCGTGTTCGCCCAATCCGTTTCCGTCATCCTCGTGGACATCGCCGACCTCCAAATCAGTCGACAATCCATGAATCAGACTGGATTGGTCAGCGGAACCCCAAAAGCTATACCTGAGTCAATTCGTCCACACGGCCTAATGCACCATATGCCCGGCCCCAGATGGCTTGAACATCATCTTGGCCCGCCTCGTCATCGCTAAATGCCACACGTAGCCGGTCGATAGCCGCCTCACGCAAAAACTTACTGTCTTCGATAAGCGCCGTTTGGGCCGACGCATGGATCTCGCCAGAAATCTGGTCGAATGCAAACTGAACGTCAGCAACGGTGGCGCTATTGAGAATACCATCAAAAATGGGATTGCCAGCGCCCAAGGCTTCAGCGGCATTACCCGCCGCTTTCTGATTGGGCGTTATACCAATCGACGAAAATGTAGCGGCTGGAACCACATTCAAATATGCATGCGTTGCATCATAACTGGCTTCCAGACCGGATAGCAGGCTAACAGGGATGGTGTAGGTTCCCACCACGCCGCCTGCTGCTTGCAATATTGTATACTGCGTCCCAAGCACATAAGGCCCAGCATCAAGCCGAACAACATTCAAATTTGCGCCGGCAGCAATTGTTGCTGTCCCGGTGACGTCGATCAAATCCGAAGCGCCAGCCATATTTATTTCAACATCATAACTTGAGCCTGCGGCCTGAACCAGATTGCCAGCGACCGTCAAAGTGCCGATGGAATTGCCGGGTGCAAATGTACCACCGGAGTGGATGGTCACTGCGCCCACCGTCCCGCTGCCGCCCAAAATGCCGCCTATGACATCGATGTTGGAATTAGCCAGCGATCCATTGACTGCCAAACGTCCACCGCTGACATTAGTCGATCCGGAAAAACCAGCCGAGTTGCCCGTCAGCCGAGTGACACCCGCCACCTGATTGATCTTGCCTGCACCTGTAATGGGTGATGCAAAGTCATATGCAGCTTCGGTGTGATTGAAATTGAGCGTGCCAGTGCCCGCTCCAAACACCAAACCAGTGGCGGTCATATTACCCGCCGCAAGCGGCGCCGCACTCGCCGCGCCACCAATATTGATCACACCAGTCGAACCCACTTGTTCGGCAACCCTTACATTGCCAACCGCCGAAACCGTGCCACCATTGGAAACATTGAGGGTTCCCGTGCTCTGATCATAATTGCCGACATAAAGATCGACACTATTTGTCCAGATTGAACCAGCCCCATCAACCGTTGCTGTGCCGGTTGAGCCAATCAGATCGCCGACATACCCATCGGTATCGCTGACCACACCGCCATTGCTGATAACCAGCGTCCCGGAACCATATTCACCGACGTCAAACCAACTCAATCCGGTGAAGCTCGAACCAGCGCCATCAACCTTCATTACACCGTTGGCACCTGCATAAGAAGCCAAGCTAGCCCACGTGCTGGCAGTCACTTTGCCGCCATTGATGATGTCCAGCGTACCGGTGCCATAATAGCCGACCGCAAATGAAACATTGTCCCAGGTAGAACCCACACCATCAACGCTTGCATGACCAACGCCGCCTGCGAGGCCGCCAATCTGACCATTAACGCTGCTCACGCCGCCGCCATTTGTGATGTTCAACGTGCCGGCGCCGGCGTTGCCGACCACAAGATCGTGGGAGCTTGTCCAATACGACCCCGCTCCATCGATCGTCGCCATGCCGGATGAGCCTACAGCGCGACCCAAATAGCCGTCAAAATTGCTGACCGCGCCACCGCTGGTGATGTTCAGCGTACCGGCACCTCGACTGCCAACGCTGAGATCGCCCGCATTCGTCCAAGTGGATCCCGCACCATCGATCGTCGCAGTTCCCGTTGACCCCGCGAATAGGCCCAAATCTCCAAACGTATTGCTGACAACTGAGCCGCCATTGCTAACCGTCAATGTGCCTGTTCCAAGCACGCCGACCTCTAAGGCACTGGTCATATTCCAAGTGGAACCTGCGCCATCGATTAGCGCCGCACCAGTGGCACCGGCATTGTTACCCATGACAGCAACATCATTGCTGACCGCACCGCCGTTAAGAACACTTAACGTTCCGATTCCGCGTTCGCCAATTGAGATACTGCCACTGTTCGTCCATGTTGAACCTGCGCCATCAACTGTGACTGTGCCTGTAGAGTTATTATATTGCGCCAAAACGCCCGTCGCATTGCTGACAGCGCCGCCGCTGGTGATGTTCAGCGTACCGGCACCTCGACTGCCAACGCTGAGATCGCCCGCATTCGTCCAAGTGGATCCCGCACCATCGATCGTCGCAGTTCCCGTTGACCCCGCGAATAGGCCCAAATCTCCAAACGTATTGCTGACAACTGAGCCGCCATTGCTAACCGTCAATGTGCCTGTTCCAAACACGCCGACCTCTAAGGCACTGGTCATATTCCAAGTGGAACCTGCGCCATCGATTAGCGCCGCACCAGTGGCACCGGCATTGTTACCCATGACGGCAAAATTATTGCTGACCGCACCGCCGTTAAGAACACTTAACGTTCCGATTCCGCGTTCGCCAATTGAGATATAGCCACTGTTCGTCCATGTTGAACCTGCGCCATCAACTGTGACTGTGCCTGTTGAGTTATTATATTGCGCTAAAATGCCCGTCGCATTGCTAACTGCGCCGCCATTGGTGATGTTAAGCGTTCCAGTACCTTGATTGCCAACGTTGAGATCGCCCGCGTTCGTCCAAGAGGACCCCGCTCCATCGATCGTCGCCATGCCGGATGAGCCTACAGCGCGACCCAAATAGCCGTCAAAATTGCTGACCGCGCCACCGCTGGTGATGTTCAGGGAGCCGGTGCCGAGATTACCAACAGTAAGCCCACCCGAATTGACCCAAGATGAACCAGCGCCAGTTATAGTTGCTGTTCCAACGCCATTTCCGGAACTGCCAAGTATTCCATCGACGTCTTGAACGGAACCACCACCTGAAACAGTCAAGCTGCCGGTGCCGCCATGTCCAATTTCGACTTGACTACTCGACGTCAGTGTACCGCCAGAACCAACAATTATGTCGCCCGTTGATCCAGAATAGTATGCGACGAAAAGCCCCCCGGTGGTGCTGGTGACAACGCCCGAGTTGGCGACATTTAACGTACCGGAACCGTTAAAACCCACAAAAACGTCAGCGCTACTGGTCCAAGTGGATCCCGCACCATTAACATTGACAATGCCAACGCCACCTGCGTTTTCGCCAATACTCGTGGTGTTGGAACTAACAGCACCTCCACTTTGCACGTTCAACGTGCTGGTGCCATATTTGGCTACGACCAACGCGCCGGTATTTGTGAATGTTGAGCCCAATCCCGCAACTTGGCCGAAACCGTTAGATCCAGTGGCATTACCGAAAGTTGCGCCGTTACTGCTGACCGCGCCACCGCTGGTGATGTTCAGGGAGCCGGTGCCGAGATTACCAACAGTAAGCCCACCCGAATTGACCCAAGATGAACCAGCGCCAGTTATAGTTGCTGTTCCAACGCCATTTCCGGAACTGCCAAGTATTCCATCGACGTCTTGAACGGAACCACCACCTGAAACAGTCAAGCTGCCGGTGCCGCCATGTCCAATTTCGACTTGACTACTCGACGTCAGTGTACCGCCAGAACCAACAATTATGTCGCCCGTTGATCCAGAATAGTATGCGGCGAAAAGCCCCCCGGTGGTGCTGGTGACAACGCCCGAGTTGGCGACATTTAACGTACCGGAACCGTTAAAACCCACAAAAACGTCAGCGCTACTGGTCCAAGTGGATCCCGCACCATTAACATTGACAATGCCAACGCCACCTGCGTTTTCGCCAATACTCGTGGTGTTGGAACTAACAGCACCTCCACTTTGCACGTTCAACGTGCTGGTGCCATATTTGGCTACGACCAACGCGCCGGTATTTGTGAATGTTGAGCCCAATCCCGCAACTTGGCCGAAACCGTTAGATCCAGTGGCATTACCGAAAGTTGCGCCGTTACTGCTGACCGCGCCACCGCTGCCGACGTAAAGATTGCCATTACCCGACTGACCAACGCTCAGAGCACCGCTATTTGTCCACGAGGACCCGGCGCCATTGACTTTGACTGTTCCAACAACACCGGTCGTGGCACCTAGGATGCCGATCGTGTCACTGACCGCGCCGCCAGCAGAAATGTCGAGTAAGCCAGCTCCTGCATCGCCGATAATCAAGCCGTTCGTATTTGTCCATGTTGAACCAGCTCCCGCAACGCTGACATCACCGTCTGACCCGGCATTTTTCCCGATCCAACTATGCAATGCGCTAACAGAGCCGCCACCCGAAATGGCAAGTGCACCAGCGCCGTCATTGCCGATCGTTAGGTCGCCGGCATTGTTCCACGCGGACCCTGCGCCATCGACAATTACCGCACCATTAGAACCGACAAGCGCGCCAACATTGCCTGCTACATTGGTAATGACAGCACCATTAAGAATGGCGAGAGTGCCGTTTCCGCCGTAGCCAACAGTGGTATTTGTACCGTTACTTAGCAATGAGCCAACGCCATCCACTGTAATAGTGCCCGCCGAGCCCGAATTGAAACCCAATATGACGCCGTTGCTACTCGTCAGACTGCTGTTATTTGAAATATTCAATATGCCTGTGAGGCCAGTCTGGTACCCGACATAAGTAGTCGCGGCGAAGGCATTGCCAGCATTAATAACTGCAGAATTTACTGCTACAGTGCCCACGAAAGCGATGTCTGCCCCGCCGGGGATCGTCGCGGGTGTCCAGTTTGAACTAGTAAACCAGTCACTTGACGTCCCACCATTCCAGCCAACGCTCGCTGCTATTGCTGCTCTCGGCAGCGTCAGAGCGCTCACAAATGCGAGAACAGAAATAGATAGCATCAAGCGACGCGGCGCAGTCAATTCAGGTTTGAGCCCCATTGAAGCTGAGTCATTGTGGCCCTTGAAATTGTTGCAATGCATAAACTGTCCCCGATTCGACGCGTGACATTCGATTTGTCGGGGAGATATGGCACTTCGCCAAAAAGGCGTCTTGGACAGCGCTGCACCGGAATTGTCCTGTAGCGAAGTGAGTCTGCAATTTAAGAAAAAATCGGCGATTGGTGGGCAATGTGACTGAATAGACACAGATATCTGTGCCGTGGGGCAAGGGCTTGGCGCTGCCGCTGGTAGTCAAAGTGCAAAACGCCAGCGCATATGCTGAGCAATCGTCCCACGGGCCCGAAGACGGTAGAACCCAAATCAGCGAAGTTGCCGCATGTGTGGAGTTTAAAGTCAAACAATGCGTAGAACTCTTTGAAGCTCTTGGTGCCCAGACACACGTGGCCAAATGGTGGATATTGTGGGAGGCACTGGAAAGCTCGTTGTTCGATCGCGCAATCTGGCCACGTGAAAGTTGCAGCCCGATTTTACAACAAGGCATAGTCCCTTGCACCGGACAGCATCCTCCCTATAGGTGCACGCCCTTACCTTGCGGAACAGTCGTCGGGTTGGAGCGTGGGAACACGCCTCCACCCGTCGCAGTTATCGTGCTGGTTCCACCAGTCGAAGTGCCACCCATACATGCCCCTTGCCCAAAGCGACCTGACAGCCAATCCGGCTTTCCTCGACCGCATCACCGCTCAGTCGCGAGATTTTCTCGAAGTGAATGGGCGCATGCCCCGCCTTGCGTCGATCTTTGCCACGCAGCAGCGCTGGCTGATGGCCCATATCGGGCTGACGCTCCACTGGCGCAACAGGGACGGTGAGGACCGGGAAGCGCTCAACCCGGCCCGGTTTGCCCAGGAAGTGGAGGCCCATTCAGTCGCGAGCGCCAACACCGCTGCCGCTTTTTTGGTTGAGATGCATCAATACGGGGTGATCCGCACCCGTCCTTCTGCCACAGACCGCCGTCTGCGCCTCTACGAACCAACTCCCGTGACGATCGGTGCCATTGATGTGTGGATGCGCATTCACCTTGCAACACTCGATGCACTTGACGGCGCGGACCGTGGGACACTGTACGCTCAAGCACCGGATGGATTGCAAACAATCCAGCCGCTGATTGCCGTAGGCCTCCTGAGTTCGCATCCCATTCGTGAGCCGACGCAAGACTTCTCCCAGTTCATGTGGCTCAACAACGGCTTTCTGATCATGGAAAGGTTGATCGCCTCGGTTGAGCAAGAAGATGCGACGCAGGAACGAGCAATCACAGGTCTCACCTCGGTGTCGCGAATCGCCGAGGGGCTCAGCCTGTCGCGGACCCATGCCGCGCGCAAGATCAGGGAGGCGGAGGCTGCCGGAAGCCTGGGTTGGGAAGGCCAGCGCGGACGCTCGCGCCTTTGGATATCCAACCAGTTCCGACACCAGTTCCTGCTGATCCAGGCTGAGAAGCTGGCGATCATCGATGCTGCATTCGAGCAATGCTTCGGGTCCCCGCAACTGCCGGTGCCTGAACTGGAAAACAACCCAAGAATAATCAGTTAGCGCTGATAGACCACCGCCTGCTTCCCCAGTACGGAGAGGATATCGGCCGTCTCTGACGGTACGTAAGGCATATGCCGGGCGGGGACACGCCCGCGAAAAATGGGTGGGTCATGCATCGTTTCAAATCCGGATTGTTGAGCGGGGCGTCAATCGGTGTGCTCGCACTGATGGCGCCGATGGCGATGACCAGCCCGGCCCTGGCGGCATGCGCAGACCCCGTCGGACAGGTCGTCAATTGTTCCGGGCCGATCACCGAGTTTTCACCGCAGGATTACACTGACGATGGAATGACCATTAACGTCAGTGGCGACGGCGGCATCACCGCTTCGAACAAGGGGACCGCGATCCGGTTGGGCGACTTTGCGGTCATCCATGCTGCAAACGAGAGCAGGATTGAATCCGTAAGCGAGTCGGAGAGTCCGGTCATTTTGGTTGGCGACGACGCCGATCTTGAGCTTGGAAACGTGTTTACCTCAGGCAAGAAGAGCGGCGTAAGCGCCGGCGACCGCCTGCATCTCCTGCTGCGCGAAGGGGGATCAATCACCACGATGGGGTCGGGAATCCGGGCGGGAACAGATGCGAACCTGCAGATCGATGGCGCTGTTACCACCGAAGGCGGCTTTTTCATCGGCAAGCCGGGTGATGGGGTATTCCTCACCAGTCCCAGCATCGAAGTTGGGGACCGCGCTACCATCACCGTATCGGAAACCGGAAGCATCAATTCGGCTCAAGATGCCATCCACTTGAGGTTCCAGGAAAACGGGGGCGACGATCTTGTCGCCAACATCAGCGTCCAGGGAGAGATCTCTGCGGCCCATCGCGGCATCTATATCGTTGGCGGCAACTTGATGGAAAGCCGGACTGCGTTTGACGCACCCCCGCTTGAACCAGCGCGTCAACGCGCCAACATCACCGTCGGTGCTAGCGGCAGTATCACCGCGGCATCAGGCCAGGCCGTTTTCATTGGCGGGCAAGTCGCACTGGATACAACAATCCGGATCGCCGGAACTGTTCAAGGTGAGCGCGACCTGTCTTCACGGCCAACAGCAATCCAGTTGAACGATGGGGCCGACACATTCATCTACGAGGCCACCGCCAACATCGTGGGTGACGTTTATGCCGACACTCTGTTTGATCGCGAGCCGGATCCAGATGCCGGCCCCGACCTTACCGGCAAGCGCGATACCTTCGTTCTCGGCGGCGAAAACGATGGGTCCTTTGATGTCAGTCTGCTCGACGGTGACGGCGTCTACTCTGATGCCGAGCAATTCCGCGGGTTCGACATTTTCGAAAAGCGCGAAGGCGGCACCTTCTTCCTGTCAGGCTCCAACACCGAAATAGGCAACTTCTCGGTACTCGGCGGAAACCTCTTTGCAAACGCTGAAATGGCATCCACCGCATTCAACGTCGCCTCTGGCGCAAAACTCGGTGGTACCGGCACCATCGGTTCAGCCACCATCTTGTCAGGCGCACGTCTGGCGCCCGGCAATGCGGATGCTTCCGCCTTCGGAACGCTTTCGGTTCGCGACAGCGCCACGTTCATGGAAGGCGCGATCTTTGAGACCCGCGTGGACGACACCGGCAATTCCGATCTGCTCAGCGTCGGCGGCACAGCCATGATTGACGGCGCAACGATGAACATCATCGCTACGCCCGGCAGCTACGCCAGCCAGACCTACACAGTGATCGAAGCCGAAGGCGGCGTTACCGGCAAATTCGCCAGCCTGTCCGACAATCTCCAGGACATCGACTTTGTCGACAGCTATGATGGTAACACGGTCAAGCTTGGTTTGATCAAGGCGCCTGTCAACCAACCCAACCAGCCAGGTGCAGGCACTCCCGGGTTCTCCGACAAGGAGAATGCTCTCGCGGCTGCCTTCGGCGCCGGCGACAGCAGCCTCCAGTTCTCTCAGATGCTGGCCGGACGGATGTCTGGCGGATCAACAACAACCACGGCTTCCATCGGCACGCCTCTCGGCTACGATGCGCCGGTGACACGGTCCGAAACCTTCCCTGCTGTTCACCGGGTCTATGGCGCGGACTTCCATTCCCCCGCTCCGATAACGGAGCTCGGCGGACTTGCTGTCTGGGTCGGCGCCCTCGGCCTCGACGCTTCGGTTGACGAACGGGACGGCGTGCGCGGCTACGACAACACCGTTGGCGGCATTGCAGGCGGCATCGAATACCGCATGTCCGGCGAAGGCAAAGGGGTCATCGGCCTGGCCGGCGGCTATACCCGTTCAACTGTCGATGTCATCAATGGCGGCGCCCGCATCAATTCCGCACATGTCGGCATCTATGCCGGATATCAGATTGATGCACTCCACCTTGCCGGTGCCCTGGCCTATTCGAACGGCTCCTACAATCTCTGGCGCAATGTCTCTGGCGCGGTTGCGCTCGGCGACACGGACGGGAACGCACTTTCAGGCCATGTTGAGGCGTTCTATGATCTGGCGCCTCGCTTCGGTCTTGCGGAAGGCACCAGCGTCGGTCCGGTGGCCCGCCTGCGTGGGGCAAACGCCACACGCGATGGATTTACCGAAACCGGCGCCGGCATCCTCAACCTGACGGTCGCCGAAGATTCGGTCAGCCAATCCTACGGCGATGTCGGCATGCGCTTCGCGACGCGTTATGTGGTTGGCGCACTGGTGCTCCACCCGGAGATCGAATTGCGCTACGAACGCCGCCTGAGCAGCAACAGCGACATCAGCAATGCTGTGATTGCCCCCGTCGCCGGCGCCGAGTTCGCAACCACGGTTCAGGCTGGTGGACGCGACCGTTTTGGACTGGGACTGGGCATGGGCATGGACTTCAACGCGGCACTGTCGGCCAAGCTGAGCTATGACGGTAGTTTCGGCAAGGATGTAACCAGCCACGCCGGTGCGTTGTCACTAACCTACAAGTTCTGACCGCGTAAGCGGCACTGTTGCCTCACGCCGGCGCGAAAGCGTCGGCGTTTTTTTATGACGGGACGGCGCTGCGGGAAGATCGAAGCACTGCGAGATCAGGTGAGTTGGTTCGCCAGTCGTTCCACTGCAGCGCTGCGCACTTGCGGCCAGCTGTCTGCAAAAAGAGCGAACCGCATCTGGTTGAAAAAACGGGACTGATCGGCTGATAACAATTCCTGGCGCAACGTCGCCTCGTAGACATATCCGAATGCTTCAGCACGCCGGATCGCCCTCTGGTTTCCCTCGACAATCTCGCCGACAACTTTGTTGACGCCCATCGTGCCAAACATCCAATCGTAGAATGCAACGGACGTCTCGTCGGTCACACGTCGGCTGCGATAACGCTCTTCAGCGATCAGAATATGCATACTTGCCCGCCGGTGAAAGCGATTCAGCTCGATCAGGCGATACCCCAGAAGCGTGTCGTTCCCGCGCTCGCAGAAACCCAGTATGAAAGAAGATTTGTTGTCGAAGCCGGCAACGTAACGAGCCAGATCCTCCAACTTCAAATGGCGTACCGGAAGGTTCAGCGCTGCCATCAGTTCGGCGTCAGCCAGCCATCGCTGGAGCGGCAGCAGATCATCGGCTGGACTGATGCTGCGCTGGATGAAATTTTGGGAAGTTAACGTGACGCTCACCGTGCAGTCTCCCTCAGGAAGGCTTCGGCGTTGGCCCGCGCGTTGGGCCATTCGGCAGCCAGTATGCCATGTGCGAACTGGTCGATCCGCGACTGACCATCTGCCGAAACAGTCTCGCCAACGAGAATACCTTCGCGGCGGATGCCAAGATCTTCCATGAGTTCCGCTAGGCGCCGCCGGGTTGCCTGGGTGCGGACAGCAATCTTCTCGATCCCGTAATCCTGAAAGAGCCAGTCGAACACCAGCATCGTCATGGCAACATGCGCCGTAGGACCGCGCGAGCCGGCTTCGCCGATCACCAGATTGTAGTGAACAGTGCGGTGTCGGGGATCATGATAATTGGCCGTCAGAGCAACCAGATGGCCGGTCATGCGCTCGACAATCCCGCTGGTCAGCATCGCACCCTGGCCCAGTGACAGGATGTACCGCGCAGCGTCGTCGCGGCTGTGCGGTCGAGCCGGGATCGCCAGCGCCGCTGAAAGTTTAGGGTCTGAAAGCCATCGTGCGAGATAGCCCGAATCAGTAAGCTCCAGAGGGCGAAGATCGTATCGGACCAGGTCGAGCGTCTGCACTGTCATGCAGCCAGCTGAAGGAACCAAAGCCCTCAGGCAAGTACTGTTTTTGGGTCATTCGGCCCGCATGAAGCGTCTCAGGATGGCGAGCTGCGAAAACAATGCGCCAGTGCGGTGGCCACACGATCAAGATTCCTGGTCGTCAAGCCGGCGACCGAGATGCGTCCCGAATCCAGGAGGTAAAGGCCATCCTCGCGCACCGCCCTGATGTCTTCGACCCTGATCCCGGTATATGCGAACATGCCGCGCTGGCGGCTGAGGAACGAGACGTCGACATTGCCTGCCTGGGCCTCGATGCGTTCGACAAGCCCTGCCCGCATGTCTTCAAGGCGCGCGCGCATGGCATCCACTTCGCCGCGCCATTGATGGTTCAGCGCCGCATCGTCGAGCACAGAACCGACCAGGCTGCCCGCCGTAAACGATGGAGAGGAATAGCTGCGCCGAATCGCCAGCCGCAGTTGTCCCAGCACATTGGATGCCTCGCTCGCGGTCTCGCACACCACGTGCAGCGCCCCGCAGCGTTCGCCATAAAGCGAAAAGTTCTTGGAGAACGAGGTCGCCACCAAGCAACCGGGATAGAGTGCGGAGTGGCGCCTGACAAACGCGGCATCCGCATCGACACCAGTTCCAAACCCCTGATACGCCATATCGAACATGACGATATGGCGCCGCTCCCGCACCACCTCGGAAACGGCCTTTTGCGACGCCTCATCGAGATCGAGCCCGGTTGGATTGTGGCAGACAGGCTGGATGATCACGATGGAACCTTCGGGTGCAGCCCTCAAATCCTCGAGCATACCCGCGACGTCGAGGGCGCGCTCGGTGGCATTCCAGTAGCGGTAGGAGGTGGTCGTAAAACCGGCACGTTGAAAAAGCCCATGATGGTTTTCCCAGGTTGGATCGCTGACATAGACAGTCCGGCCCGGCGCGTGTTTGGCCAGGAAGTCAGCGGCGATGCCAAGGGCTCCGCTGCCACCAAGGCTCTGCATGGTGGCGATGCGTTTGTCGCCAAGGGCTGGATGGTCCTCGCCAAATGCCAGGCGCTGCGTGGCGTCGCGAAAACGCGCATCGCCTTCCATCGGCAGATAGGGCCGCTGCCCGAAGCCCACTCTCTCATGCGCGGTCCGCACCGAATCCAGCACCGGGATCTTGCCATCCTCGCCGGTGAAAACGCCAATGCACAGATTGATCTTGTCCGGATGCGGGTCAGCATGGAATTGATCGACCAGCTTGAAGATGGGATCGCCCGCATAAGGCTGCACCTGGCCAAACATGCTCGTCGGCACACCGTTTTCGCTCATTTTAGTCCCCGGTTGGATCGCTTTGCGCCCTTATAGGGGACAATTGCCCGTCCAGCGTGAAAAATTCGTCGTGCCAACCGTTGCCCGCCTCTCGGTTTCATAAAATGACGGCGATACCCTCACGCGCAGAGCGCTGCGCTGCCATGCCGATGGCCACTGCGGCGATTCCATCGTCCACAGTCACCTCGACAGGCCCCTCGCCGCGCACTGCAGCAACAAACCGCTTGTGTTGGTAAAAGGTCGACCCGTTGTGGTCGCCTACCGCCAGAAGATCTGGGTCAACCGGGATCTCGAGAGCGCTGCCGGTATGCGGCGGGCGTGGGCTCATAATCACCTGCGCGGTCGGTTGCGGCCCCCGGTCAACCGGCCAGAAGCGCGTCGGTCCGGGCACGAGGCACTCGATCTTGCCTTGCGCACCCACAGCCGAAATTTCCTCCTGATAACGACCGCCTTCAGCAAACATGCAAAGTTCAAGCATGGCGCGCGCACCGCTGGCAAAATCGACCAGCACATAGCCGTGGTCCCAGATGTCAGGCGTTCGCCCACCATGGACCTCATCCAGATGATTCACGGCCTGCCCTGCCGATGCCATGACTCGTGTCGGTTCAGATTTCAGGATCAGCCGCATCAGATCGAAAAAGTGGCAGCATTTTTCAACGAACGTCCCCCCGGATTGGCTGTTGAACCGGTTCCAGGCGCTGACCTTAGTCAGGAACGGATAGCGGTGCTCGCGGATGGTCAGCATGGTGATCCCTCCGGTCACGCCTGCCACCTGTTCAATAAAACGCGCCACCGGTGGCATGTAGCGATATTCCATCGCTACCCACAGCGGCGCCGGATAGTCGCCGGCGAGCTGCCGCACCGCGTGCAACCCAGCGTCGCTGATCGCGATCGGTTTTTCCACCAGCACCGGCAGCGGACGAGTCGCGGCAACGAGGCGCAGCTGGTCGACATGAAACTGGTTGGGGCTGGCGATCAAAAGACAGTCGAGACCGGGCACGGCCAGAAGCGCTTCCACGGTGTCGACAAACACCGCATGGGGCGCAAGCTGGCGCGCCGCGTCACGCATCATTACGTCTGGCTCGAAAATGGCGGCAATGCTGGTGTCGGGTAACAGGGCGATATTGCGCAGATGCTCCTGCCCCATCATGCCGCAACCGATAACGCCATATGAGATATGCCGGGCCATGCCCTCTCCTATCGAAGCCGCGCGACATAGCGCGCGACGGTATGGTCAAACCAGGTGCGGGAAAATTCGATGCTGGCGCCATCCTGCGTCCAGCCGATCCGCTCGATGAAACCGGCCGATGCCCCGGCAGCAAGCCCGAACGCGTCCGGCGCCCAGCCTGGCACGGTCGCGACACCGAGCCGATCTTCCGCCCGCGCTATCCATAGGCGCAGAACTTTTCGATAGTAGAGATACAGCGAATCCGACAGGTCCTTAGCGCTCAGCTGGTCGACATGGCTGGCATCGAGCCAGATTTCTTCGACGGCAGCGGGTCTGCCGCCCAGATGGCGCAGACGGCGGATGCGATGCCCTTCCTGGTGCTGGCCGAATTCAGGCAGATCGACCGGCTTTGCCATCCGCGCGACGGAAATCACCTTTGCTGTCGGCAGGCCGCCTCCCTCGATCAGTTCGAGCCGAAACAGCGCATAGACACTGTCCACCTCGGGCCGGTGCCGCACATAGTTCCCCGACCCCTGTACCCGCTCCAGAAGTCCCTTGGCCTCGAGCTCACCCAGCGCCTTGCGCAGCGTGCCGACCGCAATGCCAAGCGATTGCGCCATTTCGCGCTCGGGCGGCAGCTTCTCGCCATCAGCGCGGCGACCGGCAGCAATCTCGCGGATCAGCATTTCGCAGACCTGCTGGTGCATCGGCAAGGCAAGGGTTCGGGCCATCACAGGTGACTCAGTGCAAATTGATACACTATTGATCTACAACAAATCCGGTGATACTCAAGCATAAAGTTGCAGTGCAGGAATTCCCACGAAATGACCATCGTCCCTGTAACCTCCGCCGATCTGGACGCCGCCGAAATTGCCTGGTTCGCCGCGCTCTGCTCCGACGATTACCGCTATCTGGGCGTCCCGGATGGGGTCCTGCGCTCAAGTTGGGAACATTGCTCGGAAATCCTGAAAATCGCCGAGGAGCAAGGGTTCGGAAATATCTTGTGTCCCTCCTCCTATCAGGTTGGCCAGGACACGCTGTCTTTTGTCGCCGGCGCCGCACCCATCACCAGCCGCATCAATCTGCTGGCTGCAATCCGCTGCGGCGAGATGCAGCCCATCATGCTGGCCCGCACGCTTGCGACGCTTGATCATATGCTTAAGGGGCGGCTGACCCTCAACATCATCTCGTCGGATTTTCCCGGAGAAACCGCCGACAGCGCCTTCCGCTACCAGCGTTCGCGCGAGGTGGTCGAGATCCTCAAGCAGGCCTGGACGTGCGACGAAATCAATTATCAGGGCGAAGTCTACCGGTTCGCCAACGTGTCGGCTGAGCCGGCAAAGCCCTACCAGCAAAATGGCGGCCCACTGCTCTACTTCGGCGGCTACTCTCCCGATGCGCTGGAACTGTGCGGCCAGCATTGTGACGTCTATTTGATGTGGCCCGAGACGAAGGAAGCGCTGGCGGGCCGCATGAAGGCGGTGCATGAGCGCGCCGCCGCACATGGCCGCACGCTCGACTACGGTCTGCGCGTACACATGATCGTTCGTGACACCGAAAAGGAAGCCCGCGAATACGCCCGCGAACTGGTCTCGAAGCTCGACGACGAGCAAGGCCGAGCCATCCGCGCCCGGGCGCTGGACGCGACCTCGCTCGGCGTTTCCCACCAGGCGACAAACCGCGACGTTGCTGACGCCGATGGCTTTATCGAGCCCCACCTATGGACCGGGATTGGCCGCGCCCGCTCGGGCTGCGGCGCCGCTTTGGTCGGGTCAGCCGATCAGGTTCTGTCCGAGATCGAGGCGTACCAGAAGATGGGCATCCGCGCCTTCATCTTCTCCGGCTACCCGCATCTCGACGAATGCATATCGTTTGGCAGCCGCGTCCTGCCACACCTGAAAACCTGTTCGTTGCCAAAAATCTATGGGCGGGTGCCGGCGGAAACGCCGGCAACTCCGCTCGGCTCAGGCTCGCGGCATTAATCGGAGACAGGGTAAAAATGTACCATTTCAACGATCAGCCCACCGCCATGCAGAGCTTCGTTCCGGGCCCAGACAGCACCCGCACCTTTCGCGATGCGCTCGGCCGCTTTGCCACCGGCGTCACCATCGTCACCACGGCGACCGAGGACGGCCCAGTCGGCATCACCGCCAACAGCTTTTCTGCTGTCTCGCTCGACCCGCCGGTCGTGCTGTGGTCGATAGGCCGCAATTCCAGTCGCTACGACGCCTTTGCCGACTGCAAGAACTTTGCTGTCCACATTCTCGATGCCGACCAGCTCGATCTCAGCCGCCGCTTTGCCCGCGCCGGGGACGCATTTTCCGGCCTCGACTTCACCTGGAGTGAAAATGGCGTGCCAGTGCTGCCAGACTGCCTGTCGCGCTTCGAATGTGCACGCATCGCCGGCCACGATGGAGGAGACCACCTGATCGTCGTGGCACGTGTGGTGGAGGCAGCCCTGCGTGACGGCGAGCCGCTGGTTTTTTCGCGCGGCGGCTACGGTCGGTTCGATGGTTTTGCGGGCTGACGCCACGCGACTTCCCACCAGGCCTTCGGAAAACTCCGCAGGCTGCCACACATCGTTTTCAAGCTCTCACCGGTCCCGTCGATTGCCGCAGCACGATGTGGCAGGCGAACTCCACCCGCCGCGCCGGAACGTCCATTCCACCCAGGTCGTCCAGAAGCAGGTTCAGCGCCGCCGCCCCGATCTCGCGCATGGGAATATGCATCGTGGTCAGCGGCGGATTGGCAAATGCGGCCTGCGGCAGGTCGTCCATGCCGACCACCGAGACATCGCCCGGCACGCTGAACCCGGCACGGTCGACCCCCATCATCGCACCCACCGCAAGGCTGTCGCCAGCCGCGACGATGCCGGTGAAATCAAGCCCCTTGTCACGGATGCGCGCAGCCACCGCCTCGGCGGCAAGCTCGGGCAGCCAGTCGGAGACTTCCAGGACAAGATCGCCTGCGGGATCGATGCCACGGCCACGCAGCGCATCCTGCCACCCCTCGAAACGCCGCTCGATGGTGCGCCGCCCGCGCCGCATCAGAAACAGAACCCGCTCATGGCCCATATCAAGCAGGTGGTCGGTCGCCAGATGTGCGGCCGAGCGGTTGCATGGCGTCACGCTCGAGTGGCGCATGGCCGGATCATCGCCGTTGACCAGCACGAAAGGCTTGTCGAAACCGCTCGCCAGCGACAGAACGGTCTCATCATCCATGGTCAGGAACAGGCAGCCAACGGTCGCCGGATCGCTGAGCGCGGCATTGATCGGCGCGCGCGCTTCCTCCGGTCCTGCCACCGCCAGCGTCACCAGTTCAACGTCGAGGGCGCGCGCGCGCTCGTTGAGACCCTCCAGAACATAGAAGGTGAACTGGCTGCGCACATAATCGACCATGGCGGCGCTCGAGGCAGCAAGGATGACCTTGCGCCCCATCACCGACGCCGGGATCGAATAGTTGAGCGTCTTGGCCGCCTCCAGCAAACGTTCGCGCAACTCCCCACGCACTCCCTTGCCGCCGGCCAAGGCCCGCGATGCCGTGCTGACCGAAACGCCGCAGCGCGCCGCAATATCTTCCAGCCGCACCCGCCTGCTCGGCCTGCCCCGTTTGCCCTCAACTGCCATGGCGCGCGCATCTCCCTTTCCCAATCTATGCAAAAAATTTTCATATTGCGCAAGTTTTTGCAGTGTGGAACGGTAGGCATGAGGTTGCACATCTGGGGAGGAACCGTGCCGTCATCGTCGGAAAAACTGCGTCTGGAAATCATGCACCTCGTCGAGGGCATGACGCGCCTGCGCCATGATGGCCGCTATGACGAGCCCAATCTTGACGGTACGGCGGGCGACTATATCAGCTTCGATTCGTGGGAATGGCCGCAAGGTGTCGGCCTCTACGGCCTGGTGCGCCTGTGGCAGCATACCGGCGACGACAGCCTGCGCCACACCGTCGAAGACTGGTATGAGCGCCGCCTGTCTGCGGGCCTGCCGCCCATGAATGTAAACACCACCGCTCCCATGCTGGCGCTCTCTCTGTTGTGGCGAGAGACCCGCGACACGCGATGGGAAGCGCCACTTTCGGCTTGGGCCGACCGCATGATGCAGAAAATGCCGCGCACGCCGGAAGGCGGCTTCCAGCACAATGTCTCAGACAGGATCAACGACGACGAACTGTGGGACGACACGCTGTTCATGGCAGCGCTGTTCCTTGCCAGCTACGGACAGACTGCCGGAAGGCGCGATTGCGTCGACGAAGCAGTGCGCCAATTCCTCGTCCACACGCGATATCTGGGCGACCCCCATACCGGGCTCTGGTTCCATGGCTGGACCTTCGAGGGCCGGCACAATTTCGCCCGCGCTCTATGGGCGCGCGGCAACGCCTGGATCACAGTCGGCATTCTCGACCTGATCGAGCTTGCCGAAATTGATGCGCCGGTGCGCGACTTCCTGCTCGGCGTCTTCGAGGCGCAGGTTGAGGCACTGCTGAAGCTCCAGGCCCCATCAGGCGCCTGGCACACGCTACTCGACGATCCGCAATCCTATGAAGAAATGTCAGCCACCGCCGGCTTCGGCTACGGCCTGATGAAGGCAGCGCGCCTTGGCATCGGGCCCAAGCAATGCGCCAGTGCAGGGCAACGGGCACTCGCCGCCGTCCGCGCCAATATCGGGTCACAAGGGTTTCTCGGCAACGTGTCCTACGGCACCCGCATGGGCCATGATTTGCAGTTTTACCGCGACATCCCGATCCAGCCGACCGGCTACGGACAGGCACTCGCCATCCTGTGCCTCACCGAAGGCATGATCCACGCAGACCAGATCGAGGAGGCCGCCTGATGCGAATACTCTACGGCGCCGGGCCCGGCGATATTCCAGGATTTGACACCGACCGGCTGCGTGCCGAGTTTCTGGTCGAACAGCTGTTCGTGCCGGGCTTTCTCGAATTCTGCTACACCCACACCGACCGCATGATCCTCGGAGGCGCAGTCCCAACCGACACCCCGCTCGAATTCGGCGACGGCGCTGATGTCGGCACCGAGCACTTTTTCACCGCCCGCGAAATGGGCATTGCCAATCTCGGCGGCGCCGGGTCGATCATTGTCGACGGCAAGACGTTCAAACTGGCCAACCGCGATATCCTCTACATCGGTCGCGGCGCACTGTCGGTCAGCCTCACCAGCGACGACGCCAAGAATCCAGCCCGCTTCTACATGAACTCCGTGCCCGCCGGCGCCGACATTCCCCACCGCCTGATCACCAGCCAGGAAGCAAAACCGCTCGACCTCGGCGAAGAAAAGCGCGCCAACAAGCGGCGGCTGAAAATGTACATCCATCCTGAAGTCGCGCCCTCCTGCCTGCTTTTGATGGGCATCACCGATCTGGCGCCCGGCAGCGTCTGGAACACCATGCCGCCCCATCTGCATGAGCGGCGCATGGAGGCTTACTGCTATTTCGACATGGACGATCAGGACCGTGTGGTCCACCTGATGGGCCGGCCCGACAGCACCCGCCATCTGATGGTCGCCAATGGCGACTGCGTCATCTCGCCGGCATGGTCGATCCATATGGGCAGCGGCACCGGGCCCTACGCTTTTGTCTGGGGCATGACCGGTGAAAACCAAGCATACAACGACGTCACCCCCGTGCCGGTCGAGACACTTCGATGAACATTGCGGTTCACCCCATGAACGATCTAGTCCTGCGCCGTCCTTTGGCCTTCGGCTCGCCGATCAGCTACTGGCATCTCGGTCAGACCGTCGAAGCCCGCTACGATGTGGCCGACCAGCCCATGCAGGGTGAGATGGACCCGTTCTTCTTCCTGACCAAGCACAAGAATTTCATTCCGCATGAATATCCGTGTCGCACCCGGTTCATTGCCGAGCGACGCGGCAAGCGACCCGATCCTGTCGGCAGCTTCTCGGCCCACCGCACCTGGCTGCCCTTTGCCTCGCCGCGCGTCGACCTTTCCGGCTTCTGGTTTCGGCCCACCACCATCGGCACCTGGGCCCAGACCGCCATCGATGCGGCCCATGCCGGCGAAGCCACGCTGCGGCTGCGCACGTGCGGTGGCGCGGTCGTCTTCGTCAACGGCGTCGAAGCAGGCTGGATGGCCCCCTACGGACGCAACCTCGAATCCTCCACCGATGTGACCGTGTTGCTCCACGCCGGGAGCAATGAAATCACCATCTGGTTCGACGATCTCGCCGAGCGTGATGCCCGCTACTACTTCCAGCTGGATTATCTGGAAGGCCCGGACGCCATCCACGCGCTTCCGTTGCCGATCGACGGCACAGCTGCCGCCGCCATGGAAGCGAGCATGGAGGCCATGCATTTCGAAAAAACCGCTTATGGCAGCGGCGTAGTTGCATTGGTGACAAGCGCACCGCTGCCCTGCCCGGTGGATGTACTGGTGACCGTCGAGGGCGACTTCATGTCGATCGAGCCGCCTCTGGTGCTCAAGCTCGAAGTGGCCGCCGGTGCCACCCGTCTTCCTCTTGCCGACACCGCCGCTCTGCCAGCCGATTTCCGCCACTTCGCAGTATCTATGTCCCACGCCGGTTTCACGGCACGCCGCGTCTTCGGCGTCGAGATCTGCCATTTGGAACGCCAGGGCACCGCGCCCTCCTCGCTCGCGGAACGCATCACCGAAGCTTTGGACGAAGTTTCGAACCACGCCGAGCGCGACACCGTGCGCGCGCTGGCGCGGCTCGCCACCGACCGTTCCGGCGCCGAGACCGAGGCCATGATTGCCGCAGCCTTGCCGGCGGTTGAAGATTGCCACGACTGCGCCGATTTCATCCTTGTGCCGCTTCTGTGGTGCCGCACCCGCCATGGTGATGCCATCGAGCCTGCCCTGCGCGACCGCATTGACCAGGCCATCCTCGGCTACCGCTACTGGATGGATGAACCGGGCAATGACGTGCAATGGTATTTCTCGGAAAACCACGCACTCTTGTTCCACACCGCCGCCTATCTGTCCGGTCATCTCCTTGTCGACCAGACCTTTGCGCGCTCGGGCCGCAAGGGCAGCGACCAGTCATCCATCGGCCTGACGCGCGTCCGCGCCTGGCTCGACCACTTTGAGGCATGGGAGATGGCCGAGTTCAACTCGGCTCCTTACTTCCCGATCGACCTTAAGGGGCTTACCGCGCTCTACGCACTCGCGCCCGATACCGATGTGCGCCTGCGCGCGGGCAAGGCCATCCTTCGGCTTCTCGAGGTTGTCGCCCGCTCCGCCCACCATGGTGCGCTGACTGGCGCGCAGGGACGTTCTTATGAGCACACGCTTCGCGCACCACGCTCGCTTGAACTTTCGGGCATCGCGCGCATGCTGTGGGGCACCGGTAATTTCGGCAAACGGTTCCACGCGCTACCACAGTTGGCGCTTTGTCTGCGCGATTTCGGTCTTGCGGTGCCTGACAATCTGGCCGGACTCGCCGCGTTTGACCGCGACGGCGCCCATGAGTGGCGGTTCGCGCAGGGCCAGGACCGGATCGCAAAACTCTACCATTATAAAACCCGCGACTACGCCCTTGGCACCGCCGCCCATTACCGCTGGAACGAGTGGGGCTATCAGGAAACCGTTCTGCATCTGAGGCTTGGCCAGAACCCGGATGCCCAGATATGGATCAACCATCCGGGCGAAACCATCCATTCGGGCTATGGCCGTCCATCCTATTGGGGCGGCTCGGGCACCCTGCCGCGCTTGCATCACTATCGGGGTCTTGCCGTTCTCGAATTCGACTGCGCGCCCGAACAGCCCGGCTTTACCCATGCATGGTTCCCGCGCGAGGCGTTCGACGCCAGCCGCGTTTCTGGTCAGGTAGCTCTGGCGCAGGCCGACAGCGGCCAGGTGCTTTTGAAAGCGGACGCCGATCTCACGCTTGTGCAGAGCGGGCCTACCGCGGGCAACGAGCTGCGCGTCGCCGGCCACAAGGCAACATGGATTGTACGCCTTGGCCAAGAAGCCCGCGGTGGTGACCTCGAAGCGTTTGCCAGCCGTTTTGCAGGTCTTTCCCTAAAGCGCGACGGCGCCATCTGGATAATCGACGATCCCGAATACGGCGTCGTTCGCTTTCACCCTGACGGCCGCGTCGAGGCCGAGGGACGCCTCGTAGACCCCTCTCAATGGACAGTCGAGGGAGAAGCCGATTTCATGATCTGATTGTAGGCGCCGGTCGATTTCCGGTGCCTGGGAGGAGCCCGAACATTCACGCGGTCAACGGGAGCCGCACCAAGGAGGAGAACGGGAATGAAATTTTCAAAGGGAATAATGCTGGCTCTGGCAACGGGGCTGATGTCGACATCGGCGCTAGCCGGCGATGTGCGCGTGATGTGGTATTCGGACGGCGTCGAGGGTGAGGTCATCAAGGACCTGCTCGACCGCTTCATGAAGGACAATCCGGGCATCAATGTCGTTCTCGACAATGTCGCCTACAAGGTTATTCAGGAGCAGCTGCCGATTGAACTGGAAGCCGGCCGCGGCCCCGACATCGCACGCGTCACCAACATCAAGGAACTGGCCGGTCATTGGCTCGATCTGACGCCGCATCTGTCCAACGTCGATTACTGGCAGGAAAATTTCGGCGCCCATTTTGACTGGATGCGCCCGGACGGCTCGTCCGCCATTCCCGGTTTCATGACGCAGATCACGTTGACCGGCGGCTTTGCCAATAAGACGCTGTTTGAGCAAGCCGGCGTGGATATGCCGGATGACAAGGCGACCTGGGATGATTGGGTCGAGGCTGCCGGCAAGGTGCAGGACAGCCAGCAGCTCAACGCGGCCATCGCCATCGACCGTTCGGGCCACCGCGTTTCGGGTCCCAACATTTCCTATGGCGCCAACTACATCGGCGCCGACCGCCTGCCAGCCCCGATCGACGCCGGCACCAAAGCATTCGCTGAAAAGCTCGTGGCTTGGACAGAAAACGGCCGGATGAACAAGGAGACCTGGGTATCCGCGTCAGGCACAACCTATCGCGCCGGCGCCGAAGACTTTATCAACGCCCAGCTTGCCTATTACTATTCCGGCAGCTGGCAGGTGGCCAACCTGTCGACCAAGATCGGCGATGCCTTTGACTGGGTCGCCACCGGCTCGCCCTGTGGAACCGACGCCTGCAGCGGCCTGCCGGGCGGTGCAGCACTGGTCGCGATCAAATACACCAAGAACCCTGAGGAAGTTGCCAAGGTCATGGATTACCTTGCCCAGGAAGACATTGTGCGCGAGTTCACCGAGCGCACGCTGTTCCTGCCCGGCCACAAGGGTGTGCTGTCCAAGCCCATCGACTTCAAGACCGATGATCCAAACGTAAAGGCGGCTCTGGAAGCGTTCGTCAAGGCAGCCGGTGAAGTCGCACCCAACGCTTCAGCACTGCCGGCGTGGAAGTGGGGCACCGCCTATTACGGCGCTCTTGTCACACGTATCAGTCAGGTGATGGCAGGCGAACTCAAGCTCGACGAAGCCTATGCCCGGATGGATGAGGACATCAAGGCCAAGGTCGCCGAAGCGTCGAAATAGGCTCGAATACCCTCATGGCCGGCACATCCTCCCTCGCCTCGGCTGTGGGCACTGCTTTGGCAGTGCCCTTCAGCTGGCTGGCGCGCATCATCGACGTCCCGCTGCGCGCCTGGCAGAGGCTGACCGGCTATAACGGCATGGCGGTGTTCTTCCTCGCACCCAATATGCTGATCTTCGGCATTTTTGTGCTCTTTCCGCTGGTCATCAACTTCGCCTATTCGATGACCGGCGGCGGCGCGCTGTTCCTGTCCGACCGCACCTATGTGGGTGCAGAGCAGTATCAGCGTCTGTTTGACTGCTCCAATTATCTCGATCCGCGCAGCTGCACTGAAGACATGTTCTGGACGGCTGTGCGCAACACCACCATCTTTGTCGTCCTCCAGGTCGCGCTGATGATCGGCGTTGCGCTGATCACCGCTCTGGTACTCAATCGCGACCTGCGGGCCCGCAGCTTCTGGCGCGCAGTCTTCTTCTTCCCGGTGCTGTTGTCTCCGGTGGTCGTCGGCCTGATCTGGCGCTGGATCTTGCAACGGCAGGGACTGCTCAACTACATGATCTTTGAACTCGGCTTTGACCCGGTCAATTGGCTGGTCGAGCGCAACTGGGCCTTTGCGGCCGCCATCGGCGTCTCTGTCTGGGCCCATGTCGGCTTTTACGCGCTGATCCTGCTGGCCGGCCTGCAGGCGATCCCCAAGGATCTCTACGAGGCCGCTGAGATGGATGGCACGCGCCCGGCGCGCGTGTTCTGGCGCATCACACTGCCGCTTCTGGCACCCAACCTGCTGGTCGTGCTGGTGCTGACTCTCATCCGCTCCGTCCAGATTTTCGACGAGGTCTATGTGCTGACCGGCGGCGGCCCGGGCACCAGCACGCTGTTCCTCACCCAATACATCTACGAGATTGGATTTGCCTCGCTGCTGCGCAATCCGGGCCTGGCGGCGGCCGCCTCTATCCTCATGGGCACGGTGCTTGTGGTGCTGACGCTGCTCCAGCTCGGCCTTGCCCGGCGCAACGAGACGAAGGACAAGCGATGAGCCGCGCATTCGAATTTCTGCTTCGCAGACGTGGCGGCACTGGCTTGCACTGGACCGATGTCTTCACCTATTTCTGGTTGGTCGGCGGCTTTGTGCTGATGCTCGGGCCGGCTTTGTGGCTGGTAAATTCCTCGTTCAAGACACCGGCCGCACTAGCCGAGTTTCCGCCCTCCATCCTGCCCTATGTGACCGCCGAGACAGTGGTCCAAGGGTATGACAAGCCGCTGCCGCTCTACCGCGTCACCGATAAGGAGACCGGCGAGGAACGCGTACTCGCCGAAGTGCGCCGCATCGGCATCATGGGCCAGATGGTCGATCCGAAAAATCCGGGCGAGATCGTCAAGGTCAACATCCAGGACCGCACGCCGGTGCGCAGCGTCTCCTTTGACACCGAAAATTATACAAAGCCGTTCACCGCCTTCGACTTCCCGCTCTATCTGCGCAATTCGGTGTTCGTCACCGTCGTCGCCACGCTGATCACGCTGCTCACCAATTCGATGGCCGCCTTCGCCCTGTCAAAATACAATTTCACAGGCCGGTCGGCGGTGATGTTCCTCATCGTCGCCACGCTGATGGTGCCGCTGTCAGTGATCCTTGTGCCGCTGTATTCCGTCATCTCGGCAATGGGCCTGTTCAACTCGCTGTGGGGCGTTATCCTGCCCACCGTCGCCACACCGACCGGCGTCTTCATGCTGCGCCAATACATGCTCACCATCCCCGACGAACTGCTCGACGCGGCGCGGATGGACAAGGCGTCGGAATGGCAGATTTATTGGCGCATCGTGTTGCCGCTCACTGCCCCGGCGCTGGCGGTGCTTGCCATCTTTTCGGTGGTCTGGCGCTGGAACGACTTCCTGTGGCCACTGATCGTTCTGTCGCGCAAGGAGGTCTATACGCTGCAGGTGGGGCTCGCCACCTATGCCGGTGAACTCAACGTGCAATGGCACTTCATCCTCGCCATGACGGTGGTGACCATGATCCCGGTCGTGCTGGTGTTTGTCTTCCTGCAGCGTTTCATCACCACCGGCATTGCCGGATCAGGCCTGAAGTAGGAGCGTCATGAGCCGCATCACCCTCTCCGGAATCACCCGCGCCTTCGGCAAGGTAAAAGTCCTGCACGGCATCGATCTCGACATCGAGGATGGCGAGCTGATCGTCTTCGTCGGCCCCTCCGGCTGTGGCAAGTCCACGCTGCTGCGTCTGATCGCCGGCCTCGACCGGCCAACCGACGGTACTATCCAGATCGACGGCAAGGACGTTACAAAGGTCGCAGCCGCAGATCGTGGCCTTGCCATGGTGTTTCAGTCCTATGCGCTCTACCCGCACATGACGGTGCGCCAGAACCTTGCCTTTGGCCTCGAAAACGCCCGCATGGCCCGCGCCGAGATCGACAAGCGCATCGGCGAGGCCGCCCGTATGCTGGAGATCTCGGATTATCTCGGCCGTCGCCCCGGCCAGCTGTCAGGTGGCCAGCGCCAGCGTGTGGCCATCGGTCGTGCCATCGTCCGCAACCCGACCGCCTTCCTGCTCGACGAACCGCTGTCCAATCTCGATGCCGAACTGCGCATCTCCACCCGCGCTGAGCTTGCCGCCCTGCATGAGCGCCTCGGCACCACCATGGTTTACGTCACGCACGATCAGATCGAGGCGATGACACTGGCCGACCGTATCGTCGTGTTGCGGGCTGGCCGGATCGAGCAGGTCGGCACACCGCTCGATCTCTATAACCGGCCCCAGAATCTGTTCGTGGCCGGCTTCATCGGCGCCCCGCGCATGAACCTGGTTCAGGCAAAGGTCACCGAAGGAAAAGCAGGAGGTCTGGCGGTCGCGCTCGGTGGTTCGGACCCTGTTACCGTAAACGGTCTCAACGCAAGCACCGGCGACACCCTCACAGTGGGGCTCAGGCCCCATCACATCGGGCTCGCCACCGAGGGCGATGAAGGCGTGTCGAGCGAAGTCACGCTGGTCGAGGCGCTCGGCTCTGAAACCGTGGTTCACACCAAAACGCCGAGCGGACAGGAATTGCTGGCTGTTCTTTCCGGCCAGCACAAGATACGCGCCGGCGAGATGCTGCGGCTGCGCGTCGCGCCGGACCAGATGCATTTCTTCGACGCTGACGGGCACCGCATCAAGACACAGCCTGCGAACTGAGCCGCAAAAAACGCCAGCATTTCTACCCGCATCGCAGCACTTTGCGGTGGCCGCAATAACGCAGCCGCCGTGCATGTGGCTCACATGGGTAAGCCCGACCCTACCTTGCCAAAGTGGACCCTGAAACGGTATCAGCATCCCACAAACCGGTGGCAAGCGTAAAAGGCGAGGCCTCGACAAGTCTCCAGCGCAGCCCCAAAGCGCCACGCCGTCTCCAGCCGCGCCGAACCTGAAAGCGCCAGCTCCGTTCAGCACCGCGCAGGGCCGGGTTGGCCGTCCAGTCGATCTCGACCGTGCCCTGCAGCTGCAGCATATCGCCACGCTCGAAATCGATGAACAACAGCCCCGCGCGCGGATCACCGAGCAGATTGCCCAGCGTGTTGTAATAGCGGTTGCCGGAAAAATCCGGCACGGTCAGCACGTCGCCTTCGACACCCACAAAACCCGGTCGGCCACCACGATGCGAGACGTCAAGCCCGCCCGGCGCTTCGGCGACATCGCGCGAGCGCGAGGCGACGAAAAACGTATCGGAGGCGGCAATCAGCGCCCGCGCATCAGCGTCGAGCACCGCCAGTTCCTCAACCTTGCCCGGCTGAGCAAGACCACGCCGAACGCTGCGCACCTGAATGTATTTTGGGCAATTGCCAAAGCTCTGGTTGATCGCAAGCGCAAACCCGCTGGCGCTGGTCCGCTCGACAAAACCGTTGACGCGGTTCCGGCGTCGGGTTGCAAGGTCGATGCCCAACAGCCCGATGGGCCTTCCGACAGCAAAGCCCGCTAGCAAAGGATCGGCTGGTCCGGGCAGCGCCCCGACATCCAACGTTGCTGCGTCGGGCGAGCGGATGAAGCCTGGCTCGCCCGTCAGCACGGTCGCATGCGGCCAACCCTCATCATCCGCAGCCGCCGCAAAAACATAGGGCAGCATCGCAAAGAATTCGCGGTGCTGGTCGGGCATGAAACCGCGGATAGCGCCCCCACCCGATCCGCCGCCAGCCAGCGCCTGCGCCTCGAGTTCATCCGCGTGATAGGGTAACACGCGATCCATGGAGATCACGCAGCGCGCGGCGCAGCCGGCAGCACTTTGAAGTGCGGCAACGCTTCCACCCGCTTCAGCCATGCGCGTACCGCGGGATACGGCTCAAGGGAGATGCCACCTTCTGGCGCGTGCGCCACGTAACTGTAGCAGGCAAGGTCAGCGATGGTGGCGTCGCCCGTCGCCAGCCAGATGCGGTCTGCCAGATGGCTTTCCATCATCGTTAGCACACGCGCTGCCAGGGCGTGACAGGTGTCGATATCGCCCCCTGCCCCAAACACTTTCATCACACGAGCGAGGCCGGGACCGAACCGTATCTCGCCAGCCGAAATTGAAAGCCAGCGCTGCACATTGGCTGCTGCAACCGCGTCATCCGGCAGCCAGTGGCTGCCCGGCGCATAGCGCTTGACCAGATAGACCATGATGGCGTTGCTGTCGGGCAAAACGATATTGCCATCTTCCAGAACCGGGATCTGTCCCATCGGATTGAGTTTGCGAAATGTCTCGGAGCTGCGCACATCGGCACCGGCTTCTGAAAAAGAAAATGGCAACTCAAGCATACGCAGCATCAGTTGGACGCGATGCGTATGACCTGACAATTCTACGCCGTGAAGCACTATGCCGGACTGGCTCATGAAAACATCCTCTCGTTTTGGGTGCCCGCAGTCTATCCTTGTCCCAATCGCTGCCAATCTGATATTTAGAGAAATCAGAATTCCATAATCTGGAAGAATTGAATGGACCGTCTCGACGAACTGACCATCTTTCTGGCAATCATCGACAGCGGCAGTTTGGTGGCCGCTGCGCGAAGGCTAAGGCGTTCACCGCCACAGGTCACCCGTGCATTAAACGAACTGGAGGCACGCGCCGGTGCGCGTCTCGTGGCGCGCACCACAAGACGCCTGTCAGCGACAGAAGCGGGCATGGCTTTGGCCGAAAAGGCACGTCAGGTCCTGATTGATTATGAAGGTGCGCTTGCCGGAGATTCGAGTACGCCCCTTAGTGGCCTGGTGCGCGTCACAGCACCGGTGCAATTTGGCCGCCGTTATATCGCACCTTTGATCTCCACCTTTCTCGATGCCTATCCGTCAATTCAAGTCGACTTGGTGCTGCATGATCGCAATCTCGATCTGATGGAGGAGCGGATCGATGTTGCGGTGCGCATTGGGCCCTTGCCGGACTCGTCTTTGCGCGTCCGCACGGTTGGTATGTTGAGCCATATTGTTGTTGCCAGCCCGGACTATCTTGCTGCCCGTGGCATACCGCAGCGTCCAGCCGACCTCGCCCATCATGAGATCATCTTCAATTCGCTCCAGGGTGGCCCGCGCGAATGGCGGTTTGCCGGAAAAAAATCGGTGCGGCTCACGCCCCGACTTCTCGTCAACGATGTAGAATCGCAGCTCATTGCCGCCCGCGCCGGACGTGGCATTGCTGGCGTGCTTTCCTATCAGGCTGCCGACGACATCGCTGCCGGCACGTTGGCCACCGTACTCGACGACTTTACCCCACCCCCCTACCCCGTTCAGCTTGTCTCTTCAGGCGATCCACTTATGCCGCGTAAGGTGCGCGCTTTCATCGACCATGCAGCCGAAGCACTGCGCCGGCTTCCCATCATTCATCCAGACGATCAGCCATTGCCGGGGTGAGCCCGGCGCGTTAGATCAGCGCCTTACCGGAGAGTTGATATGACCGCAGAAATCGTCACCGCAGCAATGCTCATCATCGGCGACGAGATTCTGTCTGGCCGCACCAAGGACCGCAACATCGGCCACCTTGCCGACATCATGGCGGCCATCGGCATCGACCTCAAGGAAGTGCGAATTGTTTCGGACGATGAAAATGACATCGCCTCCGCGGTCAATGCACTGCGTGCGCGCTACACCTATGTGTTCACCACCGGTGGCATTGGACCCACGCATGATGACATCACCGCCGATTCTATCTCGAAAGCCTTTGGCGTGGCCTGCGAATATGATCCGAAGGCTTACCGGATGCTGGAGCAGAACTATATGAACCGCGATCTCGAGTTTACCGAGGCCCGCAAGCGCATGGCGCGGATGCCGGTGGGCGCCGACCATATCGACAACCCTGTCTCCTTGGCGCCCGGCTTTCGCATCGGCAATGTGCATGTGATGGCCGGCGTACCGGCTATTTTTCAGGCTATGCTCGACAATGTCGTGCCGACACTGAAGACGGGAACAAAACTGCTTTCCGCCACGGTCGAATGTCCTTTTGGCGAGGGCGTGATCGGCGGCCCGCTCGGAGAGATCCAGAAAGCGCATCCCGACACCATCATTGGTTCTTACCCGAAATATCTCGACGGAAATTTCTGGACTGAACTGGTCGCCCGCGCCCGCACGCAAGATGCCCTCGATGCAGCGGTTGCAGAAATCACCGCGATGGTGGCTTCGCTGAAGGCAACCGCCTGACGCCCGAGCGAAACCGCCCTTGCCAAAACAGTGCCTTTGCCGCTAATTGCGCACGCATTCCGTCACGATTGCCCGCGCGCCTGAGAGCGCGCATTGGAGTGCGCCTATATGTCATTGCCAGAAAAAGCTTTTCCGGTCTCCTGGGACCAGTTTCACCGCGACGCTCGGGCGCTTGCCTGGCGGCTGGCCAGCGTCAACGGCAACTGGAAAGCGATCGTGTGCATCACCCGCGGCGGATTGGTTCCGGCGGCCATCATCTCGCGTGAGCTAGGCATCAGGCTGATCGAGACCGTCTGTGTGGCTTCCTATCACGAGTATGTGGAGCAGGGTCAGCTGGAAGTGCTCAAAGAGGTCTCGCCCGCGCTGCTTGAAAATGAGGGTAGCGAAGTGCTGATCATTGATGACCTGACCGACACGGGCAAGACGGCGGCGATTGTCCGGGCAATGATGCCCAAGGCGCATTTTGCGGCTGTGTATGCAAAACCCAAGGGCCGTCCACTGGTCGACACTTTTGTGACCGAGGTATCCCAGGATACCTGGATTTATTTCCCATGGGACATGGGCTTCACCTATCAAAAACCCATCGCCGAACACAGCAAGGGGTGATACCGTTTGAGCTACAAGTGCTGGTTGACAGCTCGCCAGTTGAACCCGGTTTTCGGCGTTCCATTTTTTCACCATCAAACCGTATTTTAATCAATTTCGTTTGCAAATAGCATAATCAATGCGTTGTTTTTACTTGAAAACCTCCTAGATTAAGAAGCCCGTTTTGTAAGACGGCAAACGAATCAAAGAGAACGATAAAAGCCATTATGGTCAGCCACACAACGCGCAACCGCATTGCTGAAAGGGTCCGCATCCTGTTCGGCGGCAAGCCCTGTCGGCTGCAGGTGGCGGCACTTCCGTGGAAGCGTGTCAGTGGCCAGACTAAGATCATGATGATCACCAGCCGCGACACCGGTCGTTGGGTGCTGCCAAAAGGCTGGCCGGAAGGGCGCGAGCAGCTTTATGACACCGCCGCCCGCGAGGCAGGTGAGGAAGCAGGCTTGGTGGGCAACATCGCCCAAACCCATTTCGGCAGCTATTTCTACGGCAAGGTTCTGGCCACCGGGATGGAACAGCGCTGCGAAGTGCTTGTTTTTCCGATGAAAATTTCCAAGACTGTTACCAATTGGCCGGAAAAGGAAGAGCGAACCCGAAAGTGGTTTTCGCCTGACGATGCTGCCCGCTCAGTAGCTGAAGTGGATCTTGGCGAGTTGATTACCCGCTTCGCCGCATCCCACCAGTTTACGGCTTGAGGCCCCGTTGGGCTACTGCTGCCCGGCGTGGCCGGCAGATGACATGAAACTGCGTTGTCCCTGCACTAATCTGCGCCAAAGGCAGCAGACAGGAATATGAGCGAAAACAGCAGCCACAAGATTCCCAAACGCGTTCTGGACAAGGACCTCGACCGCTTTGCTAGCGTCGAGGAGGCCGCCGGCTTTTTGTCGCGACGCCTCGTGGCACCCGGACTTGCGCTGCTTTTTCTGGCATCGGCCGCGATCTTTGCCTCGCTCTATGTGTTCGATGAGCCGCGGGCCGCTGTCATCGTGGCTGCTGCGGTGATCGCCGGCTACATGGCGCTCAACATCGGTGCCAACGATGTCGCCAACAATGTCGGACCAGCCGTCGGTGCGCGCGCCATCACCATGGGCGGCGCATTGGTGATGGCAGCGGTCGCTGAGACCGCGGGCGCCCTGCTCGCCGGCGGCCAAGTCGTTGAAACTGTTGCAAGTGGCATCATCTTTCCAGACGCCATCACGGATCCCGGCACCTTCATCAGGGTGATGCTTGCAGCTTTGATTGCCTCAGCATTATGGATTCACCTGTCCTCCTATATCCGCGCGCCCGTCTCGACCACGCATGCGATTGTCGGCGGCGTGATGGGTGCCGGTATTGCGGCTGCGGGTCTTTCTGCGGTCAACTGGGCGTCGATGGGTGCGATCACCGCAAGCTGGATGCTTTCGCCTTTCCTGGGCGGTTTTATTGCTGCCCTTCTGCTCGTCTTCATCGAAACAAGCATCACTGAGCGAACGGATAAAATAACGTCCGCCATACGCGTGGTGCCGCTCTTGATCGCCGCGATGCTTGGCGCTTTTTCCACCTATTTGGCCAACACGCTGAGCGGCCATGACCTGCTCCATCTTGACCGTGTCCAGCTCTTGATTGTCGGATTGGTCGTTTTCGTTGCTGCCTGGATAATCTTCCACGGCATCGTCAAAGGCCAGGCGGTTGGACTTGAAAACCGCAACCAGTCGTTAAAACTTCTGTTCACGATTCCTCTTTTGATTTCAGCAGCTTTGCTCTCTTTTGCCCACGGCGCAAACGATGTCGCAAACGCTGTTGGACCACTCGCCGGCATTTTCCATGCAGCCGACACAGGAGCCGTCGCCGAGCGCGTCTCGGTGCCGTTCTGGGTCATCCTGATTGGGGCGCTTGGCATCTCTGTCGGGCTCATGCTTTTTGGTCCACGGCTGATCCGGATGGTCGGCGCCGAAATCACAAAGCTTAACCCTTTGCGAGCCTTTTGCATTGCAGCGGCAACCTCCTTCACTGTCATGGGCGCATCGGCGTTTGGCATGCCGGTCAGCACCACGCACATTGCCGTAGGCGCTGTTTTCGGAGTGGGTTTTTACCGCGAATGGTCGGCGTCGCGCCCTGCAGCGCGGCGGGCTGCGGAGCGAATGGCGCCTGCCTTGGATCCCGATCCGCAGGCCGGTGGCAAAAAAGGATCGCAGCAGGAAATCATTCGCCGCAGACTGGTAAGGCGCGCCCACGTGACCACCATCGTTACCGCCTGGCTGACCACCGTTCCGGCCTCAGCTGGCCTTGCAGCGCTGATTTTCTACGCGATGCGAGGCTGAAATAGCGCGACGGGAGCCAAGTTTAGCGCGAAAAAGTGCAAAACTGGGCAAAAGCCTGTCCCGGTCCGGCGCACCTTTAAGCCACGCGGTTGCGGCGCAGCTCTGATACAACCGCATTGCGACCACCATCCTTGGCGGCATACATATTGCGATCAGCTTCCTGCATGGTCGCGAGTGCTGCGGTGCCTGGTTTGTGGACGGCAAGCCCGATCGACACCGACAAAGAGAGCCCGACCACCCCAAGCCTGATTCCTGACAGTTCAACGTCACGACGCAGCCTGTCTGCGACCATGGTTGCCCGTGTCAGATTGGCACCGCGCATGAACATCGCGAACTCCTCGCCGCCGAGCCGGGCGGTCAGGTCGCCATCGCGCGCTGCTTCCTTTATTTGCGTTGCCAGCAAGACAATAACTCGGTCGCCGATGGCGTGGCCGAAGCGGTCATTCAGCGCTTTGAAATAATCAGCATCGATATAGGCAAAGACGCCGGCACTGGCGGTCGGTGAGGTGCCAGTCACCAGCGTGTCCAGCCGCTCCAGAAACGTCTGCCGGTTGAGCAGGTCCGTCATCCGGTCGACTGACGCCAGATGCGCCAGCTCGGCGGCCATCTGCTGTAGCTTTTCGTACTGCTTCATCACATAGGTGGCGACCGGCAGGCAGACGATGGTGGTGATCGTGCCCGAAATCATCATTTCAGAACGCAGCCGCCCCCAGCCGAGCTGGGCGTAATAGAGGGTCACCAGGGTCTCAACCGCGAGGATAACCACGGCAAAGATCAGCGCCACCCTGGCTCTGGTGCTGAAACGCATGTTTGACACCGGCATCGTGAACAGACCCCTCATACCCTTCCTCTACGTAAACGATCCCTCTTAAAGTTTCGTGAGTCAGGGTTGCAGAAAGCGATTCGCTGTTTATTGCGCGCATTCCGGGAGATAAATCCCCACCTCTTCGGATACGTTGTATCCGACGCGCAAAAAGTCGAAATCCAGCATTTCTCCGGGCCGTTCTCCCCGTTATCCACATATGTGACACACAAGATGTTGGGGTCACAAAAGCTAAACAAACGAATCCTTGACGGCTGATGCCGAGTCGCCTTTTATGGATCATGCGCTCCTGTTGAGGGCGTGGCTGGGGGAGTTTCCCGGGCCGGTCTTTTTCCCGATTATGCGTGCGACCTAGCGCTTCCCGTCCGGCTGAATGCTGGTGTGGACGACGGTTTTTCTGCGTTCAAAATAGCGTCAGACGCAACGTTTCAGGGACTGGATAAATAAGCTGTTAACGCTATATTTAGTGTTTACAGCTAGGATGAAATACCAGATAGAGTGACATTTCTCCACGAGAGAAAATCACCATCACGGGTAGAGTGAGTGGCCGCAAAGCGCGGGAAGGCCATGGAGTGCACCGGTTTCAACACCGCTGCTCCGGCATTTCCCAATCGATTGCGCGAGTAGGCCGGCCGTCGCGGGGACGGGCCGGAAGCGGGACATTGTGCAGCCTTGCGAAGAGACTCGGAGTCTCACGGCAAAGGCGCTATATATAGGGACTGAGGACGGACACATGCAGATCGCACGGCGCTTCACAAAAGACGGCCAATCCGCTTATGCGGAGATCGAGTTCCGCAAGGCACTTTCGGAAATCAAGAACCCGGATGGTTCAATCGTGTTCCGTCTGGCCGACATTGAAGTGCCGGCACAATTCAGCCAAGTGGCCACCGATGTTCTGGCGCAAAAGTATTTCCGCAAGGCTGGCGTACCGGCGCGGCTGAGGAAGGTTGAGGAAACCAGCGTTCCTTCCTTCCTGTGGCGCTCGGTGGCGGATGAAGCCGAACTTGAGAAGCTGCCGGAAGGCGAGCGCTTTGGTTCCGAGATCGATGCGCGCCAGGTATTTGACCGCCTGGCTGGCACATGGACCTATTGGGGCTGGAAGGGCGGCTACTTCAAAAGCGAAGAGGATGCGCGCGCTTTCCGCGATGAGCTTTGCTACATGCTGGCCACGCAGCGCGTTGCGCCGAACTCCCCGCAATGGTTCAACACCGGCCTGCACTGGGCTTACGGCATTGATGGTCCCGGCCAGGGGCATTTTTATGTTGACCCTTTCACCGGCAAATTGACCAAATCAAAGTCATCCTACGAGCACCCGCAGCCCCATGCCTGCTTTATTCAGGGCGTGGCGGATGATCTGGTCAATGAAGGCGGCATCATGGACCTTTGGGTGCGTGAAGCGCGGCTGTTCAAATATGGTTCGGGCACCGGTTCCAACTTTTCGCTGCTGCGCGGCGAAGGCGAAAAGCTTTCGGGCGGCGGCAGATCTTCCGGTCTGATGAGTTTCTTGAAAATCGGTGACCGTGCGGCCGGCGCTATCAAATCCGGTGGCACAACGCGCCGCGCTGCCAAAATGGTGGTGGTGGACGCCGACCATCCTGATATCGAAGCTTATATCGACTGGAAGGTGAAGGAAGAGCAGAAGGTTGCGGCACTCGTGACCGGCTCCAAGATTGTGCGCCAGCACATGACAGCCGTGTTGAAAGCCTGCGTGAATTGCGACGGCCCCGATGATGATTGTTTTGACCCGGCGAAAAACCCCGCACTCAAGCGCGAGATCAAGGCTGCCAAGAAGAATGCGGTGCCTGAAAACTACATCTACCGCATCATCCAGTTCGCCAAGCAGGGCTACACGGACATTGAGTTCAAGACCTATGACACGGATTGGGATTCAGAAGCCTATCTGACCGTGTCTGGCCAGAACTCCAACAATTCCGTTTCGCTGAAGGACGACTTCTTGCGCGCTGTCGAAAATGATGGCGACTGGCACCTGACCGCCCGCAAGGACGGCAAGGTAATGAAGACGTTGAAGGCGCGCGATCTGTGGGAAAAGATTGGCTATGCCGCTTGGGCGTCGGCTGATCCGGGCCTGCACTACAATACCACGATGAATGACTGGCACACCTCGCCAGCGGCAGGCCCTATCCGCGCCTCCAACCCGTGCTCGGAATATATGTTCCTCGACGACACGGCCTGCAATCTGGCCTCCATCAATTTGCTGACCTATCGCCACAAGGATGGCGGACTGTTCGACATCGAGCGCTATGAGCACACGGTGCGCCTGTGGACCATCGTGCTCGAAATCTCGGTCATGATGGCGCAGTTCCCCTCGAAGGAAATTGCCAAACAGTCTTATGAATACCGCACGCTCGGCCTTGGCTATGCCAATATTGGCGGGCTTTTGATGACCTCCGGCATTCCCTATGATTCCACCGAGGGCCGCGGCATCTGTGCAGCGCTCACCTCCATCATGACCGGCGTTGCCTATGCGACATCGGCTGAAATGGCGGGCGAACTTGGTGCGTTTTCTGATTATGAGCGCAACGCCGCCAACATGCTGCGCGTGATGCGCAACCACCGCCGCGCCGCTTACGGCGAAAGCGAAGGCTATGAGAGCCTGGCGGTAAACCCTGTGCCACTGGTTGCCAGCGATGTGCCTGAACAGGCCTTGGTGGACCACGCCCGCAAGGCATGGGACCGCGCCATTGAGCTTGGCGAAAAGCATGGCTACCGCAATGCGCAGGCAACCGTCATTGCGCCCACCGGCACCATTGGTCTGGTGATGGATTGCGACACGACCGGCATCGAGCCAGACTTTGCGCTGGTAAAGTTCAAGAAGCTGGCCGGCGGCGGCTATTTCAAGATCATCAACCGCGCTGTGCCAGAAGCGCTTCGCACCCTTGGCTATTCCGAAAGCCAGTTGGCCGAGATCGAGGCATATGCAGTCGGCCACGGCAATTTGAACCAGGCGCCGGCCATCAACCCCGGTTCGCTGAAGGCAAAGGGCTTTACCGACGAGAAGATCGAGCTGGTCAACGGCGCGCTGAAAAGCGCCTTCGACATCAAATTCGTGTTCAACCAGTGGACGCTGGGTGCTGACTGGGTGAAGGAAACCTTTGGCTTCACCGACGCGCAGCTTGCTGACCCGAGCTTCGAGATTTTGCCGGCCCTTGGCTTTGCCAAGAAAGACATTGAAGCGGCCAATGTGCATGTGTGCGGAGCGATGACGCTGGAAGGCGCGCCCTTCCTAAAGGACGAGCATCTGCCCGTCTTCGATTGCGCCAATGCCTGCGGCAAGATCGGCAAGCGTTATCTTTCCGTGGAAAGCCATATCCGCATGATGGCGGCGGCCCAGCCCTTCATTTCGGGTGCTATTTCCAAGACGATCAACATGCCAAATGAGGCAACCGTCGAGGATTGCAAGCAGGCCTATATGCTGTCGTGGAAGCTGGCATTGAAAGCCAATGCGCTTTACCGCGATGGTTCAAAGCTGTCGCAGCCGCTCAACTCCTCACTGCTTGTCGATGAGGATGATGAGGATGCGATGGAAGAACTGATCGCCATGCCGGCCGCCCAGCGCGCCGTGCAGATCACCGAAAAGATTGTCGAGCGCATCATCGAGCGCGTCTCGCGTGAGCAGGAAAAACTGCCCGGCCGCCGCAAGGGCTATACGCAAAAGGCCAAAATCGGTGGCAACACCATCTTCCTGCGCACCGGCGAATATGATGATGGCCGCCTTGGCGAGATCTTCATCGACATGAACAAGGAAGGCGCCACGCTGCGCGGCCTGCTCAACAATTTCGCCATCGCCATTTCGCTCGGACTGCAATATGGCGTGCCGCTGGAAGAATATGTGCACGCCTTCACCTTCACCAAGTTCGAGCCAGCCGGCATGGTGCAGGGCAATGACGCGATCAAGAGCGCGACCTCCATTCTCGATTACATCTTCCGCGAATTGGCGATCTCCTATCTCGACCGCAATGATCTGGCCCATGTCGACCAGTCGGACTTTTCCAACACCGCCCTTGGCCGTGGCATTTCGGAGGGCAAGACCGACGCTGTCTCCAAAGGCCTGACACGCGGCTCGACGCTAAAAGTCGTCTCCGGCAAGACCGCCGGCAGCGACCCGAAATCCTCTGCCCGCACCCAGCCCGCCTTCTCCGGCTCCAATGTGCTGGCGATGGCCCCCAAGGCATCCGACCAGCCCGTTGCCTACAAGCGTGAATATGAGGAACGGGCCAAGGAACTGGCAGAAGAAATCGCCTTAGAGGAAGCAGCAAACGCTGCCTCGGCCAACGCCCTCTTCACCGACACAGCCGCCCTCGAAGCCGCAGAAGCCAAAAAACTCGCCAACGACCGGCGCGTAAAATCGCTTATGCAAGGCTACACCGGCAATTCCTGCGCCGAGTGCCAGAACTTTACGATGGTGCGGAACGGGACGTGTGAAAAGTGCGACACGTGTGGATCAACGAGCGGGTGTAGCTGAGGAATTGGGGCGAGGTAACTCGCCCCCATCTCCATGGGGATGGGGCGAGGAAACAGCGTTCGCGATTGGCCATTTCCTCCCCCCACGAAAGTGGGGAGAGGTGGATTGGGCAAAGCCCAGGACGGAGAGGGGTTTTGCACTCGCTCCACAAACCGAAGCGTTTCCAAGCTGCCCCCGCCGCAGCGATGCCGAAATAGCACCCCCTCTCCGCCTCGCTGCGCTCGGCACCTCTCCCCCATCTCCATGGGGGCGAGGAAACAGCGTTTGCGATTGGCCATTTCCTCGCCCCACGAAAGTGGGGAGAGGTGGATTGGGCAAAGTCCAAGACGGAGAGGGGTTTTGCACTCGCCCCACAAACCGAAGCGTTTCCAAGCTGCCCCCGCCGCAGCGATGCCGAAATAGCACCCCCTCTCCGCCTCGCTGCGCTCGGCACCTCTCCCCCATTTCATGGGGGGCGAGGAAACAGCGTTCGCGATTGGCCATTTCCTCGCCCCACGGAAGTGGGGAGAGGTGGATTGGGCAAAGCCCAGGACGGAGAGGGGTTTTGCGTTTACAACAATCGCATGACAAGACGGGTTCCAAGCCGCCGTTCACCCACAAAAATCGCTCGCGCCCGCGTGCTGCGCCATGGCGAGAACATGGCCGAAGCGCTGGTGTGGAATGAGCTGAAAGCCAAAAGGCTCAGCGGCTACAAATTCGTCCGCCAAATGCCCATCGGTCCCTATTTCGCCGACTTCGCCTGCCGCAGCGCGAAGCTGGTGGTGGAACTGGATGGCAGCCAGCACGCAGAAAGCTCCTATGACCGCAACCGCGACGAATTCATGCGCGGCAAAGGCTTTTCTGTCCTTCGCTTCTGGAATGTCGACGCACTGAAGCACCGGGCAAGCCTGTGCGAGACAATTCTGGCGGCGCTTGAAGGCAGACTCCATGAGGACGTTGTGGCGGATGATCTGCGGTTTGTGTTTGCATCGCCACGTGGGTGACCCCCTCTCCGCCTCGCTGCGCTCGGCACCTCTCCCCCATTTCATGGGGGCGAGGAAATACCGATCGCGATTAGCCATTTCCTCGCCCCGCTTGCGGGGAGAGGTGGCTTGGGCGGAGCCCAAGACGGAGAGGGGTTTGCCAAGATCGGCACTTTCGCAACGCCGCCGAGCGCCCACCCCCTCTCCGCCTCGCTGCGCTCGGCACCTCTCCCCCATTTCATGGGGGCGAGGAAATACCGATCGCGATTAGCCATTTCCTCGCCCCGCTTGCGGGGAGAGGTGGCTTGGGCGGAGCCCAAGACGGAGAGGGGTTTGCCAAGATCGGCACTTTCGCAACGCCGCCGAGCGCCAACCCCCTCTCCGCCTCGCTGCGCTCGGCACCTCTCCCCCATTTCACGGGGGCGAGGAAATACCGCTCGCGATTAGCCATTTCCTCGCCCCGCCCGCGGGGAGAGGTGGCTTGGGCGAAGCCCAAGACGGAGAGGGGTTGCCAAGAGCCCATATCGAAGGCGCAGAATCGAAAACCGCTGCCAGACCAAAAACCCAATATCCCAAATCTATCCACCCCCTCTCCGCCGCCAGCATAATCCTCGCAGCCTTTCTCGGGGAACGCCGGTCATGACGGTGGCTTGCGGGGAAAGGTCGATGCTCGGGAAAAGCAGCTAACGTGGCTGTGGAAGCCGGGAGTCCGACCAGAGCCTCTTGTTCCTGCTTTTTGAAAGAAAGCGTGGACTAGGCGCCGTATGCCGTTTGCGCCGGCAAGGAAACCTCCGGCATGTCGCCGGGATAAGAGTCCTCAGACTTGGAGGCGGAAGGATCAAAAAACATCGGCGGGGCGCTTTGGAAGGCGCCATTTTACCCCCTACTGCCTGCGGTGCTGACTGTCGCGCCCCGCTTCCCACGCTGCGGTTTGTTCCAAAAACCTGCCGCGCCTCGACCCATCATGACCAGACGCTTTCGAGCGGGCGTGGTGAGGCTGGCGCGTGCGTGCCGATGCGCTGGGCGCAGGAGCGGTGCCCATCCCTGTTCTTCCGGTCCAAACGCGCCGCGCTGCATGCAACTGAACGCGGCAACATCTCTCCTCTTGCAAAATGCAACGGCCTCGCAGCCCGCGTGAAAAGTGCGGGCTACGAAGCCTGGGCGGCCCCTGCGCCAGTTCCCTGCTTGGGAGCGTTAAACTGGAACCGGTGCAGGAGCCGGTTGCGATGATGCGTGTAACTGTTCAACCGCACTTGAAGTCAAGCGGTGGCTGTGATCTTTTCGCGGCCATGATCACCATGTTCACCATCGGCGATGTGGCGCGGCGCAGCGGCATCGCAACGTCGGCCCTGCGCTTCTATGAAGAGCGCGGCCTGTTGATCTCCGAGCGCGCCCGTTCCGGCCACCGGCGTTACCCGCGGGCAGCATTGCGCCGCGTTGCCTTCATCGTATTTGCCCAGAAAGTCGGGCTGTCGCTGGAGGAAATTGCCGCAGAACTGGCAAAACTGCCGCCAGACAGGGCGCCAAGCGGACGCGACTGGGAAAAACTTTCTGCCACCTGGACAGCACGCATAGACCAGAAGATCGCCGAACTGCAACGCCTGCGCGCCGGCTTGGGCGAATGCATCGGCTGCGGCTGCCTGTCGCTGGACCGCTGCAAACTCACCAACCCGCAGGACCGCGCCAGCAGCAGAGGCAGCGGCCCGCGCTACTGGATCGGCGACAGGCCGGCAGATTGATTTTTTTCGAATTGAGCGAGAGACAGATGAGCCAGAAAGTCGTGATTGCCCCGCCCAAATTGCCATCGGTGGCCGTGGCAGGAAGTGCCGTCTGCATCGGCCACGTTGCAGTCGACAGCGGAGATTGCTCATGACCGCGCATCAGGACAAAATCGTTCTGCACAATTATTTCCGCTCATCGACCTCCTATCGGGTGCGGATTGCGCTGGCGATGAAGCGACTGGATTACACCTATGTCGCCCACCATCTGCGCCATGGCAGCCACCGCGAGCAAAATTATCTGGCGGTCAATCCACAGGGGCTGGTGCCGGCGCTGGTGTGGACCGATGGCACGATGATCGCGCAATCGTTGGCGATCATCGAATTTCTGGACGACGTGGCGCCGCAACCACCGCTGCTGCCAACCGATGCGCTGGGCCGCGCGCGGGTGAGAATGCTGGCGCAGATGATCGCCTGCGACATCCACCCGGTGAACAATCTGCGTGTCCTGACAGCGCTGCGCACACTTTACGGCGCCGGCGACGACGACATCACCAACTGGTTCCGCCATTGGGTGAATGAAACCTTCGAACCGCTTGAGAAGATTCTGGCATCCAGTTCAGAGACCGGAACCTTCTGCCATGGCGAACAGCCGGGCCTGGCTGATATCTGTGTCGTCGCCCAGGTCGCCAACAACCAGCGTTTTGGCGTCGACATGACCCCCTACCCGACAATAGCCCGCATCAACGCGGCCTGCTTGGAAGTGGAGGCGTTTCAAACCTCAGCCCCGGCGAACCAGCCGGATGCGGAGTGAGGACGCCAATGGATTGAATAGCGCCTCCGCCAACCGCGCTACCTGAAAAACGCCATCTCCACACTGTGCAACACGAGCCCTGCAAGCCCGCCGATGATCATGCCATTGAAGCGGATATATTGGAGGTCGCGGCCAACATTGAGCTCGATGAGGTCGGTCAGCTGGCCGAGGTCCCAGCCCTTGACCTGGTCGGCGATGAAGGATGAGACGCCGCTCTTCTGGCTTTCGACGAAAGTGGCGAGCGCGATGGCAAAGCCGGCGTTCATTTCGCGTCTCAGTGCGGCGTCTTGCGCGAGCTGCGCGCCGGCACTCTGGAACATGCCGGTCAGATGTGCACGCAAGACAGAGTTTTCAGCCCGCGCATCACGCTCGAGAAAATCGGCAAGGCCAGCCCAGATGCTCTCGCCCAGAACCCGCATGTGCGGACCGGCAAGCAGGTCGCGCTTCAGCCTTTCGGCACGCCGCTGATAGTCGCGTGAGGTCCTGAGCTTGGTGATGAAATTGTCGACAAAGCGGTCGAATTCGGCGCGCATGGGATGGTCGTTGTCGGCGCGAATGTCGTCCATCAGCGTTCCCGCCGAGGCAACGATACGCTTCAACAGATAGGCGTCGGCGCGAAACAGGTTGAACAGCGACGGCAGCTCGTCCCGAATTTTCAGACGAATAGTGTTGAGCGTCTCCTCATCCTGGAGGATGCGCCCAATGATCTTGGTCATCTCGTCGAGCAGCTTCTGATGGCCGCGGTTGGCTGTGACCGTGGACAAGAGATCGGCAGCGAGCGGCGCAATCTCGACGCGAGAAAGTTGTTCGCTGATCTGTTTTTCGACCAGGCCGCGCAAGCCAGGCTGCGCCACAGCTGCCAGCATCTGCGGCACCAGCCTCACCACAAAACCGGCCAGCACATCGGCTCGGCGACGCTCCGAAAGCCAGTCTGCGACGAGCCGCGCGAAATCGACCTCGCGCAGCTTTCCGGCAACCGTCTCTCTCGCCAGAAAATTAGTTTCGATGAAACTGCCGAGATTTTCGGCGATGCGTGCCTGATTGGCTGGAATGATGGCGGTATGCGGGATCGGCAGGCCGAGCGGTCGCCGAAACAGCGCTACGACCGCATACCAGTCGGCAATGCCCCCAATAGCTGCTGCCTCTGCAAAGGCGGCGACAAAGCCGGCAAACGCATTGTGTGGCTCAAGTGACTTGCCGATAGCGAGAACGACGAGGCACAGCACCAGCGTCAGCCCGGCGACCATTTTGATCCGGCCAAGCGCCTTGCGCTTCTCAGCGTCGCTTACCGTGTGCGCGAGCGCATGGGGTGAAACATCTGCCATGTTCAATCCATTCCTGCAGGCAAACCCCGCCTCCGGCACCTAACGAACAAAAATGGCTGAAATCACGCCACGTCAGAAAGCGAAGCAGCCTTGGCAGTGGCAAATTCCAGCGAGAAGGACACGATGAAAGGTGCAAGGTCGATGATGCCCATAGTCTCGCCCTGCTCGAACACCATGTCGGCGCCAAATTTCCGAGCCAGCGACTTCATCGCGCTGTTGTCTCGGTGCGTGGTGACGAAGAGACGAATGTACCCCAGCCCGAGCGCGTTGACGATGAGGCGTTCGAACAAGCGACTGCCGATGCCTCGATGCTGCAGCTCCCGCTCCACGCTGAAGGCAATCTCGCCGGTCGGCATTTTGTCGTCGGGACGCTCATGGAGCTCGGCAGCACCCAGCACCCGACCGTTTTCGACATAACCAATCACCGTGGTGCCATCGGCGAAGCAGCGCGCGGCATAGGCCGCGACACATGCATCGTTGATCACACCATTGAAACGATCGCGACGGCTCGCAGCGTCAAGACGCAGAAGATGCTCGCGAAACCGCGGAAGGTCAGACGGGCGTAGCTGTCGGGTAGTACCCGTAAAAGGCTGGGCCGTGCGCATGGCGCGCTCCTTCAAATACCCCTCCCCGCGAGTCATGAAAGGCCCGCATGCTGAATATTGTGCACTGCAATACAAAAAACAAGAGTTTACGTATGCGTAAAGTGCCAACCCGCACTTCTTTTTGTCGATACGAATGCGTTGCGACCGCCACACAGTCGTGCCATGAAACGCTGATGCGCTTATGCCATTCGGCCTTCGTCATCGTCCTCTCCCTTCCGCTGTCCGCCCCTCCTGCGGCAGCGCGGGAATGCCCGGTGCCAGAACAACTGGATTTCGTGGTCGACAAGAAAATCGACCGTTCAGAACGCGGCCTGACTCAAGGGCTCGAGTTTCACGACGGAAAACTCTACGAAAGCACCGGTCGAGCCTTGGGCGACACGCGCATCAACATGATCGACCTGGATGGCACGGTAACAGCCCTCGCTAATCTCGGCGACACGGTGTTCGGTGAAGGCCTGACGATCCTGAACGGTGAAGTGTTCCAGCTCACATGGCAGGAAAATATCGTCTTCGTGTATGACCTTGAAGGCAATTTGTTGCGCCAGATGCCGAACCCATACACTGGCTGGGGCCTTGCGAGCGATGGCGAGCATTTGTTGTTTACCGATGGAGAAGGCCAGTTGCGCTTTGCCGACCCCAAAACCTTTGAAATCACCCGCGAGATCGAATTACGAACCGCCGCGGGCGTTTCACCGGTCTGGATGAATGAGCTCGAATACGTCGATGGCAAGCTGTACGGCAACATCTTTACCTCCGACTGGATTATCCGCGTCGACCCCCAAAGCGGCTGCGTAGAAGCCGTTTCGGACATGGCACACCTGCGCAGCCAGTTAAGCGCGGAAGAGCTGGCCCAGATCGCCGACAGCCCCGAAAACGTGCTGAACGGTATTGCACGCGACCCGCAATCGAAAAAATTCTACATCACCGGCAAGCGCTGGCCGATGATTTTTGTCGGGGATTTCCGCCAACAAGGCACTGCGTCTCAGCAATAAAGTTTACTTTTGCATTCAACTTAGCCATGCTCGCTGGAACAGTTCTAAACTACAGCCTCGCCTTCCCAGGGACTTCGACATGCGACTGACACGCCAGACGAATTATGCGATCCGCATCATGATGTATTGCGCCGCAAACCCGGGGCAGCTGAGCCGGATTCCTGAAATCGCCGCCTCCTACAGCGTGTCCGAACTGTTTCTGTTCAAGATCCTTCAGCCTCTGGTTGAGCACGGGCTGGTGGAAACTGTACGTGGCCGCAATGGCGGTGTTCGCCTGGGGCGCCCGGCCGATCAAGTCACTCTCTTTGATATCGTTCGGGTGACAGAGGAAAATTTCGCCATGGCCGAATGTTTCGAAAACGATGCCACCGAATGCCCGTTGGTCGACAGCTGCTCATTGAACAGCGCACTGCGCGAGGCGCTCAACGCCTTCTTCGCAGTACTGGAACGCCACTCCATAGACGATCTGGTCAAGGCCCGGCCCGATGTCCGCGCCCTGCTCGGCATCGACCTCCTGCCAGACCGCCGACCGGCTGCCTGAGCCGCATTCAAACTGCTGCCAGCAAGCTCGCATTGCCGCCGGCAGCTGTCGTATCCACGCAGACAGCACGCTCATGCACGTAAGCGGCCGGATAGAGAACCTCCGCGACAAACGTGACAATCGCACCCGAACGACCGGCAAGCGCGGCGCGAACACGGCGCTGCACTGCTTCATCCGCAGCGCTTGCCACAACATTAATATCCAGCGCCTTCAGATCAGCATCATCCACGATCCCGTCCAGAGCCGCGATCGGCAGGCCTTTTCCGGTGAGCGAAGCGAGGATCGCTGGCGCACCGGGCGCAACAGCCAGAACGGCGTTGCCGGCAGCCAGCGCCTGGATTGACTGAGCCAGCAATGCGTTGCTGTCAGGACCGAGACACAGCGCGCGTCCGCGAGGGACAAGCCACAGCGTGTTCGCTTCGCCCGTTGGCCCGGGCAGATCAAACGGGCCGAAATCAACAGCTGCAGCGGCGGCGATCGCGGCCGCACCCTTGCCGCGCAGATGCTTTCTCAAGATCGCGATCCGGTCGCCACGCTTCGGCCAGCCACCCAGATCGGATTCCGGCAAATGATCAGTCAGCACGCTCGAAGCGACCGCATTGGCCGCAGCAACCGGCGTTGCAACAGGCGTTGTACGCCGGAAACGACGTAGATAATGTGGCCCGCCAGCCTTTGGTCCGGTGCCCGAAAGCCCCTCGCCGCCAAACGGCTGGGCGCCGACTACGGCGCCGATCTGGTTGCGGTTGACATAGACATTGCCCGTATGGATGCCGTCGACAATCGTCTGCACCCGGGCTTCGATGCGCGTATGCAGGCCAAAGGTGAGGCCGAAGCCTTTCCTGTTGATCCGTGCGATGACATCATCGATCTCATCAGCCTCGAACGTGGCGACGTGCAGAACGGGACCAAACACCTCGCGGTCCATGTCCTCGATACCTACCACGCGAAGAATGTGGGGCGCGGCAAAGATGCCATCGGCCGGCACATCGCGTTTGGCTATGAGCTTGCCCTGAAACGACCGAATCGAGGTGTAATTATCGATCGCCGTCTGCGCATCAGCGTCGATGACGGGGCCGACATCGGTAGCGATCGACCACGGATCGCCAACGGTAAGTGTTTCAAGCGCACCAGTCAGCATTTCCAGCATCTTTTCCTCAACGTCCTTCTGGACATAGAGGATGCGCAGCGCCGAGCAGCGCTGGCCGGCGCTTTGGAAGGCAGAGGCAAGGATGTCGCGCACCGCCTGTTCAGGCAGTGCGGTGGAATCAACCACCATGGCATTAAGCCCACCGGTCTCGGCAATCAACATGGCGTCCGGCGCGGCGGTCGTGGCGAGCTGCTTTTCGATCAGCTTTGCCACCTCGGTCGAGCCGGTAAAGCAAACGCCGGCAATGCGCGGATCAGCCGTCAGAGGACCGCCGACCGCTTCGCCATCGCCTGGCAAAAGCTGAAGCACATCATCGGGAATTCCGGCCTCGCGCAGCAAAGCTACGGCGCGCGCGGCAATCAGCGGCGTCTGTTCGGCCGGCTTGGCGATCACGCTGTTGCCGGTCACCAGTGCCGCCGCGATCTGGCCGGTAAAGATGGCAAGCGGAAAATTCCACGGTGAAATGCAGACAATGACGCCCCGCGCCTGCGTGGCGGTGGTGTCGGTGTTTTCTGCCTCGGCTGCGTAATAACGCAGGAAGTCGACAGCCTCACGCACCTCGGCAACGCCGTCAGCCAACGTTTTGCCTGCCTCGCGGGTTGCAAGTGCAAAAAACTCGACCGCGTGGGCCTCATAAAGATCCGCGGCACGCAGCAGTATCGCTGCCCGCGTGGCGGCAGGCTTTTGAGCCCAGGCTATCTGCGCTTCAAGCGCCGCCTTGACTGCCACCGGCACCTGTCCCGCCTTAGCCTCGTGCACGGTGCCGACATGATCGTCCGGACGCGCCGGATTGACGATCTTGCGCACCGACCCGTAACCGGCAGCGCGCGTCATCGGCTTTGCTGTCCATTGATTGGGTCTCGAAAACGCGTCTCGCGCCTTCTGAATCTCGGCCAGCACCAGCGGATCGGTGATGTCCCAGCCCATCGAGTTTTTGCGCGCGCCAAAAATTGCGTCGGGTGCGGGGATGTTGGGGTTGGCAGCAACCCCCTGGCTCTCCACGATGGCGAACGGATCGCGCGCGATATCCTCCGGCGCCACCTTTGCGTCGGTGAGTTGGTGAACGAAGGAGGAATTGGCGCCGTTTTCCAGGAGCCGCCGAACCAGATAGGCGAGAAGATCCGAATGGGTGCCGACCGGCGCATAGATGCGGCAGCGGGTCCCTTCGGCCTCGCGCACGGCCTCGTGAAGCGCCTCGCCCATGCCGTGCAGGCGCTGGAACTCAAACGTGTCGCGGTCCTTTGCCATCGCCAGCACCGCGGCAACCGTGTGAGCATTATGCGTTGCAAACTGCGGATAGATGCGGTCGGTCATGCCCAGCAGCTTTTGTGCGTTGGCAATGTAAGAAACGTCGGTGTTGGCCTTGCGGGTGAATACCGGATAACCCGACAGCCCGAGCACCTGCGCCCGTTTGATCTCAGTGTCCCAGTAAGCCCCTTTGACAAGCCGCACCATGATTCGCCGGTCGAGTTTTTCGGCCAGCGCATGGAGCCAATCGATGGCAAAGCCGCAGCGAGGCCCATAAGCCTGCACCACCACGCCAAAACCGTCCCATCCCTCCAGTTCCGGGCGTGACAGCACTGCCTCGATGATATCGAGCGAAAGATCCAGCCTGTCGGCCTCCTCGGCGTCGATGTTGAGGCCCATGCGCGCATCGCGCGCGGCCAGACACAGGCCATAAAGCCGCTCGTTCATCACCGGCAGCATGGCTTCGCGCTGCGCCAGTTCATAGCGGGGGTGGATAGCCGACAGCTTGACTGAGATGCCCGGGTTCTTGCGAATATCATCGCCAGTCGAGAACTTCTTCAACGCCCCAATGGCATCCGCATAGGCCTTGAGGTAGCGCAGCGCGTCGGCTTCAGTGCGCGCCGCCTCGCCGAGCATGTCGTAGGAATACAGATAGCCCTTCTGGATATAGGATTTGCCGCGCTTGACAGCCTCGTCGATGGTGCGCCCGAGCACGAATTGTTCGCCCATTTCGCGCATCGCCGCCGCCACCGCCGTGCGAATGACCGGTTCGCCAAGCCGGCGAACCATCGAGCGCAGCGTGCCCTCGATGCCACTCTCGTGATCGTCGAGCACCTTGCCGGTCAGCATCAGCGCCCAGGTGGACGCGTTGACGAAGACCGAGCTCGAGCCACCGGAATGAGCCGACCAGTCATGCGGCGCGATCTTGTCGCGGATCAACTCGTCTATCGTCTCGGAATCCGGCACGCGCAACAGCGCCTCAGCCAGACACATCAGCGCCACGCCCTCCTTGGTGGAAAGACCGTATGCCGAGAGGAACACCTCCATCAGCCGAGATTCCGATGAGGCCCGCACCGCCCGCACCAGATCTGCGGCGCGCGCCGCAATCGCCTTGCGCTCGGTTCCAGAAAGCCCCGCCGTCTGAATGAGCCGCGCCAGCGCCTTGTCTTCATCAGGCAGCGTGTTTTCACGCATCTGTCGACGGATCGGATCAAGGGACTTGGGTGGCATGGCGGTTCCTGTGCAACTAGAGAAGGAATGCAATGGTCTGGGCGCGCGCGAGTGTATCACAGCGCAATTACACCAATCGGTCTAAAAAACTAGATTTTGCGAGGCAAATAGCCTAATATGAGGACAGACAAAGATATCCTGGACTATATTAGCGATGACAGAAGTCCAATTGGACCGCCTAGACAAGAACATCTTATCCGCGCTGGAACGCGATGGTCGCTTGTCGATGGCTGAGCTGGCAAACCGGGTTGGCCTATCGAAGACGCCGGTACAGGCGCGCGTGCGCCGGCTAGAAAAAGACGGCTATATCCGCGGCTACGCCGCCGTCATCGACCGCGAGCGCATGGGCGAAGGCCATGTCGCTTTTGTCCAGGTCAAACTGTCCGATACCCGCCTGGCGGCGCTGAGTGAGTTCAACCGCGCGGTAGCGGGCGTGCCCGAGATTGAGCAGTGCCACATGATGGCAGCGAGCTTTGACTATCTGTTGAAGGTGCGCACCCGCGACATCGCCTCCTACCGCCGCGTTTTGGGCGAGCGCATCTCCGCCCTGCCCCATGTGGCGCAGACCTCAACCTTTGTGGCGATGGAAACGGTAAAAGACAGGTAGGCGACGGGGCGTAATACTGCCGCGTCTACGGGGATCTGAGCTGCTTCTTATTTTTTGAGATAGCTTTTCCGGCCATTGTCGGCCAGGCAATATTTGCCGCCTCTCGGCCCGGTACAGTATTGCCCTCCACGGCAGGAGCAATCTCCTGCGCGGGCAGGCGCCATCCCCGACCCACCCTGCCCAATAATACCGCGCGCTTCGCCGCCGCCGCTGCAATGTTTCTTGCTCGCGCTCACTGATCCGTCATTGCAGATAAAGGTGCTGCCCTGGCAGCGGGCAACCCCACCTTTGCTCCCGCTGCAAGGCGTGTTGGCTGCCCAAGAAGTGTGGGCGAGAAAAGACAACAGCCCAACCAGTGCCAGTATCCTCCAGATGCGTTTCACATTTTTCTTTCCTGTGCCCAGTCTAATTCAGCGCCTTCAAAAATGCCGCCAATGCCTCCCTCTCGCGCAGCGAGAGTGTCAGCGGGTTGAGGTCCGACACGCCGTCGCTGCTGACAGGTGCATCGGCGTAGTGGTCGATTACCTGTTCCAGCGCCTTAATCTGTCCGGCATGCATATAGGGCGCGCGCGTTGCAGCGCCGCGCAGCGATGGGGTTTTGTAGGCGCGCCTGAGTTCGGCACCGGATGTGACAGCAAAGCGCAGCTCCCCACAGTCGTCCGGGCCGGCATCGCTGAACGGACCGGTACAGTTAAACGGGTCGGCCAAAACCTCCGAGACGCCGGTTTCTCGGCCAAGATCCTCCGGCAGGCCGGCTACCGCTGCCACGCCGGTGTTATGAAAGTGATCGTCGGTGAAGCGCGGCCCATTGTGGCAGGTCGCGCATTGGGCCTTGCCGATGAACAGCTTGAGACCAAGCTTTTCTTCAGCGCTGAGTGCTGCATCGCCAGACGGTTTTGCGCCGGCCTCGAGGGCTGCGGCAAAGCGGTCAAAGCGGGTTTCCGTCGGCACGATCTCGCGCTCGAACGCCGCGATCATCTTGCCGATGTTGGCAAAGACACTGTTGACAGCCTGCTGTTGACGAGGGCTCATCGCCCGCCATGCGTCTCTCTGTCCAGGGTTGCCAAGCGGGCTGGCGTGTTCCGGTACGCCCGACAGATCAGGCAGCGGACCGAATACGGATGTGTAGCGGTTGGCAAAGTTTCGCGCGATGAAAAGAGCATAGCCGGCGCGGGTGCCGCCATGCTCGACCGGATTTTCCAGCGGCACCAGCGCTTGGGACCACAAACTGTCGCGCCGACCATCCCAGAAAAGCCAGGGCGACCAGGCCGCACCGGCCAGCGGCATGGTGCGCCGGTTGGTGGTGCCAACACCGCGCCCGAGTGCCACACTGTCCTGAAACTGGTTGTCGATCTGGTGGCAGGTGGAGCACGAAACCGTACCGTTGCCGCTGAGTCGCTGATCGAAAAACAGGGTTGCGCCCAGCGCTGCCGCGTCCGGATCGTCCGCCACATGATTGGACGTGTCTGCAGGCAGCGGCGGCAGACTGGCGAGGCTCAACGACGAGATGACTTTTTGCTCCGTTTCACTGAACTCCTGGGGTGCGCAGCCGGCGAGCACCAGGCCCAAGAGCATCGCTGCCTCAGAGAGAAAAGAACCGCGCATCGCCACCATCAGAGCTGCAGGTTGAAGGAGACACTGTCCTCGCCCGGCGGCGCGACGATAGCCAGATCGAGCATCCAGGCGCCGCCCATGTTGAATTTTACGCCCTCAATGCGGTAGCGCCCTTCGCCCAGTGCCGCCGTCATTTGCGGGCTGGTAGGCAGGCCATGGCCATGCGCCGGCATTCCGCCGGTGAGCGTGAGTGATGCATCGGGGACCGGCTTGCCACCCTCATCCATGACGGTCACCACCCAGCTATGCATCATGCCAACCGCAACAGGCTCTGCCTCGGGCGCAATAGTGACACGATAAAGGCCTGCCAAGCTGGCTTTTTCGCGCGCCAGATCGGGTTCCGCCTGCAGCGATGCCGGCGCAAACATGTCACGCGCGGCAAACGCCAGTACAAGGATGACAAGCGCGGCCAGCATTACGATCCAGTTGGTGGCGTTTTTCATGCTGCGATCCCCGTGAAAATGAACCTGTTTGCGTCGCATTGTCATAGCCACCTTGCCCGGGAAAGTATAAGGGCTTCAACGAAAATGAGGGAGGGACCCCGCGTAATGCAGGCAATAGCAACGGTCGGCGAATGCATGCTGGAACTGTCGAACCAACCGGGTGGCCAATGGGGCTTGGGCTTTGCCGGCGATACCTTCAACACGCTCTGGGCCATCCGCGCACTATTGCCCGGCCACCAAGTCGATTTTGTCTCGGCCTTCGGCGACGACCCCTTCTCACAACAACAGATTGCGTTCTTCAGTGAGCATAAGATTGGCATCGCCGACAGCCCGGTACTCCCCGGCGCCCGCCCCGGCCTTTACGCCATAACCCTGACCGGCCATGAGCGCTCCTTCACTTATTGGCGCTCGGATGCCGCCGCTCGCCAACTGGCAAGCGCACCAGACCAACTGGCTAAAAGTCTTGCAGATCGGTCACTTGTCTACTTTTCCGGAATCACTTTGGCAATTCTGGATGCGCCCGCGCGCGCCACACTTATGGCCGCCCTTGCGGCTGCCCGCGCAAAAGGCTGCCGCATCGCCTTTGACCCTAATTATCGCCCAAGGTTGTGGCCCGACGCCGCCACGGCACAAGCCGCGATCACCGAAGCGCTGGCGGTCACCGACATCGCATTGCCAACCTTTCCGGACGAGGAAATGCTGTATGGCGATGCCGACCCGGCAACTACAGCAACGCGACTTGAAAATTCAGGCGTGGCCGAGATCATAGTCAAAAATGGCGAACTTCCCGCTCTGGTCTCGCATTCCGAAACAGTAGACTCTGTTCCGGCAACCCATGTCGCCATACCGCTCGACACCACCGGGGCCGGTGATTCGTTCAACGGTGCCTACCTTGCTGCCCGCTTGCTCGGCCTGGCGCCCCCAGAGGCCGCCCGTCGCGCCCACCGCGTCGCCGGCGCCGTCGTCCAGGTCCGCGGCGCGCTAGCTCCGTTCGAGGTGATCCGCAAGGCTTTTGATGGGTAGCCCCCGCCCCAGCTGCCGCAGGGGGAGAACAGTCAGCGTTTCGAAAACCGGTATTCCGTCGTCTGCCGGTAAATCGCACCGGGCCAGAGGATGGCTTGCGGGAAGTATGGGCGGTTCGGTGAATCTGGCCAGAATTGCGGTTCGAGGCAGAGGCCTGCATAGGCACCGTAGGAGCGTCCGCCCAGGCCGGGAACCGTGCGGGCAGTGCCGTGGCCGGCATAGAATTGCAGGCCGGGCTCTGTCGACAACACGTCCATCGTCACACCGGAACGCGCACCCTCCAGCCGTGCCATGGGGCGGAGAGGGCCACGCGCATCGGCGATGCAGAAATTGTGGTCGTAAAGCACCTGCGCCCCGCAGGCATCGGCCATGCGGATCGGCCGCGCAGTACGAAAATCAAACGTGGTGCCATCAACCGGCAGCACCACGCCAGTCGGGATCATGTCGTCATCAATCGGCAGATAGGCGTGTGCCGCGATCGAAATCCGGTGGTCGCGCACATCGCCGCTGCCCCCATCATCGAGATTGAAATAGGAATGATGGGCCAGGTTGCACAAGGTCGGCTGGTCCGTTGTCGCCGTCAGTTCGACCGACAGCGTTCCCGGGATTTTAAGCCGGTAGGTACAGGTGACGTCGAGCGCGCCCGCAAAACCCATATCCCCATCGGGAGAATGGTGCGTCAGCGACACGAAATCGCGGCCATGAGCGGCTGCCTGCCACGCTTTTGCAGAAAATCCGCAAGAGCCGCCGTGCAGATGATGCCGGCCGTTTTCGTTGGTGTCGACCTGATGGTCTACCCCTGAGAGGGCAAAGCGACCGTTGGCAATACGGTTGGCGTAGCGCCCGGCAATCGCCCCGAAAAAGGGCGAATGCATCGGATAGGCTTCGAACGCATCGAAGCCGAGCACCAGCGGCGCATCGTGGCCGGCGAGCCTCAAATCCTGCACTGCAGCGCCATAGGTCATGATGCGCGCGGATAGCCCTCCGGCTTCCAGTGGGAAGATTTGCACCTCCCCACCATCCGCCATGGTACCAAAAGGATGCGCGTCGCCGCCCATGACGCTTATCCTAAACTAGAGGCCGAGGCCGCCGATGCAGACATATTTGGTGTCGAGATAATCCTCGATGCCCTGATGTCCGCCTTCCTTGCCGAGGCCCGATTCCTTGACGCCGCCAAATGGTGCCTCGGGCGTCGTGATCAGACCCTCGTTGATGCCGACCATGCCGTATTTCAGGCCTTCCATCACGCGGTAGGCGCGACCAAGATTGCCCGTGTAGAAGTAGCAGGCGAGACCAAATTCAGTGTCATTGGCAAGCTGCACAACTTCCTCTTCGGTCTCGAAGCGGAAGACCGGAGCAACAGGCCCAAAGATCTCTTCCTTCATGAAGCGCATGTCGGGCGTGGCTTCGGAAATCACCGTCGGCTCATAGAACGAGCCGCCCAGCGCATGGCGCTTGCCGCCGGTGATGATCTTGCCACCCTTGGCGCGTGCGTCCTCGATCAACTCCTCAACTTTTTCGACGGCCTTTTCGTCGATCAGCGGGCCCTGTTCCGTGCCTTCGTCCATACCTGAGCCGATCTTCAGCTTGAGTGTTGCGGCAGCCAGCTTCTCGACAAAGCTGTCATAAACTTTTGCCTGCACAAAGAAGCGGTTGGTGCACACGCAGGTCTGGCCGGAGTTGCGATATTTCGCCAGCATGGCGCCCTGCACGGCGCGGTCGATATCAGCATCGTCAAAGACGATGAAGGGGGCATTGCCGCCGAGCTCCATCGATACTTTCTTGACCGTCGCAGCCGACTTCTGGATCAGGATTTTTCCGACTTCCGTTGAACCCGTAAAGGTGATTTTCCTCACCAGCGGGTTGGAACAGATTTCGTCGCCGATCTCGCTTGCAGCACCGGTGACGATGTTTACCGCGCCCTTCGGGAAGCCGACTTCCTCGCAGAGCGCACCCCAGGCAAGGCCTGAATAGGGTGTCTGTGCGGCAGGCTTGACCACGGCGGTGCAGCCAGCAGCAAGTGCGGGCGCAATCTTGCGCGCCAGCATCGAGGAGGGAAAATTCCATGGCGTGATGGCAGCGATGACGCCCACCGGCTCCTTGGTGACCATGATCCGACGGTCGGCCCACGGCGATGGTACGACATCGCCATAGGTGCGGCGGCCTTCTTCGGCAAACCACAGCACATAGGCAGCCGAAGCGCCAACTTCGCCCTTGGCCTCGAACAGCGACTTGCCCTGCTCCATGGTGAGGAGTTCAGCCAGGCTTTGCTGGTTGTCCATGATGGCATCGTGCAGCTTGCGCAAAAGCTTGTGGCGTTCCAGCACCGAGGTCTTGCGCCACAGCTTGAAGGCCGCGTCAGCTGCCTCGATAGCGCGGCGTGTCTCGGCAGCGCCGGATTTCGGCACCGTGCCGATCTTCTGGCCGTTGGCTGGATTGATCACGTCAAGGGTGGCGCCGGAATCGGCCTGCACCCATTCGCCGTTGATGAGGTTGGCCTGTTTCATGAACGGGCTGGATTTCTGGAGCATTTTTGCCTCCCTGCGGCACTCACGACGGGCGCCTGGTGATGGAATTTCTGATGGCGCACGTCAGGCAGTTAGGACCGAGCACGCTGCGGGCAAGCTCTTAACGCACCGCATGCCCCGTGGGCAACCGCTATCGGGCCCCGCTATCCGAAGATCGCCTGTACCACCATAAGCCAGAAAGCTGTTGTGACCACGGCAAAGACGGTAGCAATCGTCATCTGGTTGGAAGCCAGCGCTTGCCCGGTGCCGAACTGGGTGGCGATCAGATATGAATTTACTCCAGATGGCAGCGCCGCGGCAGCCACAGCAACCTTGGCCGAAAGCGGCGGCAGGCCAAGCAGCCAAGCCATCAACAGCGCGACGGCAGGCATCAGGAACAGTTTGAGCGCAGAGAGCACGGCCGCAGGCGCAACATGGCCTGAAATGCCGAATTTGCGCAGCCCTAGCCCCATAGCAAACAGCGCCAAAGGCCCAGCAATGCCGGCCAGCGAATCAACCAGCCGGGTGGCCAGCGGCGGCAGCGACAACCCGCTGAAACGCCACACAAGCCCGAAGAAAACGCCGATGATCAGCGGATTTGTGCCTATTCTGCGCAAGAAATCACGTGCCATTGTCAATGGCGGCGTCGGGTCGTTCTTGTGACGGCCGAACACCTCGAACAGAATAATCGAGGCCATCATCATTGAGGGCAGATGAATGGCAATGATCAGCGACAGTATGCCAAAACCCTCCTGCCCGAACACACCGAGCATGAACGGCGCACCGAGCAGCAAAAGGTTGGAGAAAGACGTCGCCACGCCGCCCACGACTCCCGCCTGCCCATCCCGTCCGAATGCGCGCGTGATGACGAGATGCCCGGCTGTCCAGGCAACAATGACAGAAGTGAAATATGTCGCCCACAGCGCCCAGGGTGCAGCCCCGTGGAAATCGGCATGAATCATCGTACGAAAGAGCAGCAACGGCAGCGCCACGCCAACCGCAAAGGCCGACAGCGAATCGCCGGTCTGCGTGGAAAGGTAACCCGTCAGCCCTGAAAGATAACCGAGCGCGATCAGACCAAACACAAACAGGACAGTTTCGGTAAGCGGCGACATTGAACCTCTGATATGCAACACATCACAGAAGCGCAATTGCCCTTTCGTTGCGTCACACACGGGAATGGCGGGACGGCTTGTCTTTCAATCGCCTTTCCAGTCCCTATATCCGGGACGGAGGATGACCATTGCAAATCTATCGACTGGCCGTAGCGCTGATGGCGCTCCTCACGATCTCACCCGCCTATGCCACCGACGCCGCCTGGGCGCTGTTGCGCGACGGGGGGCATGTCGTCCTGCTCCGAGCGGCGATGGCACCGGGCACGGGCCAGCCGGCCAACTTTGACATCACCAAGTGCTCCACCCAGCGCAATCTAAACGACCGGGGAAAGCAGCAGGCCCGGAAGATCGGCGCGTTGTTTGACGTGCGCGCAGCACCCACGGACCGCGTGCTGGCCAGCCAACACTGCATCGCTCACGAAACAGCTCAGATCGCCTTCGACGACCGCAAGGTAGAGACGTCCAATCTGCTCGATCCACCGCCGCCAGAAAGCGAGGCAGAAGCGCGCATGGCCTGGGTCGACGCGATCAGCGAGCTCATCCGCAGCCATCAGGGCACCGGAAACCTGATCCTCGTAGCACAGCTGGAGACCATCTCCGCGCTGACCGACATCACCCCGCGCGAGGGCGAAGCGGTGATCGTGAAGGCGAGGGAAGATGGCAGCTTTGGCGTGGCGGGGCGCATCATTTTCAATTGACGCCACTTGGAAGTGCCTGATCTCCGCGGATGCCCCGGACGCAACCAAAACTATTTCGGCCTTTTCCTGCCGTGCAAAAACGATTAGAGAGCCGACAACTCCATGATTTGAATTGACCCAACAGGGAATCGCCCGTGTCCACCACTTTTGAAAAAGTTGCCCATATTATTGCCGACACCAGCGAGATCGATGTCGACCAGATCACGCCGGAAAGCCACACGATTGACGATCTGGGCATCGACAGCCTCGATTTCCTCGACATCGTATTTGCCATCGACAAGGAATTCGGCATCAAGGTACCACTGGAAAAGTGGACCCAGGAGGTCAATGACGGTACCGTCTCGACGGAAGAATACTTTGTCATGAAGAACCTTTGCGCCAAAATTGACGCGCTGGTGGCGGCCAAGGCCTCGGCTTGACCGCAACAATCGGAAAACAATGAGCCCCCGCGACGTCGTCATCACCGGTATCGGTCTCGTCTCCTCGCTGGGCGAAGGAGTCGACGCACATTGGCAGGCGCTGTCGCGGCCCGGCGTGATGCCGGTGACAGAGGCAGAACGTTACGCGCCCTACACCATCCATCCGCTGCCCGAGATCGACTGGAGCCAGCAGATCGCCAAGCGCGGCGATCAAAGGCAGATGGAAACCTGGCAGCGGTTGGGCACCTATACGGCAGGCCTAGCGCTTGCCGATGCCGGCGCCAAGGATGACGAGGCGCTGTGCTCGACCATGGATATGATTGTGGCCGCTGGCGGCGGCGAGCGTGACGAGGCGGTCGACCAGGCCATCCTCGATGCCTCGGTCACTCGCAACGACCGCGACGTGCTTCTCAACGAAAAGCTCTCGACAGAACTGCGCCCAACGCTGTTCCTCGCACAGCTTTCAAATCTGCTGGCCGGCAACATCTCGATCGTCCACAAGGTCACCGGTTCCTCGCGCACTTTCATGGGCGAGGAAGGGGCCGGCATCGCCGCCGTTGAAACGGCTGCCGCACGCATCCGTGCCGGACAGTCGACCCATGCGCTGGTCGGAGGGGCTTTCCAGACCGAACATTTCGACATGCTACTGGCCTATGAGCTTGGCGGCTATCTGCATCGTGCGCCGTGGAAACCGGTCTGGGACCGCGCCGACACTGAAGGTGGTGGGGTCGTAACCGGTTCCGGCGCTGCCTTTCTGGTGCTGGAATCGCGTGAGCACGCGCAACAGCGCGACCGCAAGCCCTATGCGCAGCTAGGCGCTGTCGCATCTTCGCGGGCCAGCCGTGCCGACGATAAACTGGCGCAATCGATCGCCGATCTCGTCAGCGCGACAGGCCGGACGGACGGCAGGCTTCTCACAGTATCTGGCGCTTCAGGCGCACACAGCGCGACGGCTGCGGAAGCAGCAGCGCTTGCTTCGGTCGGCGACATCGCCTTGCGCGGTGTGTCCACTGCGACCGGCCATTTGAAAGAAGCGCAGTTCCCGTTCGCCATCGCGCTTGCGGCGCTGGCGATCTTCAACAAATCCGGCTACCCGCCGTTCAGCACGGGTGAAGCAGCATTCGAGGGCGAGCCAGAGGCAGTATTGGCCACCGCAATCGGGTATCATCGCTTCGAGGGTGCCGCCCGCGTTTCGCGCGCCTAGTCCATTTAAGGAACAGCCGGTCATGGCAAAAACCACAGACCATCTCAACCGCCCGGTTGTTGCCGTCACCGGCATCGGTGTCGTCACCTCGCTGGGCGTAGGTAAACAGGACAATTGGACGGCACTGACCGCCGGTCGTTCGGGCATCCACCCGCTCACGCGCTTTCCCATCGACCATATGAACACCCGCATTGCCGGCACGGTCGATTTTCTAGCCTCAAGCGACAAGGGCGCAGCCGCGCTGACCTATGAACTGGCCGAGACGGCGATCCGCGAAGCGCTGGGTGAGTCAGGCCTTGCCAACGGCCATTTTTCCGGCCCGCTCTTCCTTGCCTCGCCACCTGTCGAGATGGATTGGCATGATCGCTTCTCACTTTACAATTCAGCCGCCGAGCCTGCCGGCGCGCAACGGTTGCTTTCGGTCGGGCGCGGCCTGACCGAGCGCACCATTTTTGAAAGCACGCAGTTCGGCGCCATCGCCGACCGCTTGGCCGATCGCTTTGGCACGCAGGGCATGCCGGTGACACTGTCGACAGCCTGCGCATCCGGGGCCACCGCCATCCAACTCGGCGTCGAAGCCATCCAGCGCGGCGATTGCGAGCGCGCCATTGCCGTTGGCGCCGATGGCTCGGCCACCGCCGAGGCGCTGATCCGCTTTTCGCTCCTGTCGGCGCTGTCGACCAGCAACGACAACCCGACAAAGGCTTCAAAGCCCTTCTCCAAAGATCGGGACGGCTTTGTGCTGGCCGAAGGGTCTGGTGCGCTGATCCTGGAATCGCTCGAAAGCGCAGTGGCTCGCGGCGCCGAAATCCTTGGCATCATGCGCGGCTGCGGCGAGCGCGCCGATGATTTCCACCGCACCCGCTCTAAGCCGGATGGTTCGCCGGCAATTGCTGCCGTGCGTGCAGCCCTTGCCGATGCCGGCTTGTCGGACCGCCAGATCGACTACGTGAACGCGCACGGCACCTCGACGCCGGAAAACGACAAAATGGAGCATCTCTCGCTCTCGACAGTCTTTGGTGAGCGCATCCGTTCCATTCCTGTGTCCTCGAACAAATCGATGATCGGCCACACGCTGTCTGCCGCGGGCGCGATCGAGGCTGCATTCTCGCTGATGACCATGCGCCATGGCGTCATCCCGCCGACCATCAACTACGACAATCCCGACCCCGCAATCGAGCTGGATGTGGTGCCCAATGTGAAGCGCGAAGCTTCCGTGCGAACCGTATTGTCCAATTCCTTCGGTTTTGGTGGCCAGAACGCCTGCCTTGTCATGGCGCGGGAACCGGTCTAACCACCGGACAATTGCTCTGTTCAGGGATAAAAATGCGCGCACTGCAACTCGTTGAGGATCGCAAGCTCGAGATCGTGGATCTCGCGCCACCTCCCCCACCCGCACATGGCGAGGTAACCTTGCGTATCAAGGCGGTCGCGTTGAACCACATTGATGTGTGGGGTTGGCGCGGCATGGCCTTTGCAAAGCGCAAGATGCCGCTGGTGATCGGCGCTGAGGCATCCGGCGAAGTGGATGCAGTGGGCACTGGCGTTGTCGGCCTGATGCCCGGCCAGCTGGTTTCCATCTATGGCGCGCGCACCTGCGGTCTTTGCCGCCCCTGCCGCGAAAAGCGCGACAATCTGTGTGAACATGTGTCGGGCGTCCACGGCTTCCATCTCGACGGTTTCGCGCAAGAAAAGATCAACTTGCCAGCCCGTCTGCTGGTGCCCGCCCCTCCCGGTGTCAGCGATGTTGCGGCAGCGGTCGCACCTGTTACTTTTGGCACTGTCGAACACATGCTGTTTGACAACGCGAAGCTGCAGCCCGGCGAAACCGTACTCGTCCATGCCGGTGGCTCGGGCATTGGCAGTGCAGCCATCCAGCTGGCCAAGCGCATGGGGTGCACAGTCATCACCACAGTCGGCTCCGACGAAAAGATCGAGCGGGCCAAGGCATTGGGTGCAGACCACGTGATCAATTACCGCGTGGATCGTTTTGAAGGCGTGGTGCGCAAGCTTACGAAAAAGAAGGGCGTCGATGTCGTGTTTGAACATGTCGGCGCCGACACTTGGGCGGGCTCCATGCTCTGCATGAAGCGTGGTGGAAGGCTCGTCACCTGCGGTTCCACGTCAGGCGTTTCAACGCAGATGAACCTGATGCACCTTTTCCAGCAACAACTCAAAATTCTGGGTTCCTTCGGCTGCCGCATGGAAAACATGGCCGACGCCATGCAGAAAATGGCCGCCGGCATTGTCTCACCTGTCATCGACACGGAAGTCGATTTCGCCGGTATCGACACAGCCTTGAAGCGCATGGAAGGCCGCGACGTGTTCGGCAAGATCATCCTGCGCGTCAATTGATGGCTGACCACAGGCCAAGCCTTCTGCGCCCCATAATCATTCGGGTGCTTGGTGCGCTGAAGCAGCTGAACTATTGGCTTGTGGCACAATTTGCGCTTGGCGCACTCATGCTGCTGCGTCTCCTTCCAGCAGACAGGGCTTTGAACTTTGCCGACCGTGCGGCGCGCCGTGTAGGGCCATTGGTTGGCCGTCACCGTGTGGCACTCGACAATCTGCGCCATGCCTATCCGGAAAAGCCCGAATCCGAGATTGAAGCACTCGCCTCCGATATGTGGGGCAACATGGCGCGGCTAGCCGTTGAATATGTGTTCCTTGACCAATTGTTCGATCTCGACCCGGAAGCTGAAACTCCGGGCCGCATTGAAGTGTCCGGCATAGAGACATTCAAGCGGCTGGCCGCAGAAACCGACAGGCCGCATATCATCTTCACGGCGCATCTCGGCAATTTCGAGTTATTGCCGGTTGCCGGCGCAACCTTCGGGCTGGCGGTCACCGCGATGTTTCGCCCGCCCAACAATCCCTATATCGCCAAATATGTCTTCTCAACACGCAGCTCCACCATGGGTGGGCTATTGCCCTCGCGTGCAGGCGCAGCATTGGCACTGGCACGCCTTCTGGAAGCAAAGGGCAATATCGGCGTGCTCGTGGATCAAAAGTTCATGCACGGCATTCGCACAAACTTCTTTGGCCGCGAATGCGAAACCAGCCCGCTGGTGCCAAAACTGGCTCGACAATATGATTGCGACGTCTACCCAGCCCGCTGCATCCGCCTGCCCGGCAACCGCTTCCGCCTGATTCTTGACGATAAGCTGGACCTCCCGCGCGACGCTGGCGGCGAGATTGATGTGACAGCGACCGCACAACAGCTAACCGACATCGTCGAAGATTGGGTACGCCAGGACCCCGGTCAGTGGATGTGGTTTCACAAGCGTTGGAAGCTTTCGCCGCCGAAGGCACGACGCAAACCCAAAAGCTGATTATCCGCCGTAATAATTCATCACCGCGTGGCGGGCTTCCGCAAAGAACAGCCAGCGCTCGGTGAGAATGCCGATCACATGCGACAGAACGGCAAGACCCATGGCAACCATCCCCCAAACATGTGCTGTAGCGCCAGCCAGCGCGATGATCAGCAGGATGAAAACCACAGCTCCCGGCACCAAACCACCCAGCAGCAAAGAAATGCGACGCAGTTTCATGGCGTGCTTGCGCGCGACACGAAAACCCATCTCGCGGGTCAGGTAATTATCGGTCATATGCGGTCGCTCGAACAGACGCACCGTGCCGATATGGCCAAGGCCGGTTGCCGATTCCGGAGTCGAAGTTGGCACGAGCGTCTCCATACGCCGCCGCCAGCAGATTTTTGCGATCCATGCAGCCATGGTGAAAACAAGCGCACCGGAAAGCAACACTCCCACCGCACCTTCGCCCAATATGGCGAAAAAAGACGCAAGCAAGAACCCACCGGACGCAGCAAAGAGCAAATAGCAGACTGGTGTCAGCTTCGTGTGCCACGCATCAATGGATTTGAGAGATGCGTAGATCATCGCAGTGCAATAGACCGTGACACCGGTAAGTACAGCTCCCAAAAGGCCGGCCGGGGCCAGATAGCGGCCCTCGATCACGCTTGCCCATGCCGCCAGCAACAATGGTACGAATGTAATCACCGCCATCACACCCTCGCGCGACAGCCAGCTGGAACGCCATTGCGAGAATGCCCGCCATGCGCGCTGCGGATTGCCCAGATGCAGCGTAGACGACAACAGCCCGCCGCCTATCATAGCCAGCGCCAGAAGATGGGCGGCTTTGGTCGCCAGCGCCTGCGGGTCAAGCAGGCCGAGGCCGAGCACGGCCGCAAGCCCGTAACCGAGCCCGGAAAGCGTTGTAAATGCAATGATGGAAAGAGCTGGATGCATGGTTCAGTTCACCGTCAAAATAACTCAGATCCGGTCCAGCGCGCCATCGAGCCAGGCGAAAAAGCCTTTGGCGCCCTCGGTGTTTTCTGCAAGCACCGAGGCATGCCCGGTTGCGGCAAGGCTCGTGCGCGGGCGCGGCGGCAGATATTTATTGACCGGACGCGTGCCCTGCTCTGGCATCAGATCATATCCACCACGCTCAGCCACCATGATCGAAACGGCAGACTGCGAATCCGCGAGATCACCAAAGTGGCGGGCATTGGCGGGACAGGTGCGCACACAGGACGGTTCGCGGTCGATGGGCTCTAACGTATCATTGTAAATTCGGTCCACGCACAGAGTGCACTTTTTCATCACGCCTGCAGCAAGGTCCATCTCGCGGGCGCCATAGGGGCACGCCCAGGCACAGAGCCCGCATCCAATGCACAAATCCTCATCAACCAGCACGATGCCATCATCGGCACGCTTGTAGGACGCACCTGTGGGGCAGACGGTGACACAGGGCGCATCCTCACAATGCAAGCAGGACTTGGGAAAGTGGACAATGCGCGCATCGCCAGCTTCGCCGACGAGTTCACCGCCTTCAGGCAGAACTTCAAAACCATGGACGCGGTTCAGCCAGGCACCAGAAACTTCGGCACCGTATGGCTGCTGGTCTGACAGGGCTGATCCATATCCGCCTGTGTTCCATTCCTTGCACGAAACGACACAGGCATGGCAGCCGACACAGACATCCAGATCAATGACGAGGCCAAGTTTCTTCGGCGTAGGCAGCGAGGGTAGCAATGTCATTTCGTCCACTCCTGCCCATAGCGCAATTCGTCGGGATGCGGCGCGGTCTCTCCCGGTTCTGCCACAGCTGGAAATTGCGGCTGGCTGATACGCGGCTCAGACTCAGCCTTCTCAATGCGCACCCGCAAATCATACCAAGCCGCCTGCCCGGTAATCGGATCAGAATTCGACCAGCGCATGCCGTCCTTCTTTGGTGGAAGAAGTTCATGGATCAAGTGATTCATGAGAAAGCCTTTTTTGGCTTCGGGCGCATCCGTATCGAGCGCCCACGCACCCTTGCGTTTGCCAATGGCGTTCCATGTCCAGATTGTATCGCGGTTGACCGCATCACTCCGCGCCACCTCGACCTTGATACGGCCATGATGCGAAATGACCCAGATCCAATCGCCATCCTTTAGCCCATGTTGATCACAGACCGGACCCGGAACGTAAAGCGGATTGTAGGTGTGGATCTGACGCAGCCAGGCATTCATCGAACCCCATGAATGATACATCGCCATGGGTCGCTGCGTAATCGCGTGCAATGGAAACTCATTGCGGTCAATCGCTGCTTCTTCGAACGGGCGATACCATTCCGGCAGTGGCGAAAAGGTTTGTGCGATCCGCTCGCGATGCGTTTCAGGCGCAACCGGCTCGCGCACGCCTTCAGCCGAAAGCCGGAACTTTTGCAATGCCTCTTGATAGAGCTGAAACGTGACCGGCTGCGGCTTGTCGAAAAAGCCCATCTTGACCGCGAAGTCTTGATAATCGCGGTTGGCGTGTTTGAAAAACTGCGCCTCAAGAGGGATATGCGCCGAGAAGAAAGAACCGTTCTCGATATAGCGCTTCAATTGGTCGGGATTGGCAGCACCCCGGCCCACGCGCGTACCGTCAGCACCGCGAAAGCCGGCCAGTGGCCCAATGCCCGGACGCCGCTCATGGCGCACGATGTAATCGGCATAATCCTTGTAAAGCGCCTGTCCGCGATGATCGACGAACCCGTTGAGGCGCAGCCGCCCCGCAAGATCAAGCAGCACGCTCTGAAACCCGCGCACATCGCGGTCCGGCTCCACCACCGGCCAGCGGATCGCATCCTGCACAGCATCCGGCTCGGAAATTGGTCGGTCAAGCATAGAGATGCAGTCATGCCGCTCCAGATAGGTCGTGTCTGGCAGCACAAGGTCGGCATAGGCCACCATTTCCGACGCATAGGCATCTGAATAGATGATTTTTGGAATTCGGTAGTCTCCGGTTTCCGGGTCCTTGTCCTCCAGCATCTTGATGACGCCAGCCGTGTTCATCGACGAGTTCCAAGCCATGTTGGCCATATAGAGGAACAGGACATCAACCGGGTACGGATCACCCGCATGGGCGTTCGCAATGACCATGTGCATGGCGCCATGCACGGCGAATGGCGCATCCCAGGAGAATGCCTTGTCGATGCGCGAGGGCTTTCCGTTCGCGTCGATCAGCATATCTTCAGGCCCGCGCGGGAAACCCAGATGCGGGCCAGACAGCGGCGTGTTGGAGCCAAAGTGCTCGGCCCGGCCATGCGGTGTTGGATGCGCCTCGACGGGCTTGGGATAGGGCGGCTCAAAGCGGAAACCGCCCGGACAATCAACCGCCCCAATCAGAACCTGCAGCATGTGCAGCGCGCGTGTCGTCTGGAACCCGTTCGAATGCGCCGACAGCCCACGCATGGCGTGGAAAGACACGGGCCGGCCAACATAGCTCTCATGGTGCTCGCCATGCATGTCGGTCCAAGGCTGGTCGATGGTGATAGCCTCATCAAAGGCAACGCGTGCAATCTCGCTTGCCAGCCCGCGGATGGTGTCGGCAGAAATACCCGTCTCACCAGCAACCGCTTCCGGCGCGTATTTGGGGTCCAGATACTTTTCCGCCAGAAGCGCAAAGGAAGGCGTCGCATACCGGCCATCTTCCAACTCATAGCGGCCAGAAAGCGCTGGCCGCGCACCTTTCATTCCGCTTGGCACCGGGCGCTCGGTGACAGTTTCGAACACAAGCGGCGTGCCGTCAGCGTCGCGCGCGAAAAGCCCATGGTCTGCACTGCCCGGCGCATCAATGACCAGCCAGGGCGCATTCGAATAGCGCATCAGGTAATCGACATCAATTTTGCGCGCTTTAAGCAGTTCGTGCACAACGGCGAGGATCAACAAACCATCGGTGCCGGGGCGGATGCCGATCCAGTTGTCGGCAATAGCCGAATAGCCAGTGCGCACCGGATTGACCGAAACAAACCGCGCACCGTTTTTCTTGACCTTCGATATACCGATCTTCAGCGGATTGGAATCATGGTCCTCCGCCACGCCAAACATGATGAAGAGCTTTGTCCGCTCCCAGTCGGGCGCACCGAACTCCCAGAACGCACCACCAATGGTCATAATGCCGGCGGCAGCCATATTGACCGAGCAAAAGCCGCCATGGGCAGCATAATTGGGCGTACCGAATTGCTGCGCCCAAAAACCTGTGAGCGATTGCGACTGGTCGCGCCCTGTGAAGAAAGCAAGCTTCTTGGGATCGTCTTCGCGCACCTTGCCCAGCCAGCCAGTGGCCATTTCCAGCGCCTCGTCCCACGAGATTTCTTGAAATTCTCCAGAGCCACGCGGTCCCACCCGCTTGAGCGGCGCGCGCAGCCGTGCCGGTGCATAATGCTGCATGATGCCAGCCGAACCCTTGGCACACAGCACCCCCTTATTCACAGGATGGTCGCGGTTACCCTCAATGTAGCGGATTTTGCCATCCTTGATGTGCACATCAATGCCGCATCGGCACGCACACATGTAGCACGTGGTCTTGCGCACTTCGTCGGCTATCGGCTGCGAAAGCGCGGCCTGCGAGTCGAATTTCATCAGCATGGCTCCCTGACGAAAGTCCTATCGGGGCGCCACACGAAAAGAAATGGCCAGCAACGTCAATTTACGACGCACCGGCCAGCTCTCCTGTAGTCCAGATGTACGAACAGACCGGGCGGATCAGTTCACAAGCACAATACGAGTGTTTTTCGAGCCGGCTTGCTTGACCAGCGAATAGAAACGCTGGGCGTTTCCGGTAGCCAGTCTGACGCATCCATGCGAGGCGGGACGCCCCAGTTGCTTCACATAACCTGTACCATGGATGGCATAGCCGCCGCGAAAGAACACCGAATAAGGCATCGGCGACATGTCATATTTGCGCGAATGCCACATCTTGTGCATGCGGGTCGGGCGATAGGTGCCACGCGGAGTAGAAAACCCCTTTCGTCCCGTAGAGACGGGCCATGTGTGAAGAACACGACCTTGTTGACTGACCGTCATGACCTGCCTGCTAACATCAATTCGCGCGACGATTTCAGCCGCCATACTTTGGCCCAAGCCACCAAACAGAAATGCAATAACCGCCGCGATTTTAAACGCTGAATTCTTCATTGTACAAACCCCCAAACTGCCGTGATACCTGATCATCATTTTTTTCTTGGTGGCAGGCTTTCACATTACACTAAGAATTTAAGATTTTCCTGCATCCGTATTCTCCAGCAAAACACTTCGTTGTGATTGTTGCATATTTGCAACAATGCTGCGGACACAACTCTGTCGTCTTGCCAAGCGATATGGTTCACTGCTCAATTCACAAAATGAATGAAAATCTCGCTCGCGCCATCGAAGACCGAACCGACGACCTCGTCACACTGACCTCGGATCTCATCAGCTTCCCGACCATCAACCCGCCGGGCGAAGCCTACACGCCATGCGCCGAATTCATCGGCAAACGGCTGAAAAAGCACGGCTTTTCGACGGAATTCATTCGCGGCGAAGGAACGCCGGGCGACAGCGACCGCTATCCGCGCACCAATGTGGTGGCCCGGTTCGAGGGCCGGTCGCCGGGCGCCACAGTCCACTTCAACTCGCATATTGATGTCGTGGAAGCCGGCGAAGGCTGGACCATGGATCCGTTTGCCGGACTGGTGCGTGATGGCAAGGTGTTTGGCCGCGGTGCCTGCGATATGAAGGGCGGCCTTGCCGCCTCCATCATCGCGGTTGAGGCATTTATCGAAGTCTATCCCGATTTTCCCGGTGCAATCGAGATTTCCGGAACGGTCGATGAGGAGTCCGGCGGCTTCGGCGGCGTCGCCTACCTAGCCTCAAAAGGCTATTTCTCAAAACCGCGCGTCGACCATGTCATCATTCCTGAGCCGCTCAACAAGGACCGCATATGCCTTGGCCATCGCGGGGTCTGGTGGGCCGAAATCGAGACCAAAGGCGAGATCGCGCATGGCTCGATGCCTTTTCTGGGCGACTGCGCCGTTCGTCATATGGGCGCGGTCATGCACGCCTTTGAGGAAGACCTGTTTCCCGCGCTCGACCGCAAGGAGACACGCATGCCAGTGGTGCCGGAAGGGGCGCGCCGCTCGACCATGAATATCAATTCCGTCCATGGCGGCCAGACAGAGGATTTTCGCCCCGGACTGCCCTCGCCTAATGTACCGGACTGGTGCCGGCTGACCATCGACCGCCGCTTCCTCCTGGAAGAGAATATTGATGAGGTGAAGCGCGAGGTAACCGCAATCCTTGATCGCCTCGCCCGAGAGCGCCCGAAATTTCGCTATACGATTCGCGACCTGATGGAAGTGTTGCCCCTTATGACCGAGCGCGATTCCCCGGTGGTGGAAGCAATCGCGAAAGGCATCCGCGAAATCTTTGGCCGCGAACCCGACTACGTCATTTCGCCTGGCACTTATGATCAGAAGCACATAGCGCGCATCGGCCATCTTCATGATTGCATAGCTTACGGTCCGGGCATCCTCGATCTGGCCCACCGCCCCGACGAATGGGTCGGCATCACCGACATGATGGAATCGGCCAAAGTGATGGCGATCAGCCTCGATGCCCTGCTGCGCGGCAACCGTGCTTAGAGAAAACCGCCCGTCTTGTGCGGCACTGCAACAAACTTGATTTACTCACGGCCAAAATCAGGCTTTGATCGCGACGGGGTTCATGACCGGGAGAAGATCGATGAAAATTTGGAAATCCGTTGCCGCTGCACTGGCGCTTGCGCTGGCCTCTGGCACCGCCGCCTTTGCCGCTCGCACGGACCTGGTGGTTGGCGTAGTGCTGGAGCCTCCTCATCTCGATCCGACCGGCGGTGCAGCTGCAGCCATCGATGAAATTGTCTACGCAAATCTGTTCGAGGGTCTGACCCGCATTGGCTCGAAGGGCGAAGTGATGCCCGGCCTGGCCGAAAGCTGGACCGCTTCGGATGACGGAAAAATCTACACATTCAAGCTCAGAAGCGGCGTAAAATTCCACGATGGCAGTGATTTCAACGCCGATGACGTGAAATTCTCGCTGAACCGCGCCCGCGCGGAGGATTCGACCAACGCGCAGAAACAAATATTCGCAGCGATCGACACCGTCGAAGTGATCGATCCCACCACCGTCAAAATCACGCTCAGCCATCCAGAGGGCCTGTTCCTCTACAATATGGGAATTGGCGATGCAGTGATCGTGGCGCCCGAGAGTGCAGACACCAACAAGGAAAAGCCTATCGGCACCGGTCCGTTCAAGTTTGACAGCTGGGCCAAGGGCTCTTCGATCAAGCTGGTGAAGACTGATGGCTATTGGGGTGATCCGGTCGCGCTCGACAAGGTCGAGTTCCGCATCATCCCTGATGCAGCTTCAGCCGTGCCGGCGCTGCTCTCTGGTGACGTACAGGCCTTCCCCAACGCTCAGGTCGGTGACGCGCTACCGCAAATCGAGGCAGACCCGCGCCTCAAGGTTGTCATCGGTACGACCGAAGGCGAGACACTGTTGTCGTTCAACAACAAGAAGCCGCCTTTCGACAAGCTGGAAGTGCGCCAGGCAATCGCCTCCGCCATCGACCGCAAGGCGATCATCGATGGCGCATCCTCAGGCCGCGGATTGCCGATTGGCTCGCATATGTCGCCGACCAGTCCGGCCTATATCGACCTGACCGAAACCTATCCGCACGATGTGGCCAAGGCGAAGGAATATTTGAAGGCGGCCGGACTCGAGAACGGCTTCAAGGCGACGCTGAAACTGCCGCCGCCAGCCTATGCGCGCGACGGCGGCGAGATCATCGCCTCGCAATTGCGCGAGATCGGAATCGATCTTGAGATCATCCCCGTAGAATGGGCAGACTGGCTGAGCAAGGTGTTTACTGAAAAGGATTTCGACGCCACCATTGTCTCTCACACCGAGGCCAATGACATCGATATTTACGGCCGTTCCGGCTACTATTTCCAGTATGAAAACCCCGCCTTCAACAAGGTGATCGCCGATCTCGCAGTTGAGAACGACGACGCCAAGCGAAATGCGCTTCTGGGTGAAGCCCAGAAGATCCTCGCCACCGACGTTCCGGCAGTGTTCCTGTTTGAACTGCCCAAGACCGGCATCTGGGATGCCAAGCTGGAAGGTCTGTGGGAAAACTCGCCGATCCAGGCCAATGACGTGACGAAGGTTAAATGGGCGCAATAGTGCCATAAAACCCTCCCCTGTCCGGGGAGGGTTTGCCGGCGCTGAATTCATGCTCGCCTATCTCGCCAAACGCCTTTTGATCGGCCTCGCAACGCTCGTCGTTGCCTCGCTGGTGGTGTTTGGCGTCCTGGAAATCCTGCCCGGAGACCCTGCCCGGCTGATGCTAGGCATGAACGCCACGGAAGATGCTGTACGCGCGCTGCAGAGCGAGATGGGCCTCGATCAGCCCATGCTGGTGCGCTACTTCAACTGGGTTGGAAACATGCTACACCTCGATTTCGGTCAATCCTACACCTATTCCGTTCCGGTGATTGACCTAGTGGCGGAGCGTGTTGTCGTTTCTCTGCCGCTTGCCTTGATGGCGCTTACGTTATCGACTGCCATCGCCATTCCGGTCGGCCTGTTTGCCGCCTCGCGGCGCGGCAGCACGTCTGACACCGTCGCCATGGGAATAGCGCAATTCGGCGTAGCGGTGCCGAATTTCTGGTTCGCGTTGCTGTTGATTTATGTGTTTGCCGTCTGGCTGCGGCTGGTTCCGGCGGGCGGCTTTCCCGGTTGGGACGCCGGTGTGTGGCCGGCTCTCAAGGCCCTGATGCTGCCGGCCATCGCGCTGGCGCTGCCGCAGGCTGCGATCCTAGCGCGCGTGACCCGTTCGGGCCTGCTTGACGTGCTGGGCGAAGACTATATCCGCACAGCCCGTGCCAAAGGCCTGACACGGAGCCGCGTGCTATGGCGCCATGCTTTGCGCAATGCTCTGATCCCGGTGGTGACCATTTTGGGCCTGCAATTTTCCTTCCTGCTCGCTGGCACCATCATCATTGAAAACGTGTTTTACTTACCCGGCCTCGGCAGGCTGGTGCTACAGGCAATCGCCCAGCGCGACATCATCGTGGTGGAAAGCGTGGTGATGCTGCTAGTGGTGGCAGTCGTGACGGTCAATCTACTGGTCGACCTTTCCTACGCTATCGTTGACCCACGCCTGAGGGTGGCCCGATGACCACGGACACTCTTGCCAGTGAAACATTTGGCAGCCTCGTGGCAAAAGCTTTTGCCAACCGGTCCTTTGTCACCGGTTTTGTCATCATTGCCATCATCGCTGCGATGGCTCTGATATCGTTTGTCTGGACGCCCTACGATGTGACCAAGTTGATCGTTGCCGACCGTATGCAGCCGCCTTCCGCGCAGCATCTGTTTGGCACCGATCATTTCGGTCGCGATATACTATCGATGATCATGGTCGGCGCCCGCAATTCTATCGCGGTGGCGCTGGTGGCGGTCGGCATTGGCATGGGCATCGGCGTGCCGCTCGGCTGCTGGGCAGCCGCACGCGGCGGTTTTGTTGACGAAATCCTGATGCGCTTCAACGATCTTGTATTTGCCTTTCCTGCTCTTTTGTCGGCTGTGATGATCACCGCGATCTTTGGCCCAGGCGCGGTCAATGCCATCATCGCCATCGGCATTTTTAACATTCCGGTTTTTGCCCGCGTTGCCCGCGCCGGCGCGCTGTCGCTATGGCCGCGCGAATACATTCTGGCCGCCCGTGCCTCCGGCAAGGGCAATTTCTTGATCACTGTCGAGCACATCATTCCCAATATCACCAACATGCTTCTGGTGCAGGGCACGATCCAGTTCGCGCTGGGCATTCTGGCTGAGGCTGGGCTTTCCTATCTGGGCCTTGGCGCCCAGCCACCGATGCCCAGTTGGGGGCGCATGCTGTTTGAGGCTCAAACGCGTATGGCGGTGGCGCCCTATATGGCGATTTTTCCGGGTTTTGCCATCGTCTTCACCGTGCTGGCGCTGAACCTTCTGGGCGACGGCCTGAGCGATGTGCTCGACCCCAAACTGAGGCGCCAGCGGTGAGCTTGCTCGAGATCGAAAACCTGTCCTTGGCCATTGACAGCACTGTCATCCTGAAGGGTATAGACCTTACTATCGAGCGCGGCGAGGTGCTGGGGCTGGTGGGTGAATCCGGCTCCGGCAAATCGATGACGGCACTTGCGGTGATGCAGCTACTGCCGCAGGCCGCACGCGCCAACGGCCACATCAGCTTCGACAGCATCGACATTCTGGGCGCCAGCGAAGACCAGATGTGCCGGCTGCGCGGCGATGATATCGGCATGGTTTTTCAGGAACCGATGGCAGCGCTGAACCCGGTGAAGACGATCGGCGAACAGGTCGCTGAAGGTATTCGCTTGCACACCGGCGCTACCAGAGCCGACGCCGAGACCCGCGCCCGAAAAATCCTTGATCGCGTTGGCCTGCCCGACGATAAATTTCCGCTCTCCAGCTATCCCCACCAGCTCTCGGGCGGTCAGCGCCAGCGCGTGGTGATCGCCATCGCCTGTGCGCTAAAGCCAAAGCTGCTGATCGCCGACGAGCCGACCACGGCGCTAGACGTCGTGTTGCAAAAGCAGATTCTTGAGCTTCTGCGCGATCTCGTCGATGAGAACCGCATGGGACTACTGTTGATCTCGCATGATCTGGCGGTTGTGGCCTCGATGGCTGACCGCATCGCCGTAATGCGCGACGGCGCGATCATGGAAACCGGCGAGACCGCGCGCACGCTTCTGGCGCAAGTCCATCCCTACACGCGCCAATTGGCGCAGGCCTCCACCCACGTGCCGCTACGGAAGCCAAATGCAGCGCCGGTTGCAGGGCAGCCCGCCCCTTCCCCGCTGCTGACGCTCGAGAGTGTGTCGCGGATCTATCCGGGTAGGCGCACCGGCCTATTTGGTCGGGCCAAGCCTTTCAAGGCTGTGGATGCCGTGTCGTTTAACATGGTGCCTGGCCAGTCGGTCGCGCTGGTCGGCGCGTCGGGATGTGGAAAGTCCACCCTTGCCCGCATGATCCTTGCACTGGACCGGCCCACGGAAGGCGATATCCGCTTTCGCGGCCAAACCCTGATCGGCAAGGACCAGACAGAGTTGCGCGCCTCCCGACGCAACATGCAGGTGGTGTTTCAGGACCCATATGGCTCGTTCAACCCGCGCCATCGCGTCGAACGGCTGGTGGCCGAACCGCTGCATCTGCTCGACGAAAAGCCGACCATGCGCGAAAAACGCGACCGCGTGGCCGCCGCATTGGCGGAAGTAGGTCTCGATCCGCGCGACATGGAAAAATATCCGCACGAATTTTCCGGCGGCCAGCGCCAGCGCCTGTCGATCGCACGCGCCATCATCACTCGGCCCAAGCTGGTGGTGGCCGATGAGCCTGTCTCGGCCCTTGATGTTTCGATCCGTGCCCAGATCCTTGACCTTTTCGCCGACCTAAATAGCCGGCTGGGCGTCGCCTACCTGTTCATCACCCACGACCTGACAGTGGCGCGCGCCATCACCGACCAGGTGATGGTGATGGACGCTGGCCAAATCGTCGAGCGCGGCGATACATCAGCAGTTCTCGACAATCCCCAGTCCGATGCCGCCCGAGCGCTCGTGGCGGCCGCACCGGATCTGCGCCGGGCCATCGCAAGACGGCTTTCTGGCTAAGTTCAACCTTCCGACCGTTCCACCAATTCCTGCGGATCAATCTCCAGCATTTCGAATGCGCGCTTCAGGATTTTGATCTCCTGGTCCGCCAATTCGGTATCGGCCTTGGCGATTTCGGTCATGTGAAGGACCAGACTTTTGCGGCGCTCCGGCTCGAGGCTACGAAACACGGCAATAGCCTGCTTGCCATTGGTCTCGTAGCCAAAGTCGCGCAGATATTCGATAACGGCATCAAGACTGCTCTCTTCAATACCAAACGAATCGCGGCAAATGCGTCGAAAGACGTCCATCTCGCTCGTCTCCACCTTGCCGTCGGCCAGGATCATGCGGAACAGAAGCAGCAGTTCGGCGGATATGGCCGGGTCATCGGCCACCTTGCGCACACCCGGATCGCCTTCGATGACCGCTCGAAGGTCGGCAAGCAACGTCTTGAACACCAGAAATTCCCCACTGTTTGTTAGTCCAACCGACCGTAGCGTCAAATGCGCCTTGCGCAAGCGACCCCTGCGTGGTCGAAGCGACTGCCCACAGCCACACCGCGCATCGATGCCATGATAGACCCATCCACCGACCTCCTGACCCTGCTGGCGCTTGCAGCCTTTGCTGCGGGCTTTGTCGACTCGATCGCCGGCGGTGGTGGGCTGATCACCGTGCCGGCGCTGCTTCTGACCGGATTCGCGCCCGTAGAGGCTCTAGCCACAAACAAGTTGCAGGGCGTTTTCGGATCGGCGTCCGCAACCATCGCCTACGCCTCCAAGGGCCATGTCGACCTGAGGAAGCAATTACCTTCAGCAGTCCTTGCACTGATCGGCTCTGTTGTTGGCGCGCTGGTGGCAACGGTGCTGCCCGGCGAAGCGCTGAAAATTGCGTTGCCTTTGCTGCTGGTCGCCATTGCGCTGTATTTTGCCTTGAAGCCAAATGTCGACGATATTGATCGCACCGAGCGGCTTTCACCCTTCCTGTTTGGATTGCTGGTGGTCCCGGCAATCGGATTTTATGATGGTATGTTCGGCCCAGGGGCCGGATCCTTCTATATGCTCGCCTTCGTCTCCCTGGCCGGCTACGGCGTGTTGAAAGCGACCGCCCATACCAAATTATTGAACTTCGCTTCCAATCTGGGCGCACTCGGCTTTTTTGCCTTTGCCAGTGTCATTTCCTGGAAGATTGGCCTGATGATGGGTGTGTGCCAATTCATCGGAGCCCGGGTTGGCGCCGGACTGGCAATGAAAAGCGGTGCAAAGCTGATCAAGCCGCTTCTGGTGATCGTCTGCGTGGCGCTGGCGATCAAACTGCTGTCAGACCCTGCGCATCCGCTCCGCGCGCTGCTGAGAATTTGAGCGTATAGTTACGGTTGCGAATCATTCGCGCGAGGGTCGACCATGAAACTGAATGCGCCGAAGCAGATTATTTTTATCATTTCGCTCGTCATTGCCGTTATTGGCCTGTTAGCAGGCCTCGGCGTCTTGGCTATTCCGCTGGCTGCTTTCTGGATCATGGCTATTGCCTATGTGGTCCTCGCTGCCGGCTGCCTGATGAAAGGCTTGTAGACACCGCTTGAGGCCATCGCCGCGTTCGGTAAGATGCGGCGATGGCTACCTTGAGCGATGCCCCTGTGCAACCAGTTGGCCCCATCGTTGGGGGCGGATTCACGATTCTGCGCCGTGCACCCATCGCTGCACTGCGTGGGTGCGTGCTCGATATCGCCGGCTACCGCGAACATCTGTACGGACATTTCCGTCAAATAGAGGTGGCGGCGCTGGTGGTGCCGTTCATCATCAGCGTGGGCGATCCCTTTTCCATCGCTTTAGGTCGCCAGCCAAGCGCGAAGGACCACCAGCCGAGTTTTGCGGCAGGGCTGTATGCAGGTCCCGTAGTCATTGATTCCTCGGCAGCTGCGAATGTGTGCAGGTGAACTTTTCCCCGGCTGGCGCCCGGGATTTTTTCGGCCTGCCAATGCATGCACTGGCTGACAGTATGGTACCGCTCGACGATCTGTTTGGACAACAGACGATACGTCTGCGAGAGCAACTGGCAAACGAACCAGACTGGCAAATCCGGTTCGATCTCGTGGAAAACTTTATCACCGCCCGTCTGTCAGTCTCCGACCAATCGGAAACACCCGCGCAATGGGCCTACGCTCGATTGACTGAGACCTACGGCCGTGTGCGGATCGGAACGCTCGCCGAAGAGATCGGCTGGAGCCGCCGGCTGATGGTCGAAAAATTCCGCGATGAGATCGGGCTCTCGCCAAAAACTGTCGCGCGCATAGCCCGTTTCGGCAAGGCAAGAGAACTGGCCGGGCGCGGTGGCCGCTGGGCCGAGATAGCCGCCGATTGCGGCTACGCCGATCAGGCACATCTCGTACGAGAATTCGGCGAACTGGCAGGCGAGACGCCTGGCGCCTGGGCGCATCGCATGACAGCCACGGCGTCTGTCGCCACGTAACATTTCTTCAAGACCAGCGCGTCTGCGTCTGGCTAGATGCGCCTGCCACCCAACAACGCAGGAGCACTGTCATGGCAGACGCCACAATCGAACCACCGCGGATTTTTCCCACCATGCGCTATGCGGACGCTGGAAGGATGATTGACTGGTTGCAGCAGGCCTTCGGATTCATCGTGCACGCCCGCTATGGCGAGGGCGGCCGGGTTGACCACGCGCAACTCTCGTTCGGCTCTTCCATGATCATGCTGGGCTCGGACCGCGACGATGCGTTCTGCAAGATCGTCGGCTCGCCGGGTCAGCCCGGTGGCAAGGCGATCTATGTCGCGGTCGCCAATGTCGATGCAGTCCATGCCCGCGCAGTGGCCGCCGGCGCGACCATCGAGGAACCGCCAACCGACCGCGATTATGGCAGCCGCGAATTCATCTGTCGCGATCCCGAAGGCAACATCTGGTCGTTCGGCACCTACTATCCAAAAGCGCATGAAAAAGATGGCTAAGGCCGAGCGCAACCGCCCCATGATCCTCAAACCGGGTGCCGGGAGTCACTATGATTGCGGCGCCATGCAGACGATTTTCAAGGCCGATGGCGTGGAAACCGGTGACAGCTATTCGGTCTCGGAATGGTGGTTGGACCCGGGCGCTGCCGGCCCGGGCGCACACAGGCACGATGCCAACGACGAGATCTTCTTCGTCATAGCCGGCACCCCGCGCGTGCTGGTCGGCGAAACCTGGCATGACGCCAAGCCCGGCAGCTTTATGCGCATACCCGCTGGCGTAACCCATGACTTCGACAATCCGGGCAAAAAACGCGCCGGTTTGTTCAACGTGTTCATCCCGGGTGGGTTTGAAAAAGACATGCCGAATATCGTGGCTTGGTTTGGCGGCGGATTCAAAGCATAGCCTCTCAACTACCGCGCGAGCGCAAACAACGCGTCGCAATCGAGATGTCGTTCCAGTTGCTCGGCGATGGCATCCAGCGCGCGTTCGACTTCGGCACGGTAGTCGATGCCGCCGCCGGTGATGCCGAGGGTTTCGAGAAAGTGGGTGCGGGTGGCATCGGCGTTAAAGTAGCCGTGCAGATAGGTCCCGAAAACCTTGCCATCGGCAGACATGGCTCCGTCATCCACGCCGCCTGAGCGCACCACGGGACGAAGGCAGTCCGGGCCGGTAGTCATGCCAAGATGTATCTCGTAGCCTTCGACCGGTGTGCCGAAGGCGACCGAATGGGCAGCGACATTACGTACGGATTTTTCCCGCTCCATCACCGTATCAACGTCGAGCAGACCGAGGCCAGGCACTTCGATGGCCAGCCCCTCGATGCCATGCGGATCGCGAACCACGCGCCCGAGCATCTGATAACCGCCGCACAGACCGACAATGTGGCCGCCTCGGCGGCGGTGGTCGGCAAGGTCTCTGTCCCAGCCATTTTCGCGAAATTGCAAAAGGTCCGAGATGGTCGACTTGGATCCTGGGATGATGACCAGCCCGGCATCAGCAGGCAGCTGCTTCCCGGGAGGCACGAACACCACCTCCACCTGCGGCTCTGCTTTAAGCGGATCGAGATCGTCGAAATTGGCGATGCGGCCGAGCATCGGCACTGCCACTTTGAGCGCCCGGCTTTCGCCGACGGCAAGCCGTTCCAGCACCACCGAATCCTCAGACGGCAACATCGCCGCCGCCTTCAGCCACGGCACGACGCCAAAGCAGCGCCAGCCAGTGAACTTATCGATGGCCAATATGCCGTCATCAAACAGCGAGACATCACCGCGAAACTTGTTGATGAGATAACCCACGACCATGGCGCGGTCGGCTTCCGGCAAGATCAGATGGGTGCCTGCAATCGAGGCAATTACCCCTCCCCGGTCGATATCGCCAACCAGCACCACCGGCACATCGGCGCGCGTGGCGAAGCCCATATTGGCAATGTCACGGCTGCGCAAATTGATCTCTGCCGGCGAGCCGGCACCCTCGACAATCACCAGATCGCAATCGGCGCCGAGTTTTTCCCAAGAATCGAGCACCGCATCCATCAGTTTCGGTTTTAGCGCCTGATAATCGCGCGCCTTGGCCTGGCCAAAGACCTTCCCCTGAACCACTACTTGCGCACCGATCTCGCTTTGCGGCTTCAGCAGCACAGGGTTCATATGGATGGAGGGCGCAACCCCGCAGGCGATCGCCTGCAGCCACTGCGCCCGCCCGATCTCGCCGCCTCCGGTTTCGCCTGGAATATCGGCGACAGCTGCATTGTTAGACATGTTTTGCGGCTTAAATGGTTTTACCCGGAGCCCACGCCTCAACGCGGCACGGCAAAGCCCCGCAACAAGCATCGTCTTGCCGACATCGGAGCCGGTGCCCTGAAGCATGATCGCTTTGGCCATGGCTTAGCCCGCCTCCCGCCCGACATCGATCACCGAACGCTGCGCGAGATCGCCGCCACGCCAAAGATAGAGCGCCAGAAGCGGCGCTGCGCCAGTGCGCATGGCGTGGTTGGCGTTGGAGCGATGGTGGATAACCTCGCCGCCAGCACGTGGAACAAAATCGCCATCGTCCATGCGCCACTCAGTGCCGCCGGTCAGCGGAATGTAAATCTCCTCCGCGACATGGTGGTGATCCGGGTAAACGACGCCCGGACCCAACAGCAGAAACCCGCCGGCAATGCGATCATTGCGAAAATGGCCGCGCGTGCCGAAAAGCTCCGTCCAGCCGTACTTGTCGAGAAAATCCGGGCCGAAATCCTGTGCCGTATAAGTCTGCCCCCAGGCGAGCGCTGCTGCCTGGCAGGCAAGGCGCTGCGCCAGTTCGCGCGCCGATCCGGCTGCGCTGTCCACCGCACGCGGCAAATGTTTCAGGCAAGCCAGTGGGCGCGAGTGCAACCGCCGCTCCTTCATTTCCCAGTCGATATCGGCCATGAAACTGCGCACCGGGCTCGATGGAGTCTGCAGCAGAAAGCTGCGAAAGGCGTGCCTGAGTTCTTCGAAATTTGCAGTCACCTGGCATCCGTTCATCAAATGGTGCACAGCCGCTCTACAGGGCGCTAGCTTGCACGGCGGCATCATTGGTCTAGATTGCGCCGCGCGCATAGGTCAAATACGTCATGGAGGACACGATGGACGCCGTTGTAGACAATGACACCGGGCAGTTTGAGCTGAACAGCGACCAGCGTGCCATCCAGGACATGGCCAAAGCCTTTGCCGAGGACCGTGTCGCCCCGCATGCGCTGCAATGGGACATTGAGCGCCATTTCCCAGGCGATGTGATTCGAGAGACCGGTGCGCTTGGGCTCGGCGGCATTTATACCCGCGACGATGTTGGTGGCTCGGGGTTGGGGCGGCTGGATGCCGTGCTGGTGTTCGAGGCGCTTTCGCAGGCCTGCCCGGCCTTCGCGTCCTTTATCTCGATCCACAACATGACAGCCTGGATGATCGACACATTTGGTGATGAAGAGCAGCGCCAGCGCTTTTTGCCCAAAATGACGTCGATGGAGTGGCTTGGCAGCTATTGCCTGACCGAGCCAGGATCAGGGTCGGACGCGGCAGCGCTAAAAACCCGCGCCACACGGTCAGGTGATGATTATGTCTTGAACGGCACCAAGCAGTTCATCTCCGGCGCGGGCGATTCTGATGTCTACGTCACCATGGTGCGCACCGGCGGCGACGGTGCCGGTGGCATTTCCACCATCGTCATCCCAAAGGATGCGCCAGGCCTGTCATTCGGTCCGTTGGAGAACAAGATGGGCTGGCATATGCAGTCCACCCGCCAGGTGATCTTTGAAGATTGCAAGGTTCCGGCTGCAAACATGCTCTCGGGCGAAGGTGCTGGCTTTCGCATCGCCATGTCAGGGCTCGATGGCGGCAGGCTCAACATTGCAGCCTGCTCACTTGGCGGCGCGCAATCGGCGCTCGACAAGGCGCTTGGTTATGCCAGCGAACGCAAGGCATTCGGCAAGGCCATCGACCAGTTCCAGGCGCTCCAGTTCAAGCTGGCTGATATGGAAACCGAACTCCAGGCAGCGAGAATGCTGCTTTATACCGCTGCTGCAAAACTCGACCGGAAGGCACCTGATGCCGGCAAATGGTCGGCTATGGCAAAGCGATTTGTTACGGATACAGGCTTTACGGTCGCCAACAATGCACTGCAGGTGCATGGCGGTTATGGCTATCTGCACGATTATGGCGTCGAAAAACTGGTGCGCGACCTGCGCGTCCACCAGATTCTGGAGGGCACCAATGAGATCATGCGCGTCATCATCGCTCGCGCCCTGATTGGACGCTGACGTTTTTTTCCCGGAGGAAAATCTCATGACCAAAAAAATCGCTTTCATCGGCCTCGGCAATATGGGCAATCCCATGGCCGCCAATCTGGTCAAGGCCGGACATGAAGTGCGGGGTTTTGATCTTTTGGCCGACAATCTCGCGACGGCGACCGAAAACGGCGTGACGGTGGCTGAAAGCGCAATCAAAGCCATTGAAGGCGCCGCCATCATCATCACGATGTTGCCCGCCGGCAAACATGTGCTCTCCGTCTATCATGAGATCGCACCGAAAGCCGGCAGCGGCGTGCTGATGATCGATTGCTCGACCATTGATGTGGACTCAGCCCGGGAGGCCCATGAGACTGCCGCACGGCACGGCCTGATGTCAGTCGATGCGCCTGTTTCGGGCGGAACGGGGGGCGCAAGTGCGGGCACGCTCACCTTCATGGCCGGCGGCAAGGTGGAGGCTTTCGCGATGGCCGAGCCGGTGTTGAAGCCGATGGCAGGTCGTGTCGTCCATTGCGGTGATGTCGGGGCCGGTCAAGCAGCAAAGATTTGCAACAACATGATCCTCGGCATTTCGATGATCGGGGTCAGCGAGGCATTCGTGCTGGCCGAAAAACTCGGCCTTTCACATCAAGCGCTGTTTGATGTTGCCTCGACGGCTTCCGGCCAATGCTGGTCGCTAACAACCTATTGCCCGGTACCCGGCCCGGTCCCGGCATCACCCGCAAACCGCAACTATAAGCCAGGCTTTGCCGGCGCGCTGATGCTGAAAGACCTGAACCTGTCGCAAGAAGCCGCCCGCAGCGCAGGAGCATCAACACCACTTGGCGCTCATGCCGCAGAACTTTACGCCCAGTTCAACGAACAAGGCGGCGCCGACACGGATTTCTCAGGCATCGTGAATTTTCTGAGAGGTGACGCTGCGTAAGCTGCTTACCGAAGCTTTTTTGTTCGCGGACGGTCGAAAAACGCGCAAATTTAGGTTTGCTTAAGCTCTCGATAACCGCCCGGTAACGATGTCGGGGTAAAACGAATGCATGGCGGCGATCAAAAGCCGCCACCGCTCCGGATCAGGTCTCGCGTACCGGAGCAGTATCCTTCGCCAGTATTGTTGCGAAGTGCCATGCGTATCGGTTGGCAAAGCCGCGTTCCCTTTCAGGGCGCGGTTTTTGCCGTTTGAACTGCTTTCACCCCTTCGGTGACAACCGCCGATAATTCGCTTTTACGCGCTTGCCGGCAGGCACAAGCGCGGCACGCAATGAACGCTCGACAGCCTCCCCGCTCCACAGCGCCGGCACCTTTCCCGACAGCGCGTCAGTCCAGAAACTGCCCGCCGAGTCGATCAGCGACATCTGGGCCGCCACGATCCCTTCTGCGAAGGCGTCGCTCTTTTCTTGGATGGCGCGCTGCGTTTCCTTTCCCATCCCGCTTGTGTCGGCAGCCATCAGCGGCAGGCGCATGGCAGCCACCATCGGTGCCAGCATCAGGTTGGCGGCTAGGTCGGAGCCGGCACGCGAAGCCTTGCGGCTTTTTCGAATGGTCATGGAAAACTCCTCTTTAGCCGCAGGTGGAACGTGGTGATGAACACAACGTTCCAATCCACAGGGTAGCACGGCTTTGTCGGTCACTTGCGACAGTGGTTTCAGCCGCGCAGATCGTTCTCTGCAAGATCGAGTGCCAGAAGCAGCCGCTCGACAGCCAGATCTATATGCTCCCGGGTCCAGACCAACGGCGGCGACATGATCATCGTGTCGCCGGTGGCACGCAGCATTAACCCGATGGCAATGGCATGGTCACGGATGATGACTGCAGCCGACCCCGGTTCGGCAAAGCGTTGCCGGCTTTTCTTGTCGCTGACGATCTCGACTGCGCCCATCAACCCGAACGTCCGCACCTCGCCAACCAGACCGTGCGGTGCGACCCGCGCCAGAAGTTGTTCGGCAAAATACGGCCCGGTGTCGGATTTGACACGGTCGATCAAACCTTCACGTTCAAGGATCTCAAGGTTTTTCAGCGCCACCGCACAGGCCACCGGATGACCTGAATAGGTGTAGCCGTGATAAAACTCACCGCCTTTTTCGGTCAACGTCGCGGCAATCCGGTCGCCCACCAGCAGGGCCGACAGTGGCTGATATCCGGAGGTGAGCGCCTTGGCGGTGGTGATGGTATCGGCCTCAATGCCCATCGACTGAGCGGCAAACCATGCGCCGGTACGGCCATAACCGGTGATAACCTCGTCGAGCATCAACAGCACATCATATTTGCGGCAGATGCGCTGAACCTCCGGCCAGTAGCTGGCAGGCGGGATTTTTACACCACCCGCGCCCTGGATCGGTTCACCGATGAAAGCGGCGACATTTTCCGGCCCGGCCTCGACAATGGCATCCTCGATGGCCTTTGCCGCCCTCAATCCAAAATCGTGATCGCTCTCGCCAGGCAGTGCCAGCTCGAAGGCATAAGGCATCATGACATGGACGATGTTGGGCACCGCGCCATAAAGCTGGTTGTGCATCCCGTCCATGCCGCCCAGCGACGTGCCGGCAATGGTGGAGCCATGATAGGCCATGGTGCGCGAGATGATGCGGTTTTTTTCCGGCTTGCCCTCCAGCGCCCAGAAATGGCGGACCAGCCGCAGCGCCGTGTCGTTTGCCTCCGACCCTGACGAACCAAAGAAAACCTGATTGATGTTTTTGGGCGCAATCTCGGCCAATTTTTTAGCCAGCAGCACCGGGCTGGGCGTCGAGCAACGAAAGAATGAATTGTAATAAGGCAGTTCCTTCATTTGCGCAGCGGCGGCATCTGCCAGTTCATCGCGGCCATAGCCGACAGCCACGCACCAAAGCCCGGCCATCGCATCAAGAATGGCGGTGCCCTCGCTGTCATAGATATAGGCGCCCTCGGCGCGGGTGATAATGCGCGACCCAGACGCCCGAAGTTCCTTGTGGTCGGTAAACGGGTGAAGATGATGCGCGGCATCGATCTCTTGCAACTGCGCCAGCGAATAGTTCTGATATGTCATGGACTTGGTTCCCTTTCCTGAATCAATCCGGCGGCATGCGCCGGCGCGACGGTCAGACAGAGGAAGGCGGCGAATAGCCGATGCGCGCGCAAAGGCGCAGCAGTTCAGCGTGAAGCGTGCGCGCGGAAGGCTGAGAGCCTGCAAAGCACTCACGGTCGATTCTGAATGCCTCTGTAGGATACAGTGCCATGGCCGTTGATCCTATGCCGTGCAGCCCAGAGTTCAAGTGCTGAACCGTGCCATCCTGAAACGGCTGATATCATGGTCGGTGTTGCCCGTCGTCGACAGATCGGCCAGCACCGCGCCGATAACACTGGCGAATTTGTAGCCGTGGCCCGAACAGGGCGAGGCAACGACGATGCGTGGATCTGAGGGCAGCAGATCGATGACAAAATCCTCGTCCTTCGTCATCGTGTAGAGGCAGGTTTTCATCGCCCTGAGCCGGCCGGCGGCTTGCGGCAGATAGCGCTCGATGAAGCGGCGCGTGCGCGCTTCATCGTCGGGGCCGGCATCCTGGCGGGCGACATCGGCATGGGCAAGGACGCCGCTGCCATAATGCGAGGCGCATTTGAAACCGGTACCGGCGAAATCCGGGAACCCGTAAACAATGTCCTCGCCGCTATCGATAGCAAAGACGGGCAGCGTGCCGAGCCCAAAAAGTTCCGGTGCACGCGTTTCGTACCAGCACAACACCATCCGCTGTATGAAAAGAAGATCCTTTAACTCAGGCACCAGATCACTAGCCCATGCACCGGCGGCGACAATCACCGATCCCGTCTCGATCACGCTGCCATCGCCGAGCCTGAGTTTTACACTGGCGCTTCCAGGTTCGAGCGCCAGTACTTTTGTATGGGTGCGTACTTCTGCGCCCGCCTCGGTTGCCAGCTTGAGATGAAGCGCGTTGGCGCGTTCGGGTTTGAGAAAACCGCCCTCGCCTTGCCAGATGGCAGTGTGATCAAAAGGCAGTACCACGCCCGGGAAACGTCGCCTAACCTCAGTCGCGTCCAGCATCTCAAAAGCCAGACCGTGTTCGACGCAAGCATCGACCGAGCCCTTGACCATCGGGCTTCCGGGCACGCCGGCTTCCAGAATTCCAGTGTTAACGAGAACCGTTTCACCCGTATCGCGCTCCAGGGAATGCCAGTTCTCAAAGGCGCTGCGTACCAGCGGAACATACGAGGGATGCTCGGAGTAGCCGAGCCGGATGGCCCGGCTTTCGCCATGCGACGAGCCCTTGTCGTGGCCGGGCGAAAACTGTTCGAGCCCCATGACGCGCACACCGCGCCGAGCCAGGTGATAAAGCGCTGCAGCGCCCATGGCCCCAAGGCCCACCACGGCAACATCATATCCAGCCATGTCGCATCCCTCGCGCTTGTTGTCGTCGCATCCGCAACCATCATGCGTCTGCCGGTCCATGATGCGGGTAGATTTCGGATCATCAAGAGGCAAGTATGACCGCAGTTGCAGACACGGCCGACGCCGCAACCACGCAAGACCGCGCACGGCGCGGCGGTGGCCGCGCTGGAAAACGCGCTGGTGGTGCCTCAGCTTTTGACCAGCCTGCTTTCCGGCAATTGAAAAACCCGCTTCAGCCAACCAGATTTGTGTCTGACGATGAGTTGGAATCAATCCACCGCGCTTCGCTGCGCGTCTTGCGTGAGATCGGCGTCGATGTGCTGCATGATGGCGCGCGCCAGATCATGAAGGAACACGGCGCCGACGTGCGCGAAGGCACCGAGCGCGTGCGCTTTGATAGTGACATGCTTCTGGAACTCGTGTCTCACGCGCCATCGCAATTCACCATGCACGCCCGCAACCCAGCGCATAATGTGGAGTTTGGTGGCAACAACCTCATCATCTCCATGATGGCATCGGCCCCCAATTGTTCGGATATGGATGGCGGGCGACGCCCTGGAAACCAGAACGACTATCGCAACTTCCTGCGCTTGGCGCAGATGCACAATATTTTGAACTGCACCGGCGGCTATCCTGTGGAACCGATCGACATTCACCCCTCCGTGCGCCATCTCGAATGTATCCGCGATCTTGCACTCCTGACCGATAAGGTCTTCCACATCTATTCGCTGGGCAAAGAACGCAATGTCGATGGCATCGAGCTAACGCGCATCGCCCGCGGCATCAGCCATGAGCAGATGATTGCCGAACCCTCAGTGTTCACCATCATCAACACCAACTCCCCGCTCAAATTGGATGTGCCTATGATGGAAGGCATCATCCAGATGGCGTCGATGGGCCAGCCGGTGGTCATTACACCCTTCACGCTTTCCGGTGCGATGGCCCCCGTCACCATCGCCGGCGCGCTGGTGCAGCAGAATGCCGAAGCACTCTCAGGCATCGCTTTCGCGCAAATGGTTCGAAAAGGCACGCCAGTGGCCTATGGCGGCTTCACCTCCAATGTCGACATGAAATCCGGCGCGCCAGCTTTCGGCACACCTGAATATATGAAAGCCCAGCTTGTCGGCGGTCAGTTGGCGCGGCGCTACAACATTCCCTACCGCACATCGAATACCTGCGCGGCCAACACCGTAGATGCGCAGGCCGCCTATGAAAGCGCCTTCTCGCTTTGGGGCGCAATACAGGGCGGCGGCAATTTGATGATGCACGCTGCAGGCTGGCTGGAAGGCGGCTTGCGCTGCTCCTTCGAGAAAACCATTCTGGATATCGACATGCTGCAAATGGTGGCGGAATTCCTCACCCCGCTCGATCTATCGGACGATGCGCTCGGCTTCGATGCGATTGAGAGCGTCGGTCCTGGCGGCCATTTTTTCGGCACCCAACACACGCAAGATCGTTACAAGACAGCATTCTACTCGCCCATCATTTCAGATTGGCGCAATTTCGAAAGCTGGGCAGAAGCTGGAAGCCCGACTGCAATCGACCGCGCCAACCGCGTCTGGAAAGAGCGCCTCGCCACCTACGAGGAACCAGCGATCGACCCTGCCATTCGCGAAGAAATCAACGACTTCGTTGCCCGCCGCACGGCTGAAGGCGGCGCACCGACAGATTTCTAATTTAGAAAATTGAATCATATTCTCACATCACGGGCCTATCCTCATGAAAACTAATGTTAAAGCGGTCGTTATTGGTGGCGGCGTTGTGGGTTGCTCGGTGCTTTTCCATCTGGCCAAAGCGGGCTGGAAGGACATCATGCTGATCGAGCGATCAGAGCTGACTTCCGGCTCATCCTGGCATGCAGCGGGCGGCTTCCATACCCTGAATGGCGACCCGAATGTCGCAAAACTCCAGGCCTATACCGTGCAGCTCTACCGTGAGCTGGAGGAGCTTTCCGGCCAGTCCTGCGGGCTGCATCTGACAGGTGGCGTGATGCTGGCCGATACGCCAGAGCGCATGGATTTCCTGCGCCTGTCGCACGCCAAAGGCCGTTACCTTGGCATGGAAACGGAACTGATCACGCCCTCCGAAGCCAAGGCGATGTTCCCGCTTATGGATGAAAGCCATTTCGTTGGCGCCATGTGGGACCCGGTCGAAGGGCATCTTGATCCTTCCGGCACCACCCACGCCTATGCCAAGGCGGCCAAGAAACTGGGCGCAGAAATCGTTCTGCGCAATCCGGTCAAGGAACTGACGCAGGATGCCGATGGCACATGGAATGTGGTCACCGAACAAGGCACCGTTCGCGCCGAACATGTGGTCAATTGCGGAGGCCTGTGGGCGCGTGAGATCGGGCGCATGGTGGGTGTGGAACTGCCCTTGCTGGCGATGGAACACATGTATCTTCTGACCGAGCCAATGCCGGAAGTGGAAGAATTCAACAAATCGACCGGCCGTGAGATGATTGGCGTCATCGACTTCAAAGGCGAGATCTACACGCGCCAAGAACGCAATGGCGTGCTGCTCGGCACCTATGAAAAGGCTGCAAAACCCTGGTCACCGGTCAACACACCGGGGGATTTCGGCCATGAGCTTTTAGCTCCAGATCTGGATCGCATTGCGCCCTCTTTAGAAGTCGGCTTCCGCCATTTTCCTGGCATCGAGAAGGCCGGCATCAAGCAGATCATCAACGGACCCTTCACCTTCGCGCCCGACGGCAATCCTTTGGTAGGCCCGGTGCAGGGACTGACCAATTTCTGGTGCGCCTGCGCGGTCATGGCGGGCTTCAGCCAAGGCGGCGGTGTTGGTTTGGCGCTGTCCAACTGGATGGTGCACGGCGATCCGGGTTTCGACGTATGGGGCATGGATGTTACCCGCTTTGGCGAATGGGCAGGCCTGCGCTACACCAACGCCAAGGTGCGTGAAAATTACTCGCGCCGCTTTTCGATCCGCTTCCCCAACGAGGAACTCCCGGCCGCCCGCCCCGCACAGACCACCCCGCTTTACGACACAATGCGCGCAAACAATGCGGTGATGGGCGACAGCTGGGGCCTGGAAACGCCGCTCTGGTTTGCCCCCAAAGGCACCGAGCCAAAAGATATCGTCTCCTTCCACCGCTCCAACGATTTCGAGCATGTCGGCAATGAAGTCCGCGCCACGCGAAACAGTGTCGGCGTGACCGAAATCGCCAACTTCGCCAAATATGAAGTCTCAGGCCCAGCTGCGGAAGACTTCCTCAACCGCCTGATGACGAACCGCATGCCCAAACAGGGCCGCATCGTACTGACCCCGATGTTGAATGAATTCGGCAAGCTGATCGGCGACTTCACCATAGCAAAAACAGACGCTGAAAAATTCATGATCTGGGGCTCATCTGCCGCGCAGAAATACCATATGCGCTGGTTTGAAAAGCACCTACCCAAAGATGGCTCAGTGCGCCTTCACCGCTTCGACCAAACGCTGGTAGGCCTGTCCATCGCCGGCCCCAACAGCCAAAAACTGTTGCAAAAGCTCGTTGATACTGACGTGTCCTCAACCGCCTTCCGCTTCATGGATTTCCGCGAGATGGCAGTCGGCGGCGCGCCCTGCATGGTCAACCGCATTACCTATACCGGTGATCTCGGCTATGAATTGTGGATGGCGCCCGCCTATCAGCGGCTTGTCTATCAGGCGATCAAAGAGGCTGGCGAAGAGTTCGGCATCGTCGATTTCGGCATGCGCGCGCTTCTTTCCATGCGGCTGGAAAAAAATTTTCCGACATGGTTCCGCGAACTCCGCCCTATCTATGGACCCTTCGAAGGTGGCATGGACCGCTTCGTCAAGATGGAAAAGAACGACTTCATTGGCCGCGAAGCAGCCGCCAAAGAGCTGGAAGCCGGCCCAAAGCTGCGCCGCGTGTCGTTCATAGTCGAGGCCGACAATGCCGATGTGATGGGCGACGAACCCATCTGGGCCAAAGTCTCCACCGATTACGGCACGGTCGAAAAACCACATGGTTATGGCGCGCCGCGCTTTGATGTCTCAGGCAACGAAGTCACCTTCTCATCCGCTTCAAACGATTCCTCCGCCGTGCGCGGCATCGTCGATGGCGACTGGCGCGTGGTGGGCTGGGTCACCTCCGGCGGCTATGCGCATTACGTCGAAAAGTCGATGGCGCAAGGCTATGTGCCAGCAGCCCTTGCCGAGAACGAAAGCGACGGTCTGTTCGAGATCGAAATTCTGGGCCGCCGCTGCCCGGCGAAAATCAATGTGCAGCCACCTTTCGACCCAGAGGGCGGCAAGATGCGGGGGTAAGTGTGCCTCTGTGTTAGGGTGCCGGAACTGAGATTGACACCCGCCAAAAACACTGGAGGAAGACCAATTGCCTACCGAACCACGTTCACCGCGTCTTGCCGTCCTGATTGACGCTGACAACGCCTCGGCCAAGATCGCCGATGGCCTGTTCGAGGAAATCGCCAAGATCGGCGAAGCCAGCGTGCGGCGGATCTACGGTGATTTTTCAAGCCCCCATTCAAAGGCGTGGGAAAACACGCTGTCGAGGCACGCCATCATTCCCCAACAACAGTTTGCCTACATCAAGGGCAAGAACGCCGCCGATATCACTCTGGTAATCGATGCCATGGACCTGCTGCACGCCGGTCGGCTCGACGGCTTCTGTCTGGTCTCTTCCGATAGCGACTTCACAAGACTTGCTTCGCGAATCCGCGAACAGGGCATCGACGTCTACGGCTTTGGCGAGCAGAAGACGCCCGAGAGCTTCCGCCAGGCCTGCCGCCGGTTCATTTACACGGAAAACCTGCTACCCGCTCAGGCGTCCAGTGCTGCTGCCCCTCAAGAAGCCACCACGCCGCTGATGCCGCCGAGAGCTGCTGTGCCTGTTATCCGGAAGGTTATCGAAGAGATGGATAGTGAAGACGGCTGGGTGTTGCTTGGCATGGTCGGTAACAGGCTCGCCAATTTCACGTCAGACTTCGATCCTCGGACGTTCGGCTCTCGAAGCCTGAGTGATCTGATGAAAAAGACCGGTGCTTTCGACGTCGAGCTCCCGACAGGGGGAGGAATGCGTGTTCGCCTCAAGACGACCACTCGCAAATGAGCCGCTGTTGCACTACCCACAAGCGTCGCTGTCCTAATTTAGCTGCGATTCCATAACGCTGCGCAAGACTTCAACCGTGTCCACCGACATGGCCTGGCTGGCAATATACGGCAGACCCTTGCGCGCAGCAGTCCAGCCTACCGCCTGCAGTCCTGCCGCGGCGGGCTCGAACTTCTTCGCCAGACTCCAGCTGCGGCAGTCGATGGCTGCGATGTCGGCGTGACCTTCGGCCACGGCGATAACCGAGGCGCGGTGACCGCCGGTTTCGATACGGGCGGAAAAAAGGTCGAGGTTTTTTACAGCGGCGGCGAGATCGCGCGCCAGACCGATAATGCCCGACATGGAATCGGGGCTGTTGAAGGCGAGGCGTTTGCCTGCCATGAGGTCAAGCGGCAGGATTGGCTGGCCGGTGGGAGTCTGCAATGCGCCCTCGCCCCGCCGCATCACCAGCGCGCTGGAGTAGAAAATCCCCTGCCCGCCCTCGATTCCGTCATAGCTGGGCTGGCCGACAAGCTGGACATGATCGGCAAGACCAAGCTCCATCGGCCCCCAGCAGGTTTGCGAGAGCAGAAGCTGTGGATTGCGCCAGAGCGCCTGTAGGTCGGCAACATCGCGGGTGAGTGCGTCAGGTGCATCGACGCCGACGTCGCGAAGCGCATCGCGAAGCCGTGCCCATTGCGCGTCCGTTTCGGCGCGAACTTCGGGCCAGTCATACATCGGCAAGGCGGCAATCAGTGAGGTCATATCACCCTGTCTGGCACAACATCCACCAAAGGCAAGCGAGCTATTCCTTGGCAGGTTTTGCCGGCACAGGCGCTGTGCCGAGGCCGGCGACATTGCGCGCCCGCACGCGCGGCTGGAAGGCCCGGCCGGGCTCGGGCGCCCGGCGCAGAACCGGGTGAACCACCGGCTCCTTGGCGCGGAATGCATAGCATTTGATCAGCTGCCAATAATTGGAAAACACATAGCCATTGTTCATACGAACCCATTCGGACCGCCGAGCGGCAAATATCTGCGGCAACAGATACCAGGCCGTGGTCGGGGTCTTGTGGTGAACGAAATGCAGATTGTTGTTGAGGAACAGCAGCGACAAAGGCGTGCGCTCGACAATGATCGTGCGCCCTTCGGGCCGCTCCGACCACTGGTGTTCGGCAAAGGTGCGGATAGCAATGATCGACTGGCCAAACCAGACCGGACCAAGCACATAGATCCACAGCGGGATGCCGAACCCATAAATCACCACCGGAAGCACCACGACCAGCCCCGCCAAATGCAATAGCCAAGCTTGGCGAATGCTGCGGTTGCTAATCAGCATCCCCGCGTCATCAATAACAAAGCCCGCGACCGACAGCCATGGGCCAAGGAAAAAACGCCCGACCATCGTATTGTTGATCGCCAGAAGCCTCACCATCCAGCGCGGCAACGCCTCATGCTGCCACAGAGCCCGGTAATAACTTTCAGGATCGTCGAGCGGATCCGTCAGCCGTTCATCCGCATGATGGCGCAAATGCAGCGTTTTGAAACGACGATAGGGCCAAACCACACCGATCGGCAAAAAGACGAAGGCCTCATTGATCAACGCATTACGGGTGGGATGCCCATGCAGCACTTCGTGACAAAGCGAAGAATGCAATGCAACGCACAAAACCATGACACCAAGCGCTGCAAGCGGTGCAACCGGCCACAGCCAGAACCCCGCAGCCGCCCAAACGCCATAACATGCAGCGGTCAAGGCAACAGTTGGCCATTCAATAAGGAAGGCTTTTTTCGGACGAACAGATTTTTGCGCACTTACATGTGACGATGGCATGCGTATGAAAGGTTCCCTCAAACCGGGGAGTCGAAGCAGCTCCTGACATAATGCTGTCAGTAGAAGGCATATGATTCAACGCGACAATGCGCATAAAATGTTTATTGTTTGCATCTTACGCACCGTTTGTTGCACTTAGTAAACAATATGCTCAAGTTCGACGAGGACAGACTGATGGACAAGCGCGACCTCTCCACACTTTTCCGAGAGCGTCTCAAAATTCTCGTTGCCCGCTCCGGCGTCAACCAGTCTGCCTTTGCGGCATCGGTCGGTATCGACCGATCGGCACTGTCACAGCTGCTGGCAGGCGCCTCAACCCGGCTACCGCGCGCCGAAACGCTGCTCAACATCGCATCTGAACACAAGGTCTCGCTCGACTGGCTCTTGGGGCTGAGCCAGGACGAAGGCCTGACTGGCGAGCTACGCGCCAGCCTGGAGATCGAAGAAGGCGATGGCGGTTTTGACGCAACTCTGCTGGCAAGATGGCATGCAGAGGCCGCCGGCACGAAGATCCGCTACGTGCCGGCGGGCATTCCAGACCTGTTACGCACCGATGCTTTGATCGACTATGAGGCGGCTATCACCAAGCGCAGCCGCGCTTCACAGGCCGGCGAAACGCAGTATCGCATCGATTACAACCGCCGCCCTGAGACGGATATGGAAGTCTGCATGCCCCGCCATACGCTGGAGATTTTCGCGCGCGGATTGGGCGTTTGGTCGGACTTCCCGGTCGAGGCACGGCGCGCGCAGCTGGCCCACATGGCGCAATTGCTTGACGACCTTTATCCCACCTTCCGGCTCTATCTGTACGACGGCCGCTTGCGCTACTCGATCCCTTACACGATCTTTGGGCCGATACGTGCCGCGATTTATGTCGGTGGCATGTACCTCGTGCTGAATGCTACCGAACCGGTGCGAACACTGACCCGCCACTTCGACAACCTGATCCGCGCCGCCGAGATCAACGCCCATGAGGCGGCGGCCTTCGCCCGCGATCTGTCGACCTCCCCTATGACGGGCCCTGCCTTCGATTGACGCGACATAACGATTTCTTTATATCTTTGTCTCGTTCCACTATTTGAAAGCGCGCTTCATGACTGCCGACCCGATTGCCGCCCTGATTGCCGAAAAAGGCGTGCTGCTCGCCGATGGCGCGACCGGTACAAACCTGTTTGCTATGGGCCTAGAGGCTGGTGAGGCACCGGAGCTTCTGAATGTGACCGCGCCAGACACCATCACCGCCCTGCACCAGAATTTCGTTGATTCCGGCGCCGACATCATTCTCACCAATTCCTTCGGCGGCACACGCCATCGGCTGAAACTGCACCACGCGCAGGATCGCGTGCATGAACTGAACAAGCTCGCCGCAGAGCTCGCCGGCGCGGTCGCCAAAAAGGCTGACCGCAAGGTGATCGTCGCAGGCTCAGTCGGCCCAACCGGCGAGCTTCTGGTGCCGCTTGGCGCGCTGACCTATGAGGAGGCGGTGGAAGCCTTCGCCGAACAGATCGAGGGCCTGAAGGCCGGCGGCGCAGAAGTCGCCTGGATCGAAACCATGTCGGCGCCCGACGAAATCCGTGCCGCGGCAGAAGCAGCGATCCGCGTTGGCTTGCCATACACCTACACCGGCTCCTTCGACACAGCTGGCCGCACGATGATGGGACTTTTGCCGAAGGACATTCACGGTGTTGTCGACGGCATCGCGCAAAAGCCGATTGGTGTCGGCGCCAATTGCGGTGTCGGAGCGTCCGATATCCTCGCCTCGCTGCTCGACATGACTGAAGCCAAGCCTGAAGCAACCGTGATCGTGAAGGGGAATTGTGGCATTCCGCAATTCCACGGTACCGAGATCCACTATTCTGGAACACCGGAATTGATGGCGGATTATGTGCGGCTTGCCATCGATAGTGGCGCAAAGATCATCGGCGGCTGTTGCGGCACGTCGTTTACGCATCTGGCCGCAATGCGGGTGGCACTCGACAGCCACGAGAAACAGCAGCGCCCGACAATTGAAAATATCGTCGAGCGTATCGGCCCATTGCGCAACAAGCAGGCGGTCGAAAACACCACCGAGACCAGCGACCAACGCCGCGAGCGGCGCCGGTCACGCGTCTAAAGTCGCCAGTGTAAAACCTACTTGCTGTCGGCGCCAAGGGCCGAAGCAAGTTTTGCCGGCCGGTTGGCCGCTTCCGGCGATGCGCCATTCTCGGCGTATTCGGCAGATGCAGCCTTCAAACCTTCACTGGTTTTTTCTGGCCGCATCAGGGCGAGAACCTCGGCAGTGCGCGGATTGGCAATCTCTTCCAGCATCAATCGAAATCGTTCCTTACGTAATGTTGCCATTGCCGCCTCGCGGGCTTGATTGATATCAACCTTTCCCGGCTCGACGTCGTCGGCAAATGCAACATTGCCGTTCGCCGGTTCTGGTTTGAGCGGAGGCCGTGGCGTAGAACTGCCCGTCTGTCCAGTCGAACCGCCAGGTGGAGTGCCGGTTCCCTCGCCCGGATCAGTCACATCACCATCGCCTGGCTGAACGCCACTGCCCGGTAGCGTTGGCAGCAAGACAGGCGGCACGTTCGGCTTGGACAAGCCTGGCAGCAGTCCGCCGACTATGTCAGATATCACCCCGCCAGAACCGTTGACGACCGGCTTCAATCCGGATGTTAAGCCTGAGATAAGCATTGATAAGTCCCCTTGGAAAACAGCATTGCCGGAAGTTGTACACACAAAAAACTGCAATCTCATTCCCGGAATGGCTAAAATACAACCGAAGTTTGCCACCAAAAGACAACACAACCCCTGAACCCTTGCATACAGGGGAGAGATGACGAACCGTCACGCCATCGCCATATTCGGCTCCCAAGTTGCGCATGAGGGAAACACGGCTGGGCAACCCGGTTGTTTCCGCGCAAGGAGCACATCGCCAGCCAGCGTTGGGGGATGTTTTGGCCGGGATGTGACAGCGTGGAGTTTCATGTGCAGAGCCTAAACGGCGGTAAAATCGAGACAACTGCAGAACGGAGGCACCAGCGTTGGCATGCGCCCGAAAGCCAGCCCCTGCAACTGACTGTCAAAAGCCCGCTTCATGCGGCTGGTGACCCACGGGCAGCAGCTGGATTTGGCGTCGTGGTGCTTCTTGCGGTTGGCGTGCTGGGAGCTTTCGTGGTGAATAAGACCGCGGGATCGGGCACTGAAGCCGAGCCCATGGTAGCCACCAGCCCCGCAGAGCCAACTGAAATTGTTGCGGCGGTGTCACCACCCAAGCCGGTGATTATTCAAGGTACGCCGGCCGTGGAACCCGCAAATACACCCTCACCAGCGGTGTTCCAGAGCGGAGCCACTGACACGACAACCTCCGAACCTGCCGCTAAAAATCCGTTGAATGCAAACCGTATTGAACGTGCCACGGACTCAATGCTGTTGGCGCTCGATGCCGAACCGGCACAAGCTACGTCGGACAATAAAGATACTGTGGTAACCGCCGCAGTGATTTCACCGAACGTTCCTGTACCACTGCCAACCGCTGCGCCGCGCAAGGAACTTCCAGCCTCTGATGCCACCGAACCATCTGCCAAAGTCGTGGAAGAGCCAGCAATTGCCGAGGCCGAAGACACTCGCCCCGGCCGCATAAAAACCGCCGTCAACATGCGCGCCAGCGGCACCGACAAAGCCAAGGTGATCGGCGTCGTACCGGCCAATGCAAGCGTTGACGTCGTCGGCTGCAAATCCTGGTGTGAGATCGTCTACAAAAAACAGCGCGGCTGGATCTATAAGGGCTTTTTGCGCACTAACTAGATACTCCCCTTGTTTCAAAGCCTGCCTTGGTCACCTCTTGTCGCTTCAGCCCAGAAAAGCTGCCATGTGAAATGCTTGGACCTCTGCAGGATAGCGATAGTGCGTTCCATGGGGGCAAGCGTTCCGATCCAGGCAACCGCCGTCACGGCACGGCGCGCCAGTAGGGCCTCGGACGTGATCAATGCATGAGTGATAGGCGAACCCGGTACCGGTGTGCGCATCGACCGGACAAGCTTTCATGCAAGGTTTTCCGACACATAGGTCGCAAAGGTGAATCACATCCTGAGGCGTTTGAATCGCGATCTCATGATCAAACAGAAGCGCACCGCGATAGGCATGCCAAAGTCCGTACTTCGGATGCATCAGAATTCCGAGCGGTGACGGATGCAAACCTTCGGCACGCATAGCCCAGCTCTGGAATGGCAAGAATGGACGGTCGGACGGCGATACCGCACGCGCTGAAACTTTTGCCGCCACCGTGCCGATCACGTGCCTGGAAAAGCTATCGAGCGGATCAGCAAGGTCAATCGGCTGACCCGCCCGCCAGCGCTGGAAATGTGGCCAAGGTGGCGCACCCGCCTGTCCCACCAGCAGCACCGACGCGGCCCGCCTTCCCTTGGGGCCTGCTGGCGCGTCCTCGTTAGTTCCGAAATTGAACCCGCCGCGGAGGATCATGCCGCTGGTATTCAGGGACTCCGACACCGCATCGAGCGCAGCGGCGCGCATCATTTTCCCTCCGGCTTGCGGAATGCGCTGCGCCAGACTTCCTTATGGATGATGTCGGCGACTTTAGCCCCGCCTGAATCGGGCTCCTTTCAGGTGAAGGCGTCGGGCATCGACGCCTTCTTGCGGGCGATGAAGTCTTGCAACGCCTCATCGATGGAACTGTCGAGCGGCGGCGCCTCATAGGTCTCCAGCCAGCGCCGCGCCAGATCATTGGCGCGCTGTGGGGCGGTCTTCTCGCCCTCGGCAAGCCACTGTTCATAGGAATTGTTGTCAGCGATCGACGAACGATAGAAGGCAGACTGAAAGTTTGCCTGGGTATGATCGCAGCCGAGATAATGGCTGCCCGGTCCGACTTGTCGGATGGCGTCCATTGCCTGACCGTTTTCGGAAAGGTCAACACCCTCGGCAAGCTTCTGCGCCATGCCGAGCTGGTCGATGTCCATCATGAATTTTTCGTAGCAGGACGCGAGCCCGCCTTCGAGCCACCCGGCTGAATGCAGCACGAAATTAGCGCCGGCAAGCAGCGTTGAATTAAGCGTATTGGCGCTTTCATAAGCGGCCTGCGCATCTGGCACCTTCGATGCGCACAGCGACCCTCCGGTACGAAATGGCAGCCCCACGCGCCGCGCCAGCTGCGCTGCGCCATACGACACCAACGATGGTTCCGGCGTGCCAAAGGTCGGCGCACCCGACTGCATCGAAATTGACGATGCAAAGGTACCGAACAGGACCGGCGCGCCGGGCCGGATGAGCTGTGTCAGCGAAGCACCGGCCAGCACTTCGGCCAGAACCTGTGTGAGCGTTCCGGCAACGGTAACGGGGCTCATCGCGCCAGCAAGAATGAAGGGCGTCACGATGCAGGCCTGGTTGTTGCGCGCGTAGACCTTCAGCGCGCCCAACATGGTTTCGTCAAACACCATTGGTGAGTTGGCGTTTATCAGGCTGGTTAACACCGTGTTCTGGTCGACAAAGTCCGCACCGAAGACAAGCTTCGCCATCTCGACCGTGTCTTCGGCACGCTCAGGCGCCGTCACCGACCCCATAAACGGCTTGTCGGAATATTTAATATGGGCATAGACCATGTCGAGATGCCGCTTGTTAACAGGCACGTCGACAGGCTCGCACACCGTTCCACCCGAATGGTGGATCGATGGCGCCATATAGGCCAGCTTCACGAAATTGCGGAAATCCTCAATGGTCGCATAACGGCGGTTTCCGTCGAGATCGCGCACGAAGGGAGGGCCATAGACCGGCGCAAACACGGTCGCCTTACCACCGATCTCGACCGACCGCTCGGGATTACGAGCATGCTGAGTGTAGGTCGACGGCGCGGTCTTCAGAAGCGACCGCGGTAGCCCGCGCGGAAAGTGCACGCGCTCGCCGCGAATATCCGCCCCTGCTGCCTTGAACAGCGCAAGTGCCTCGGCGTCATCGCGAAACTCAATGCCGATTTCTTCCAGTACCGTGTCTGCGTTCTTCTCGATCAGCGCTAGCCCCTCTTCGTCGAGAACCTCGTAGACGTTGATCTTGCGGTTGATATAGGTCTGCTGAATGCCCGGACCGCCACCGGTTCGCGCCGCCCGTCGGGCCGCTGCCCCGCCGCTCGCAGCACGCCCGCGCCGTGCATTGGAGGCTTCCTGCCCCGCCTGAGGGTTGTCTTCCATCAAACTCATCCTTAGCCTGTTCTAACTCAAAAGGGCCGCGCCCGCATCACTATCGCCGGATCGTAGTGACCGCCCATAACCGAAACGGCCCGGCAGCGCCAAGGCATGTCGCAAAATCGACAAGCAAATCACACATTTCGCCGGTCGCTTTCCTTTTGCAGGAAGTCGCAAATCAGCTATGGAAACCGGTATCGCACAGAATAGATAGGAACCGTAGTTTCGCGTCACGGGGCCTTCTATGACGCGAACAGCAGGAGCGACGACATGGCCGAAGACGAGATCATCCTTTCCGAGCTTTCCGACGACGAACTGGTGCAGCAGATGCACGACGATCTCTATGATGGTTTGAAGGAAGAGATCGAGGAAGGTACCAATATCCTTCTCGGCCGCGGCTGGGCTCCTTACAAGGTCCTGACTGAAGCGCTGGTCGAAGGCATGCGCATCGTCGGCGAAGACTTTCGTGACGGCATCCTGTTCGTGCCAGAAGTGCTGCTTTCAGCCAATGCGATGAAGGCCGGCATGTTTATCCTTCGCCCGCTTTTGATTGCGACAGGCGCGCCCAAGCAGGGCAAGATGGTCATCGGTACCGTCAAGGGCGACATCCACGACATCGGCAAGAACCTCGTCGGCATGATGATGGAAGGTGCCGGCTTTGATGTGATCGACCTTGGCATCAACAATCCGGTCGAAAAATATCTCGCAGCGATCGAGGAACACAGTCCCGACATCATCGGGATGTCGGCACTTCTCACGACCACCATGCCCTACATGAAGGTTGTTATCGACACGATGAAGGAAAAAGGAATTCGCGACGACTACGTCGTGCTGGTTGGCGGCGCGCCGCTCAATGAGGAATTTGGCAAGGCCGTGGGTGCCGACGCCTATTGCCGTGACGCCGCCGTGGCCGTTGAAACGGCCAAGGAATATATGAAGCGCAAGCACAATCGGCTCGCTTCAGCTTCAGCTTAGGACGTTAGACATAAAAAAAACGGCCGCTCGATAAGAGCGGCCGATTTTCGGAGAGGACCGCGCTTTATTGGACGGTTTCCTGGACTGCCTCACCGGTCTGTCTAACGTCCTTGCCAACACCTCGGACGGTATTGGCACATGCGGAGAGCGCCAGAGCGCAAAGAAGAACTGCTGTCAGGGCTCGTGATCGTGACATTGGACGGTGGCCTCCATCATTCCTATAGTGGGATCTAGACAGCTGAAACGCATTGAACCGGGATTGGTTCCATGACTGCGACACCAGAAAGCAGAACTAAAGATCCAGAGCAGGTGCTCGTCATCGCCTGCGGCATGATTGCGCGTGAAATCCTCGCAGCCAAAGCACAGCTCAAGCTCGACCATCTGGAACTGACCTGCTTGCCGGCCGATTTTCATTTTCATCCCGACCGCATCGCGCCTGCAATGGACGCCGCCATCATCAAGGCAAAGGTTGAGGGTTTTCAGACCATTTTTGTCGGTTATGCCGATTGCGGCACCGGCGGCCTGCTTGACCGGGTGTGCGAAAAACACGGCGTCGAGCGCATGGAGGGCCCGCATTGCTTCGCGTTCTATCAGGGTATGCAAGCCTATGCGAAGGTCGCCGAAGACGACATGATGTCGTTTTACATGACCGATTTCCTCTGCCGTCAGTTTGATGCGTTCTTCATGAAGCCGCTTGGCTTGGACCGGCATCCGGCGCTGATCCATGACTATTTCGGCAATTACGAACGGCTGATCTATCTGGCTCAGACCGATGATCCCGAACTCGACAGGGTTGCCGAGGATGCTGCGCGCCTGCTGGGCTTGACCTACGAGAGGCGCGCCACCGGCTACGGCGATTTGCCGTTGGCCCTTGCTCATGCAGCCCGTTCCCCTTTATCTCCATCAAAGGGCCTGAATCGCACACCATGAGCGGTGTCCTGAATGGAGAGTGAAGAATGAGATTTGGACCCGCGCTGATTGCCACGACCTTATTGCTCGGCATTGCCCTGCCGGCACATGCGACGGGCACCATCCTCAGCCTGATCACAAAGGAAGATCAAGCCCGCATCGGCAAATTCAATGAAACCCGCAGCGCGGCATTATCTGAAGCCAAGGCAGGAGCGAGCAAGGCCGATCTTGCGACGCTCGCCGCCGTGACGGAAGCGAAGCCGCTGGCGTTTCAGGAATTCAATCTTTCCGGAAACTGGCGATGCCGCACCATCAAGGTTGGCGGCATCAGTCCACTGGTCATCTATGGCTGGTTCAAATGCCGTGTCAGCGATGATGGCTCGGGCTGGCTCCTGGAAAAAACGACCGGTTCGCAGCGAACCAAGGGTCGCTTTTTCACTGAAAGCGATACGCGCTCCACCTATCTGGGCAGCTTTTTTGTCGCTGGAGATACCCCAAAACCCTATGGCAGCGGTGTGGACTCCGACCAGGTCGGCTATGCCATGCGGACCGGCAAGAGCACCTGGAAAATCGAATTTCCTGCACCCCGATACGAATCGAAGCTCGATATCCTGGAGTTCCGTCGCTAGATACGTAAGCAGTCATGCGCTGTTCACAGGTCGCGGCTAAAGGCTGGATCATCAAGGGTTAACCGGATTCGTCACACAATGCAGTTCGGTACGCCAACGGCTGGTCGCCGAACAGGAAACGAATGAGACAGGAAATGCGGGGTTTCGAGGACGGCCAGATCGACGGCCCGCCGGTCAGGCGCCGGCCTCGCCGTCTTTCGCAGCTGTTCGCGCAGATGGCGCGCGACGCCGACGGCCCAGTCTCGATCTCCTACATTCGCGACCAGCTTGGCGACCGCTCGTTTGCCGCCCTTGTCGTATTCTTTGCCCTCCTCAACATGATCCCGCTGCCACCGCCATCCTCGGCTATCCTTGGATTGCCGCTGGTGATGGTGTCGGCGCAGATGATGTATGGCTCCAAGCGGGCATGGCTGCCGCGCTTCATCATGGACAAATCCCTGTCGCCGGAAACCTTTCGCTCGGTCATGGACCGCGTGATCCCGCGGCTTGTCAGCCTCGAAAAGATGATCCGCCCCCGCTACTGGCCCTTCTGGCGCCGCCAGGGCGACCGCTTCGTCGGCTTCTTGTGCCTCTTCATGGCAATTGTCGTGACATTGCCAATCCCGCTCGGCAATTGGCTACCGGCATTCTCGACGGGTCTGATGAGCCTCGCCTTGATCGAGCGGGACGGCATTTTGCTGGCGATCGGAGCCATTGTCGGCGTCGTTGCGCTGGTGGTGATCGTGGCCGTATTTGGCTCGGCCACCGCCTTGATAGGCTTCCTGTGGAGTTCCAACTTCCTCCATATGTGACCGGCAGGCCTCTAGCTGCAATACAACGCTCTTTTTGAAGCGTCGCATTTGAATGCGCCCGCGTCGTCCAATAACAAGCGGTAGGCATGCCGTTCCGGCAATGCTCGGACACATAGGAGCACGATTTCATGGCCGACCTTATCGTCGTCTACTGGCGCGACATTCCAGCCCAGATCATCGTCAAAAGGGGTCGTCAGAACGCCAAGCGCGAACTGCCACTGCGTTTCACCGAGGCGATCGACATGGCCGCTATGCGCACCGGCGCGGGCGACTCGGACGCTTACCTGGCCGAATGGCGCAAGGGAGATCCGACTCCCGTTGGCGAGGATCTTGAGGCCGAAGCCGAAAAAGCGCTCGCCGAAATCGACAGCGCGTTCACCCGCGAACGGCTCGTTGCTTTGGTGAAGGCGGGGGGAAAGGCCGACAATGCCTAAAACTGCGCCCGCTTCAACGACTGCAGCTGGCGCGGCCAGCAACCTGCCGCAGGCAGTGCCTCCAACGACGGATGGCACCACCACGCAAGCCACCATAGTCAAGCAAACGGCACCGAAGTCTGCCTACAAACCGGCTGACATGTCGCCGCAGCGGCGGGTCCAGCGCTCGTTCGCTGTGCGCCTGTGGGCGGTACGCCATGCCCGATTGCTGGAATGGTTCTACGCAAGGTTCGCTGATGTGTTCCTGTTGCTCCACCCGGTGTGGAAAGGCATCGGCTATGGCCGCGTTGAAGCGCCCGTGAAGTTCATTGAAAAGAGCGTCAAGGGATTCATGTTCGACTGCCGCATGTGCGGCCAATGCGTTCTGTCCTCGACCGGCATGTCCTGCCCGATGAACTGCCCCAAGCAGTTACGCAACGGCCCTTGCGGCGGCGTCCGGGCCAACGGCAATTGCGAGGTGGAGCCCGACATGCCTTGCGTCTGGGTAAAGGCGTGGGAGGGCTCACGCCTGATGCAACATGGCGACCGCATTCTCGATATACAGAAGCCGGTCGATCAATCGCTTCGCGAAACCTCGGCATGGCTGCGCGTCACCGCGCAGGCAGCCGCAGCCCGTGAAGCCGAAAGTGTGCAGCCATGATCGGCCACCAGCGCGACGAAAACCCTGCCGGCATCGACCTGCCGCTTGAGCCGCTGCCCGGCCACTCCTCGCGTGGCAGGCTGGAGCGCATTTTGCGTCGCGGCGAATTTGCCGTCACCACCGAGCTGAACCCGCCCGACAGTGCCGACCCTGAAGACGTCTACAATCGTGCAAAGGTGTTCGACGGCTGGGTCGATGCCATCAACGCTGTAGATGCCTCCGGCGCCAACTGCCACATGTCGTCGGTGGGCATCTGCGCGCTTTTGACCCGCATGGGCTATGCACCGATCATGCAGATCGCTTGCCGCGACAAAAACCGCATCGCCATCCAGGGCGATGTTCTGGGTGGCGCGGCCATGGGCGTGGCCAACATGCTGTGCCTGACCGGCGACGGCGTTCAGGCCGGCGACCAGCCCGGCGCTAAGCCGGTCTTCGACCTCGACTGCATGTCGCTTCTGGAAACCGTCCGCATCATGCGCGACCAGGGAAAGTTTTTGTCCGGACGCAAGCTGACCACCCCGCCGCAGCTATTTCTGGGTGCCGCGATCAATCCTTTCGCACCACCCTACGATTTCCGGCCCTACCGGCTTGGCAAGAAAATCGCTGCCGGCGCGCAATTCGTCCAGAGCCAGTACTGCTTCGACGTGCCGATGTTCCGCGAGTACATGCAAAAGGTCCGCGACCTCGGTTACACCGAACAATGCTTCGTGCTGTGCGGTGTCGGACCTCTAGCCTCGGCCAAGACTGCCAAATGGATACGCTCGAACGTGCCGGGCATCCACATTCCGGACTCGATCATCAAGCGTCTGGAAGGCGCACAGGACCAGAAGAAGGAAGGCAAGCAGCTTGCCATTGACATCATCAATGAGGTCAAAGAAATCCCAGGCGTTTCAGGCATCCATGTGATGGCCTACCGACAGGAAGAATATGTCGCCGAGATCGTCCATGAATCAGGCGTGCTAAAGGGCCGCCGGCCCTGGCGCAAGGAACCCCGCGCCGACGATCTGCTGGTGGCCGAACGGCTTGAGCACATTCTGCACGACGATATCACTGAGACCCAGGTAGAGATGGTGGACGAGGCCCGCCACTAAGCTGGAAACTCGGTCGCCGCTTGCTTGAAACGAAAAACGATATAAAGATGTCTTTATATCTTAGGAGAGATTTATGACCCGTACCATTGTCGCGTCCGCGTCGCGAGAGATTGTCATCGGCTTTGATCAGCCTTTCTGCGTCATCGGCGAGCGCATCAATCCGACCGGGCGCAAAAAACTTGCGGCTGAAATGATGGCTGGCAATTTCGAAACCGTCATCAGGGACGCGCTGGAACAGGCTGCCTGCGGCGCCACTATGCTAGACGTCAATGCGGGCGTCACCACCGTCGACCCCAACGCAACCGAGCCCGCTTTGCTCGTTCAGACACTGGAGATCGTTCAGAACCTGGTCGATCTTCCGCTGTCTATTGACAGTTCGGTCACCGCTGCAATCGAGGCTGCGCTGAAAGTCGCCAAGGGCCGTCCGCTGGTCAATTCGGTCACCGGCGAGGAAGAAAAGCTCGAAGCGATCCTCCCGCTGATCAAGAAATACAACGTCCCCGTCGTCGCCATCTCCAACGACGAGACCGGCATCTCGATGGACCCGGATGTGCGTTTTGCCGTGGCCAAGAAGATCGTCGAACGCTGCGCCGATTTCGGCATTCCCGCCCATGACGTGGTCGTCGACCCGCTGGTGATGCCGATCGGCGCGCTTGGCGATGCAGGCCGCCAGGTGTTTGCGCTGCTGCGCCGCCTGCGCGAGGAACTGAAAGTCAACACCACCTGCGGCCTGTCCAACGTCTCGTTCGGACTACCACACCGCCACGGCATCAACGCCGGCTTCATCCCGATGGTGATCGGTGCAGGCATGACCAGCGCCATCATGAACCCGGTGCGCCCGCAGGAAATGGAAGCCGTGCGCGCCGCTAACGTCCTAAACGGCACTGACCGGGACTGCATGAACTGGATCAAGACCTATAAGGACTTCAAGCCCGGCGAACATGCAGCGCCTGCTCCCGTCGCCGTTAATGCACCCGGCGAAGGCGGTGCCTCCGGCGGACGCCGCCGCGGCGGCCGCGAAGCGCGTATGGGCCGCGGCTAACACTACCTGGCAAGAAGATTAGCATGAACGCACCCGTCAATCCGTCTGATCCCCTCGTCCTGTTCATGCCTTCGGGCAAGCGCGGGCGTTTTCCCGTCGGAACGCCCGTGCTGGATGCGGCGCGCCAGCTCGGCGTCTATGTCGAGAGCGTGTGTGGTGGCCGCGCCACCTGTGGCCGTTGCCAGGTGGTGGTGCAGGAAGGCAATTTTGCCAAACACAAGATTATCTCGTCGAACGACCACATCTCTCCGGTCGGACCCAAGGAAAAGCGCTACGCCGAGGTCCGCAGCCTTATCGAAGGCCGACGCCTCTCCTGCTCCGCCACTATTCTGGGCGACCTCGTCATCGACGTACCTCAGGATACGGTGGTAAACGCGCAGACGATACGAAAGGCAGCGAGCGACCGCGTCATCGAGCGCAATCCGGCGGTTCAGCTCTGCTATGTTGAGGTCGACGAACCCGACATGCACAAGCCGCTGGGGGACCTAGACCGTTTGAAGGTGATGCTGGAAACGGATTGGGGCTGGAAGGATCTTCTGGTCTCGCAGCATCTGATGCCCCAGGTGCAAGGTATTCTGCGCAAGGGAAACTGGGCTGTTACCGCCGCCATCCACCGCGACCTCAATTCGTCGCGTCCAACCATCATTTCACTATCGCCCGGGTTGAAGAACGAAGCCTATGGCATCGCCTGTGATATCGGCTCGACCACGATCGCCATGCATCTTGTGTCGCTGCTGTCAGGCCGCATCCTTGCGACATCGGGGACATCCAACCCCCAAATCCGGTTCGGCGAGGATCTGATGAGCCGCGTCTCCTATGTGATGATGAACCCGGACGGCCGCGAGGCGATGACCAAAGCGGTGCGCGAAGCGGTCAACGATCTGACCGAAAAGGTCTGCGAGGAAGCGGGCGTTGATCGTCACGACATTTTGGATGCGGTATTTGTCTGCAACCCGATCATGCACCATCTTTTCCTCGGCATCGACCCGACCGAGTTGGGCCAGGCGCCTTTCGCGCTTGCTGTCTCCGGTGCGGTTCACACCTGGGCCAGCGAAATCGACCTAGATATAAACCGGGGCGCACGCGTCTACTTACTCCCCTGCATCGCCGGCCATGTCGGCGCCGATGCAGCCGGCGCAACCCTTTCGGAAGGCCCATACCGTCAGGACAAGATGATGCTTTTGGTCGATGTCGGCACAAATGCCGAGATCGTGCTGGGCAACCGCACCCGCGTGGTTGCCGCATCTTCGCCTACCGGCCCTGCCTTCGAGGGCGCCGAAATCTCCGGCGGCCAGCGCGCTGCACCCGGCGCCATTGAACGCGTGCGCATCGATCCGTTGACCCTGGAGCCAAAATACCGCGTCATCGGCTCAGAAGTCTGGTCGGATGAAGAAGGTTTTGATGCGGCTGTCGCAGCAACCGGCGTTACCGGAATCTGCGGCTCTGCGATCATCGAAGTGGTCGCTGAAATGTATCTGTCAGGCATTATTTCCGAAGACGGCGTGGTTGACGGCTCGCTATCCGCCAAAAGTCCGCGCATTGTCCAGAACGGTCGAACCTTCTCCTATTTGCTGCGTGATGGTGAACCCCGCATCACGGTCACCCAGAACGATGTCCGCGCTATCCAGCTTGCCAAGGCGGCTCTTTATGCCGGCGTCAAGCTGTTGATGGAAAAGCAGGGCGTCGAGACCGTCGACACGATCCGCTTCGCCGGCGCGTTCGGCTCCTTCATCGATCCTAAATACGCGATGGTTCTGGGGCTGATCCCTGACTGTGAGCTATCGGAGGTCAAGGCAATCGGCAATGCGGCCGGCACCGGGGCGCTGATGGCGCTGCTCAACCGCGACCACCGCCGCGAGATCGAAACTCAGGTCGGCAAGATCGAAAAAATCGAGACCGCGCTCGAGCCGCATTTCCAGCAGCTCTTCATCGACGCCATGGCTTTGCCAAACAAGGTTGATCCGTTCCCGAAGCTTTCGGCGGCCGTAGCCCTGCCGCCGCGCAAGAGCGTCAGCGCGGATGGCATATCCAGCGACAACACTCCACGCCGCCGCTCACGAGAAGAACGTGCTGCCCGCCGAAGCCGGGACTAACGAGTTGATGGGAGTTGTCCATGCACAGTGGCCAGAAGTGGTCACCGCGCATGCGCAGCGCCCCGAGGACCTGCCCGCTAGAACTTCCCGCTGCTCTTAAATGCTGCGAATGTCGCCCGAATGTGGTCCGCAGCCGCTTTCACCGGCGCTTGCGCGTCGGGCGCGACCAGCATCGCCAAGCTGTAGTTACCGATTGATGGCAATCCGTCCTTTGCCCCAAGTTCGACCATGTCGCCCGTGATGAAGGATTTCGGCAGCGGTGCAATCGCAAGATCCGCCATGATGGCGGCCCGCTGGCCGGCAGTGTGCGCGCTCATATAGGCGATGCGATAGTTGCGCCCATCTCGACCAAGGGCCTCGAGCGCACAAGCCCGCCAGGAACAGCCCTCCTCCCACACGGAAACAGGCAGTGGCTCGCGCATATATGCGCTACCGCCCTTGGCGCTGGCCCAGACGATCGGCTCAGTCAACAGGATTTCGGCGCCGGCAGCTGTCGCTCGGGTGGAGTTCGTCAAAAGCGTGATGTCGAGCGCCCGGTCATCCATCCGCCGCCGCAGATTGCTGCTCTGGTCGATGACGACATCAACCGCAATGGAAGGATGAGATTGCGCAAACCGCTTCAACACATTGGGCAACACCCGCTCGCCAAAATCATCCGGCGAACCAAGCCGTACTACACCAGTGATGTCGGGGATGATAAATTTCGATACCGCCTCGCGGTTCACCGCCAGCATGCGCCTCGCATAGCCGAGTAGCATCTCGCCATCTGTAGTGAGCGAAACGGAACGGGCGTCACGCGCGAAAACGGAACGACCCAGAATATCCTCCAGCTTCTTGATCTGCATCGAAACGGCCGAGGGCGTACGAAACACCGCGTTGGCCGCCGTGGTGAAACTGCCGGTTTCGGCAATCGCCACAAAGGTGCGCAAAACATCCAGATCCAGCAGCGGAAGCGGGTGATTAAGGGGTGCAGTCATCGGCTTAGCTTATCAATTTTTCTGAACGAACATATGATTTCAATTCGTTTGATTGAACAGCACACCTAACGCATAGTCAATATCAGAATGAAACCTAGCCGAGCAATGACCTTGGAAGGAGCACATGATGTCCCTCTATTCAAACTTCAAAGATTTCGCCGCGGAGTGGCGCTCAGCCCGTGACCGTGCCCGCACCATGCGCATTGTGAGTTCTCTGCCGCCCGAGATTCAGAAGGATATCGGCTGGCAACCAAGCTGCACTACGCGCCAGATCCCGGTCAGCGACACATTTTGACTTCTGCGCCAACGGTGGCGCCCTGCGTTGGTAACATGACGCATATGAGCCAGGCGCATAGCGGCCAACCATGAGCAATAAACCGTTGTATAATAGATATTTTTTTCACTTGTCTACAACAACTGGCAAAAGCGACGATGTCGCATTTCCATATGAAGCGCTTCGCATTTACCGCTTTGTGGGCGCTACAATATCACTATATCACTGATCAACGAGCTGCCCCACTCCTTCTAGCGAAGGCACCCCGTGTAACCTGACTGCATGGAGACGTGTCATGAAACTGTTTACCCGCTTGTTCGGCCGCCGCGACAGCAACATCACAACCGCGCTTGAGCGCCAGCGCCTGGGCCGCACGATGCCGGGCCAGACCGGTGCAGCAGCAGCCGCGCGCCTGGGTTTCCTGATCAACTGACCAACGGAGTCATGCTGCAAAGCAGTCCGCCTGAAATCTGTCGGCGAAGCGATTGCTGGCGGAGTGTTTAGTGATGTCGCAATGGCGCTAATTAGCGGTCTCGCAACATTTTAGCCGCGACACGCCAAACCCCATTGACTCCAACTAAAATTCGCATGACGCTTTGCTGATCGCGACATTCTGTCCGCGACATTACCGTGGGTGGGCTCCGTGGACGTCATCAAGCATACGGTCAAGCGATCGCTTGTTTTCTATCTCGTTCCCGACTTCACGATGGTTGCGTTTGCGACCGCAGTCGACCCCTTGCGGATTGCGAACCGAATGCTCGGTTACGAGGCTTACAAGTGGCGGCTGGCCAGCCTCGACGGAAAGCCGGTTCAGGCCTCTACGGGCGTCGAATGCGCCGTCAACACCTCACTGGAAGAAGAGCGCAAGAAGATGGCGGGGCCCGAACGCCCTTCCATGGTTGTAGTTTGCAGCGGCATTAACGTCGAGAAATACAGCAACAAGTCCACCTTCGCCTGGCTACGCGAGGAATATAATCGCGGCGTGGCAATCGGTGGCCTGTGCACCGGCGCCTACCTGCTGGCATCGGCCGGCCTGTTATCCAACAAGCGCTGCGCCATCCACTGGGAAAACCTGCCAGGCTTTGCGGAAGCCTTCCCCAAGGCCAATGTTTTTGCTGATCTCTTCGAAGTTGATCAGAACATATATACCTGCGCTGGTGGCACCGCCGCGCTGGACATGATGCTAAAACTTATGGGCGATGATTTTGACGAAAACCTCGTCAACCGCGTCTGCGAGCAGATGCTGACCGACCGCGTGCGGAGCCCCACCGACCGCCAGCGCCTGCCTCTACGCGCCCGGCTTGGCGTGCAGAATGCAAAGGTGCTGACCATCATCGAACTGATGGAAGCAAATCTCTCCGAGCCGCTATCGCTCATCGAGATCGCAGATGGAGTAGGCCTGTCCAGACGCCAGATCGAGCGGCTGTTCCGCACCGAGATGGGCCGCTCGCCAGCGCGTTATTATCTGGAAATCCGGCTTGACCGAGCCCGCCATCTGCTCATCCAGTCGTCGTTGCCGGTGGTGGAGGTTGCAGTCGCCTGCGGCTTTGTCTCGGCCTCCCATTTTTCCAAATGCTACCGCGAACTCTACGCCCGCTCGCCACAACAGGAACGTCTGGACCGTAGGCTGTTGCTGGCAGCCTGATTCTTTCAGGCGACCGCGTTTTCTCACGGCAACGCGGTCGCCGCCCGGTGCTAATAAGCGTCCATACGATTGGTGGCGTCGCGTGTCAGTCCAGAAAGGACAGCACGTCGGACTGGCTGACAACGTGGCAATAGATCATGTTGATGATATCGAGTTCGCGCTCATGCAGATCCATGGCTGCCGCTGCGCAGCACTCGTCGACAACCAGAACGCCAAAGCTCTCATCCGCCAGGCTGCGGACGGTCGACGACACGCACTGGTCCGTGAAAATACCGACGCAGATGACATTCTTGATGCCCATATTGTGCAGCACCAGGCGCAGATTTGTTCCAGTGAGCGCGCTGTCAGTGGCTTTCAGCACTGTAATCTCATCCGGCCCAGGCGCAAGTTCGTCGACAATTTGACTTTCCGTGCTGTCCTTGGGCAGCAGCAGATAGTTGAAACCCGGCTTTTTCTGGCTGAGCGAACGGTCTCTTCCGTCACGCGTACTGCAAGCGATGCGCGCGTGAATCACTTCGACTTTCCGCTGCCGGCACTCGGCAATTAAATTGGCGATGTTAGGAATGACCGTATGACGCATACGGTCGAAAAACGGCTTCCAGCGTTGGTTTTCTTCCGCGGTATCCTTCGGGCTGAGATAGGTGTTTTGAACATCTATGACGAGAAGCGCTGTGCTCGATGGATCAAGGTGAATGTCATCCGGTTCGTCAGCGTTGGCGTAGTAAAACGAGCGATAGGCGGTCTTCCAGTTCATCACTTGTCCTTCACTTACCGGGCGATCAGTCGTGGACGCTAAGGAACTCGGACACGGTGCTCATGCAAAGGTCCTTTTCCTCGACATGCGGCATGTGGCTGGAGTGCTCGAACACCACCCATCGCACATCCGGGATATGGGAAACGTATGGTTTTACCGCGAGCGGCGTTGCTTCGTCGAAGCGGCCGGAGATCATCAGGGAGGGTACATCGATGCGATGCAGGCGATCTTCTATGGTCCAATCCTTCAAAGTTCCGATGACATGAAACTCGGTCGGGCCGTTCATATTGCGATAGACGGTATTGTCTTCATCAATTGCGGCGAAGGTTCGGGCCACTTCGGGCGGCCATGGAACGACGCGGCACACATGCCGGTCGTAAAACACTCTTGACGCGGTCACATATTCTGGATCGCTGATCGTTCCCGCGTTTTCATGCCGAGTCAGTGTGTCCTGCGCGTCTTGCGGCAGTTCGCGCCGCAACCGATTGGCTTCCGCAACCCAGGTACGCATGTTTGCAGGCGAGTTTGCGATGACCAGCGCCTTCAACCCAGTCGGTCGGCGCACAGCATGCTCGGCTCCTAGCATGCCCCCCCAAGACTGCCCAAGGAGCGCGTAGCGTTTGCTGATCCCGAGATGCTTCAGCACAGCATCCAGCTCTTCGAGAAAGAGAGCAACGGTCCAGAAGTCCGGCCCCTTATCCGGTAGGTGGGTCGACTTACCGTTGCCCAACTGGTCGTAGTGTATCACTGCACGACCATCCAGGTCCGAGATTGCCTTAAACGACTCGACATAGTCATGTGTACAGCCAGGGCCACCATGAACAACAATGAGAGGCAGCTTGTTTGTCGATTCCAGCGACCCAGTGACGCGGTACCACGTCCGATAGTCCCTAAACGGGACAAAGCCTTCTACCATATTCACCACGGACCTCCCACCAAAGAAGATGTCCGTCAGCATAGGATGCATTAAAACACCCTGCACCCTATCAAAAATCATAGGGTGAAATGGTCGTTCAACCGTCGAGCATGCGATAATGCGTTGCCCGCACCACAGCTTGGGTGCGGTTCTTTGCGCCAAGTTTGCGCGTCGCCGCGGCCAAATGCATGACCACGGTCGGGACTGAACGGTCGATGATCCGTGATATTTCTTTGGCCGAAAGACCGTGCGAGGAAAAGCGCAAACATTCGCGTTCCCGTTCAGTCAGCGGCGTAACGTTGGGCCGCAATGCCGACTGGTCGAAGTGCTCAAAGGCGCATTCGTGAAAGATATGAGCCAGGAAACCAAAATCCGCCATGTGGCGCGCGTCCCGGGCAAATTCGACTTCGCGACGAAAGCCAATGCCATTGAGGGTCGCGTACCCGCCTCCCGGCAAATGGATCGGTATCGTCACGCCATTTGTACGATCGCGCTGGCGCATGTAGTGAACGACGGGCTCGGAATCCTCCGTGAGGAATTCCCGGATTTGCGTATCCGCTGATTTATCAAATTTCCAGAAGAAGGGCACCGAAGTACGAGCCGCAGCTTTTTGAATCGGATCGATCCTGCCATAGCCCCGCTCGCACCAATATTCGTTCATGTCGTCAGCCATATTTCGCGACGTCAGCAACGACGGAACCATGATGGAGCCATCGAGATCGAATGGAACGGGAGTGTAGTCGTAGACGAGCCCTTCAAAGCCCAGCGCGCCCAAAAGGCTGAAGGCCTGATCGACGCATGCATCCAGAGTTTCCTGCCCTGCAAAACAGTCTCTGATGGTGTCGATTGATTCCATCATGGCCGTACTCCTGAAGGTCGCTTACTGGCACCCTATCACTTCTTATAGCTAACATAGCCAACACCGTGCGTTAATATGCCGGCATGCTCAAGTGCTTAGCAGTTGGAGTTGCCAGTGTGGCGTGAAATTCAAGCCGACGAACGCATCGAAGTTGATGTCAACGGCCACAAAATCATTGCCTATAGCTTTGGCGCGGGTAGCGAGACGGTCTTTTGCCTTAACGGTGGACCTGGCCTACCCTGCGATTATCTGCGGGAGGCTCATTCCTGCATGGTGGACGAAGGGTACCGCGTGGTGGCTTTCGACCAACTTGGTACAGGAGCCTCCGACCGCCCTACAGACGCCGCGCTGTGGACCATCAGCCGCTATGTCGAGGAGACTGAAACTGTTCGAAAAGCTCTCGGACTTGGAAAGGTCCACATGCTCGGCCATTCCTGGGGAGGATGGCTCGCAATCGACTATGCGCTGGCTTACCCGGAACATCTGCAAACGCTGATCCTGGAAGATACTGTCGCAGACATGCCGCATCTCATCATCGAGCTTGAGCGTTTGCGCGCTGCGCTCGGACCGGAAACGGTGGCCATGATGCAAAAGCATGAGGCTCAGGGAACGCTGGACCACCCCGAATACATGGCAGCGATCACGATACTCAACTATCGCCACGTGTGCCGCATGGCCGAATGGCCGGCACCAGTTGTTCGCTCGCTCACCGACTGGAACATGGGCCCCTACACAACCATGCAGGGACCAAATGAGTTTCTTTATACCGGCAACCTGAAAGACTGGAACCGTATTGGGGATCTGCCGAAAATTCAGGTACCGGTCCTGATCACGCATGGTGAGCACGACGAGTTGACCCCCGCCTGCGGGCTTCGAATGAAGCTTGCCATACCCAAGGCCGAGCTTCACGTCATTGCGAACGCCAGCCACATGCCATTCTACGAAAATCCGGGTACATATTACCCTATCTTGAAAGCGTTCCTCGCGCGCCACAAGGCCGCTTGATGGACCCACGGTCACGGCAGGTCCCGGAAAACAATGCACCGATATAGGTTCGTCCTCTTCAGGCCGCTGCAGTTTTTGCCTGTGCTCTTTGGCATCAGCGTGATCACCTTCGTTCTGGTACGATTGATTCCAGGTGACCCGGCGCGTGTACTGCTGGGAACGCGCGCGACGCCCGACGCGCTGGAACGTATCCGTGAGCAGTACGGTCTGAACGAGCCCATGTGGGTGCAGTATTTCTACTTCATCAAAAACCTGTGGAACGGCGAGATGGGGCGTTCAATCCTTTACAAGATCGATGTTCTCAAGCTCATTGCCACCCGTATCGAACCGACATTGGCGCTGGTGCTTTGCAGCGTGTTGCTATCAATCCTGATCGCGGTACCGATGGCGGCGATTGCCGCGCGCAACCAAGGGCGATGGGCCGACCATCTCATCCGTGTCACATCCACCTTCGGCATCGGCTTCCCACCATTCTGGCTCGGCCTGATGCTGATCATCTTGTTCAGCGTCAAGCTCGGGGTCCTACCGGTTTCCGGATATGGAAATACTTTTGGGGAAAAGGCGGCACATCTGGTGTTGCCCAGCCTAACGATTGCTCTGTCCCTGTCGACAGTTCTGGCCCGCAGTCTAAGGGCGGCTATGGTCGAGGCGTTGCGTTCTGATGTTGCGACAGCAGCACGCGCCCGCGGAATGCCAGAAAGCATTGTTTTCTGGCGGCATGTGGTGCCCAACTCACTGGTTCCCACCGTTAATCTTTTGGCCGTCAACATCGGCTGGCTCATTGGCGGAACGGTGGTGATTGAGACCGTCTTCGCGCTTCCCGGCATGGGCCAACTGCTGGTGCGGGCCATTTTTTCGCGCGATTACATGGTTGTCCAAGGCATCGCCATGGTGCTTGCCTGCGCAACCGTGTTGATCAATTTCCTCGCGGATATTGCTACCGTTGCACTCGACCCGAGGGTAAAGCTATGAGCCCGTCCAGTGTCTTCACCCAGTTTGCCGGGTGGCAACGCTTAGCGGGGCGTCGCGTCGCACTGGTGGCGGGTGCCACGCTGCTTGCGCTTTTTCTTGTTATGGCAATTACCGCACCCTGGATCGCCCCATACGACCCTATCGCGCAGGATGCACTGGTTCGGCTGCAGCCACCCTCGCTGCTACATCCCTTTGGAACCGATAATTTCGGCCGTGACATTTTCTCCCGGGTCATTTGGGGGACCAGGATCGACCTGCAGATCGCTGTTATCGGCGTCATCTTCCCGCTTGTAATCGGAACGCTTCTTGGCACGCTAGCCGGGTTCTTCGGTGGGATCGTCGATGTGATTTTCATGCGCATCGTCGACATCATTCTGGCATTTCCCTTCCTCGTCCTGATGCTGTCCATCATTGCTATTCTGGGACCGGGCCTGGCAAGCTTTTACATCGCCATGGCGCTGGTGGGATGGGTGTCCTATGCGCGGCTTATCAGGGCCCAGATCCTAGTGATCAAGAACAGCGATTATGCCGTAGCAGCCACCAGCCTGGGGTTCAGCCGCACCCGCATCATGTTCCGGCACCTGCTGCCCAATGCGGTGGCCGGATCGCTGGTATTTGCCATGTCGGACGCCGTCCTCGTGCTGCTCAACGGCGCGGCGATCAGCTATCTCGGCCTTGGCGTACAACCACCCTTGGCAGAATGGGGGGTGATGGTGGCGGAAGGCCAACCTTTCATTACCACAGCATGGTGGATCACTTTGTTTCCGGGGCTTTCGATCGTCGTTCTTGCCTTTGCCTTCAGCTTGATTGGAGATGGGTTGGGCGACCTCCTGGGGGTTCATGAATGAACGCCCCCCTGCTCTCAGTCACCGAGTTGACCCTCGATCTAGACACTGATGGTGCTCCACACCGGCTGCTCGATTCCATCTCGCTCGATTTGGGTGAAGGCGAAATTCTTGGGCTCGTCGGCGAGAGCGGTTCAGGTAAAAGCCTGCTTTGTCGCTCGATTGTAGGTCTCCTGCCCTCCAAAAAACTGCATATTACCGGCGGATCCATCAAACTTGGACAACAGGAACTTACAACCGCGTCGGAGGCGGAAATGCTTCGGGTGCGCGGCGGCGAGATCGGTATGATCTTTCAAAACCCGACTAGCCATCTCGATCCCGTTATGCGCATTGGTGACCAGATCGCGGAGGGCATCCGTTTTCACCAGAACACTGATGTGAAAACGGCGCGCGCAGCAGCTACGGAGATCCTGGATCTGGTCGGGTTCCCCGATCCGACCACCCAATATGACAAGTTCCCGCATGAATTTTCCGGCGGCATGCGGCAACGCGCGATGATCGGTGCCGCAATTTCCTGTAATCCGAAAATCCTTATCGCAGACGAACCCACGACTGCACTGGACGTGACTATCCAGGCACAAATCCTGCGCCTGCTCGCAGACATGCGCGACAAGCGGGGACTGTCCATCATTCTTATCACCCATGATCTGGGCGTTGTCGCTCAAGTGTGCGATCGGATCGCGGTGATGCGCAATGGCCAGCTTGTCGAGCAGGGACCGAAGCGGTCGCTTCTCACCAAACCGCAACACGTTTACACGGCCGAGTTGATCGCCAGCCATCCGTCAATACCCGAGGATGATAATCAATCGGAAGGTGTGGCTGCTGCCGCAACGCAAGGCGACAAAACCCTGCCGATCTTTGAGATCGATGATTTATTTGTACGGTTTTCCAAAGGCGGAATTTTCAAGAAGGACAAATCGGTTGGCGCGGTAAATGGTATCAGTTTGCGCGTTATGCCGGGCGAAACCGTCGGCATCGTCGGCGAATCCGGCAGTGGCAAGAGCACTCTGGCGCGCACCATGCTGGGGCTCACGCCTGCATCGTCAGGCCGCATTCGCTACAATGGTGAGGATATCACCGCAAGCCAGCCCGAGGCGCTACGGACGTTAAGGCAACAGACTGCAATGGTGTTCCAAGATCCCTACAATGCCCTCAACCCCAGACTGACAATCGGCGACATGCTGGCCGAGGTCCTGAAAGTTCAGGGTAAGGTCCAGACCGAACAGATCAGCGAACGCTGTGAGCAGTTGCTTGAACTGGTTGGCCTCGACCGGGAATTTCTAGCCCGCAAACCGCGAAGCATGAGCGGCGGTCAATGCCAGCGCGCCGGCATTGCACGTGCGCTGGCCGTAGACCCCCGGCTGATCATCGCAGATGAATGCGTTGCAGCACTCGATGTCACGATCCAGGCGCAGATCATCGAACTGTTCCGGGACCTTAAACAGAAGATGGCGCTGACTTTGATCTTCATAGCCCATGACCTGGCGATCGTGCGAAACCTGTGCGAGCGCGTAATCGTCTTGTACCGGGGCGAGATCGTCGAGGAAGGTTTTTCTGCCGAAGTATTCGCGCGACCGAAGCATGCTTACACGGCATCGCTGATAGCCGCCATTCCGCACATTGATCCCGACCGGCCACTCCTACCGACAATTCAGTTCGGCGGACAATCCGTACATTCCGAAGCCGTGCATCGATGAAGCACCAACTATAACCACAACAAAAAGGGAACCTTGAGATGAGAAAGAACATGTTGAGAATCGGATTTGCCACGTTGATGGCAAGCGTCACGCTGGGAGCCAGCATCGCGGAGGCTGCGGGCGTATTGACAATCGGCCGGCGCGAAGATTCCACCACCTTCGACCCGATCATGACCGCCCAGAATATAGATCTGTGGGTCTACGCTAATCTTTATGATGTTCTGATCCGGGTCGACAAGACAGGGACCAAACTTGAGCCGGGCCTGGCCGAAAGCTGGACAGTAAGTGAAGATGGTCTGACCTATGTTCTGAAGCTGCGCGATGCCAAGTTCTCCGACGGCTCGCCGCTTACGGCCGAAGACGCAGCCTACTCATTGCTGCGAACGCGAGATGACAAAGGTTCACTGTGGAGCGACACGTATAAGGTGATCGAAACGGCCGAGGCGACGGATGCCAGGACGCTTACGGTTAAGCTCACGACACCCTCTGCTCCGTTCTTGTCGACACTCGCGTTTCCAGGCGTTTCGGTCTTGTCGAAGAAGGCACTTGAGACAGTGGGACAGGAAGCTCATGCGGAGAAGCCGGTGTCATCCGGCGCATTTGTCGTCAAGGAATGGCGGCGCGGCGACCGTGTCATCCTGGAGAAAAACCCCAGTTTCTGGCAGGCAGACCGTGTCAGCCTCGACGGCGTGGAATGGATTTCGGTGCCGGACGACAATACGCGCATGCTGAATGTCCAGGCGGGTCAACTCGACACCGCAATCTTCGTGCCGTTCTCCCGGGTTGCCGAACTGCAAAAAGACCCGAACCTCACCGTTCACCTAGACCCCTCAACTCGTGAAGATCATCTGTTGATCAACCACAAGAATGGCGCACTCGCGAAAAAAGAAGTCCGCCAGGCGCTGGATCTGGCGATCGACAAGAAAGCGGTAATCGATACAGTGACGTTCGGACTTGGTGAAATCGCCAATTCCTATGTCCCTAAGGGTGCGCTTTATTATTATGCTGACAATCTGCAGCGCCCCTACGATCCCGAAAAAGCCAAGCAGATGCTGGCAGACGCGGGTGCGTCAGACCTGACGTTGAACTACCTGGTCCGCGCTGGCGACGAAGTCGTTGAGCAGACCGCTGTTCTCTTGCAGCAACAGCTTTCGAAAGCTGGCGTGACCGTTAATCTGCAGAAAGTCGACCCAAGCCAGGAGTGGGACATGCTGGTGGCAGGTGACTATGACATTGGCGTCAACTACTGGACCAACGACATTCTCGATCCCGATCAGAAGACAACTTTTGTTCTCGGACACGATACCAACAACAACTACATGACCCATTATCAGAACGACAAAGTGAAAGATCTGGTATCGGCTGCGCGCATCGAAATGGATTCAGAAAAGCGCGAGCAGATGTACATCGATATCCAGAAAATGGCTAAGGATGATGTCAACTGGATCGATCTTTACTACAGCCCCTTCATAAATGTGTCGCGCAAAAATATCGAGAATTTCTATCAGAATCCTCTCGGCCGGTTCTTTCTTGAAGACACCGTGAAAAACTAGCGATGCGTTACCGCCAGGCAGAAATCTGCCTGGCGGTACTTTTCGATGGCTTCGAGATTTGTAGCCGCTAGGCCGACTGGATACCTTAGCCTGCCGCTACCAGATGCCCCTCGCCCACATCGTTCAGCACGCGCTTTTCTGGAGGATTACCGAGAGCGTGCACTGGACTAGGGATCTCGGCGTCGAGCCGTGTGAAGCCGGTCCGGCGATTACGTGGGTCTGGGTTTGGGACGGCGTCAATCAGTCGACGCGTATAGGCGTGTTGGGGGTTGGAAAAAACCTGGTCGCGCGTGCCCATCTCGACAATCTGACCCAGATACATCACTGCCACCCGGTCAGAGATATTTTCCACCACGGCCATATCGTGTGAAATGAAAAGGTAGGAGAGACCAAATTCTTTTTGCAGTTCCTTGAGAAGGGTGAGCACACGCGCCTGCACCGAAACATCGAGTGCCGACACGCTCTCATCGGCAATAATCAGCTTTGGCTTCAATGTCAGGGCGCGCGCAATACAGATGCGCTGGCGCTGCCCTCCGGAGAATTCGTGCGGATAGCGCTCCATCTGGTCAGCAGACAAACCGACGCGTTCAAACAGATAGGCCGCCTGTTCCCTCCGTTTTGCAGCCGAGCCGATCCCGTGGACAAGCAGCGGCTCCTCAACCAATTCGCCCACGCGCATCCGCGGATCAAGCGAAGCGTAGGGATCCTGAAAGATCATCTGGACATCGCGCTTGATGGCCAGGTGCCCTGCTCTATCCAGACCCACGACGTTACGCCCATTGATGCTGATCTCGCCGGCGAACGGAACCAGACCTGCAATCGCCTTCGCCGTGGTGGACTTCCCACAACCGGATTCTCCCACAAGCGACACCGTTTCGTGTGCAGCGATGTCAAACCCGATGCCTTCCACCGCGTGAACGCGTCGGTCGACGCGGCCAAAAAAGCCGCCACGTAGATCAAAATGAACATGCAGGTCGCGGATGCGGACAACGGGGTGAAGTGCCTGTGACACTTCTGCCGTCCGGGGCAGGACAGGCGATGTCTGCGCACCCAGCCGACCGGCTCCCATCTTGGGAACGGCGGCCAGCAATTCACGCGTATACTCAGCCTGTGGCCGCTCAAAAATATCGCGTGTCGTTCCTTCTTCGATATTTCTGCCATGGCGCATGATGATGACGCGATCCGCCATCTCGGCCACAACGCCCATGTCGTGTGTGATGAGGATGACTGCAGTGCCGTGTGTTGCCTGGAGATCGCGCAACAGTTCCAGCACCTCGCCTTGAACTGTCACGTCGAGGGCCGTGGTCGGTTCGTCGGCAATCAGCACGTCTGGCTTGAGCGCCAGCGCCATGGCGATCATGACGCGCTGGCGCATGCCGCCGGATAGTTCATGCGGATATCGCTTCATCCGCGCTTCAGGGTCCGGGATGCGTACAGCCTTCAAGGCCTCTACAGCAACGGCGCGCGCTGCGGTGCCTGAAAGTGCGGCATGCGTCTCGATCGCCTCTACCAACTGCCGCCCGATGGTAAGCACCGGGTTGAGCGATGTCATCGGCTCCTGGAAAATCATGGCAATTTGGTTGCCGCGAATCTCGCGCATTTGCCGCTCCGGCAGATGCGTCAGATCGCGGTCGCCGAGCCTGATCGATCCGCTGGTAATGCGCGCGGCCGGTTGCGGCAGCAGACCCATGATCGCAAGCGAGGTGACCGACTTGCCCGACCCGGACTCACCGGCGATGCACAGCGTCTCGCCCCGATGCAGGGAGAAACTAAAATCACTCACGACAGCTGAATCAGTCGCCTCCCCGCGAATGGATACGGTAAGGTCAGAGACTGTCAGGACCGGCTCAGTCGACGTTTTGGCGGTCATTCAAACACACAGCGCGGGAAATAGAACGAAACCACCCAATTTGGCATGTCGACAATCTCGCTGATCCTCAGATCGCCGCAGACTGAACACAGCATATAGGCGTCGACAGCGTCCATATTGTAGCGACCGGCCAATAGGTCAACCATTTGGGATACCGCCGCCCTGGCTCCATCCATGAGATCGGTGCCAATGCCTGTCGTAACCTCGTAACCCTTTCTGTCGAGGTGGCTCGTAACTGGACCTGGCGTCGTAAAGCGCGGCATTTTCAATCGCGCGTCCTTGACCAGATCTAGGGTAACCACAACGTTCATGGGGCTTTCAATCGCTGTGCCACACACCTCGCCATCTCCTTGCGCGGCGTGGGTATCTCCAACGGAAAACAGCGCCCCTGCAACTTCGACAGGCAAATACAGCACCGTACCTGCGGCTAGATCGCGGATATCGAGATTGCCGCCCATGCGCCTTGGCGGAACGACAGAGTGCAAACCCAGATCTGCGGGGGCATTTCCGATGGTTCCGGCGAAAGGCTTGAGCGGAACCCTGCCATTCTTGCCGAACAATGCCGGCTTCAAGGTCGCCGGATCGTACTTCCAGATGTTGAGAGCAGGTTCCTTGAAATCGTCGGCCAACAGCCCGAAGCCTGGAATGTTGGCGGTCCAGCCGAAGCCGGACGGTTTGAATTCGTTGATGGTGATTTTAAGCGCGTCGCCAGGCATTGCCCCTTCGACAAAGATCGGACCGGTAACCGGATTGATCGTGGCAAAATCAAGCAAAGGCACATCGTCTACAGTGCTGGATGCCTTGAGTTGGCCACCCGACGAATCCAGGCATTCAAACTCGAGGGTCGCGCCGGGCGCCACCTTCTCGGCCGGGACAAAAGAATTGTCCCAGCCGAAATGATGATGGCGCCCGTGAATGGTGTAGTCGCAGTTATTGCACATCGTTCACATACACATAGTCATAGTTGATCGGGATGTGGACGGGATCGACATAGAGCTTGTCGTCACCCGCCATGCGGGGCGAACGCATGGTAAAACGCTGCTCGTTGAACACAGGCGCCCACGGTGCGTCTTCCATAACCTGACCATAGATTTCGCTCCACATCTTGCTGCGGTCTTCTGCTTTCGCAGGATCGACGATGGCATCAGCTTCAGCCGCTTTTTTGTCGAGGTCGGCGTTGCAATACCATGACCAGTTCCAACCGCCCGGTACCGCACCGCCGCAACCCAGGATCGGGCCGTAGAAGTTTGAAGGATCGGGGAAGTCGGCTATCCAAGCCATGCCGCCGGACCAGATCATGGGAGCTCCGGCCTTGTCGCCACCGGCGGCAATGACATTGGCCTGTGCCAGGGCCTTGATGCCGGCCTTGATGCCCACGGCCGCAAGATCCTGCTGGATGGCCTGCGCGATACGCGGATTGGGGTCCGTGTTCATGGCAAATAGCTCAGTCTCGAAGCCGTCTGGATGTCCAGCTTCTGCGAGCAACGCTTTGGCCTTCTCCACATCAAAGGCATAGCCTTTGTAGGCAGTATCGTATCCCGGCATGGAGGGTGGCAACGGCTGGTTTGCCGGCACCGCGCGGTTGTTAATCAGCTGGACGATGCGATCCTTGTTGATCGCCATGTTGACAGCCTGGCGCACCTTGACGTTATCGAAGGGCGGCATCGTGGTGTTCATCGTGACATAACCAGTGTGCAACTGGCCACCAACCACCACCCGCGCCTTCTGCTCGGGATCATTCATGACTTCCTGGAATTTGGCTGGCGGAATGCCATCTCCAGGAACATCAATCTCGCCCTTCTGCAAGCGCAGCAGAGCGACTATCGGCTCCTGACCTATCTCGAAAGTGATCTTGTCCAGGTAAGGCAGTCCCTTGTGCCAATAGTCCGCATTGCGTTCGAAAACGAGACGCTGGCCAAGCGTCCATTCCGCCATTTTATAGGCGCCGGTGCCTACGGGGTTCTTGCCGAAATCCGCACCAAATTGGTCAACAGCTTCTTTCGGGACGATGTGGCTGAAATTGATCGCCATGACATGGAGGAACGTCGCGTCCGGGCGCGATAGCTCGATCTTGACCGTAGATGGGTCGACAACTGTGATCCCGGACAGGCTCTCAGCCTTGCCGCCTGCGACATCGTCATAGCCCATTATCGAGGCGAAGAAGCCCGCTCCCGGGCTCTGCGTCTTTGGATTGGTGACACGGTCGAGCGTATACTTCACGTCGTCGGCTGTCATTTCGCGGCCATTGTGGAACTTGACGCCCTTGCGAAGCTTGAACGTGAACGTTTTGCCATCCGGTGAAATCTCATAGCTCTCTGCGAGATCGGACTTCAGGATGGTTGTGCCGGGTTCGTAGTCCATCAAGCCATCATAGAGGCTTTTGATCATGGACCAGTTTTGCCAGTCATAGCCGATGGCCGAGTCAAGGGTTGCCACGTCATCCTTGTAGGTGACGACGATTTCGCCCCCCGGCTTGGCATTGGGATCGAGCTTTTCCTCCTGGGCGGAAGCCGGCAGGGCCAGCATGAGTGCCAAGGCAGACGCCGCGACGGTTGAGGCAAGATATCGTTTCATTTGGAGTGTTCCCTTTCTTGGTTTTGTTTGAGTGTCAGCGAAGTTTGATGCGCGGGTCGATGAACGGCGTGACGATATCGGCGAGCAGGTTGCCAAGGATGATGGCGCATGCCGATACAATGGTGACGCCCATGATGATGGGGATGTCGACGCGCTGGATCGCCTGCCACGCAAGCTGACCAATACCCGGCCAGCCGAAGACGCTCTCGACAACCACGATGCCGCCCATGAAGAGCCCTATGTCTATGCCAATCATGGCAATGACGGGCAGAACCGCGTTGGGCAAGGCATGGCGCAAGAGTATCTTGGAACCGCCAAGCCCTTTTGCCCGGGCAGTACGAATGTAATCCTGCCGCAACACGTCGATCATCGAGGAGCGCATCATGCGCGCGTACCAGCCGGCGCCAAGCAGTCCTAGCGTCAGCGATGGCAACACAAGATGACGCCACGTGCCGTAGCCACCAATGGGAAACCATCCGAGCCGGACTGCAAAAACGTAAAGCAGCAACAGACCCACCACGAATTGGGGTGCAGAAACGCCAATGAAGGAAGCCACCATCAGCGTTTGGTCGGTGGCGCCGCCTCGCCGCACCGCCGCGATCAACCCCATACTGACACCGACGATAACTTCACAGCTGATAGCCCCGACCATGAGGAGTAGGCTGGCGGGTAGCCGTGCGGCAATCAGCTCACTGACTTCGGACCGCTGAAGATAAGAGCGCCCAAGATCGCCGCTGAGAAGGTTTGTGAGATAGCGCCAGTATTGAATGACAAATGGCTGATCGAGCCCCAGTTGCTGACGGATGCTCTCGACGGTCGCCGCCGTCGCACTGCGCCCGGCAATCTGTCGAACCGGATCTGCGGGCAGCAGATATAGAATGACGAAGGTGATGAGAGAGACGCCTATCAAAAGGAAAAAGGCCTGAACCAGCCGGCGCGCGACATAAGCTATCATGTGCGGCCCCGCTGTGTTGGATCGAGAATGTCACGCAAAGCGTCGCCGACCAGATTGAATGCCAGTGCCAGCGCCAAAATGGCGGCACCCGGGAAGAACACCAGCCAAGGGGCTGCCTGAAAGTAGGTCTGGTTTTCGAAGATGATATTGCCCCATGAAGCGGTCGGTGGCTGCACCCCAATGCCGAGATAGGACAGCGTTGCCTCCAGCAGCACTGTGGTGGAGATACCAAGCGTGCCCCACACGATGATTGTCGGCAGCAGATGCGGCAGGATATGCCGCAACAGGATGCGCGGCGTCGAGGCGCCGATCGTGCGTTCTGCATCAATGAATTCGCGCTCCGCCAGAGAGCTCGTTTCGGTGAAGATGATGCGCGCGGTCTGTACCCAATTCACCAGGGCTATCACCAGCGCAACGATCCACAGGCTGGGTTGGAAAACGGCGGCGAGGCAAATCGCCAAAAGCAACGCCGGAAAAGCCATCATCAAGTCGGTAAACCGCATCAGCGCACCGCCAATCCAGCCGCGGAAATAACCTGCGGTGACGCCCACCAGCGTGCCAATCAACAAGGCTGCGCCATTGGCAACAACACCGATGATCAGCGATGTGCGTGCACCATAGAGAATGCGGGAGAAGAGATCGCGACCGAGAAGGTCCGTGCCGAGCCAGAATTGTGCGCTTGGCGGCAGCGGTGCACCTTCGAGTGTCAACGCGTCAAACATCTGATCGTTCGGATCATAGGCTGAAAGCCAAGGTGCAAAGATCGCCCCCGCAACCACGATGAAGATGATGACGATCCCGCCCATCGCGATCTTGCGCTGCAACAGCTTACGCCACACCCCGGCCCGGACGGCGCTCGACATCGGGGAGACCGCCACGGCCTCAGACGCGGTTCGCACGGTCATTCCTATCCTCTCCCGCCATGGCAACAACACGTTGCGCCGCCTGCTCGATGGCAACGTTCCAGTTCATGGCAAGTGACCGCAATTGATGATAGGCGCGTTCGTCATCGACCCCTTGCGCCACCAGTACTGCAACCGCGCGGACTATCGTTTGCCGCTCGGCCACTCGCGCTTGCAGGGCGGCGATCTGGGCGGCCTGCGCCCGACGCGCCTCAAATGTCTGGCGGGCGATCAAGAGGGCGGAATAAACGCCAGCCTTGCCAACCGGCTTGATCATCTGGGCGTCGGCTTTGTGCCACAGAGCCCACTCGATACGGCCCGGTGCTTCCGAGCCGATCAATGCTATTGTCGGCATCGGGGCCTCACCAGGTTGCCAAGGAAACTGCTGGTCGAAGCCGAGATCGACGTCGAAAAAGACGAAGTCTGCGACAAAAGCGTTGGGTGGAAGTTCGGGCCAGCAATCGCTCACTATCAGGCCGATGGCAGCAAGCTGTCGAGATAGCGTCGCCACCGTCAAATGGGGCCGATGCAGTACCAGCGCCGTTGCACCGCCGAGAATGGGAATGCGGGAGGCGCGGCTCATGACACGACCTTTAACTTGGGTCGCCCGAATACAGCCGCCCGGTCATAGCGAGACAGATAAGGATCAGGCTCAACCTCCTCCATACGACTGACCACGTCAAACGCCCCGTCTGCAATACGACCGATAACCACTGGCAATGTTGCATGTTGGGTGCGGGGATCAATGGTGATCGGACCGAGACCGGTAGCAAAGCGGCGGGAAGCAAAGGCCTTTGAAAATTCCGCCGGTCCCGCTTCTGGATCACGCGATAGCACATCCGCCATAACCTGCACCGAGGCATAGGCTGACGCTTCGAACGAGGAGCCAAAAGCTGCGGGACGCGGCGCGAAATAGGGGCCGACTGACAGGTGTCCGTTACCGGCTGCGCCGATCGCCGGCAGTTCGCACTCTGTAAGATTACAGGACAGGACGGGACACCGTTTGGGACGAAACGCGGGGTCCTCGTTCGACAAGTCGCGATAGGCCGACAGGAACGCATAGGACGAAGTCCCGATCAGATTGTTGAGTATGAAGCTCGGACGCGTTGCGCGTATTTCTTCGATGAGTCGCGACACATCGGTGTCGCCGATACGCAAATAACGCTCTCCCAGCACTTGGCCGCCAGCATCGGCAATTAGGTCCCGCGCCACGCGATTGGTTTCCCAACCCCAGATATAGTTTGAGCCGAGAAGGAACCCGTTGGCGCCAAACTGCGGCGCAACATGCACGAGCAGCGGAACCAGATGTTGGTTGGGACAGGCATGCATGTAGACAACATGCTCATTGGCTTCGTAGCCCTCATAGGGACAGGCATACCAAAGCATTCCGCCTGCCTTTTCCAGGACAGGGATGGTTTCCTTGCGGCTCCAGGAAGTCACGCAGCCGAAAATATGGCGTGCTGTGCTGGTTCTGAAAATTTGCGCGCACATTTCACCGTAGCGGTCGGCGTTGCTTTGCGGATCGCGCGCCACCACCGCTAGTTCAAGAGGATGAGATGGATCGGCATTAATGTCAGCAATCGCGCGCATCGCGCCTGAAAGGCACGAATCGGAAACGAGCTGATAACTGCCCGATCGCGAATAAAGAACGCCAACCTCGATCTTTTGCTTCACACCCAAATGCCCAAAACACAAATGCCCCGCGAGTTGCCAGGCCAGAGGGCCGGAACTAGCGAGGCACGATTGCCACCCGGCAGACAGAGCCGGTATTTCTAGAGAAGCTTACCTTTCGGAAGATTTGAGTCAAGAGGAGATGTGGCTAGAGAGCTGGATGGGGAGACTGGGCCGTCGACCGCTTCGATCGGCTGCGACCGTTGGATGCCAAGGCTTTGGCTCCGCTATTTCGAACGAAACACCAAGCCGCCAAGCGTCTCTCACCGAGAGCCATCAAACGTCCAGCCGCGGCGTTGCCAAAGTTTTTCGCCGGCAAGGCAATCATAAGGCGGAGTGTATTGCACCTTGATCACGGGCGGCATCGGCATTTCTCCAGCCAGTTCCAGTACCAGCTTGCGTCGGATCGCTTCAGGAAATTGCGACCAGTCATTGACCGGAACAACGAACGCCCCCAGTCCGCCGATGACGCAGTCAGCGTAATATTTGTCAAGTTGAGAAACATCATAGATCGAGGACATGCCGCCTGAGGTCATCAATGGCAATCCGTTGATGGTGATACCCTGCGCGGCCACCCTGTCGCGCATTTCAGTGACCAGCACGCCCTGATTGTTGGGGCCGTCACCGGAAATATCTATCACCCGCTTTAGCGCGCGAAACGGAATTTCGGCAAACAGATCCGCACCGAATTCCAGCGCGCCAGAGATCGAGGTGCGCCGCGCACTACCATGTGGCATGGCCGACAGCTTTTCAGCAACGGCTTCGGCATCCGTCCGGTTGGCAATCACTGTCCACGGCACGATAACGCGCTGGGTGGTAGCGCCGGCCCATTCGAAATAGGTCACGGCAACGCGACCATTGATGCCATCAGCAATGGCCCGCAAAACTTTGTCATCGGTGAGTGCAGCGGCATAACCTTGCCGCTGGATATCGAGTTCGCCGGGCGACATCGAAAGCGAGACATCCACAGCCAGCACCAGCGCGACATCAACTGCGCCGGCTGCCTGCCCATATGCCTCTGGCAGGAAAACGGCTAACACCGTTCCAAGGGCATGTGCTGCATTGCGCAAGGCATACATGGCCAGAGCCTACGCCCGAACCGCCGCCACACAAGCGCAATCTGCCCCCGTCCAGTCACGTTTTTGCACTCCTTCGGAGCAAGTCCAGCCAACATGCCCGGCTTTGCGCCGAGCGCGTGCATGGAGAACGGCTCAGCTGCGCGGCTTGAGGTTCTCCGGATCGTAGAGCGGCTTATAGCCTACAGCCGCCACCTCGATCGGGAACTTCTGGGCGAAATACTCGACCTCGAGCTTGCGCCCAACCTGGCAGAAATTCCATGGCAGATAGGCCAGCGCGATGTTCTTCCCGATGGTCGGCCCGAACGCCACCGAAGTGGTGAAGGAGCGGCGCCCGAGTTCATCCACCAGCGTCTCGCCAGTATCCGGATCGAGCACTGGCATGTTTCCCACAGGATAGCGCGCCACGCCGTCTTGGTCGTGATTGTCGGTCATCATCAGCGTACACAGCATGGCGGGCTGGTTTGCCCGCTCTCTGTATTCCACATGCTTTTCCTTACCGCAGAAGTCAGCCTCCTTCACCTTCGGGCGAGCAAGGTCTGCCTCGAGCAGATTGTATTCGGTCAACAAATCGGCGTTTTGCAGCCTGAGGCTCTTCTCCATTCGCCGTGTATTGGCATAGGTCTCGACGCCGAACGCCATGATGCCGGCTCCCTGCAGCGCATCCCAAACGGCCAGCCCGTCCTCGTAGCGCATGTGGAATTCCCAGCCCTGCTCGCCGACATAGGAGATGCGGAAGGCCGAAATATCCTTGCCGGCGATCCGGACCGGCTTGATGGCGGCGAACGGGAAATTTTCCGGCATCAGCGTTTCAGGTTCTTCAACCACCTTTTGCAGGGTCTCCCGCGCATGTGGACCCCAGACACCGATGGTGACGAATTTCTCGCTGACATCGGTGATTGTAACATTAAAACCCTTATCCTGCGCCACACGGCGCATAAGGTGGAAATCGCGCGGCCCGGCATCGGCACCGTCGACCACGCGGCAGCGGTCTTCCATGCGGATGACGGTCAGATCGGCCCGAACCATGCCTTCCGCATCGAGGAAGTGGGTGTAGATGCCCTTGCCGATATTGGCGTCACCGCCAATCTTTGCCGCGCAAATCCACTCCATCAGCGCGACATGGTCGGGCCCCTCGACATCAATCATGGCGAAATGCGAGAGATTGACCATCCCGCAATCCTCGCTCATGGCTAGGTGCTCGGCATTGGAGACGCGCCAGAAATGGCGATTGTCCCATTCGTTTGTCCGAACCGGTATACGGTCTGCGTATTTCTTCAGAAGATGTTCGTTGGAAGCGTAGCCATGTGCCCGCTCCCATCCACCAAGCTCCATGAAATAGCCGCCAAGTTCTTTCTCTCGCTCGTAGAAGGGCGAGCGGCGGATGTTGCGCGCCTTGGAGAAGGGTTCGCGGGGATGGACGGCCGGATTGTAGACCTTCATCGCCGTTTCTGTGCAGCGGTCGTGAATGACATGTTCCTGCAACTGGTGAGGATTAAACCGGGCATAGTCAATTTGATGATGGTCGATTTCGGTACGGCCGTCCGTCATCCAGTCGGCGATCAGCTTGCCCATGCCGGGCCCGTCCTTGACCCAGATGGCCACCGCATACCAGAGGCCTCGCACCTTCTGGCTTTCGCCCATAGAAGGCCCGCCATCTGAAGTGACCTGTAACAACCCGTTAAAAGAGTGGCTTTCATTGTAGCCAAGCTCGCCGAGGATCGGCGTCAGTTCCATGGCCCGCTCCAGCGGCTCCATGATCTGTTCCATGTCGAGATCGCGCTGCGAGGGCGACAGCCGCGCCTCGTGCTTCTGAAGAATTTCGCGCGGATGGCAGAGACGCGGGTTGGTTTCCTCGTAGTAGCCCCACTCGATCTGTCCGCCTTCAGCGGTTTTCGGATCGCCGGTGTCGCGCATATAAGCCGAATTGCCCTGGTCGCGCATCAGCGGCCAGCCAATCTCCTTGCCGGTGCCGGCAAACTCATTGTAGGGACCGAAAAATGTCAGCGGGTGGTCGATCGGCATGACGGGAAGATCCTCCCCCGCCATCTCCGCGATCAGCCGGCCCCAGATGCCGGCGCAAACAACGACATAGTCAGACATAATGGTCCCGCGCTCGGTGACCACCCCTCTGATGCGTCCGCCCTCAATGATGAGCGATGTCGCCGAAGTGTTTGCAAAAGCCTTGAGCTTGCCGGTTTTTTCTGCTTGGTCGACAAGCTTGCCGGCAACCGTCTGCGACCTCGGAATGACAAGGCCCGCATCCGGGTCCCACAACCCTCCCTGCACCATCGACTCTTCGATGAGCGGAAACTTCTCCTTGATCTCGGCCGGTTCAATCAGCCGGGCGCGAGTACCGAACGCTTTTCCAGACGACACCTTGCGGCGGATCTCATCCATGCGCGCGTTATCGCCGACACGCGCCACTTCCAACCCTCCAACGCGAGCGTAATGGCCCATTTTTTCGAAGAAATCGATGGAATAAAGCGTCGTCCAGCAGGACAGGAAGTCGTGACTGGTGGTGTAGCAGAAATCCGAGGCATGCGCCGTCGAGCCGATGTCGGTGGGAATACCGGACTTGTCGATGCCAACAATATCGTCCCAGCCGCGTTCGATGAGATGGTGGGCTATAGACGCGCCCACAATGCCGCCAAGGCCGATGATGACGACCTTTGCCTGTTTCGGAAACTCTGCCATGCCTGCTACTCCGGAATCGAATTGCGGGCAGACTATAAGGCGATGGCGCACCGCCGTCGCAGCCTGTTTGCGACATTGTCAAAAGACCGCGCGACGGCGCTTACATCGCGGCGGGTTTGAGCCGTGCGCCGGTTTTATCCAGCCGTGGCTTCCACATGACAATCAACAGGGTCGACATGCCAGCTATGAAAACGAAATAGAAGCGGTCATCGGGCAGCGGGAAACTGGCAAATTTGCCCAGCATTCCAATGAACATTGCAAAGACGAGCGCGTTGTAGCGGCCTACTTGCCCCTTTCCGAAACGCACCAAAAGCCCCCAAGTGGCAGCGCCGAATACGAGCAGTACAGGCCAGTGATTGTCGAGTAGCGCCACCGTTACTCCGCGTATGTAACCTCGCACAAAGGCCATGAGCGAAAAATCCGGTTGGAAACCCGCCATGGAGTTCTGGATCTTGACCGTGGAAAAATAGAAATGTGCCCACCAACCCGGATGGCCCGCCTGCTTTTCGATGAGCATGCACACGACGAAAGAAGCGATGAACGTGATGAGGAGTGGCAACCTGCGCCAGGCGTACAAGAATGCGGTGATGGTGAGCGCCAGAGTGAGGATCAGCGTATCAGGCCGGACGAGAACGGCAGCAAACAGTAGCAGGCAGGCAAGAATGTCCCGCTCCTTTGACAAGAGATAGATGGCACCAACTGCCATCACGGCAGCAAGCATGTCGGGCGTCACGGCAGTTGTCATGTGCAGATAATCTGCCATCACCAGCATAGGCACCAGAAAGAACGCACCCTGCAGCGCATTTTCCCGCCACAGCCAGAACAGGGAGAGCCCACCAAAAGCGATAGCCGGCAGAATCGAAAGCAGCATCGCACCGCGATCGAGCCCGAAAATCGGCTCGATCACCCTGAGCAGTTCGATATAGGCGACCTTGACCCGGTACATTGACAGTTGCGACTGGAAGTCGACCGGATGTTCCCACTGATGCCGGTTGTAGGGGTAACCGTATTGGAGGCGGTAAAGATCACCTTCGAGCGCACCCTTCCTGATCTCATCCCAAGTGCGATCGTGCAGTTCGACCGGATCAGTGACACGGTCTTCCAGCGCGGTGGCGACGTAGGCCAGCATGTCCCAATTGTAGTCGGGCCGGAGCCAGCTGTAGGCAGCGACAAGAAGCGTCGTTGCCACCAGCAGGCTTATCGCGAGCCGGTCCAAAACCCTACGGCTCGCCACCCAGGCGGCAAGGCACTTACTCAGACGCGTATCGGCAGCCCAATCAACGATCGAGCGCTTTGATCCCCTCATAGTCCCCTCCCCGGATTGGTGTCAGCTAACTTGGCTTTTCACGAAATCCTTGACGATGGACACGATGCCCCGGGCCAAAAGCTTGTCCAGGGCATCGATGAACTGGTCGACATGCTCTTTCTGGCAGATCAGCGGCGGCTCCAGCCGTATAACGTTACGATTGTATTCAGTGAACGCCACGAGCACATTGTGATCGCGCAGGAGCTGGGCACCGACAAAACCCGACAGGGAACCCTTGAGCTTGTCGTCCAGCATGCCGACGACGGGGCGCAGCACCATTGGCAGCGTCCGGCTGAAGTCATGGAATTCAAGCCCGACCATAAAGCCCTGGCCACGCACATCCTTGATGATTTTTGGATATTTCGCCTGAACGTCCTTCAGCCGATCGAGCAGATATTCCCCAGTCACCGCGGCATTGTCAATCAGGTGCTCGTCATAGAGCGTGTTTAGCCCCTCGATGGCGGTGACGCACGCCTCGCCAATACCACCAAAGGTTGCCATGGCGTGGATCATCGCCGTCTTCGGCGTGCCATAGGCCTTCATGTAGACATCGCGACTGGCGATCATGGCACCCACGGCCGCCTTGCCGGCGCCGAGCGACTTGGCCAACGCGGTAACGTCTGGCACGACATCATGATGTTCAAAGGCATAGAACCGGCCTGAACGGCCATAGCCGCACTGAACCTCATCGGCGACCCAGAGGACGCCGTACTGATCGCACAGCGCGCGCAGCTTCTTCCAGAATTCAGTCGGTGCCTGTACGATACCGCCGCCGCCCTGGATAGTTTCCAGAACGATGACGCCGATTTCGGGGTCCGAGCGGAAAGCGCTTTCGATGGCATCAATGTCACCAAACGGCACCCGCACCGTATTGCCGGCGAGCTTGAACTCGCCGCGATAGAGCTGGCCGTCGGTGATGTTGAGAACCCCCTTGGTCTTCCCGTGGAAGGAGTTTTCGGCATAAACAACCTTGGGCCGCTTCGGACCGGCAGCGCGCTCGGCAACCTTGATCGCCGCTTCCATTGCTTCAGAGCCCGAAGAGCCCAAGAACACCATATCGAGATCCCCCGGCGAGCAGGCGGCCAGGTTCTTGGCCAGCGCGGTCGCGTATTGCGACATGAAGGCAATCGCGATCTCGTGACGCTTTTCCTCTTGGAATTTCTGCCGTGCGGCAAGGATGCGCGGATGGTTGTGGCCGAACGCCAGCGAGCCGAAGCCACCGAAGAAATCGAGAATCTTCCGGCCGTTCTGGTCTGTATAATACATGCCTTCAGCGCTCTCTACCTTCACCTTGTGAAAGCCCAGAAGCTTCATGAAGTGCAATTGGCCGGGGTTCACATGCGCCTTGAACAGATCGGTCATGCGTGCGACGTCGAGTGACTTCGCGTCCTCGACACTCAACAAATCGGGTTTGCGGATGGCATTGGGAACCAGCGTCGGCGCATCAACATGCGGGCGCGCGGCGACAGCTTTAGGCTTGCTCATGACGGTCATCTCTCAAAAATCCCCTATTCGGCCGGAACGTGGTTTGCGGCAGCCACGACGTGACCATCCTTATTGGCGCGGTATTCCTTGTATGCAGCGATCAGCATGTCCTCATCGCGATATTGCGGCACCCAGCCGAGATCCCGCTTGCCCTTGGAAACATCGAGAACGCACTCCTCGTCGGCGATCAGATATTGCTCGGGGTCCATCAAAGGCATGTTCATCCGGTCCAGCAGGTCAAGCGTGCGCTTGACCGCCCATCCCGGCGTCGGGATCAGGATCGATTTCGAACCGGCATGGTTTATGAGATCTCCCAACAGCTTCTTCACCGGCGGAGGATTGAGCGAGCCGAGATTATAGGCCTCGTTAGGCACGCCGGCCTTCCAGGCAAGACGTGCCGCTTCTGCACAATCGAACACGGAAATGAACTGATACGGGTTCTTGCCAGATCCGATCATCGGCACCGGCAGGTTCCTGTCGATCAGCTTGAACAGTTTCTCCAGAATGCCGAGACGGCCGGGCCCGATGATGAGACGCGGGCGGCACAGTGTAATGTTCATGCCACGCTCGCGCCATTGCTGCGCCACCACTTCAGTATCCTGCTTGGACTGGCCATATTCGCCGAGCGGCGAAACCGGGTGATCCTCGGTCATCGGCGTCGTGACCGTGTGCCCATAGATCATATCGGTGGTAAAATGGACGAGCTTCCTGGCGCCGACCTTATCCATGGCCTCAATGATGTGGACAGTGCCGTGATAGTTGACCGGATAGAAGAAGTCGTGACGTTTGGCACGGACCTGCAGCGGCGACAGCATTTTAGCCGACAGATTATAGACCATATCGGTTTTCTTCATTCCAACAGCCGCAACTGACGCTGGATCGGTGACATCGCAGTGCACGAATTTCGCCTTGCCATAGTGCGGTAGATCGCTCTTGACGATGTCGGCGACGATCACCTGTTCACCATCGGCAATCAGTTTTGGTGCAAGATGGCGACCGACAAAGCCGTCGCCGCCGAAAATGACATGTCTCATGGTACCAACTCACTTGTACGAACATTTGGCTGGGCATCTTCGACCACTTCATGGCCGCTGCCGCCCTGCGCGATCAGGATTGTGCCCAGGCAGATGAAGCCGATGCCAGCGACCCGCCAGACATTGAGGTCTTCGCGAAAAACGAAATAGGCAAACACCGCCACCGCCACATAGGCGAGGCTGAGGAACGGATAGGCAAAAGAAAGCTCCACCTTCGACAGCACGAAAAGATGTGACGCCATCGAGATGACAAAGGTGCACAGTCCCAGAAACACCCATGGGCTGAACACGATCTGGAGCACTTTAATAAGCGGGTTCGTGCCCTCGAAGGAGAGCGGCGCAAGCGACATCATGCCGTGCTTCAGCATCAACTGCGCCGCAGCGTTAGTCATAACCGTAAAGAGAATAAACCAGAGATATTTCATGCAAGCACCCGCCCCTGTGTCGCTTCTAGTACAAGGATGAAAATATTTGGTGAAACAGAAGCAACAAATTTAGTGAATTGGTGATGTGTAATTCATTCACCATGAACCGATAAAACCTGATCTACCCCGCAGCAGCCGCAGCCTGATCCGCATAGCCGTTAAGCTGCAAAGCGGTGCGACGCCAGAAGTCGGAGATGAAGACCGGATCGCGCAGCGCCTCGAGTTCGCGCCAGTTCGGAAATGATGCAGCAAACGCCTGTGCACCAAGCCGCGCATCCTTGTAGGGATTGATCGCCCCACCGGCATCGAGAGTGATTGCGTCAAGCCGTTCGAGCAGCTTAATTGTCGATGTGCCACGGTTGGGAAAGTCCAGCGTCAGCGTATAGCCGGGCCGTGGGAACGACAGCAGACCGGGCGACCGGACGGCACCGAAACGCTTCAGCACGGTGAGGAACGACCCCTGCCCCGCCGCGATGGCAGCGTCGAGTAACAGTGGTAGCGTTACGCGGGCGGCGTCTTCAGGAACGACCGATTGATGCTGGTACAGACCGCGCGGACCATAGAGCCGGTTCCAGTCGCGCACCCCGTCGAGCGGAAAGAAGAAGCCGCCATAATCGCTGGTCTTCTCGCGCGTTCGGCCCTTGGACCACCGATATGCCGCGTTGAATGTCTTGAGAAAAGGCCGATTGAGGATATTGATTGGCGGCTGGAAAGGCACGCCGAGCCGCGTGGTCCTGTGCCGCGCATCGCCTGCGTCGGCATGGTTGCCTGTCAGCAAAAGACCGCGCCCGGCATGGAGCCCCGTTGCTAGCTGGTCGATCCAAGCAACCGCATATTCGTTTTCGGCATCGGCAACCTCGGCCTGATCAACAAATTCCTGAAGATTTTGGAACGGCATGACACGCTCGGCGATGTCCAGCGACGTTACCGGCATCAGCCTGATCGACGCCGCTAGCATCAATCCCGTCATTCCCATGCCACCGATGGTAGCGGCAAACAGAGCAGATTCAGCATCGCGCGTACAGCGATGAACGCTCCCATCGGAACGCAGCAGCGAAAATCCCACAACATGGCAGCCAAAAGTGCCGCGCCGGTGATGGTTCTTGCCATGCACATCGTTGGCAATCGCGCCGCCCAGCGTCACATACTGGGTGCCCGGTACCACGTATGGGAAAAACCCGTACGGTGCGGCGTGGGCGATGATGTCTGTGAGCAGAACACCTGCTTCCGCTTCCAGAATGCCTGTTTCCGGATCGAACGAGATGATGCGGTTCATGGACCGCATGTCGATCACCGCGCCAAGGCTGTTCTGGCAACTGTCACCATAGGAGCGGCCATTGCCATAGGCGAGCAGCGATCCCTCCCCGGCCTTGCCACCTTCAAGAAGCGCAATCGCCCATGGAGCGTGGACCGCCCGCGCTGCAGGCGGGTTTGTCCGGCCAAAACTTTCGTAACGCGGCACGCTCAAACGCCCGCAACGACAAGCAGCACAGCGCCTATGGCCACCACGAGTTGGCTACGCCAATCGCTGATGATAAAGACGACAGGATCGTCATTCATCTCGTCACGGCGCGCCAGAATCCAGATTCGCATAGTCAGATAGAGTACGATAGGTCCAAGCGGCCAGATCAGCCAAGGCTTTGTATAGAGTTCGCGCACGGCATCGCTCTGGATGAAAAGCGCCAGAACCAGCGCTGATGAAAAGGCCGATGCCAGGCCCGCCTGCGCGACAATCTCCTGATCCTCCGCGCGGTAGCCACGCCCGGCAATCCGTTCGCCCGCCGGCAGTGTCGACAGGCGCAACTCTACATAGCGTTTTACCAGCGCCAGCGAGAGGAAGAAGAAAATGGCAAATGCGAGCAGCCAGAACGACACGTCGACGCCCGTTGCCGCCGCGCCAGCCAGAATGCGGATCGTATAAAGACCGGCAAGCGTCAGCACATCCACCAGCAACATCCGCTTGAGCGAGAAAGAATAGACCGTGGTGATCGCCAGATATGCGCAGAGCACGCCGAGGAACTCAATGGGCAGGAAGACGGTGAGCGAAAGGCTGAGCGCAAGTAAAAGCCCTGCCACAACCACACCAAACCGCATCGACAGAAGCCCGCTGGCAAAAGGCCGGTGACGCTTAGTCGGATGCGCCCGGTCGAGCGCCAGGTCGAAGAAGTCATTGATAATATAGATCGCCGACGCCGCAGCGCTGAACGAAACGAAAGCGAGAATGCAGGCTAGTGCCATCCCGGTGTTGAAAAACTCGTGAGACAGGATCATCGGGACCGCAATCAATGCGTTTTTAAGCCACTGATGCACCCGCAGCATTTTCACAACAGTCTTGGCGGTCGGTGTGGGCGTCTCGATAAGCTTTGCCCCATGTGCGGATTGCCAACGCGCTGCCAGCCTATCTGGTGCGACGACGATTGACTGACGCGCGGCGTCAAAGACCTTAAGGTCGTGTCTGCTGTTGCCAACATAATCGAAGCCGCTGTCGCCATAGGCGTTCACGAGTGCGGCGCGCTTGCGACCGGACGTCAGGTTATGGGTGCCCTCCGTTGCGAGCACGGAATCGAAGATACCCAGATGTGCGGCAATCTCATTGGCAAATTTCAGCGGCGTCCCGGTGGCAAGAACGAGCTGGCGACCGGCGCTATGCTCCTCGCGCAGCCACCCCAGCACTTCAGCGCGGTAGGGAAGCCCTGCCGGATCGATATCGACACGGGCGGCAATTTCCTGTTTCAACCGCGCCGGGCCGGATATGAGCCAAATCGGGATCATGAAAAGCAGGAGCGGATTGTGGCGCAGAAGGAGAAAGACACCTTCCCACAAGAGATCACTGGCGATCAGTGTCCCGTCGAGATCGACCGCCAGCGGTACTGTCTGATTGTTCGGTCGCGCGTCCATCCATCCGCCTGCCATACTTCCGCCAGCGCCCTCAGCGCTTTGCCCCTACCTTTCGGTATAGCGGCGAATTGCAGGCTGGAGAGTTAAGGCGGGACAGATTTGAGAACTTCAGGCGCGCGGATTGGTCATTATCGTTAACCAACCCTTGCCTGAGACGCAAAGGCCGCGCATTTCGGCGCGGCCTCGAACGGCAGTCAAAGGGGCAGTCTCACTTGATTTTGGCGGCCCCGCCGGAGATCTCGATGATCTCGGCACCCGTCAGCGCCTCGCGGTCGCCATTGGGCATGGTCACGAAGCAACCCGTGGCGCAGAACTCGATCGTTTCACCAGCGGCAATCGCCAATTCGCTCTGGCTGCCGTTTTCGGTGACGATCAACGTGCGCGCCTCGCCATCCGTGTTTACGGCGCTGGCAGCAAAAGCGTGACCGCCGAAAACCAGCAGCGCGGCAAGAGCGAGACCAAATTTCTTCATAGCATTTTCCGGTGGCTTTCCACCGCCTCTGTTGCCTTAAAGGGCGTATTGCGCCTTCTTGATGTCACCTTATAGAGGAGCGAAGCTGAACGCCAACTGAACGCGTTCAGGCTTGGTCCGGGTCGGGCTTGGTGCGGCGCTTTCGCTGGGCCTCTCGCTTTCTCTGGGCCTCTGGGGCACTTGGCGCGGTTTCCTTTGCTGCGGCCCTGGCCTTCTTGGGCAACAGTTCTTCGACCTTTGCGCCCTTGATGTTAAGGTCATGCTGCGGGAACGGAATCTCAATCCCTTCCTTTGCGAAGGTTTCGAAAATGGCGAAGCGAATGTCGTTCTGGACAATCACACCATTGGTGACATCGCCCAGAAAAACGCGCACCTCGAAATCGAGCGACGAAGCGCCGAAAGCCGCAAACAGCACGAACGGTTCAGGCGTTTTCAGAATGAGGGGGTGATTGCGCGCAATCTCAAGAAGCAACGCGTGCACTTTCCGTGGGTCGGACCCGTAGCCGACGCCAATCGGGATTTCTATGCGGCCAAGTTTGTTCTTGTGCGTCCAGTTGCCGACCGCCGCATTGATCAGTTCAGAGTTGGGAAGAATGACAGTCTGGCGTTGAAACGTTTCAATCTCAGTAGCACGAACACTGATCTTTTTAACGGTACCGGTCACCGGCCCGGCAACAATCCAGTCGCCTGCCTTGAACGGACGCTCGGCGAGCAGGATCAGACCTGACACAAAATTCGAAACGACATTCTGCAGGCCAAAACCAATACCGAGCGACAGACCACCGGCGATTAGAGCCAAATTGGAAAGGTCGATGCCTGCAGCCGAAATGCCGACCAGTGCAGCCAGCGCAAGCCCAATATAACCGATGACAGTGCGGATAGAATTGCGCACGCCGGCATCGACCCGACCCCGCGCCATCACCGACCCGTCAAGCCAACCCTGAAACCAGCGGGTGACGAAAAAACCGAAGATGAAGACCAAAATGCCGGTCAAAATGCCGGTCAACGAAAACGACACCGAACCAATCTTGATCTCAGTGGCAAATCGATAGATCCAGGCGGTGATGTCCCCCGGCTGGAATCCCCAAAGGAACAGGATCAGCGGCAGGCCGATGACCATGATCAAAAGGTTGATGGCGATCGACACCATAAGCCCGACCTGATCGAGTGCGGTCTCATCCAACCCAAAGGCGCGCGACAGGCGCTGACCAAACACGGTGTGCGCAAACGCACCCTCATCCGAAATCGCTCGGGCCGAAAGGAAGCCGATGTACATGGTTGCCAGCACCGCACCGGTAATAACGATCTGTGCGGCAAGGAAACGCGCAAACCCGATATAGCCGAGCAGCGCAGCGATAATGGTAAGCCCGCCGAGGAAAAACAGCGCGAAACGCAGCAGCGGATGCCAAGGCTTTGCGACGCCGTTTTCATCCGCAAACGGTTTGACGAAACCGATCAGAACGATTGGCAAGCCGGTCAACACCGTGGTGATCAGGCTTTCGCCGACCGTCAGCGCCAGCGGCGCACCAAGAACCTGGTAAACCGTGGACAGAAAGAAATCGACGCCTGTGAAAAACGCGGTAGCCGTGACTAGCCACAGCAGCAGCCTTGCAGCCCCCGTCTCAACGGCAATCAGGCGCCATCTGGGGCGACGCGGTGACAGAACAGCACTAGCCAGTCGGTAGACAAAGAAAACCAGCCCTATGACGATGAATAACGATGTCATCATCGTGCCGATATCGCCGCGCAGCACCTTAAAATAATCGTAGAGCAAATAGACCGTGGAGAGGAACGCAGCGACTGCCGCCGTTGGCATCAGCGTTGACCAGAATGCCCGCGATAGCCGGCTTAGATAGGACGGTGCTTCAGCGTTGGGGTCAGCATCGAACATGCCCCCGAAAAGACGCCGTCCACCGATCAGCAACACTGCTGCGGCCAAAACACCGAAGAATGTCGCAGCCAGCATCGAATGGAGCTTAAATTGCACCACGAAGCGCAGCCATGAGGCGGTAGTGCGATACAGGTCATCGGTCGCGTCGCCAAACGCATCGATCACTTCACGGGCGAGCTTTGAATCCACAACATAGCGTTTGGTCAGAAGGCGGGCGAATAGTTCGCGCCGCATCTCGGCTATGCGCGTAACCAGTACGTTTATCCGGATTGAGACGTTCTCGGCAATGCCCAGCACCGCATTGATCTCTGCCTTTTCGGAAACCAACTTCTGCCGCTCCTGCTGCACCAGTTCCGGCTCTGGCGGCTGGTCCTTGGCAGGTACGGGTCCAAAATGATCCAGCCTGGAGTTAATTTCCGAAAGGCGTGGCCTGAACGCCTGACCACTGGCCAATACCTCGCGGCCAACCGCCTCAAGAAGCAGCCTAATGTCGACCAGCTTGGCGTCATTGTCGGCTTCGTCCGCGATCTGCTTTTCGAGCACATCGACCTTCGCCGAAAGTCCCTCAATCACCGACTGCTGCTGGATCACCACGTTTGTGGCCACGCTCTGTCCCATCGCGTCCTGCCCAACGGCAGGTGCTGCCAACAGAATCAGCAGAACTGCGACGATGGTCCGGAAAAGGGCTGGAAGCATGGGTTAAACACGGCTCATCGGAGAAAATTGGCGGGAAACGATGGCCATTTGATAAAGATCAGCAGGCGCTGTGGCAAATGGCGGAAGTCGGCCAGTTGAAAGGCGGTGGCGCAATCCTGGCTTTGCGCGTTCGTCGATGATCTATAGTCTGCCACGACGCCCAAGATGGATCATGGTATTTATGGTTGAATATTCGGCCTTACGGCTGCTCAAAAACGCGTTTTCGGCCAAGCCTGACTGGCAGCCGGCATGGCGCAAACCCGACCCGAAACCGAGCTATGACGTTATCGTTATTGGCGGTGGCGGCCACGGGCTCGCGACTGCCTATTACCTGGCCAAAGAACACGGCATCACCAATGTTGCCGTGCTCGAAAAGGGCTGGGTCGGTTCGGGCAATGTCGGCCGCAACACCACCATCGTGCGCTCCAACTATCTGATCCCCGAATCGATCCGCTTCTACGAGCATTCGATGCGGCTGTGGGAAAACCTCTCCCACGACCTGAACTACAACGTCATGTTCTCGCAGCGCGGTATCTTGAACCTCGCCCATTCGCCTGCGCAGGCCGACGACTACATTCGACGCGGCAATGCCATGCGCCATAGCGGCGGCGATGCCGAATGGCTGTCGCCGACCGAGATCGCCAAAAAGGTACCAGGTATCGATGTCTCGACCTCCGCCCGCTTCCCAGTTGTTGGCGGCCTGTTGCAGCCCAAGGCCGGGACCGCCCGCCATGATGCTGTCGCCTGGGGCTATGCGCGCGGCGCCGACAGGCGCGGTGTTGATATTGTCGAAAACTGTGAGGTCACCGGCTTCCTGCGTGATGACGACCAGATCGTCGGCGTCACCACCACACGCGGAGAAATCCGCGCCAAAAAAGTGGCTGTCGCTGTCGCTGGCTCGACTGGCCGCGTAATGAATCTTGCGGGCATCGACCGCCTGCCTATCGAAAGCCATGTGCTGCAGGCCTTCGTCTCCGAATCGCTGAAACCCTTTGTCGATTGTGTCGTCACATTCGGCGCCGGCCATCTCTATATGTCTCAATCCGACAAGGGGGGGCTAGTATTCGGCGGTGATATCGACGGCTACAACACCTATGCCCAGCGCGGAAATCTTCCGATCGTGGAAGAGGTGATGAGCGAAATGTGCGCCATGTTCCCCGCGCTGGCGCGGGTGCGGCTGTTGCGCTCCTGGGGTGGCGTGATGGACATGTCGATGGACGGCTCGCCGATCATCACCACTGGCCCGCTGCCGGGCATGTATCTCAACTGCGGCTGGTGTTATGGCGGCTTCAAGGCAACGCCCGCCTCCGGATGGTCGTTTGCCTATACGATTGCCAAGGACCAACCCCACGCGATTAACGCGAGCTACACGCTGGACCGGTTCAACCGCGGTATCCTCATCGACGAAAAGGGCCAGGGTTCCACCCCTCGCCTGCACTGACGGGTTTTTCAGATGCTGATCCCCTGCCCCTATTGCGGCCCGCGCGACTTGTCCGAATTCACCTACCAGGGTGATGGAAACCGTACCCGGCCCGACCCCGCATCGACCGATCAGGCCGAATGGAACGCCTATGTCTATGACCGCATCAACGCCGCCGGTGACCATCAGGAGATCTGGCAACATTCGGGCGGCTGTCGCCAGCACCTTGCGGTGACGCGTTCGACGCTGACACACACCATGTCCTCTGTCAGCTATGTCCGCCAGCCGGTTGCGCCGGTAGGAAAACGCGGGAGCGCAGCATGAGCGCGCGCCGTCCCGACCAGAGCGGCAACCGCATCGACCGCAGCCGGGCTATCCGCTTCACCTTCGACGGCAAGAGTTTTACGGGCCATCCTGGCGACACGCTGACCTCGGCACTTCTGGCCAATGGCGTGACTTTCTTCGGCCGTTCGTTCAAATATCACCGGCCTCGCGGCGCGCTCACCGCCGGGATCGACGAGCCCAACGCGCTGGTGACGGTTCTGACCGGCACCATCCGCGAGCCTAATATTCCGGCCACAATGCTGGAAATCTATGACGGCCTGACGGCTCTTAGCCAGAACCGGTTTCCGTCGCTGTCTTTCGACATAGGTGCGGTCATCCAACTGGCCGGAAAACTGCTCGGCGCCGGATTCTATTACAAGACTTTCATGGGTCCGGTTATCGGGCCGTTGAAAGGTACCCGATTCTGGATGTTCTGCGAGTACTTTATCCGCCGCGCAGCCGGTCTTGGCCGCGCCGGTTATGACAGGGACCCGGCCCGCTACGAACGCATGAATGCCTTCTGCGACGTGTTAGTGGTCGGCTCCGGTCCCGCAGGATTGATGGCCGCAAACGCTGCGGCGGACAGCGGTAAGCGCATTATTCTGGCCGAGCTCGATGGGACTTTGGGTGGCTCGGCCAACTGGTCGGGAGAGACCATCGACGGCAGGCCCGCAACCGAATGGGCGGCCGGCATGGTGGATTCTCTTCGAGAAAAACCGAACGTGACGGTTTTGCCGCGCACCAGCGTCTGGGGCTATTATGATAGCAATACACTGGCCGCATTGGAGCGCGTCACCGACCATAAATCCGCTCCCGGCAAGGGGGAGCCACGCCACCGCCACTGGACCATCCGGTCTGATAAGGTAGTGCTCGCCACCGGCGCGCTGGAACGTCCGCTTGTGTTTCCCGGCAACGACCGTCCAGGCGTTATGCTCGCCAGCGCGGCGCAGCGCTATGCCGAGGAATTCGGCGTGATACCCGGCAATAAGATAGCACTTTTCACCAACAATGACGCAGCCTATGGCGCAGCCGTGGCGTTGCGCAATGCAGGCGTTGAGATCAGCGCGATCATTGATGTCCGCTCCGACATTTCAGGTGCTGCGCGGGCCGCAGCAAAACAAGCCGGCGGAGAATTTCTGCCCGGCCATGCGGTTGTTGATACCGAAGGTGGCAAAGCGCTCTCGGGTATCAAGGTCCAGGGTTTTGAAGTAGCAAATGGAACGCTTTCTGGCGATCCGCGCAATCTAGCCGCCGATTGCCTGATCATGTCCGGCGGCTGGTCGCCCCTCATCAATCTGGCCAGCCAGGCCGGCATCAAACCGCAATGGGACGCCGAACGCCAGGCTTTCCTACCGCCTGAGCCCACACAGAACTGGGTCGGCGCCGGAGCCTTCAATGGCACGTTCTCGACCGCAGCGGCTCTGGCAGAAGGCGACCTTGCTGGCCGTGATGCAGCTACGGACGACGGCGCCGGGGACATTCCAATGGTCTCGGATGAACCGCTGGACTGCACGCCCGCCGCAGTGTTCGAGATCCGCGCCGAGGGCAAGGCTTTTGTCGACCACCAGCATGACGTGACCGCCGACGATGTGCGTCTTGCCCATCAGGAAGGGTTTGTCTCGGTGGAGCACCTGAAGCGATACACGACGCTGGGTATGGCCACCGACCAGGGCAAGACCTCAAATGTGCCGGGCCTCGCCATCATGGCCGATGCGCTGGGCAAACCGATCCCCGATGTTGGCACCACGCGATTTCGCGCGCCCTTCTCACCGGTCTCGCTCGGCAGCCTGGCCGCCGAGCGCCATTCGCTTCTGAAGCCCGAACGGCTCACGCCGATGCATGACTGGCACCTCGAAAACGGCGCAACCCTGTACACGGTCGGTCTGTGGTACCGGCCGATGATCTATGGCGCGCCGGGCGAAACCGTCGAGCAGGCCTATGTCCGCGAGGCAAAAGCCACACGTGCGCGCGCCGGCATCGTCGACGTCTCGACACTCGGCAAGATTGCAGTCAAAGGGCCCGACGCGGCGGCATTTCTCGACCGCGTCTATACCAACATGTTTTCAACGCTTGCCGTCGGCAAGGCGCGCTACGGCCTGATGCTGCGCGAGGATGGTGTCGCCATGGATGATGGCACCACCTGGCGGCTCGGCGACAACGACTTCCTGATGACCACTACCACAGCCAACGCCGGCAAGGTGATGCAGCATCTGGAATACTTTCTGGACGTCGTCTGGCCCGACCTCAAGGTGCATGTCACCTCGGTTACCGACCAATGGGCCGCCGCCGCCATTGGCGGGCCGAAGGCACGCGAGATCCTTGCCTCCGTCGTTACCGGAGCAAAGGTCGACAATGATGCCCTGCCCTTCATGGGTATTGTCCATGGCGTGATTGCCGAGGTGCCAGTAATGATCTGCCGTCTGTCATTCTCGGGAGAAATGGCGTTCGAGGTCTATTGTGGTGCCGGCCACGGCACTCATATCTGGGACGTGTTGATGAGCGCTGGAGCACCGTTTGGCCTCGTTCCCTACGGACTGGAAGCGTTGGGCACGTTGCGCATCGAAAAGGGCCACGTGACAGGTGCGGAGATCGACGGTCGCACCACCGCGCGCGACCTTCATCTTGACTGGATGCTGTCGAAGAAAAAGCCGTTCATCGGCGCGATGATGATGGACCGCGAAGGATTGGCCAGCGAGGACCGCGTGCGCCTCGTCGGTATCATCGCGCTCGACAACCGCCCGCTGAACGGTGGCGCTCATATCGTCGAGCAGGCTGACCCGCAAAAACCGCGCAATTCCATAGGCCACATCACCGCGGTCTGCTATTCGCCCGCCTTGGGAAAACATATCGGTCTGGCACTGGTTAAGGGCGGCAAAGAGCTGCACGGCAGGCGAGCCTTCACCTCCGACCCGTTGCGCGATCGCTACGGCCCGGTGAAGATTGTCAGCCACCACTTCTTCGACCCCGAAGGGAAGCGTATGCATGGTTGAGGTTCTGTCCCCGCTGGGGCCGGTGTGGAAGCCAGGCATCCATGGCAATACAAAAGCCGGTATTGGCGTCGCGCTGAGCGAACTCCAGCCCGGCTCGATCGTAGAGGCAGCCGCCTGGCCGGGCACCGCAAAGAAGCTAATTACTGCAATCAAGACAGTCACTGGACTGGCACTGCCGGATGGCGCGGGCGGTGGAAAGGCGACCGACGCCAAAACCGCATTTGGCATTGCACCGGGGCGCTTTTTGATTTCGGATCAAAATGAAGGTCTGGCAGCGTCACTCTCTGCTGCCATCACCGCTGAGATTGGTACCGTGATCGATCTTTCGCATGGCCGCACCATGCTGCGCATCAGCGGCGCGAAGGCCGAATGGGTGCTGGCAAAATTCTTCGCCATTGATTTTGCACTCCAGGCGTTTCCCCTTGGTGCCGGGCGGGCGACGTCACATCACGATATTTTCGCGCAGATCCAGCGCACCGGCCAGAGCCAGTTCGACCTCACAGTCTTCCGCTCCTTCGCCCGCTCCTTTTGGACCGAGCTGTGCCACGCCAGCGAAGAGGTCGGCTACGAGGTTTCGTGAACTAGCAGCCATGTCTTGCTCATCCTGGCCAAAACCCTATTCGCAGAACGTCACCCATTCCTCGAGCGGTGCACGGTCCGTGTGAAACCCGTTCTCGGGCTTGGATCTGTCCTCATGGCCGATGGCCATTCCGCAGACGACGATCTCGTTGTCGGGAATGTTGAGCAATGGCCGGATCTGGCGGTGATAAGGAGCAAATGCCGCCTGCGGGCAGGTATGCAGGCCACGACCGCGCGCCGCTACCATGATGTTTTGCAAGAACATGCCGTAGTCGATCCAAGAGCCTTGGTTCAATCGCCGGTCGATGGTGAAGATCATGCCCACCGGCGCATCGAAGAACAGGAAATTGCGGTCATGCTGCGCCCGCATCCGGTCAACCTCGCGCCGACCGATGCCCAGCGCGCTGTATAAACCGAACCCGTTGGCGCGGCGGCGCGACAGATAGGGCTCGAAAAACTGGGTTGGGTAGTAGACATATTCGTCCCAGACCACCTTCTCCGCCCGCACGCCTGAATTCAGAACCGCGTCAGTGATTTTCTGCTTTACCGCACCCTTGACTACATAAGTGCGCCAGGGCTGCATGTTGGTGCCGGATGGCGCCCGCGCTGCGACCGTCAAGATGTCGCGCAAGGTCTCGTCAGCCACAGGGTCGGGCAGGAAAGCGCGCACCGACCGGCGCGACACGATGGCCTCATCCACGATGGTCTGCCGGTCGATCTCGCCAGTCTGCTTGTCACGTGACAGCATTACTGCCCTTCCGTTTATCCTACGGGCATTACCACCCGCCGCTTTGGTTTTGCTGGCTTTGCACCAGCCGGCCCGATGCCGCAAGCAATTCTTGGTCCAGCACCGTTTGCACTTGAAATCGGACAGAAACTAATGTCTCGTGAAATTATCGTTGATTTTTTCATGAGAAGGCAATGCCTCCGCACCTCGGCGCGCAAGTGAGCAATACCCGCGACGCAACGGGAAGCGACGCGCTTCTGGCGCATGATCTGCGCGCGCTGCGCAAGGTGCGCGGACTGACATTGGCCGAACTGGCGCTGCAGCTAGGCCGCTCAGTGGGCTGGATGAGCCAGGTCGAGCGCGGCCTTTCAACTCCGTCCATTGCAGAACTCAGCACTTTCGCCCGAATTTTCGGCGTGCCGCTCAGCCTGTTCTTCGGCCATGAGCCGGCGAGCGAGGCTGAACGCGGGGTGGTGGTGCGCGCGGACAGCCGCAGAGCACTGGGCAGCAGCGCCACCGGGCTGACCGAACAACTTCTGTCGCCCGACCTTGGCGGCAGCTTCGAGGTGCTGCGCTCCGAATTCGCGCCCGGCGCCGCGCTGGAGAAGCGCACACTGCGCCAGACCGAGGAAGCCGGCTACCTGGTATCGGGCCGCTTTGACATCGAGATCGACGGCAGCTGGCACCGGCTGGCCGCGGGCGACAGTTTTCGTTTCGCAGCAAAGCCGTTCCGCTGGAAAAACCCCGGCAGCGAGCCGGCCATCATCATCTGGGTGGTCTCCCCACCGGTCTACTGAACTGGAATTTCGGACTGAAAACCATGGCGGATTTTCCGACAACAGCACGGGTGGTGATTATCGGCGGCGGCGCGGTGGGCGCCTCGGCGCTGTATCACCTTGCCAAGGCAGGCTGGACCGATTGCGTGCTTCTGGAAAAGAACGAGCTGACCTCGGGCTCGACGTGGCACGCGGCTGGCAATGTGCCAACGTTCTCGTCGTCCTGGTCACTGATGAATCTGCAACGCTATTCGACCGAGCTCTATCGCGGTCTGGGCGACGAAGTCGGTTATCCGATGAACTACCACGTCACAGGATCACTGCGTCTTGCCCACACGAAAGAGCGCATGCAGGAATTCAATCGCGCGCGCGGCATGGGACACTACCAGGGCATGGCCATGGAGTTGGTCGGCGTCGACGACATACGCGCCCGCTACCCGTTCATCGAAACACATGAGCTGCAAGGCGCGCTCTACGACCCGAGCGACGGCGACATCGACCCCGCACAGCTGACCCAGGCTTTGGCCAAAGGCGCGCGTGACATGGGCGCAAAGATTATTCGCTTCTGCCCTGTCACCGGCGTGGCGCGCGAAGGCGATCAATGGGTGGTGGCCACGCCACAGGGCGAGATCCGCTGCGAGATCGTCGTCAACGCCGCCGGCTACCGCGCTGCCGAGGTCGGTCGCATGTTCGGGCGCGACATCCCGATGATGGTGATGAGCCACCAGTACATTCTGTTCGACGAGATCCCGGAGCTGGCAGCCTGGTCGCGCGAACAGGGCAAAAAACTGCCGCTGCTGCGCGATGTCGACACCTCTTATTACCTGCGTCAAGAAAAGAACGGCATGAACCTTGGCCCCTATGAGCGCAATTGCCGCGCGCACTGGGCAAGTCCGGACGATCAGATGCCGGATGATTTTTCGTTCCAGCTCTTTCCCGACGATCTCGAACGGCTGGAATACTACCTGAACGATGCGATCGCGCGCGTGCCGATCCTCGGCACAGCCGGCCTGTCAAAGGTGATCAACGGCCCGATCCCCTATACACCGGACGGCAATCCGCTGATCGGTCCGATGCCAGGTGTGCCTAATGCGTTTGAGGCCTGCGTCTTCACTTTCGGCATCGCCCAGGCCGGCGGCGCCGGTAAGGTTTTGGCGGAATGGATAACCGAAGGCGCCACCGAATGGGACATGTGGTCCTGTGATCCGCGCCGTTTTTCGGCCTTTGCTTCAGCGCCAGACTATGCGGTGGCTAAAGGGAAGGAAGTCTACGGACACGAATATTCAATCCATTTTCCTCATCACGCCTGGCCGGCAGGTCGGGACCGCAAGCAATCTCCGCTCCATGAGCGCATGAAAGCACGCGGCGCGCAGTTCAACGCATATAACGGCTGGGAGCGCGCCACCTGGTTTGCTGCTCCCGGCGACGATACTTCGGAAGCTGCGACGCAAACTTTTGCCCGATCCGGCCCATGGGAAAAACGCGTGCGCAAGGAATGCCTTGCCGTGCGCGATGCAGCCGGCATTCTCGACCTGCCCGGATTTGCCCGCATCCGCGTCGAGGGTGCTGGCGCCCGCGACTGGCTGACAACGTTGATCACCGGCGTCGTTCCAAAGCCCGGCCGCATCGGCCTTGGTTATTTTGCTGATGAGAAGGGCCGCATCGTGACCGAAATGTCGATCATGGCGCTGGATGAAAATTTTTTCTTCCTCATCACCGCCTCTGTTGCGGAGCTCCACGACCTCGACTGGCTGTTCAAGCACTTGCCACAACAGACACAAATCACGTTGAAAAACGTCACCAACGATTTCTCCTGCCAGATCCTTTGCGGCCCCAATGCACGCAAAATACTAGCGGAAGTGACCGATTCTGACCTCACCGCGCCATGGCTGACCCACCAGTCTGCCATAATTGCCGGCTACTGGTGCCAACTGGTCCGGGTCTCTTTTGCCGGCGAACTCGGTTGGGAAATTCACACGAAGACGGCTGACACCGCTCCGGTTTTCGACGCGGTCTGGCAGGCGGGGAAAATGCACGGGTTAACACCCTTCGGCATGTTCGCGTTGAATGCACTGCGGCTGGAAAAAGGCTACCGCGGTTGGAAACAGGATTTGTCGACAGACTACACGGTGCTCCAAGGCGGGCTGGAACGCTTCGTTAAATGGGAGAAGCCGGAGTTTCTCGGCAAGGCAGCGCTTCTCAGCGAAAAGCAACGGGGCGTGACCAAGCGCTTCATCACGCTGGTGGTAGACGCGGGCGACCATGACGCGCCCTATATGTCGTCGATCTGGCATGGCGGCACGATTGTGGGCGAGACGACGTCAGGAGGATTTGGCTACCGGGTGGACAAATCGATTGCGCTCGGCATGATCCGCGCCGATCTGGCCGTGCCCGGAACGGCAGTCGAGGTGGAAATTTTCGGCGAAATGAAGCCAGCTGTGGTTCAAGAGGACAAACCTCTGTGGGACCCTGAAAACCATCGACTGCGCGGCTAGGGTAAGGCTCAAACCAGGAACCGACATCATGCCGCGCCCATCATCACGCATTTCAGGTATTACTCCGTCCGGCAAAGACGGTTGGGAAGTACATTTCGCCGCCATGACACGCAAGCAGGCGGGCGAGCCCATCATCATGCTGTCGGTGGGCGACCATGACTTCGACACACCCTCTGAAACTGTGGAAGCCTGCGTCACCGCCGTTCGCGGCGGCTATCATCACTACACGCAGCTTCCGGGCATTCCAAAACTGCGCGAGGCGATGGCCAAAATCTCGACCCGCGCCACAGGCGTGATGACCGCTCATAACAACGTGATCGCCACACCGGGCGGACAGGCAGCGCTCTATGCTGCCGTGCAGGCAGTGCTTGATCCGGGCGGCCATGCCATTGTGATCGCGCCTTACTATGCCACCTACCCAGGCACTTTCCGCGCAGCAGGCGCCGGCTTCACTGTCGTTGAAACGGCGGCCGAAGATGGGTTCCAGCCGCGTGCTGAAACCGTCCGGCGCGCCCTGCAGCCCAACACACGGGCGATCCTCATCAACACGCCCAACAACCCGACCGGCGCTGTCTATTCGCGCAAATGCCTGGAAGGATTGGCCACAATCTGCCGCGAACACGATCTGTGGCTGCTGTCGGACGAGGTCTATTGGACACTGGGCGGCGGCGAGCATATTTCGCCACGCGCGCTGCCCGGCATGGCCGAGCGCACGCTCGTCATCAACTCCATGTCGAAAAGCCACGGCATGACCGGCTGGCGTATTGGCTGGTTGACGGGCCCGGAGGACCTGATCACCCAGCTGATCAGCCTCAATCTCGTCACCACCTACGGCCTGCCCGATTTTGCCTCGCGCGCGGCCACAGAAGCACTAGAGAACGGCTATGGCATCGCCGAAATCGCGGCTCGCTATGCCGCCCGCCGCACGGTGTGGCTAGACGAGATGCACGGCCTCAACAATGTCATCGTGCGCGGCTCAGAAGGCGGCATGTATGTGATGCTCGATATAAGGGCAGTGGAACCTGACTGCGAAAAATTCGCTTGGGCGCTTCTGGAAAGCGAAAAAGTGGCGGTCATGCCGGGGGCAAGTTTCGGCGAAGCCGCCGCCGGCCATATCCGTATCAGCCTCACCCAGCCTGAGAACATCCTGAAAGAAGCCGCGTCACGTCTCAAGCGCTTTGTCGCGAGCTACGGCGACGCCACGAAAAGCAGGTCTGCATGAACCAAATCCTTCCGGCCAAGGCCCGTGCTGTCATTATTGGCGGCGGTATTTCGGGGTGTTCCGTCGCCTACCATCTGGCGAAACTGGGCTGGAAGGACATCGTGCTCCTGGAGCGCAAGCAACTGACTTCCGGGACCACCTGGCATGCTGCCGGCCTGATCGGTCAACTGCGCGCCTCGCAAAACATGACACGGTTGGCCAAATACTCAGCCGATCTTTACGTCAAACTTGAAGCCGAGACTGGCGTTGCCACCGGCATGCGCCAAGTCGGTTCCATCACCGTCGCTCTGACCGAAGAGCGAAAGCACGAGATCTACCGTCAGGCTTCGCTGGCACGCGCTTTCGATGTCGATGTACGCGAGATTTCACCTGCCGAAGTCAAGCAGATGTACCCCCATCTGAACATTGACGATGTTGTGGGTGCTGTGCACCTACCCCTCGACGGTCAATGCGACCCGGCTAACATCGCCATGGCTCTCGCCAAGGGCGCCCGGCAGGCCGGCGCAATGATCGCCGAAAACGTCAAGGTGACGAAGGTTCACACCAAGAGGGGCCACGTCAGCGGTGTTTCCTGGTCACGCAATGGCGAAGATGGCACCATCGAAGCCGATATCGTGGTGAACTGCGCCGGCATGTGGGCGCGCGAACTGGCCAACCAGTCCGGCGTCACCGTGCCGCTGCACGCCTGCGAGCACTTTTATCTCGTCACCGAGCCGATTGCCGGGCTTGGCCGGCTGCCCGTGCTGCGCGTGCCCGACGAATGCGCTTACTACAAGGAAGATGCCGGCAAGATGATGCTGGGTGCTTTCGAACCGGTGGCAAAGCCGTGGGGCATGGACGGCATTTCGGAAAATTTTTGCTTTGACCAGTTGCCCGAGGACATGGATCATTTCGAGCCGATCCTCGAAATGGGGGTCAACCGAATGCCGATGCTGGCCACCGCCGGCATTCACACATTCTTCAACGGGCCCGAAAGTTTTACCCCCGACGACCGCTATTATCTCGGCGAAGCGCCCGAGATTGGCGGCTATTTCGTCGCCGCCGGCTACAATTCGATCGGCATCGTCTCGTCAGGTGGCGCCGGCATGGCGCTGGCGCAATGGATCAATGATGGCGAGCCGCCGTTTGACCTGGGGGAGGTTGATATCCGCCGCGCCCAGCCGTTCCAGAAGAACCGCCGCTACCTGAAGGAGCGCGTCAGTGAAACCCTCGGACTTCTCTACGCCGACCATTTCCCCTACCGTCAGATGGAGACAGCCCGCAATATCCGCCGCTCGCCTTTGCACGAACATCTGAAAGCACGCGGCGCGGTATTCGGAGAGGTCGCCGGATGGGAGCGCGCCAACTGGTTCGCCACGGAAGGGCAGGAGCGCGAGTACCGCTATACCTGGCAGCGCCAGAACTGGTTTGACAACCAGCGCAACGAACATGTGGCCGTTCGCACCAATGTCGGCCTGTTCGACATGACCTCGTTTGGAAAAATCCGCGTCGAGGGCCGCGATGCTTGCGCCTTCCTGCAGCGCCTCTGTGCCAACGACATCGATGTGCCTGCGGGCCGCATCGTCTACACCCAGATGTTGAACGCCAGAGGCGGAATAGAAAGCGACCTTACCGTCTCTCGCCTCTCGCAGACATGCTTCTTGCTAGTGGTACCCGGCGCTACTCTGCAGCGCGACCTGGCCTGGCTCAGAAAGCATGTGGGCGAATCTTTTGCCGTGATCACAGACATCACCGCTGCGGAAAGCGTGCTGTGCCTGATGGGACCGCGCGCGCGCGACGTGATCACCAAAGCCAGCCCGAACGACTTTTCGAACGACGCCTTTCCCTTTGGCACGTGGCAGGAGATCGAGATCGGCATGGGCCTCGCCCGCGCCCACCGGGTGACCTATGTAGGCGAGCTGGGCTGGGAACTATACGTCTCGACAGACCAGACCGCCCATGTATTCGAGGCCTTGGAGAAAGCCGGCGCGGAGGCTGGGCTGAAACTCTGCGGCCTGCACACGCTGGATTCCTGCCGCATCGAAAAGGCGTTTCGCCATTTCGGCCACGACATCACCGACGAGGACCATGTGCTGGAAGCCGGCCTCGGCTTTGTAGTGAAAACACATAAGGGCGATTTCATTGGCCGCGACGCAGTGTTGCGCAGACAGGACGAAGGTCTGGCCCGCCGGCTGGTTCAATTCCGGCTGCAAGACCCCGTGCCGCTCCTCTTTCACAACGAAGCGATCCTGCGCGATGGAAAAATAGTCGGCACAATAACCAGCGGCAATTACGGCCACCATCTGGGAGCAGCCATCGGGCTGGGATACGTCCCCTGCCCCGACGAGACACCAGCCGACCTGTTGGCCTCGCGCTATGAGATCGAGATCGCCGGCCAGCGTTTTGCCGCTGAAGGATCGCTTATGCCAATGTACGACCCGAAATCGGAACGGGTGAAAGTATAGCCTAAAAGCGCCGCATCGTCGTTTTCACCTTTGCCAGGTAGGACTCCCGGCTTTCCGGTGTCGACCGGTCCATGTTATAGTGCGCCAGATAGCGCGTCTGGCATCGCGGGGCGCACAGTGCCCGCATCCCGCGCAAGATGGTCTTGCGCCCAGGCTGGCCCACAATGAAAGAAAACCACCAGGGCGCGCCGCAGGTGGTGATGACGGCAATCTTTCTGATATGTCCGATCAGCGAGATGATGCGCCCGCCATCAGTCGGCAGGCGAAACGCCACATCGGCAGCCCAGACGCGGTCAAAAAAACCTTTAAGCATTGCTGGCAGACCGTACCACCAGGTGGGGTAGATGAACACCAGCGCCTCGGCCCGGCCGAGAATCTCGGCATAGGGTTTCAGCGCCGGATCGGCAGGCGGACCCTCATTGTAGTGCCGACGCTCCTCCACACCGAGAACCGGGTTAAAATTGTCCGCGTAGAGATCGATCTGTTCTACAGCGTGTCCGGCCTGTGAGAGGGCAGCCATCGCGCCCTCACGTAAGGCAGCGCAAAAGCTTTCCGGCACCGGATGGCAAAAGACGACCAACACCCGCATGAAACAGCATCCCCCCAGTTCCTCACCGCAAGGCAGATCGATAACCTGATTCCTGCACCCTGCGCGGACAAACTTACCGGACAACCCGCCCCTGATGACAAGCAAAGCAGGGCACGCTAGGCATGATGGACGCAAACAACGGAAAATGCATCGTGGCAAGAAGTGATACAAACAAGCGCGTATGGTGGGGTGATTTCCGCGCCACGGAATTCGCCCAGCTCGACCCCGAGGCCACGATAGCCGTTATTCCTCTGGCCGCCATTGAGCAGCACGGTCCGCATCTGCCTGTCTCGACCGACGCGGCGATCATGGCGGGCATGCTTGATACCCTGTTCCCACGCCTGCCGGAGGATCTCGATGTGCGCTTTCTTCCCATCCAGGCCGTCGGGAAATCCAACGAACATTTTTATGCGCCTGGCACGCTGACGGTGCCGCCCGCCACGCTGATCGACGCGTGGACAGAGCTTGGCGCGTCTGTCGCGCGGGCTGGCCTGCGCAAAATTGTCTTTCTCAATTCCCACGGCGGCAATGAAGAAATTATGGGCATCGTATCGCGCGAATTGCGCGTGCTCTTTTCCATGCTGTCGGTGAAAACCAGCTGGCAGCGCTTTGGCTATCCCGATGGACTTTATTCGGAAAGCGAGCTGCGGCTCGGCATCCATGGCGGCGATGTCGAAACCTCGCTGATGCTGCACTTCCGGCCCGATCTGGTCGACATGGATGCCGTGCAGGACTTCGGCTCAAGTTTTAGCCGCGCCGAACAGGAGTTCGACCTGCTGCGCCCCACTGGCCCGCATGGCTTTGCCTGGATCGCGAGCGATATCAATCCGCATGGCGTGGTTGGCGAGGCGAGCGCCGCCACAGCCGAAAAGGGCCGCCTCACCGCAGAATATCAGTCAGAAGGGTTCGTGCGGCTGCTCGCTGATATCCGCAAGGCGAAACTGGCCGACTGGCTCAGTTGATCACAGCGCAACTGTATCAGCCCCCGCCGCAACACGCAGCGCTGGGGCTAGATTCCCATGGGCTTCCAGCGAAACCGCTGCCAGATTAAGCCAGCCCGCCATGCTTTTCAACGCGGCCAGCAACGCTTCCGCGGTCGGTCCGGGTAGCGCATGGTTTTCATGCCAGGCTGCGTTAACGCGTAGCGTTCCAACCTGACGGTCGGCTTTGAGGCAGACGCGTCCGACCAACGCCTCGTCGACCAGAAACGGCAGCACATAATAACCGAACTGACGCTTTTCCGCTGGCGTATAGATCTCGATTCGATAGTGAAAATCGAACAACCGCTCGGTGCGCGGCCGCCTCCAGATCAGCGGGTCGAAGGGCGCAAGCAAGGCCCGCGCCGTGATCTTGCGCGGTCGCCGCACATTCGGGGCGATATAGGCCTCATCCGCCCACCCCTTCACCCGGACAGGCACCAGTTCTCCAGCCTCGATCAATTCTTGCACATGCGGATAGGTGTCGTCGGGCGCCATGCGAAAATAGTCGCGGAGGTCACCGGCGGTAGCGACGCCAAGCGAGCGAGCGGCGATCTTCAAAAGCTGTCGCTTGGCTTCCGCCGGTTCCGGTGTCGGGATGGCCAGAACGTCCTTGGGCAGCACCCGCTCGGGCAGGTCATATAGGCGCTCGAAGCTTGGCCGACGCTCCGCGGTGGTGATGCGCCCCGACCAGAACAAAAATTCTAGCGCGGTCTTGGTATGACTCCATCCCCACCACCCACCTGCCCCCTTTTCATTTTCGAAATCGGATGCTGCAACCGGCCCGCGCCTCCGTAACTCCTCAAAAACGTCTTCGATGAACGAGGCCTGCTCACGACCGAATTTCGCCAACCCGGTATAGATCCGGTCGCCCTGCGCTGCCCGCTCCATGCGCCAGCGCATCAGGGGATAGGTTTCAACTGGCAGCAATGAGGCTTCATGCGCCCAATATTCAAACAGCAGTCGTTTGCGACCTACCGCGGCATCATCGATGAGCACGCGTGGATAAGGGCCAAGCCGTGAAAACATCGGCATGTAGTGAGCCCGTACAATTACATTGACGGAATCGATCTGGAACAGACCGAGCCGCGCGATCGCCTTTTTCAGGTGACGGCGTGTCACGTCGCCGTCGAGCTCTGGTTCGCCAAACCCTTGAGCCGCCAGCACAATGCGCCGTGCGGCCTTATTTGAGATGTTTTCCATGCGGCCCCACTTTCCTTGGCGGAATCAACGCCGCCAGCATGACGGGGGCGGTTCTGGGCGCAACTCGAAAAGCGTGCAGCCGTAAAACCTCCTGCCAAACAAAAAGCGCCGCACAAGGGCGACGCTATTTGAGCTGGCATTGGCTCTCGACTAGGCGGCGCGGGTGCCACGGCCAGGATTGGCAGCATCAGCCAGACGTTCGATCAGTGGCCCAAGCGCCTCGGCAATATCAGCGCGCTGCATGGCCATATGCAGATTGGCAGCGACGAAACCGACCGGCGAACCGCAGTCGAATGTGTCACCCACAAATTCGAACGGTCTGATTTCCTGCATTCTCATAAGCGAGACAAGCGCATCAGTCAGTTGTATTTCACCACCGACACCCGGCTTCTGGTCTTCCAGTAGCCCAAAGACTTCAGGCTGCAAGATGTAGCGACCAGAAATGAAGAAGTTGGTCGGCGCGGTTCCAGGCTTCGGCTTTTCAATCAGCCCATTGACCAGCGGTCCGCTGGCGGTGGGCTTGAATGAAACAATGCCGAATTTTTGCGCCTCTTCCGGCTTGCATCTCTCGACGGCCAGAACGTTACCACCCTGGGCCCGATAGATCTCCATCATGCTGTCAAGGCAGGGTCTCTCTGAGACCATCAGCATGTCGGGCAACAGCACCGCGAAAGGTTCGTCGCCGATGATGTGGCGGGCCGACCAGATCGCATGGCCAAGCCCCTTGGCTTCCTGTTGCCGGATGAACGAAATGGAACCCACGCCGGGCGTGTCTCCCGCCAGACGGTCGGCGATGGCATTCTTACCGCTCTTGCGCAGTGAGACGTCAAGTTCGAAAGCATGATCAAAATGATCTTCGATCGCGCCTTTCATCCGGCCGGTGACAATAACTACATGTTCGATCCCGGATGCAAACGCCTCAGCCACGATATGGTCGAGGATTGGTCGATCGACGATGGTCAGAAGTTCCTTAGGGATGCTTTTCGTGGCCGGCAGCATGCGGGTGCCAAAGCCGGCGGCAGGGATGATGGCTTTCCGAACTTTCCGGTGCATGACAACTCCTGCAATGTGGCGAGTAGGGTAGCAGACACACGCTGCCCGATATTCCATTAACTCCCTGTATGTGCAAAGGTTCCGTTGCGTCGCACCAATCTTTTGTTGCGACGCGAAACAGAAATTGCATGATCGTCACGATAAGATGCAACCAACGGGCGCCCAAAACGATTTAAACAGGGTCTCGTCGGCGACGATGCGGAACCCTTTTTGTTGGATGGATTGGTATTGAATGAATCTCCGAAGTGACCCCTCCAAACTGGGCAAAGGCATTCACCCGCTTCCTGCCAACGCCGAACTCCCGATTCGATCCACTTTTCTTCCGGATGATAAACTCAGAAAGCTCGGTGAAAGCCTGGCACGCGGTGAACTGGATACATTCCACGGCCTAGAGACTTTCGATTTCCAGACCCGCAATCGCGAAAACTCTGCAAAAATTCTTGAAGTCTACCGCCTGACCAATGAAGCCCAGTCGCGCGGCGAGCCGATAACCCCGGCTGCCCAGTGGCTGCTGGACAACCACTATCTGGTCGAGGAAACCATCTACCAGATCCGCCGCGACCTGCCGCGCCGCTTCTATTCCGAACTGCCGACGATCAATATTGGTGGCCGACAGGTGCCACGCGCGCTGGCGCTTGCATGGTTTTACGTCGCCCACGCCGACAGCATGGTTTCGGACGATATGTTCGCCCATGTCGTAGAAGGATACCAGTCGGTCGATCCGCTACGCATCGGCGAATTATGGGCCCTGCCTTCGCTGTTGCGCTTTGTGCTGATCGAGAATCTTCGCCGCCTGGCGCTGCGCGTCAACCGTGCGCGCGAACTGCGGGGAAGTGCTAACGCTGTTGCCGATCAGGTTCTGGCCGCTGCTACGGACGATGAAGGCGAAGCCGTTCTGGCCTCCTATGCTTCCTTCGCGCGCGACACAACATTTGCCACGCAATTGCTCTACCGATTGCGCGACGGCTCGCAAAACGCTGGTAAGGCTTTGGTCTGGCTCGAAAGCGAGCTCGAAAAATCGGGCTCGGATGCCGAAGAGATCATCATTGCCGAACACCGTACGCTGTCAAATGGAAACGTCACCACCGGCAACATTATCCGCGGACTGCGCAAGATCAACGATGTTGACTGGACCGAATGGTTCGAAGGCATCAGCCGTGTCGATGCACTCTTGCGCGAAAACACGGATTTTGCCGCCCTCGATTTTCAATCGCGCGATCATTACCGTACCGCCATCGAGGATCTCGCCCGTCGGTCGAAGCTGCCCGAGTATGACGTCACCGAGCGCGCGCTGAAACTGGCCACCGACAATGATGCCACCTCCAACGTGATCGAGACCCGGCCAGCCGATGACGTCGGCTTCTGGTTGGTGGGTCCGCGCCGGGAGGAGCTGGAAACAGCTATCGGCTATCGCCCGAGCTTTGGCCGCCGCATCAACCGATCTTTCCAGCACGCCGGTTGGGCCGGCATTGCCGTACCTTGCTTCCTGTTGACTTCTCTCTTCCTCTGGGTAACCGGGGCGGCCCTGTTTGCGCTTAACCTGTCACCCTTTGCCGTGACCGCCATGCTGATCGCATTTGCGCTTCCGGCAGCCGACGCGACGCTGGGTCTTTTCAACACCATGGTGCTTTTGTTCCTCAAGCCGACCCGCCTGGTTGGCTATGAGTACAAGGCCGGGCTTTCAAGCAGCGAGCGCACTCTGGTCGTGGTCCCCGCGCTGATCGGGTCACGCGAGGATATAGAAGAGAATTTGCGCAATCTCGAGGTTCACTACCTGGCCAACGGCAAGGGCGATGTCCGGTTTGCCTTGCTCTCAGACTGGGCCGACAGCGATGTGGAACAAAAGCCGTCAGACCTGCAATTGCTCGACTTTGCGCGTGCTGAAGTTGGTAAGCTGAATGCGCTGTATCCGATGGATGGGACACCACGTTTCCATGTGCTGCACAGGCGTCGCCTTTACAATGAGGCAGAGGGCTGCTGGATGGGATGGGAGCGCAAGCGCGGCAAGTTGCATGAGTTGAACCGACTGTTGCGCGGCGACCCGGACACGACTTTCCTTCCGCTTGACGCGCCGCTGCCGGACAATGTGGTCTACGTGATGACGCTCGACGCCGACACGCGCACCACCCGCGACGCGGTCACCCGGCTGGTGGGCAAGCTCGCACACCCGCTCAACCACCCGATTACAGATCCGAAAAGCGGGCGGGTAATCGCCGGCTATGGCATCTTGCAGCCGCGCGTCACCGCGTCGTTGACCACCGGTGATGACGCGTCCTTCTTTCAGCGCGCGTTCTCGGCCAACCGCGGCCTTGATCCTTACGTGTTTGCTGTCTCTGACCTGTATCAGGACGTTTTTGGCGATGGAACTTTCACCGGCAAAGGTCTCTATCATATCGACGCGATGGAAGCCGCTCTTGCTGGGCGCATCGCCGAAAACACGGTGCTGAGCCATGACCTGCTAGAAGGCTCGTGGGCACGTTCCGCCTTGGTTACCGACGTCGAGGTCGTCGAAGACTATCCAACCCACTACACAGTCGACGCGTCGCGCCACCATCGCTGGGCTCGCGGCGACTGGCAGCTTTTACCGTTCATTTTCAAACCCAGGTCAGGTGTTCCTGCCCTGTCGCGCTGGAAGATGGTCGACAATCTGCGTCGCTCACTTACCCCGATTGCCTGGGTGCTGGCTTCCATCGCCGGATGGGGCCTATTGCCATTTAGCGCCGCTGTTCAATGGCAGGCGTTGTTAATCCTCAGCATGTTCATCGCCCTCACCTTCGACGTGGTCGATTCGTTGCTCCCGAGCAGCCGCGAAACCACCGTGCGCGGCCATCTCAACGCGCTGTTCCGCGACATCGCTTTCGGCACCGCGCAGGTAGCGCTGAAAATCGTTCTGATCGCCGACAATGCGTGGTCGATGGGTGATGCAATTGTTCGCACTCTTTACCGTATGCTGATCAGCCGCAAGAACCTGCTCGAATGGAAAACTGCCTCGCAGGCGGGCAAGAGCCGCGGCACTGGCGTTGGCTCCCACTACGCCACCATGTATGGCGCTGTGGTGATAGGTGTTCTTGGGCCGGTCCCTTCCCTTCTGAACGATTCTTCCGGCTTCTTTCTGGGCCTGATCTTTTCAGCCTTCTGGATACTTTCGCCGGCCTTTGCATGGCTGGTCAGCCGCTCCGCCGAAACCGAGGACCGGCTGGAAATCGCCGACAGCGACCGCTGGCGGCTGCGCTCCATCGCACGGCGTACCTGGCACTATTTCGAAACCTTCGTTACGGCCGAGCACAACATGCTGCCGCCCGATAACTTTCAGGAGACTCCAGTCCCGGTCGTCGCACCGCGCACCTCGCCCACCAATATCGGCGTCTATCTGCTTTCGGTGGTTTCAGCCCGCGATTTTGGCTGGATCAGCCTTGCCGATGCCATCAGCCGGATCGACGCTACCATGGCCACCATAGAGCGCATGGAACGGCACCGCGGCCATCTCTACAACTGGTATGAAACGACAACGCTGAAGCCGCTTTTGCCGCTTTATATTTCAAGCGTCGATAGCGGCAATCTTGCCGGACATTTGATCGCAGTTGCGGCAGCCTGCCAGAAATGGGCTGAATCCCCTGCGGTTCACCTGCAAGGCGATTTTGACGGACTGCTGGATACCCTGTCGATCCTTGAGGAAAGCCTCGATTCCGTACCTGACGACCGCCGTCAGTTGCGCCCCTTGCGCAAGCGTCTGCGCGACCGTGCTGGCGGCATGCGCCGTGCGGTGGAAACCATCAAGAACGAGCCGGAACTGGCCTCGATCCGCACCATCAACCTCGCCGTGATCGCAGCCGAGTTGAAAAAACTTGCAGACACCATCCATTCAGAAATCGGCATGCCGCGCAGCGAAGAGCTTGCCGGCTGGGCGGCGCGGCTGGAAGCCACCTGCGAGGCCCATGTGCAGGATTCTCACAGCGACCAGCCAACACTTGCCGCCTTTCGCAAGACCCTTGAAGCGTTACGCGAACGCGCCCGCAAATATGCTTTCGAGATGAACTTCTCGTTCCTGCTGAGGGAAGATCGCAAGCTTCTGTCCATTGGCTACCGGGTGACCGAGCAGCAGCTTGACGAAAGCTGCTACGATCTACTCGCTTCTGAGGCCCGCCTGACCAGCCTGTTTGCCATCGCCAAGGGCGATATCCAGACCGAGCATTGGTTCCGGCTTGGCCGCCCGTTGGTCGAAATTGGTTTCCGCGGCGCTCTGATGTCCTGGGCCGGCTCAATGTTCGAGTATCTGATGCCGCCCCTGGTGATGAAGGAACCGCAGGGCGGGATACTTAATCAGACCAACCATCTCATCATCCAGCGTCAGATCCAGTATGCGCGCTCGCGGAACATTCCGTGGGGCATTTCGGAAGCGGCCTACAACGGTCGTGACCGCGAAATGACGTATCAATACACCAACTTCGGTGTGCCCGGCCTCGGCCTTAAGCGCGGCCTTGCCCAGAACATGGTTATCGCGCCCTACGCCACAGTGCTGGCGGCACAATTCATGCCGCGTCAGGCTGTCGACAACCTTCAACAGCTGCGCCTCATCGGTGCGCTCGGTCGCTACGGGTACTATGATGCCGTCGATTTCACGCCGCAGCGTGTGCCCGATGGCGACCGCCGCGCCATCGTCTACAACTACATGGCCCATCATCAGGGCATGTCTATCGTGGCGATTGCCAATGCCGTTTTTGAAGGCCGCATGCGCGACCGCTTCCACAGCGACCCGGTAATCGAGGCCGCAGAACTGCTGTTGCAGGAAAAGGCACCGCGCGACATCCCTGTGATGCTTATCAAGTCGGAAGCCTCCGAGCGCACCAAAGTCGAGGTGACGGAGATCAGCCCAGATACCCGCATAATCCTCAACCCTCTCAGGGCGCTGCGCTCCACCAACGTGATGTCTAACGGACACTACTCCGTGATGGTGACGGCGACCGGATCCGGCTACAGCCGCTGGAACGATCTTGCCGTCACGCGCTGGCACCCGGACCCGACGGAAGACCGGCTCGGCAGCTATCTGTTCATCAGAGATAGGGAAACCGGCGACTGGTGGTCAGCAACCGCCGAGCCCAAACAAGCGCCGGGCGAAACTCTGGAGACGATTTTTGCGGACGACAAAGCAACATTTGTAAAAACAGTCGGCACGCTGCGCAGCGAGGTAGAGTGCATCGTCATCGCCGAAGGCAACGGCGAAGGTCGCCGCATCGTGATTTCCAATGAAGGACCGACCGACCGCGTCATTGAGGTGACATCGTTTGCCGAACTGTCGATCGCACCCGAAATTACCGACAGCGCCCATCCAGCCTTCTCCAAAATGTTCGTGAAGACGGAAATTTCAAAGGATCGGCGCGCTATCTTTGCGACCCGCCGCAAACGTGACCATAACGACCCCGATATCGCGTATGGCCATTTTGTCAGCGGTGGCTCGGGCTTTGGGCGGGAAGTGGAAGCCGAAACGGACCGCCGCGCCTTCATTGGCCGCGGCCGCACCATTGCCAGTGCAGCGGCATTTGATCCCGGTGCGAAGCTCGGGGGCAGCGATGGCTTTGTGCTCGATCCAGTAGCATCCATCCGTCGGAAAATCCGCGTGCCATCGCGCAAAAAGGTCACACTCACCTTCTGGACCGTCGTCGGCGCCAACCGCGAAGAGGTAGATGACACCATCAGTCGCCTCGACCACCGCGAGGCCTTTTCGCGTCAGGCAATGCTGTCCTGGACAGCCTCACAGGTTCAGACCCGTCATATCGGCCTCACCCTCACCCAGGCCGCCAATGTGCAGAAGCTTGCGCGCTACCTGCTCTATCCCGACCCATCCGTACGCGCCCAGGCCGATACGATCGCTGCCGGCATGGGGTCGCAATCGACGCTATGGCCGATGTCGATTTCAGGCGATTATCCGATCTTTGTCCTGCGCATCGGCGATCAGGCCGATCTGGAGATCGTGGCACAGGCGCTGCGCTTCCAGGAATATATGCGCTCCCGCGGCCTGCTTGCTGATCTGGTCATCCTCAACGAGCAGTCGTCGTCCTACGTACAGGATCTTCAGCAGGCGATTGAATTCCACTGTGAAAATGGTCGCCTGCGCGGTCGTGAACTGGGACCTCGCCAGCATATCTTCGCCGTACGCCGAGACTTGATGGACGACACCTCCTACCGCACCCTGATCGGGGCGGCTCATATCGTCTTTCACACCCGCAACGGGACCATTTTCGACCAGTTGGAACGCGCCGAGGCCACCGCATTGGCAACCCGCGATGCATCCCTTGCTGCTCTGGCGGAATCCGCCAGCGTACCAAAACAACAACCAGCTATTGCTGGCAGCAAAAGCGGCAGCGCCGTCGCCAAAGTCGATCCAGAAAACCTGTTGTTCTGGAACGGGTTTGGCGGTTTCGACCGCGACGGTCGCGACTATGTGGTCAAACTGGGCGAAACGCGTGCCACCCCTCAGCCGTGGATCAACGTCATCGCCAACACGGCGTTTGGCTTTCACACATCGGCCGAAGGCGCATCGTTCAGCTGGAGCCGCAACAGCCGTGACTTCCAGCTCACCCCGTGGTCGAACGATCCGGTCACCAACCGGCCGGGTGAAGCCATCTATATCCACGACCGCCAGACAGGGGCATCCTTCTCGCCCTTTGCTGCAGTGGCATACGACCCGGCGATCACCTATGAAGCGCGCCACGGACAGGGCTTTTCCAAATTCAGCGCCAAACGGGGTGATCTGTCGATGGAGTTGACGCAAGTTGTCGACCCGGTCGATCCGATCAAGATCCAGCGACTGGTCTTGCGCAATCGGAGTCGCGTGCCGCAGGTGCTGCGCGTTTATGCCTATGCAGAATGGGTGCTGGGAACGAACCGTGCCCGCACCGCACCTTATATCGTCCCCTCACAGGACAAGGCGACCGGGGCGCTTCTGGCGCGCAACAGCTACAACGTCGACTACGCCGACCGCGTCGCCTTTCTCGCCAGCGACAAGCCTGCAGACAGCGTCACGGCCGACCGGCATGAGTTTGTCGGCGCCAGAGGCAGCGTGCAAATGCCAGAAACCGTGATTGCTGGTGCCGCTCTGTCCAACCGTGTGGATGCAGGCGTCGACCCCTGTGCAGCACTAGCCCGCGATGTTGACATTCCGGCCGGTGGCGAAGTCACCATGCTGTGGATGTTGGGCGACGCTGCATCGGACGAAGAAGTCTCGTCCCTTATCGCGACCCATAGCGCGAAGGACTTTGACTCTCGGCTGGTCGAGATCGACCGTGAATGGCGCGGCTTCCTCGATACATTGCAGGTCGAGACGCCCGACCCGGCTTTCAACGCCATTGTCAATCACTGGCTGCCCTATCAGAGTCTGACCTGCCGTATCCGCGCGCGCTCAGCCTTCTATCAGGCGAGCGGCGCGTTTGGCTTTCGTGACCAGTTGCAAGATACGCTATCCTTGCTGCTGCATGAGCCAAAGCTTGCTCATGCGCAGATACTCAATGCCGCCGGTCGGCAGTTTCCGGAAGGCGACGTTCAGCATTGGTGGCTGCCACGCACCGGTGCCGGTGTGCGCACTCTTATCTCCGACGACGTCGTCTGGCTCGGATACGGAACCGCGTATTATATCAAGGTCACCGGGGATACCTCGATCCTGGATGAAGACTTGGCGTTCATCGAAGGCGAAGCGTTAAAACCTGGCCAACACGACGCTTTCTATACGCCCAAACAATCCCAAGAGACCGCACCGCTCTACGAACATATGGCGCGCGCGCTTGATCTGGCGATAGTCCGCAGCAGCCCTGACGGGCTGCCACTGATCCTCGGAGGCGACTGGAATGACGGCATGAACCGCGTCGGCGGTGAAGGGCGCGGCGAAAGCGTGTGGCTGGGCTGGTTCCTGCTCAAAACGCTGGATGATTGTGTACCGCTCGCCGAGAAGCGTGGCGATACCCGCCGTGCAAAGGCTTGGCGCAAACACGCCAAGTCACTGAAGAAAGCGCTCGAAGCGCACGCGTGGGACGGTGAATGGTATCGTCGTGGGAGTTTCGACGACGGCTCACCTCTCGGCTCGCATCTGTCAGACGAGTGCCAGATTGATTCTCTCGCGCAGTCATGGAGCGTTCTTTCCGGCCAAGGCGACCCTGCCCGGTCGCAGACCGCCATGAACTCAGCAATGGAACTTCTTGTCGACAGCGAGCAGCAGATCGTGAAGCTGTTTACCCCCCCCTTCGCCAACACCGAAAAGGAGCCCGGCTATATCAAGAGCTATCCTGCCGGCGTGCGTGAAAATGGCGGGCAATACACCCATGCGGCGACATGGTTTGTCATCGCACTCGCCGAAATGGGCAGGGTCGACGATGCATGGCGCTGCTTTGAAATGCTCAACCCGATCAATCATGCCCGAGATGCAAGTGCAGCCGAAAAATACAGGGTTGAGCCCTATGTCGTAGCTGCAGACATTTATTCAGGTGACGATAAGGGCGGCCGCGGCGGCTGGACCTGGTATACCGGATCTGCCGGATGGCTCTACCGTGCTGCAACAGAAGGCATCCTGGGCATCCACAAAGAAGGCAACAGCCTGAGGATCACACCGCATATGCCAAGCCATTGGGATAGCTATACTGTCAAGATCAAACAAAACGGCGCTAAATATAACGTGAAGGTCTCCCGGAAGAATAACAAAACAACCTCAATAGAGGTCAACGGGAAAAAGATCAGCGGCGACACCTTTAATATTTCATCCCCATCATCAAGCAAGACTGCTTGACTCTTAGTGCGCCAGCGCCGCTGCGATACCTAATGCGCTGGCCACTCGGGTGACTTTGTTTCGTCAAAGTCTCGCCATTTTATCTATATTTGTCAGTCCGTTACGCGATCACAACACATTACCGCCACGGTAAAATCTTGTCCAAAAACAGGGCACATGCGGCTGCCGGTACCATTGTAAATTGCAAAGCCAGTCGATAATTCTGCCCCCTATCGCACTGCACAATTTTGTCGGTCCGCGGGGTAAGTATCGTGTCATTGATACAAGTCTACATAAAAGCGCTGCGCTATCTTGCTCCCGCAAGAAGGCGAGTCGCGTTCATCTGCTTGGCAAATGTCGTTCTTGCCATGATCTCGATCGCCGAGCCCATTTTGTTCGGCAGCATCATCGATTCCATTTCCGAGCGCTCCAACCTTGTGCCAATGTTGGCACTGTGGGCCGGCCTTGGCGCCTTCAACATCGTCGCCTTCGTGCTGGTCGCACGCGGTGCTGACCGGTTGGCACATGAGCGCCGTGCAGTCGTGCTAACTGAATCTTTTGAACGCGTCATCACCATGCCACTGTCTTGGCATCACCAGCGCGGCACTTCCCACGCGCTTCACACCCTGCTGCGCGCGGTCGAAACTATGTTCGGCTTGTGGCTGGAATTTATGCGCCAGCATCTGTCGACCGCCGTGGCGCTTGTCCTGCTGATCCCGACTGCGATCTCGCTCGATCTTCGAATGTCAGCGGTGTTGTTGTGCCTTGGCATCGCCTATGTAGCGATCGGGCGCGTCGTCATGCGCAAGACCAAGGAAGGCCAATCCGCTGTCGAACGCCACCACCATCAGGTGTTTTCCCACGTCTCCGATTCAATCGGGAACGTGTCGGTCTTGCAGAGCTATAACCGTATCCAGCACGAGACGAAGGCGCTGCAAGACTACACCCAACAGCTGATCCGCGCCCAGTATCCTGTGCTTGACTGGTGGGCACTGGCATCTGCACTACACCGCCTGTCGTCAACCATATCGATGATGGTGGTATTGATCATCGGTGCCTGGCTGGTGTCGAAGGGTGAACTCCGGATTGGCCAGATTATTGCCTTCATCGGCTTTGCGACGCTCCTCATCAGCCGCCTCGACCAAATTTCCGCCTTCTTCAACCAGGTGTTCGAAGCCCGCTCCAAGCTCGCCGATTTCTACGCGTTGGAAGATGCCTATGCGGCGCGTACTGAACCCGACTTACAACCAGACCTGCCGGCAGTAAGCGGACGCGTCCGCTTTGAGGACGTTGGCTTTACCTTCCCCAAATGCGGGAATGGCGTGCAGGGAATATCCTTCGAGGTGAATGCCGGCGAAACCATCGCTATTGTTGGCCCGACCGGTGCCGGCAAGACCACGCTGATCAACCTGCTTCAACGCGTCTACGATCCCGACAGGGGCCGCATCCTGATCGACGGCATTGATACGCGCAGTGTCAGCCGCAAATCGTTGCGCCAGGCGATTGCCAGCGTGTTCCAGGACGCTGGTCTGTTTAACCGCTCGATTGAGGACAACATTCGCGTTGGCCGGGAGACAGCGACCTATGACGAGGTGCATGCTGCCGCCAAGGCCGCCGCAGCGCAGGACTTCATCCTGTCCAAAAGCGACGGCTATAACACTGTTGTGGGCGAGCGCGGCGGCCAACTCTCCGGTGGCGAGCGCCAGCGGATCGCCATTGCCCGCGCTGTTCTTAAGGACGCTCCTATACTCGTGCTTGACGAGGCTACCAGCGCGCTCGACGTCGAGACAGAGGCCCGCGTCAAGGACGCCATAGACGGGCTGCGCAAAAACCGCACCACGTTCATCATCGCCCACCGCCTCACGACAGTGCGCGACGCTGACCGGATAATTTTCATGGACAATGGCCGCGTCATCGAGAGCGGCGCATTCCGCGAACTGGCCCTGAGCAACGGCCGCTTTGCAGGCCTTCTGCGCGCCGGCGGCCTGCTGAACGACGAAGAAGTACGCCGCCTTAGCCATGTGTCTGTCGAGACAGCAGCCTGACTTTTTCGCGCTCCGCCCGGGCACGTTGACCATAGCCGGAAAACAAATTCTTCCGATCTGGCAATAGCCGGGGTTTGGGGCTGGACACGCCCGGAGCCTATGGCTATATGCCCGCATCCGCCTCGCGCGGACAGTGGGTGCGTAGCTCAGTTGGTAGAGCAGCTGACTCTTAATCAGCGGGTCACAGGTTCGATCCCTGTCGCACCCACCACAATCTTAAAGGACATCGCGGAGAACTCGCTCGAACGGACGCGGACAGTGCGGCGGGATTGACCCGTTGCACGTACGGTTTTTCCGCAATCGCAGCGTTCCCCACGTGTTCTGCAACGGTCGTTGTAGGGGCTTTCAATTGTCGGCCAGAGCGGTTTGAACATGCTTGTCTAATTAAGCCAATCAGATGGTCACCCGCGAACCTCGCATCACTGTGCTCAGATCGACTAAAAACCCTCTGGATAAATGCTTGACATACGGTCACATTGAACGAAGGATTTCTCTCGAGAGGGAGAACATATGTCTGGTCAGCATCGCGAACGCGACGAAACATGATGGATCTGCGTGCGAATTCTCATCACCAATAATACATTGGGGCTTAGGGCTGGCAGCGAGCTTTATGTTTTTGATATAGCGCTCGAGCTCAAAAAACGAGGCCACAAGGTGGTTGCGTACAGCAGCACTCTGGGCCTTGTTTCAGACATGCTCCGCAACATTGGCGTTCCAACGATCGATGAACTCTCTCAACTGACGGACACTCCAGATGTTATCCATGCCCATCATCACATGGATGCAGCAGCGGCTGGCTTGCACTTCCCTACGGTGCCAGTGGTGCAAGCCTGCCATGGCTGGGCGCCTTGGCAGGAGCGACCACTCGCATTGGCAAATGTGCGCCAATTTGTGGCCACAAGCGAATTGACGCGAGAATATTTTGTTACCTCGGGGGTGCCGTCAAACCGTATCTCGATCATCTGCAACTTTGTCGACCCGACACGCTTTAAATATTTCGAGCCCAGACCTACCCCACTACGTCGAGCGTTGATCATCGGAAATTCTTGGCAGCGTGGAAGTGTCGTTTATCAGCGCATTGAGGAGGCGTGCCGCTCCCAAAATATTTCTTTGGACGCATTCGGGCTTGGGATGGGAAGCAGTGTTTCGTCCACCGAAGAACTTTATTCCCAATACGGATTGGTATTCGGCCTTGGGCGCTGCGCCATAGAGGGCATGGCAATGGGATGCGCTGTCGTTCTCGCTGACCCGAATGGCTTGGCTGGCTGGGTCGATGACGAACAATTTGACCGCTATAAGCTCGGCAATTTTGGCTTTGGCCTTCTTAATCAGAGAGACGTGACCGTTGACATGCTGTTGAGTGAGATCGCACGCATAAATCGGCCTGATGTTGAACGGGTTACGCAAAGAGTGCGTTCGGAACTTGATGTCCGGACTGCGGTAAATCGGTGGATCAGCCTCTATGAATCGGCGATCGAAGAAGGCCCGGCAACCACCTCAGCCGTCATTGCATCGGCTTCAAGATACGTTATTGACCTAAAGAAGCACTTCGGGAAATTTGAACACCTTGCGCACGAAACAGAAAATAAGATATCTACAATATCTCAGGCAAAAGACGACCTAATATTACAGAAAAAATTACTCGAACATGAAAAAATAATACTAATCGATAAATTTGATCGATTATTCCGTAATTCGTCTATCAGAGCAAAAATAAGGAGAATAAAAAGGAGATATATCTATAACCTTCTCCTGATGGTACGATCGATTAAGTTACCTGTTGCTTCTGGATATCGCAAGGGTTTAGAAGCGATGATCGAACGACAGCAGTTAAAAATGTTGAACGATTGAATTCTATACTACGGACGTCCTCGTTGTAAGCTGGGGATCTTTTTCCCGTTTGTCTGCTCAGTCTCGTCGCGCGCTGTTGCGCTGCAGCCGAAGATGGTTGCGCCGCGAATATCCAACCGAACAGCGCAAAAACAGAATAAACAATATGACCTGCGAGTCCCGAAGCGCTATTGCATTCGCGGGGATTTGCTTGGGCTGATAGTCGCAGCACTATCGCATTTCAGCGCAGCAGCATGCCGCTTTGCGGCAGGGGCTTGGATTTACTCGCCTGCACTCTGCCGGCCAACGCCCGTTCCGGCACCATGCATGCCGGCATCCGTATCGTGGATTGGAGCCACATTCGCTGCCTGGCATCAAAACGCTCGCCAGCGTACTCTCGAAACGGGTTTCCCACGATGACCCGCGGCGCAGCAGAAGCCATTCGCAAGAACGCCTCCCAAGACCGGGCTGACGAGGATCGTCATCGACGGTTTTATACGCTTTGCCTACCTGCTTTAAGGATCAGGCAAAAAGAACACCCGCTGCAACCCTAACCGCCCCGCCACCAATCCGTGCCGCCTTGATGTTGCCAGCCGCGATATCGAGTTCAAGTCTGATCCATGACGGGCGTCCCATCTCGACGCCCTGTTCGATAGAAAGCTGCACCGTTCCCTCGGCCAGTTGGTCATAAGTGTTGATCGCGCCGGTCAAAGCCGCGACCGCAGAGCCGGTTGCCGGATCTTCCTCAATCCCGTCAAAACCAGCGAACATGCGCGCGTGAAAGTCCGCGCCGTTGACGCTTTCACGGCAATAGACATAAGGCGCTGCGATCATCCCGTTGAAGTGAGGGGCAAGTTTGGGCCACGCATGGACATCCATCCGCGCCCTGCCTGCGACCTCCAAGCCGCGCACCGGAACGGTCATGTAAGGAACACCAGCCGACCAGACGCCGAGGCGATGGTTGTCAAAGCCTATGTCGCCCACAGAGAGCCCGAGCGCGTCTGCAATTCTTTCCAGCATCGGGTCAAAAAATACACGCTCCGCCAGACGCGGGAGGGTGAAGATCGCCGATGAGCCGGCATCCCCCTGCGAAACGGTGCAGTAAACTGGCCCTATATTTTCCTCCAGCACGAAGGTCTCGGTCCCGTCACGTGCGGCAAGCGCAATCGCTGTTCCCACCGTCGGATGTCCGGCAAACGGCAGTTCCAGCGCCGGCGTGAAAATACGGATTCGCGCGCGGTGCGACGGCTCTTCCGGCGGTAGCACGAACACGGTTTCAGACAGATTGAACTCGCGCGCAATGCTCTGCATGGCCGTTGTGTCGAGGCCTTGGGCATCAAGCACGATAGCCAGTGGATTGCCGGCGAGCACCGTTTCGGTGAAGACATCATAGACGAGGTAGTTTCGGCCGGTCATTCTACGCTCCCGCTAAAAAGCGACAAGCTCCACGGTCTGTCTAATCTGCGCAATCGTCCACACGCGTGGATCGACAAGTGCAGAAGCGACGTCAGGGAAAGGGCGGCGACTCCAGGAAGTGCCAATCGATGATAGCGCTCATATGCGCCTTCAATCCCTGAGGAAGATCGTCCGGACGGCGGATGATCACCGGCTCCTCGATCTCCGGTTCCGGATCGCCGGCCACAAACGCTCTGACCCGCGCGGCAACCGTCTCGGCATCTTCAGCCAGATAGTAACGGCGAAACAGCACGGTGCCGATGTTGTCGGAAAAGGCATGGTCAAGTCGGTCACGCCGAAGCCCGTTAATATTGATCCCGGTTTCCTCGCGCACCTCACGCGCCATGTTGTGGTGCAGGTCCACCTGCCCATCATGAAAATCGCCGGGTTCAAACGAGCCGGCGGCGAAATACACTTGTCCGGGATTGGAGGTAGTCTTTGCCATGCGAATTGCCACGAGCGCATTGTCCCGCGTCACCAGCGCAGCGTGCGCGTATGCATGGCCGGTGCCAACATGGTCGCTCTTCCGGCGCCAGTAAAGAAAAGTGGCGAAGCGGATGGCATGGCAACACCCGGTAAGGCTCCGTCCGCTCCGGCCGAGACCGGCCAGAAGTACCACCTGACCGTCAAAAATCGTCGGATTGGCTGCCTTTTCGTGCAGCCAGTTCTGGTCGATCTCGGCCCCATGCGCTGTCTCAAATGGGTGAGGTCCCGGGTCAAGCCTCACGTCGACAGTTTCGACCGGAAAGACCACTTTCTTTGGAAGATCAAACGCCACCGGTCAGAAACCTCAGACCAGATCAAGCGTGATGGAAACCGGACAATGATCCGACGCTTTGGGTCTGTCCCACCCGGTGCGTGGAAAGCGCTCAACCTCCTGGCCGGGCGGAAAGATGGTGCGAAACGGCTGTCCGTTGCGGATGATATCCGGCACCGCGTTGGAATTGCGCCGCGCAAGACCTTGAGAGACCAGAAGATAATCAAGTTGGCAAAGGTGCCGTTCTTGGGGTCCGCGCGTGTGATAGAGCGTCCAGCGGTCAATCTCGGGCCGCCGTTCGACAACGTTTTCGCACCACCCGTCGGCCAATAACACGTCCAGACAGGACAAGGTCTCATTAGCCACTTCGAACCGGTATCCGGAATGAGCGTCGCCACCGATGACCACGCGCTGCCGGTAATCATTGAAATCACCACAGATGACGAAGTTCTTCATCGCAGCCTTGTCCTTGCCAAAGCGCTCCTCGAGGATCTGGCGCACGGCTTTCGCCTCGGCAATGCGGATTGGCATAGTCGCTTCACGGCCGGGCACCCCATTGCGGGGCGATCCCATTGACTTGAAATGAACCAGATAAAGCGTCAGCGGCACGCTGCCGATCTTAAGATCAACCTCAAGACAATCACGTCGGAAGATGCGCTCATTGGCGTTGTTGCCGGTTGCTTCCAGCTCGGGCGTGTGAAGGCCCAGCTGCTCATAGGTCCAATGGGCGTGGCTGGTCATCCGAACGAATTCGATCGGTTGACCATCCTGCGTCTCCTCGCGCATCATGATCGCGACATCGATACCGCGGCTGTCATTGCCGCTGGACAGATACTTATGGCGGTAGCCCGCCCCGACCATCTTGAACAGGTAGCCATATTCAAAGGCGTTCAAGGCCTGGATATTGTCGACTTCCTGCAGGCATAGAATATCGGCCCTCGCCGCCGCGATAGATAATGCGGTGAGTTGGCGCGTGTCGTCTGTGTGAGAGATCGCACGTGCCTGCTCGAGAATGCGATATTCTGCCTCGTCCTTGATCTCGAACAACGCTAGGCTGCGGTCCTGATGCAATTGGTTGCGGAATCCGGAAAAATCAAACCGGTTCATCAGGTTTTCGACATTGAACGTGGCAAGGCGCAGCGACATAACTTCGACCTTTGCCCCGCTGTTACCTTGAAGGCAACCCCGTTTAAAACATGCAGAAAGGAACATTCTCGTTCATCCGCCGTTCAGGAAAAAAGGCACAGTCTGGTTCACCGATCCAAAATGCGGCGTGGGGCATGTCAATTTTGATCTTCGGAGAAGTGCAATGCTTTGCCATTTGGTTTTCCGCGTACGCACTGGGCTGATGGCCCTCACCATCACGAGCGTGGCAACCGCCGGTGCGTTTGCCAGTCCAGCCTCGCTGACGTTCAATCCGGCTGACAAAACCAGCCAGACGATTCACGTTCAGGGCGATGGCCGCTTTAGTGACTGCATGCGCAGCGGTGGTAACTGCTATCGCCCCGGCATTCAGTTTGAGGGATATCGCAGTCGACCGGCAGAAGACTGGGATCGCTCACGCGAATGGCGCCGCCACGAAGCAAGGCCGACGCGCCGACATCATGTCGATCGTGGCTGGGATCGGGCGCGCCACTATCGCCGGCACCATTACCGTCCGGATTATTATGGTCCCAGCTATGGCTCTGGAATCTATTTCAACTACTCAGCACCAAGTTATCGCTATTACGAGCCCCGCCGCTACGCCCCCGCGCGCCGTGTCCACCGGGCTACGAATGCTCATATCCGCTGGTGTCAGAGCCGCTACCGCACCTATCGCGCTTGGGACAACACCTATAAGCCAACGCAACACACCCGTCGCCAGTGCTGGTCTCCCTATAGCTGATTGCGCACAGCCCATACTCTGATGGAAAAGAGGCGCCCGTTCCGGACGCCTCTTCTTACTGTGAAGTTCATTCCTGCGGCATGCGTTGAAAATGCGTGAGCTGGGGGTTTTGTTTGTCCCAGTCGAGCGCCAGAGCGGCGTAGGTTACGGCATGAGGTTCGAACTGGCCGGAATTGTCCAGACTTCCTGCGTGTATCGCGATCAGCTCCGGCATAGCCACAAAGTTCAGGTAAACTGGCGCCCCACAGGTCGGGCAAAACGCATGTAGCTTGTCGTTGCCACTGTCGCCAGTCACGCTCCATATCTTGGCTTTACCGGCAACTGTCACCCCGTCGCGTTTTGCGAACGTCAAATAGGATCCATGCCCCGTACCGCTGCGCTTGCGACAGTCGCCGCAATGGCAGTGATTTTGAAAAATGGGGGCGCTGTCGGTCTTATAACGGATAGCTCCACAAGCGCACCCGCCACGGTAGGTTTTTGACATAACACTGCTCCTTATGTGGCCTGCTCACGCAGCTTTCGGCTTCGCGAAGACATCAACTCCCTGCCCTGTCTCAAGCAGCGACTTGAGACTTGAAAGCACGATCGGCCAGCCCTCCTGGATGCCGCTCGTCATAGCGCCGCCGGCTTCCAGCTCATCATGCGTCACGGTCAACTTCACCATCTCGTCATATTCTTCGATACTGAAGGTCACCCGGCTATATGCGTCCGGTTCGTCCTTGCGCGAAGCAGATGCCCAACTCATAACAAGTCGCAAGGGTGGTGCGAATTCAATGACCTTGCCCGTCAGTTCGACCGTCCGATCTTCATTGGTTCTCACATGTTCCCAAGTCGATCCAGGACGCCAATCGGATACATTTTCATGACCCCAATACCGTCGCGCGACATCCGGGCGGGTAATCGCCTCAAACACTTTTTCAGGGGTAGAAACAATATAGGTAACGTAGACAAAACTGGTCTTCTCAGCGGTCATTATGCCCTCCTTCGAGCTCGGTTTTCAGGTCGTGCAGCAGGGTCAGCCGTTGGTGCTCGAATTTTCGGATCCACCGTTCATAGACTTCGTAGAGCGGTACCGGATTGATAAAGTGCAGCTTTTCGCGGCCCTTTTTAATCGTGCTCAAAAGGTTGGCGTCTTCGAGAATGCCAAGGTGCTGGGTTGCGGATTGTCGGGCCATACTAAGATGCTCGCAAAGCTCTCCCAGCGTCTGCCCGTTACGCTCGCTCAAACGGTCGAGCAGATTCCTTCGGGTCGGATCGCCGAGCGCCTTGAACACCCTGTCTGTCTGTTCCGATTCCGTCATTTTCATAATTTCATTATGCAGGTAGATACCTGCATGTCAAGCTCTACGTATCACGAAAGCCTCGTGCCGTAGTTTACCCGCTATCGCGAAACAGCTAGAGGTAGATCGGTCAGAAAAGGCGTTGGGCAAATTAGGCATGACTGATCTCTCAAAACCGAGGGCAACACGCGAACGCAGGAAACGCGTACTGAAGGGCGCCACCATCTTGACAGGCATCAACAATTCAGAAGTGAACTGCACCATACGCAACATGCATGCTGAAGGCGCAGAACTGACCGTTGCACCGGAAAGTCCGGTGCCGCAGCAATTTCTGCTCTATGTTCCGATTGACGGCATCGCCTACCGCGCTTCGGTGCGCTGGCGCAAAGGTAATTTGGTCGGCGTCGCATTCGACGGCACCGAGCCGAAACCTGCATGGCACTACGGCTGAAGACCCTGGGTCAGCCGGCGGTCTGATTGCCTGTCCGGGACAGTTGCTTCGCGACTAAACGCCCGAGCCGCGCGATCCCATCCCCGATCATCTCTTCAGTGGCGCAGGAATAGCTGAGCCTCAATGTATTGGAACCCGAACCATCGGCAAAGAAGGCGCGGCCAGGCACGAAGGCCACCTTCTCGCTGGCAACGGAACTCGTCAGCAGCTCCGCGCAGTCAATTCCCTCAGGCAGCGTCACGAAAATGAACATGCCACCTTCCGGCCTTGTCCACTGCGTGCCTTCCGGCATGGAACGCTCTAGCGCCGCCAGCATGGCGTCGCGGCGCTTTGCATAGGCGGCACGGACCTTGGCCACCTGAGCGTCAAAGCCGCCGCGTGCAACGAGATTGACCGCCATCTGGTTGATCGTTGGCGAGTGTAGGTCGGCCGCCTGCTTCATCAACACCAGTTTATGGATTACCGGCTTTGCCGCACACACAAAGCCGACGCGCAGTCCGGGTGCCAGTGTTTTGGAAAAGCTGCCACAATAGATGGTTCGCGTGTTCTCAATCCCGCCCTTGCGCGCGCAATCCAGCGCTAGCATCGGCGCAATGGCTTCACCATCATAGCGCAGCGATTGGTATGCGGCATCTTCCAAAACAGCAATGTCCAGTTCATCGGCAAGGCCGAGCACGTTCTCACGATCAAGAAGCGAAAGGGTATTGCCGGTTGGATTGGCAAAATCAGCAGAGGTGTAGGCAAATTTTACCCGACTGCCGGCCTTCCCTGCCGCCTCCAGATAGGATTTAGGGGTTCGGTTTCCACCCAGCCTGTCATAGACAGGCTCATAGGCGTTAAAGGCCTGAAGTGCGCCAAGATAGGTCGGCCAGGACACCAGCGCGGTATCGCCGGGGGACAGAAACAGCTTGCCCAGATAATCCAGCGCCTGCTGGGAGCCGGACGTGATGAAGATGTTGTCTACATCACAAACGACGCCAATCTTCACCATTTCCCCAACCAGCCACTCGCGCAGCGGCTTGTATCCTTCGCTGACCGAATATTGCAGCGCAGCGCCCGTTTCCGGCCCACTGAGTATGGTTTGGTAGGCCTCGCGGAAAGCCGCATCAGGAAACAGCGTCGGATCAGGAATGCCGCCGGCGAAGGAAATAATGTCGGGCTGGTCAAGCAGCTTCAGAAGCTCGCGTATCTCCGAAGCGCGCATCCGTGTCGAGCGGTCGGCGAAAATCTTTTCCCAGGCAAGCATAAAGGCAAATCCTGAATGGTTAGGTCAGGACTACTGACCTAGTTAAATGGAGCGAAAAAAGCCGGAGCGTTTGCTCCGGCCTTTCCGAATAGAGAAAGAATCAGTTCTTGGCTTTGTCCACCAACTTGTTCTTGGCGATCCACGGCATCATGCCGCGGAGTTTCTCGCCGACTTCTTCGATCTGGTGGCTGTCGTTGTTGCGGCGGATGCCTTTGAAACGCGACATGCCGGCGCGGTACTCCTGCATCCACTCGGAGGTGAACTTGCCGGTCTGGATGTCGTTGAGAACCCGCTTCATCTCGGCCTTGGTCTCGGCAGTGATGATGCGTGGGCCCGAAACATATTCGCCCCATTCTGCGGTGTTGGAGATCGAGTAATTCATGTTGGCGATGCCGCCTTCATAGATGAGGTCGACGATCAGCTTCACTTCGTGGAGGCATTCGAAATAGGCCATTTCCGGCGCGTAACCGGCCTCGACCAACGTCTCAAAACCGGCGCGGATGAGTTCGACCAGACCGCCGCACAAAACGACCTGCTCGCCGAACAGATCCGTCTCGCATTCTTCACGGAAATTGGTCTCGATGATGCCAGAACGACCGCCCCCGACACCACACGCATAGGAAAGCGCTAGGTCAAGTGCGTTGCCCGATGGGTCCTGGTTGACGGCAACCAGACACGGCACGCCGCCGCCTTTCTGATATTCGCCGCGCACTGTATGGCCAGGGCCCTTTGGCGCGATCATCACAACGTCGACAGTCGACTTTGGCTCGATCAGTCCGAAATGTACGTTGAGGCCATGCGCGAATGCAATTGCCGCACCGTCGCGGATGTTTGGCGCGATCTCGTCCTTGTAGATGTCGGCCTGCAATTCGTCAGGTGTCGCCATCATCATCAGGTCGGCCCATTTGGCGACCTCGGCAACCGTCATCACTTTAAGTCCATCAGCTTCCACCTTCTTGGCGGTGGCCGAGCCGGCCTTCAGGCCGACAGCGATTTCCTTGACGCCGGACTCCTTCAGGTTGAGCGCATGCGCCCTGCCCTGGCTGCCATAGCCGATAATGGCGACCTTCTTGCCCTTGATAAGGTTGAGGTCGGCATCCCGATCATAATAAACGCGCATGGTTTTTCCTTCCTGGGTGGTTTTCTGGTTCTTGGATATGCTGAGCTGTCCCATACAGCTGCAGAAATTGTGTCGCAGCGCGTGCGGCATCTGCGGCGACAACAGGAGCCGCCATGTCGAGCCGTTCCCCAAGCAGCAGGCGCACCTGAACATCGCGCCCGACAAGGCCGAAAAAGGTACGAAAGGCTGTCTCAGGATCATCGAACGCGAGCAAACCGGCATCGCGCCCCGCTTCGAGCACAGGCTTCAGCCGGCGTCCCATCTCAAGCCGGCCGTTCTCGAGAACAATGGCTCCGAGCCCCTTCTTGTCAGACCCTGCATGCGCCACGGCCACTCGGTTGAGCGCAATCGACGTCTCACTGGTGATGACGGTCAACCAGTTGATGGCAAACTGCTCCAGGCTGGCAGTCAGCGCGCGCCGGTCAAGCGAAGCACGCTCCACAGGCGGCACATGCACTTTCAGCGCCTGCCATCGCACAGTTGCGGTCAGCAGCCCGTCGCGGTCGCCAAACCATTTGTAGAGAGTTTCTTTCGAACAGCTAGCGCGTCGCGCCACCGCTGTCATGGTCAGAGCCTCGCCCTTGTCCACCAACAGTTGCAACGACGCATCCAGCACGTCCTGCTGCCGCGGCGTTGGTGCCGGGTTCATTGTAAAAGAAGCGGAAACCATCAACAGAAAACCGTACCGTACGTTACGGTTCGGTTTATGCCGCAGCTTTGTCGTCGATGCAAGCAGCGAGCATCAAATTTTTCTGATCCTGCGGCTTTTAGGGGCTGACCAAGCGGAACCTGCTACACGGTCACCTGAGTACCGACCTCGATGACGCGACCGGTCGGGATCTGGAAATATTCAGTCGCGTCGGCGGCGGTGCGCGCAAGCCCGATGAACATTCGGTCCTGCCACAACGGCATGCCGGAATTTGGCGACGCCTTCAACGAGCGCCGCGACAGGAAGAACGATGTCGTCATGATATCAAATTTCCAGCCCTGCTTGCGGCAGATGGCCATCGCCTTCGGAATATTCGGCTGTTCCATGTAGCCGAAATTCATCGTCACCCGCATGAACAGGTCGTTTATCGGGTCCATCTTCACCCGTTCTGATTCAGGCACTGTGGGCTCCTGTGCCGTCACCACTGACAGAATGACATTGTGCTCGTGCAGCACTTTGTAGTGCTTGAGACTGTGCATCAGAGCGGTCGGCGCGCTGTTGGGATCACTGGTCAGAAAAACGGCCGTACCCGGCACCAGCTGCGGAGGCTTCTTCTGCAATTGCTCGGTCAGAAAATCGAGCGGGATCTCGTTCTTGCGGGTCTTTTCAAACAACATCCTGCTGCCGCGCACCCAGGTCGCCATGATCAGCGCCATGATTGCCGCAACGCCGATTGACACCCAGCCCCCGTCGGCGATCTTGACCGCATTAGCGAGGAAGAAGCCGGTGTCGATGATGCCGAACAGAATAGCCAGCGCCAACGCAGCAGCAAGCGTCCACTTCCAGCGCCAGCGCATGACCACAAACAACAAGATAGTTGTCACCAGCATCTCACCTGTCACCGAAATGCCGTAAGCTGACGCAAGCGCCGAGGATTCTCCAAAACTGATAACCAGCACCATCACACCAATGGCAAGAAGCATGTTCACGCGCGGCATGTAGATCTGACCTGACTGCATTTCCGACGTGTGCTGGATCTCGAAGCGCGGCAAGATCGAAAGCTGTACCGCCTGCCGCGTCAGCGAATATGCACCCGAGATCACCGCTTGGCTGGCAATCACGGTTGCGGCAGTTGCCAGAATGACCATCGGCAAAAGCGACCATTCAGGCAGCATTTCAAAGAACGGGTTGCGAGGCGTGCCGCCCCGCGCCATGACGAAGGCCCCTTGGCCAAAATAGTTGAGCAAAAGGCTTGGAAATACGATCGCCAGCCATGCCGCCACGATCGGGCGACGGCCAAAGTGTCCGAGATCGACATAAAGCGCCTCTGCACCCGTCACCGCCAGAAATACCGCGCCGACCGTGATGAAAGCTACCTCATGCTGCGTGGTGAGATAAGCCACCGCGTAGTAGGGATTGACTGCCAGCAGCACACTCGGGTCATCGGAGATGTGGTACAGCCCGGCTCCACCGATCGCCAGAAACCATACCGCGGTGATCGGGCCGAAGACATTGGCGACCCGTCCGGTGCCAAACCGCTGCACCGAAAAGAGCACGGCCAGGATCACCAGCGTAATCGGCACGACATAAGGCGCAAACGCCGGCGTAACGACATTGAGTCCCTCCACTGCCGAAAGCACCGAGATGGCGGGCGTGATGATGGCGTCACCGAAAAACAGCGCCGCGCCGCAAATTCCAATGGCCAGGATGGCACCGGAGGCGCGCGGATAGGCGCTCCTTGCGAGCGCCATGAGGGACAGCGTGCCGCCCTCACCCCGATTGTCGGCGCGCAGAACGAAGATCACATATTTAACCGTGACGATGACCGTCAGCGCCCAGACTATCAGCGACAACACGCCGAGCACGTCCTCGCGCGTTGCAAGCCCTGCGCCCGATGAGGCGTGGAGTGCCTCGCGAAATGCGTAGATGGGACTGGTGCCGATATCGCCAAACACCACGCCCAGCGCACCGAGCATGAGTATGGGCATCTTCTGGCGGCGTGGCGCATCATGGTCGACCGGTTGCGCGCCTGGTTCGGCGCGCCCGCCCGCTTTGGCATATGCCATTGATAGCTACTCCATCCGGAACTGGCGGGCTGCGATAGTCCTGTTGCAGTGCAAAAGCAATGGTGTTGTTACTTAGGGGACCCGGAGCGGATCACCACCCGCTTGCTTTCAAAAATCTTCCGACGGCGCCCGCCATCCCATATTCCAGCGCGTCCGCTGTCAACCCGTGGCCGATCGAGACCTCGGCAAGTCGTGGCAGACGTCGCATGAGCGCCGGCAGGTTAGCAACAGTCAGATCATGGCCTGCGTTGACCTCGAGCCCGGCAGAAAATGCAGCCTCGGCGGTTTTCCCTAACCTTTCCAATTCGTTGGAACCGCTAGCTGAATCATCGTGACAGGAGCCGTAAGGTCCCGTGTACAGTTCGATCCGGTCAGCACCCGTCGCCGCCGCAGCTGCGACGCCAGCGGGATCAGCATCTGCAAATAGCGAAACGCGAAAGCCGTTTTTCTTCAAACGCTGCACGGTTCGCGCCAGAAAGTCGCGATGTGCGACAAAATCCCAGCCATGGTCTGAAGTTGCCTGCGATGGGTCATCAGGCACTAGCGTAACCTGTTCTGGCTCGATCTTTTCCACAAGTTCCAGAAATTCGGCGGTCGGATAGCCCTCGATGTTAAACTCCGCACCAGGAAACTCATCGTCGATCAGTGCACGCAACACCGGCAGGTCGCTCATCCGCGTATGGCGCTCATCAGGACGCGGATGGACAGTCAGCCCGTGCGCACCCGCGGTAAGCGCCACCCGCCCCAACCCCTCAACGCTTGGCCAAGGCAGGTCGCGCCGATTGCGGAGCATGGCGACTGCGTTGAGATTGACCGACAATCTTGCGGGCATGAAATGGGTCCTGAGGAAAAACTTTTAGCTGAGGCAGGTATAGTCGATTTACCTGGAACGGCCAGCCTTGTTTGTTGTTCCAGCGCGCCGCTGCTGCTCTAGATAGAACGTATATTAGCGTTCACATCTTTGACAGAAGCCGCGAATCCTTCGCATTGGGATAGGGCGCCGGTCACATGGCCGACACAGGAGGCATCCAAAAGGCCCTCATGAAGATTCGATTCCCCAAATGAACGCCTCACCATTTCTGCGCATTATCGATATGGTTTCGGAGGCCGGAGATCCGCAGCGCGTCAACGAAGACGCTGCAGGTGGCAACCGCTGCTCTGCCTTCGTCATCGATGGCGCGACCGGACTCGGCACCAAGCCCATTGTCGGCCTTGAGGGTTCCGATGCGGCATGGCTGGCACGCCTGGCCAAAACCTTTTTCGAGCAGAAAATCACTCCAGCTCGCGCCATGGCCGATTTGGTGCGCACGTTGAACAAGCAGGCTGCGACCGTAATACACGAGACGGGAGGTGGCTTGCCCATTGCCGCCTGGAACCTGCCCGTCGCCAGTTTTCAGCTGGTGAGGGTGGAGAGCGGAGGGCTCGTAACCTATGGCCTTGGAGATTGCCGGCTGTTTCTTGCGGATGTGCAAGGTCGTATGATCGAGACAACCGCGTTGAAGGGTAGCCAGGCCCGCGAAAGCGAGAATGCCCGCAAGGCAATCGCTCATGCAGGCGGGCTTGCCGCGATACAGTCGCTTGCCAACGACCCCACCGTGCGCGACGAGCTGCGCCGCCACAGAGGCTGCTACAACAGCGAGGGCGGAAGCGTCTGGACCCTTGGCACGGAGCCTGCAGCAGCAAAACATCTCGTCTGCGAACAACTGCCAGCAAAACTGCCTGCTATCGGATTGTTGTGCACCGACGGTTTTGCCGCGCTCTGCGACCTTTATAACCGATATGATCCCAAAGGACTGGTCGAAGCGGCCCATACATGCGGTCTGAAGGCGCTGATGGCGCAATTGCGCACGATTGAAAAGTCAGAAGACCCTGACGGCCAGCGCTATCCGCGTTTCAAGGTGTCGGACGACGCCACGGCGCTGTTGTTTGAGGTGATGCCGTGATCGGCAATGAAGTCAGCGCACGATGGTCAGTCGCTCCGCAGCCCGGGTAATCGCCGTATAGAGCCAGCGCTGGCGCGTATCTTTGAACGCCCAGCTTTCGTCGAAAAGGACGATATCGTTCCACTGCGAGCCCTGTGCCTTGTGTACGGTCAGCGCATAGCCATAGTCGAAATCGTCAAAGCGCTTCTTCTGCTGCCAGGGAATATCAGCGTCGGGCGCCTCGAATGCCGCCTTCATCAGCTTGATTTTTGCCACCCCGCGATCGGGATCGTCTTCTTCGGGCGAGACCAACAGGTTGATGCCAGGTTTGACCGTTTCGCGCGACGCTGTCATCACTTTCCACAGCGAGCCGTTGAGCAAGCCCTTGGAGGGATCATTGCGAAGGCACACGAGCTTGTCGCCGGCTTGTGGATAGTCCGCGGAAAACCCTTTCAGCTCCCGCAACCGCATATTGTAGCGCCGCCGCGTCCGATTGGTGCCGACCAGAACCTGGTCTGCCTTGAGCACAAGCTCCTGCGTGACGTCCTCCTTGCCGATCACCTGCGCGGTGCCGAAATCGCCACGCATAAACTCGCGCCCCTCCCGCACATCGAGCGCCAGCCGCAGAATTGGATTGTCACGCGCCTGGCGATGAATTTCGGTCAGCAAAAAATCGGGCTCGTGTTCGGTAAAAAACCCACCGCCCGAAATCGGCGGCAGCTGCGCCGGATCGCCAAGCACGAGAATGGGCGTACCAAACGTCAACAGGTCGCGGCCCAGTTGTTCGTCCACCATCGAGCATTCATCGATGATCACCAGTTTGGCGCGCGATATAGGGCTCTGCCGGTTGAGTGAGAATGTCGGCGACATCGATGTCTTACCGGTGATCTCGTCGGCGACACTTTCCTCGCCGCGCGGCCGGTAGATTAGCGAATGGATGGTACGCGCGTTGATAGCGCCTTTAGAGCGCAGAACCTGCGCAGCCTTGCCGGTGAAAGCGGCAAACTGGACCTGCCCGTCAACATGCTCGGCAAAATACTTGGCAAGCGTTGTCTTGCCGGTTCCCGCATAGCCGAACAGCCGAAAAACCTGCGGCGCGCCGGCCTTTAGCCAGCGGGCCACCGCCTGCAGCGCATTGTCCTGTTGTGGCGAAAGCTCCATTCCGAACCAGTGACAGGATTCGACGTGTCAGGGCAAGCTCGCATCAACCCAACTCACGCAGGCTGTGCATCACGAAACAGCCGGTGTGGCGTGCTTGTCGGCCCAATCAGCATAGACAGCGCGCCGGCGGCAATTGCAGTCATCCCGGCGATCTGGAAGGCCAGTTCGTAATTTCCCTGCATCTCTCGCATGACGCCGCCAAAGAACGCCGCCATCGCCGCGCCCAATTGGTGACCGGCAACGATCCAGCCGAACACCAGCGGTCCGCTGCGGTCGCCGAACGCCTCGTTGGAAAGCCTGAGCGTTGGCGGGATAGTTGCCAGCCAGTCAAGGCCGTAGAGCACCGCAAACAGAGTCAGGCTAAGTGCCGAAAACCCCGAAAGCGGCAAATAGATGAGCGCAACTCCGCGGATCGCGTAATAAACTCCCAACAGCTTGCGCGGATCGTAGCGGTCAGTCAGCCAGCCTGAAAGCGTCGTCCCGACGAGATCGAAAACACCCATCAAAGCCAAAAGTCCCGCCGCCTGAACTTCCGCTATGCCCATATCGCCGCAAAACGAAATCAGATGCGTTCCGACCAGCCCATTGGTTGTGAAGCCGCAGATGAAAAACGTCGCAAAGAGATACCAGAACACACGTGTGCGGGCGGCAGTCGCGAGCGTCGTCAGCGTCACTGTCAGAAAGTTGCCGGGCACTGCAGACGCCTGGGGTTCCGGTCCATCAGCGCCATAGCGATAAAGGCCAACCGACGAAGGCCGCTCCGGCACCAGCAACCAGACAAGCGGAAATAGTGCAGCACAAGCGATTGACACGGCAATGGCGACAGGCTTCCACCCGCCCTGCCCCGCCAGCCATGCAAGCAGCGGCAAAAACACCAGAAGACCCGTCGCGGCACTGGCCGAAATCAGCCCCATCATCAGCCCGCGGTTGGTTTTGAACCAGCGGTTGACCACAGTCGCGCCGAGCACCGTGGCGACGGCCCCCGAGCCTATACCTGACAAGACACCCCACGTGGCGATCAAGTGCCACGGCTTTGTCATCAACAAGCTAAGCGCAGTGGATGCGGACATGATGACCAGTGCGGCAAGCAGGGTGCGCCGGAGCCCGATGCGCTCCATCAATGCGGCAGCAAACGGCCCGACCAGCCCGTAGATGAAAATGCCGATGGCTGCCGCAAGCGAAATGGTGTCGCGCCGCCAGCCAAAGGCATCTTCCAAAGGCTGCATCATCACCGCCATCGAGGATCGTAGCCCGGCTGCAATCAGCAAGCAGATGAATATGATGCCAACCACCACGAAAGCGTAGCGCTGGCCACGCGGGCGAACAATTGCACTTGTCATGTAACCGACCGGTCCGTATCTTAATGAGATCGCGGCGAACCGGAATCCCGTTGAAAATCAGATCTGAATTTACGGCGATGCCGCAAGGTGCGATCTAGGTACGTACCGGTCAGTAACATTGTCAAGAGCCCCTGCCATGACATCAGCGAAATCCACTGGTCCAGAACAGGCGATGAAAGCCTCTCCGCGCGCCGCAGATCGCATCTTGAAGGTGGCCCGCGACCTTTTTTACCGGAAGGGCATCCGCGCCATTGGTGTTGATGAAATTGTCCGGCGGGCCGGCGTCACAAAACCCAGCCTCTACCGCACCTTTCCCTCCAAGGACGAACTGGCAGCCTCGTATCTGCGACAATACGAGGAAGAGTTCTGGGCCAACTTCAATGCTGCGGTCGAGGCGCATCCAGGTCACCCTCGCCGTCAAATCGCGGCTTTCTTGACCCGCGTCGGCATCCGTGCAGTGGCTCCGGATTATCGCGGCTGCGGTATGACCAACGCTGCTGTCGAATATGTCGAGCCTGACAATCCGGCACGCCTCGTGTCTGAAAATAATAAGATTGAACTCCGCCGCCGCCTGCGCGCCATGGCATCAGCCATGGGCGCTGGGGATTCCGACACGCTGGGAGACGGGTTGTTGCTTCTGATCGAAGGCGCTTACATCAGCGGTCAGCTTTTTCGTGCTGGGGGACCAGCGGGGTCTGTTGCAAAAAATGCCGATAGACTGATCGCCGCCAGCCTGGCTGGTTAATCACCCAAACCTGCCTGCATCAAGAACCCGGATCGTTCTCGAGCAGAATAGGCTTGCCGTGCGGGGTCGCTTGCGCGGCACGCTGCCAGGCGGCGGCAAGCAGGTTAATTTCAGGCGGCTGCACCACCCCCTTTTGCACCAGCAACGCCTCCAGCGCTCCGAGCCAGTGCTGGTAATAGTCGCTGCCATCGTCAAGCACATCTTTGGCGTGCAGTTTCGCCGAAAGCGTCTCAGCCCATTCGCCCCATGAGAAAACGCCCCGTTCGTACAAGGCAATCACCAGCGCAAATGCCTCGGCCTGCCAAGGCTCTTCAAAAGCGCGCCCACCGGGCAAGAGCTCTTCAGGCGCGCTCAAGGTAGGTCTCCCATGCATCAATGGAAACGCTCAACATCGGATCGGCGCCTTCACCCCATATCGTTTCCGCGTCAAACACGACCGTATAGACGTGTTGCGGCATTTCTCCGCGGCCATGTGCGTTGGTATCAGGAAGTACAAAACTCTGGCGCACGGCGTCCACCTTGCCGATCTTGCCGCGCGCATAGCGCGGCAGCCTCGTGTGACCTTCCGGGTTGAAGTTGAGCGTCCGAACCATGTCACCTGCGCTAAATTTCGGCGACGCGTCGATCAGCCTGTCGCAAGGCGCGCCGCGCGCCAGCATGGCTGCGACATTGGCAGCTTCAAGCACACGTTTGGGCGTAGCCGCGGGCGTCATTGCAGCCCCGGCATCAAAGTCATCAGTAGACACAAATCCATGCCGCAGCAAAAGAGCTTCCAGCGCCTTGATCCAGATCTCGTAGTAGCTCGAGCTATAATAGTCAGCCGGATGCAGGCATTCGCGTGCGTGGCGGCTTTCATCAATCGTCCACGCCCCCATTGCACCGGCTGCGATGGTCACACCGAGTGCCCGTTTTTCCCAATCGGCGTGAAAATAGGGCTCGTTGATTTCCGGAGCAACAGGTCCAAACCCCATCTGTCCACCAAGATCGTGCGGGCCGTTCACGCCGCCTCCGGGGCCAGCGCAAGCCCCGTTCCGATCATCGCATCACGGGTAACGAGGTCGGCGAGCCGCTCCTCATTCCAGCCATCAGTGCCGGGAGGTCGCCGCGGCACGACGAGGTAGCGCAACTCAGCAGTAGAATCCCAAACGCGGATCGCCATTTTTTTCGGCAGTACAACGCCAAAGTCGCCAAGCACGCCGCGCGGATCGATCACCGCCTTGGCCCGGTAGGGTGGCGATTTATACCAGACCGGAGGCAGCCCAAGCACCGACCAAGGATAGCATGAGCAAAGGGTGCAAACGACGATATTGTGCGTGTCCTTCGTATTGAACACCGCTTGCATATGCTCGCCCTGCCGGCCGCTGTATCCCAACGCGGCGATGGCGGCCGTCGCGTCGTTGCTCAGCCAGTCGGCAAAAGTGCTGTCCACCCAACTCCTCGCAACCACGCGTGCACCATTGCGCGGGCCGACCTTGGTCTCATAGGTATCGACTATCGCATCAATAGCAGCAGAATTGATCAGGCCTTTCTGGGTCAGTATCGTTTCCAGAGCCCTCACCCGTGCGGTCATCGGGTCGAGCTCGTTGTCGTGGTCGTGATGATCGTGCATCATAAGCGAAGATTAGAACCTGCCCAGGTTAGCGGCAAGCCGCAGTCGCCCTCGCCAGCTTAGGCCAGCATCGGCCAAAGCGTGGCAGCCAACAGAATTCCCATGGCGATGTTGAACCATTTCAGCCGCACAGGGTCGGCTAGGAAGCCGCGCAGCGCCATACCGAACCCGGCCCACACCGAGACGCTTGGGAAATTGACCAACGCAAAGGCGGATGAAATCAACATCACAGACAGGAAGGGCTGTTGAGCATTCGTGTAGATAGCTATCGCGCTGACAGCCATGACCCAGGCTTTCGGATTGATCCACTGAAAGGCCGCAGCCTGAACAAATGTCATAGGGTGCGCACCAACATCGCCCGCGCGCCCGAGCGTACGCGACGTGGCTATCTTCCAGGCCAGATAGAGAAGATAAGCTCCTCCGCCAATTTTCAGGGCGAGATGCAACTGTGGGAAAGCCAGCAAGAGCGTGCCGAGCCCGAGGCCAACCCCCAGCAGGAGGCTGAAAAAACCGCTGGCAATGCCCAGCATATGAGGAATGGTGCGCACAAACCCGAAGTTCACACCTGACGCGAGCAACATGAAATTGTTGGGCCCCGGCGTAATCGACGAAACGAACGCGTAAACTAGCAAAGCAAGGAACGTGTCAGCGCTCATGGAGCCTCTCGTGCAAGCCGGTTTGAGACCACAAAAGGCAGATTAACGCGGCGCTCGATAGGTCAATAAACCTGCCCTATCGAAAAGTCCTAACCGAACTTGTCGCGGTGACAAATCTGCCACCGCGAGCCGCCATTACATCCCCTGCGGACCGCGGTTCAGTGCGGCCACCCCAGTGCGGCATACTTCCACAAGCCCCAGTGGCTTCATGATCGCGATGAACTGCTCGATCTTTGACACCTTGCCTGTAATTTCAAAGATGAAATGCTCGGTATTGGCGTCTATCACGCTCGCGCGGAACGCGTCTGCCAGCCGCAGCGCCTCGACGCGGGTCTCGCCGGTACCCGCTACCTTGACCAAAGCCAGCTCGCGCGCCAGCGGACGCTCCTGTCCGAGTTCGGCTGCCCGAACAGAGAGGTCGACCACACGGTGAACGGGCACGATGCGCTCCAGTTGATGCTTGATCTGCTCCAGCACATGCGGCGTGCCGCGCGTCACGATGGTGATGCGTGAGAGGTGTTTTTCGTGTTCGGTTTCCGAAACCGTGAGGCTCTCAATATTGTAGCCGCGTCCCGAAAACAGCCCGATCACCCGCGCCAGAACCCCCGGTTCGTTGTCGACCAGAACCGACAGGGTGTGATTTTCCGGCAGAGCCGTTTCCTTGGCGATGAAATATGCCGAACCGGTCGGCTGAAGATGTGCGCTCATGTTGCTACCGATCTTTTGAGGTAATTGTTCCTAAACCAGTTCCCGGCCCTTGGCGTCGATGGCGTTGGCGACAGCTTCATCGGTGGCCTCATCCGGCAACAGCATCTCGTTATGCGCCTTGCCCGAAGGGATCATCGGGAAGCAATTGGCAAGATTGGCGACGCGGCAATCGAAGAGCACCGGCTTCTTCACCGCGATCATTTCGGCGATTGCATCGTCAAGATCGCCGGGCTTCTCGCAGCGGATGCCATGGCCGCCATAGGCCTCGGCCAGCTTGACGAAATCGGGCATCGCCTCGGTGTAGGAGTGCGACAGCCGGTTGCCATGCAGCAATTGCTGCCACTGGCGCACCATGCCCATATACTGGTTGTTGAGGATGAAAATCTTGATCGGCGCATTGTATTGCACCGCTGTCGACATCTCCTGCATGGTCATCTGCACGGACGCATCGCCGGCAATGTCGATTACTAGCGCGTTCGGATGCGCAATCTGCACTCCCAGAGCCGCAGGCAGACCATAGCCCATGGTGCCGAGCCCACCAGACGTCATCCAGCGGTTGGGTGCCTCAAAACCAAAGTGCTGGGCCGCCCACATCTGGTGCTGACCGACTTCGGTGGTGATATAGGTATCGTGAGCCTTAGACGCCTCATAGAGCCGCTGAATGGCAAATTGCGGCATGATGACATCGGCGTTGCTCTTGTAAGCAAGCGAATCCCGCGCGCGCCACTTTTCAATCTGCTCCCACCATGGATGCAGCGCCTTCTTGTCGGTTTTGGCCGTCGCGCGCCATAACCTGACCATATCTTCCAGAACGCGCCCGCAATCACCGATGATTGGCACTTCGGTATGAACATTCTTGTTGATCGAAGAGGCGTCGATATCGATATGGATCTTTTTAGAGTTCGGCGAGAATGCGTTAAGGCGGCCCGTGATGCGGTCGTCAAAGCGGGCACCGACGCACAGCATGACGTCGCAATCATGCATCGCCATATTGGCCTCATAGGTACCGTGCATGCCCAGCATCCCCATCCAGTTCTTTCCACTGGCGGGATAGGCCCCGAGTCCCATCAAAGTGGAGGTGATCGGAAAGCCGGTGAGTTCAACCAATTCGCGCAGCAAATGGCTGGCTTCCGGTCCCGCATTTATGACGCCGCCGCCTGAATAAATAATCGGTTGCTTGGCACTCGCCATCAAAGAAACTGCTGCCTTGATCTTTTCCAGGTCGCCCTGAACTTTCGGCTGGTAGCTTGCGCGACCTTGAGATGGCGGCGGCGTGTAAATGCCCTTGGCAAACTGTACGTCTTTCGGAATGTCGACGACGACCGGCCCTGGTCTGCCGGTCGTGGCGACATGAAACGCCTCATGGATGATCGCCGCCAGTTCGTTGACATCCTTCACCAGCCAGTTGTGCTTGGTGCAGGGTCGCGTGATGCCAACCGTATCGCATTCCTGAAAGGCATCGGAGCCGATCAGTGGCGTCGGCACCTGACCAGTGAGGCAGACCAGCGGAATCGAATCCATCAGGGCGTCCTGGAGTGGGGTCACGGCATTGGTGGCGCCGGGGCCGGATGTGACCAGCATAACGCCTGGCTTGCCGGTTGAACGCGCATAACCCTCTGCAGCGTGGCCGGCCCCCTGCTCGTGCCGCACCAGAATGTGTTGGACCGCGTCCTGCTGGAAAATCTCGTCATAGATCGGCAGCACCGCACCGCCAGGATAGCCGAAGAGGTGTAGTACACCATTGTCTTTAAGCGCCTGCACCACCATCTCCGCGCCGCTCATCTCGCGCGGCCCGGTATTATCCTGTCGGTTGCTCATCGGTCTGTTCCGTTGTTGTCGCCGTCCGGCGGTTCTTGTCGTCAAATTCGAGTTGCAGGCAATAAAAAAGGCCCCCGAGGGAGCCTGTGTCTTGCGCATGGGAGCTTCCGCCCGGCGGTTACACCGCCTTGCCCACACGCCTTCCTACCACGAGAATGAGTTTTTGCGTCATGCCGGCGACATTAGTGCGGACATTTCCGGTCGTCAACTGGCTTTGGCGCACAAGTTTATATGCTTGTAAGGCGCTTCCAATAAATGAGCGTCCCGCTGAGCCCACCATGCGGTTTCAGGGCAAAATCAGGGATCTCTCCTGCAAGCGTGAAGCCTAGTTTTTCATACAGGCCGGCCGCCCCTTCATCCGCTGCAGTATCAAGCACCAGAAGCATTCGCGCCCGACCGCGCGCAATCCTTTCCGCTTCAACCATCAGGCGTTTGGCAATGCCCCTGCCCCGATATTCGGCAAGTGTCATCATCTTGGCAATCTCGGCCCGGTGCGGCTGGTTAGGTGCCATATCGAGCAGCAGCGTCACGGTGGACACCAGCACCGGGCCGTCAAAGGCGCCGAGCACCACGCTCTCATCGCGTGCGGCAGCCTGCAGCCATTTTTCCCAGAATTCTGCCGCGTCTTTATTGGCTAACGGGTGCATGAAGCTAACCGAACCACCCAGCGCCACCACATCAACCAGCATGCGCGTCAGCATATCCAGATTTTCTGCCGAGATCTGAACCGGCCTGATTTCAATAGTGCTCATCGAAGACCCTTTACCAACGCCACAAGATAGACCGCGGGGTCCGGACCCGGCGCGTGAAACACAGTGTCGGATGGAGAACCAAGTGCCAGGCAGTCACCCTCATGCATGTGATGGACATTCGTGCCCTCAGTGAAGTCGAGTAATCCTGACATCAGCCATATTTGCTGGCGGATAAAGAGATAGGAGGAAGCTGGCAGGCTTACGGATTTGCCCGCCGGCAACTCCACCTGCACCAGTTCCAGCGGCATGTCGGTTGGCGGCGAGACATGTCGCCGGATATAACCGGTTTTCGGATCGTACCAACGCGGCTGGGCGTCTGCGCCGACCAACTCCCCGCCGTTGCCTTCGGCCTGCGCAATCAGGGAGGACAGCGTCATCTCGAAGGCAGTCGCGATCTTGACCAGAAGCACTGCCGTCGGGCTTGTCTCACCGCGCTCAATAGCGCTCAGCATGGCACGCGACACGCCGGATCGATCTGCCAGTTCCGCCAGAGCCCAACCACGCAGGCTCCGCAATTGCCGCACTCGTTCCGCGATTCCAGTGGCCACTTCTTCTATGTTGGACATTTCGCTAAAATATCAGATCTTTGCGTTTTGCCAAGATCAGATTGGCGAGCCGTTAACTTCCGCTCAACCATGCTGCAATACGCCGCCTTAATATGCGCCGCATAGGATCACCTCGGGGAACTGGGGAAGTAAGAATGTATGTCGAGCGTGAAGCCGGCCGCGGAGAAGAGACTTTGCAGGAGCGTCGCGATGCCGCGCAGAACGACAGCCGTATTCTCGGCCACGTGGTTCAATGCGACGGCGCGAGAGCCCGCATAGCTGCATTTGCCGACACCGCAGATGGGATCGTCACCGGCATGTGGACTGTCGGTAAGCTGGTTTCCATCAGCTTGCCGGAAGCCCGCACCGTCGGTCTGGTCTATGAAGTCAGTAAGCCCGACTCCATCTGGTGCGAAGATGGCCGAAACCCGATTGAGGTGAGCGTCGAGCTGGTCGGCGAAGTACGCGATGACCGAATTACCGGCAAGCCCGTATTTGACCGAGGTATCACGACTTACCCCTACGTTGGCGCTGTTTCTCATCGCATTCGCTCCCGCGACCTTGCCGCCGTCTACGATCTGGCAGGCCGGCCCGCGGTTACCATCGGGCAGCTGTCGCAGGATGAAACTATCCACGCGAATATCGCCATTGAAGACACTCTGACCCGCCATTTCGCTGTGGTCGGGACAACTGGCGTAGGCAAGTCGACCGCCGTCTCGCTGCTGCTGCGCAAGGCGATCGAATCGCAACCGGATCTGCGGGTACTGATACTTGACCCGCACAATGAGTTCTCCACCGCCTTTCCGGACCATTGTGTGCGAATCGACACAGCCTCGCTCGACCTTCCGTTCTGGATGTTCCGGCTGGAGGAATTTGCAGAAGTCCTGTTTCGGGGCCGTGAAACGGTGGCTGAGGAAGTCGACATGCTGCGCGACCTCATTCCGCTGGCCAAAAACCTTTACCGGAACCCGAACGCCAATCAGCAACTGCGTCGTGGTGGCGATTCCGTTACGGCAGACACGCCTGTCCCCTACCGGATGGCCGATCTTATCAAGCAGATCGACGAACGGATGGGCCTGCTTGACTCAAAGGGTGACCGCCCAACCTGCCGGTCACTCAAGACACGCCTCGAAGCCGTGCTTGCTGATCCTCGCTACCGCTTCATGTTCAACTCGCGGCTGATCGAGGACACCATCCACGAGACGGTTGGCAAAATTTTCCGTGTGCCACATCATGGCCGCCCGATCACCTGTTTTGAAATGGCAGGGCTGCCATCCGAGGTGGTGAACGCGGTCTGCTCGGTTCTTGCGCGGCTGGCTTTCGATCTTGCACTGTGGAGCAACGGCAAACTCAAGCTCCTCGTTCTTTGTGAGGAAGCCCATCGCTACATGCCCGCAGATTCGCGCCTTGGTTTTGCGCCAACGCGCCACGCGCTTTCGCGCATCGCCAAAGAAGGACGCAAATATGGCTGCTATCTTGGCGTTGTTACCCAGCGACCTGGCGAACTTGATCCGACAATCCTGTCGCAATGTTCGACTATCTTTTCCATGCGCCTGTCTAACCATCAGGACCAGGCGATCATTCGCTCGGCCATCGCCGATTCGTCGGCGTCTACGCTGTCGTTCCTGTCGTCTATGGGCCAACGCGAGGCAATCGCGTTTGGCGAAGGCGTTGCAACAACCATGCGGCTGAAATTCGAGAGGCTGCCGCAGTCACAAATTCCCGGTGTCCAGAAAGTCGACTCCGGTAGCAGTATCGGTGATGGCGACGACATTGATCTGGCGGGTATTGTCGAGCGGTTGCGCAACGTGCCCCGACCGCAACCGCAGACGGTGGGCATCGGCGAATTGGTAAGCCCGGTCTCACAAGCTGGCGAGGCAACCTATCGCAAGCCGGGGTTTGGCGAAATGATGTCAGGGCGCCGCAACGATCGATGAAATTCGATCCGTGATCTCGATTTCCACCCGGTGAACGCGCCCCAATGGTGCGCGTCATCGCCTTGGAGCAAGCGCAGCAATCAACACGCGTCGGCTTGGTTGATCAACTCGGATTAATGTTTTCTAAGTAATAAAAGGTCAGGCGCAGACGCGGTTACGACCGAGGCGTTTTGCCTGATACAGACGCCTGTCGGCACGCCGGTAAAATTCATCGGCATCCTCCCGCTGGTCCCATACGGCAAGACCAACGCTTGTGGTGATCTTCAAACGTACATTGCCCGTAAGAACGGCCATGCTAGCAATCGCCTTGCGAATTCGCTCGGCAAGCTTCATCAACATGTCCTCGTCCATATTGGGCGCCACCACGGCGAATTCCTCGCCGCCAAGACGCGCTACAACGTCATGATAGCGCGTCATGTCTCGTAGGCAGCTTGCCACGGCTCTCAGCACCTCATCACCGACATCATGTCCATGCGTATCGTTGACCTGCTTAAAGTGGTCGAGGTCGAGAATCATCAGGCCGATCGGCTTGTCGATGCGGCGAAACTCCTCGATGTATTCCCGCAATGCATCGTCGAAATACCGCCGGTTCTGCATGCCCGTCAGAGCGTCAGTCAGCGCGGCCTGCTCAAATGTCTCTGACCGGGCACTGAGCGATTCGGTCATTGCCCGCAGCTTGCCTTCTTCCTTCACCTGCGTCCTCAGCAGTGGATAGATGAAAAATACTCCGAAAAACAATGCGGTAGCAATCAGAACTCCACATGCAAATAGTAGCCGGGAAAGATAGGTCGCCTTTTCGATGACGTTGATTTGCGCAGCGAAGCTTCGCAATTCGTGCAGCACCCCATAGGAATGCATAATCAATGCCCCCGCCGCGAAAATCACGGAGATAAACACGAAAAACGCTGATTCCGATTTATGGAAACGCATAAGGACCCGCCGTACAATGTGACTTGTTTATGCCACGCTCACACCTTACGCGAAGTTAATTGCAGCAACCTGCGCACGAGCTTGGTGTCTAAAATCTTGCAATTTCAACTGAAAAAATTCGCTGCCAATTTTGGTGCGTTTATAGGCCCGTTTGACGCGATCCTAGTCCAATCCGGCCCCAATTGGTTCCGAAACCATGTCGACTGGCGCTTGGCATATTGTCTGGTCGAAATTTTCCCACGCTCGATTGCCTCATCGAAGGGCATAGCCCCCGCAATTGCAGATTGCAGCTCACGCACACCAATAGCCTTCATCGCAGGCAATGCCGGATCAAGATTTAGTGCCGTCAGAGCTTCCACTTCCGCCAACCCGCCAGCATCCAGCATCCGATCAAAACGCGCGTTAATCCTCTCAGTCAACACCGCCCTATCCGGTTCAAGGACAAGACATCGAGCTGTTGTGTGATCAACCAGAGGGAGCCCCTTTTCGGCCTGCCAGTCCAAGATGGAACGGCCTGAGGCCTGCAGCACTTCGAGCGCACGCAAAACGCGCTGGCTGTCACCCGCGCTCAGCGTCATCGCAGCCCTTGAGTCCTCGCTCATCAGAATCTGGTAGAGCTTTCCAGGCCCCTCTTCGGTCAGTCGGTAGCGCCATCGATCGCGGATTGTATTAGGGATTTCGGGCATCTCCGAAAGGCCGCCTGCAAGCGCTCGGAAATAAAGCCCAGTGCCGCCCACGAAGATCGGGCGGTTCGCGTCAAAGACGCCTTCGCCACGCAACCGCCTGACATCGGCTACCCAGCGTCCGGTGGAATAGAGTTCACCCGGATCAATATGACCATAAAGATGATGCGGCGCGGCCAGCAATTCAGCCGGCCCCGGCCTCGCCGACAATACATTGAGAATGCCGTAAACCTGCATAGAATCGGTGTTGATAATGGTACCGCCCGTCAACCGGGCGATAGCCAATGCCAGCGCTGACTTGCCGCTGGCAGTTGGTCCGGCTATCAGGATCGCGTCTTTCACCAGCCCTTCGGGCTCGCCTTCCGCGGATTTTGCCATGTCGCTCATCGCAACGCTTATATCCCATCCGGCTGACCGTATGGTCTTGCCTGACCTTGCGCATAAAGCGGCCATCGCCACAGGCGCAAGCGCAATCGACTGGCTGGCAGAAAATGTTGCGTGTGACCTTCAGCTTCCCGCCAATGCCGAACCACACGCGACCGAGACCGCTTTGCGGGCCGCAATCGGCGACCTGCCCGTCGACATCGTGGTGCAGCAAGCAGCGACTCGTCGGAAAAAAATCCTCATCGCCGATATGGATTCCACCATGATCGAGCAGGAGTGTATCGACGAACTGGCCGACGAGGTCGGCATCAAGGGTGAGGTCGCAGAAATCACCCGGCGGTCAATGAATGGTGAGATCGAATTCGAGCCGGCACTGCGGCAGCGCGTTGCGTTGCTCAAGGGGTTGGATGCGACGGTGGTGAGCCGCATCCTAGCCACCCGGATAAAGTTGCGCTCAGGTGGCCGCGAACTCGTCGGAACCATGCGCAAACATGGCGCATGGACAGCACTGGTTTCCGGTGGCTTCGATGTGTTCGCCGCACCGATTGCTGCAATGCTTGGGTTCGACGAGAACCGCGCCAATCATTTGGTGGAGGCCAACGGAAGGTTCGAGGGAAGCGTCACCGAACCGATCCTCGATCGCGTTGCAAAGGCCACTGCTCTTCATGCCATTGCCGCCGATCACGGATTAAACGTCGGTGACGCTATAGCCGTCGGTGACGGGGCTAATGATCTCGACATGATTCATTTGGCCGGGATGGGCGTGGCACTGCACGCCAAGCCTTTCGTCGCCTGTGAAGCAAGGGCACGCATTGATCACGGCGACCTGACAGCACTGCTCTATCTGCAGGGCTATCGCCACTCAGAGTTCATCGCCTAACCAACCGGCGTCTTCGTACCGAAAAAATTATCGTTGTAATCCAATAACCTGCATATCTTTGCGGACTCAGTCCATGCGTAGCGTTAGAAATCGCAACTCACCTGTTTTCGACGCCAGCATCAACAGCGCATTCTTGCGCCCCTGCTCCTTTGCCTTGCCAATTTGGTCCATCACATCCTTCGGCGAGGCAACCGATTCTTGGGCAATTTCTGTAATGACCTCACCGGCTTGAATGCCGCGCTCGGCGGCTGGCGAATCCTTGGCAACTTCCGTCACGACCACACCCGACACATCATCGGAGATGCCGAACTGCTTGCGTGCAGCATCATCAAGTTCGGCAATCGTCATGCCCAGCACGTTCGCTGTCGAAACTGCGCCCTGCTCATCCGGCGCTGTGCCGTCATCAAGCTTGGCGCCTTCGCTATCGGCCATCGTCTTTTCGCCGTCCTCGAGCCGGCCTAGTGTGACCTTGACCGTCTTTTCCTCGCCTTTGCGCACGATCATTACATCAACAGCCTTTCCGACCGGGCTCTCCGCAACAACGCGCGGTAAATCACGCACATCCTTTACATCTTTTCCATCGAATTTGATGATAACGTCGCCCGCCTGAACCGATCCGTTGTCAACCGGCCCGCCCTTGATGACGCCGGCCACCAGCGCACCTTTGGCGGTGGCCATGCCGAGGCTTTCGGCAATTTCATCTGTCACCGGCTGAATGCGCACGCCCAGCCATCCCCGCCGCGTCTCGCCAAATTCGGAGAGTTGGTCGACCACGCCAGCCGCAAGTTGTGAGGGAATAGAGAAGCCTATTCCAATCGAGCCGCCGGATGGCGAGATAATCGCGGTGTTTATGCCGACGACCTCGCCATGCATGTTGAACAATGGTCCGCCGGAATTGCCACGGTTGATCGCTGCATCAGTCTGAATGAAATCATCGTAAGGACCGGAATTGATGTCGCGGTTGCGGGCCGAAATGATACCAACGGTAACGGTGCCACCGAGCCCGAATGGGTTGCCGATTGCCATCACCCAATCGCCGATACGCATGGCATTGGAATCACCGAATTTCACCGCCTTGAGCTTGCGCTTCGTCGGATCGACTTTCAAAACGGCGATATCAGTCTTTGTGTCCTTGCCGACGAGTTCGGCCTTCAGCTTGCCGCCATCGGCAAAATTAATTTCGATTTCGTCGGCATCGGCAATCACGTGATTGTTGGTGATCACGATGCCCTTTTCAGCGTCGACGACAAACCCCGATCCCAGCGACTGGACCTTTTGCGAACCGCCGTTACCCCCGCCTTCGCCTTGACCACCCTTGTCCTTGAAGAAATCATCAAAGAAGTCCTGGAACGGCGAGCCTTCAGGCAGTTGCGGCATCGGCACTGCGCCAGGCCCCTCGCCACCCTTTATGGTCTGCGACGTGGAAATGTTCACCACCGAATCCAGTAGGCCAGCTGCCAAATCGGCAACCGATGCAGGTCCCGCCGATGGCAGGGTGACAGCTGGAGGCTTTGCCGGCGCGGCGGTCTGCGCCAATGACGGCTGCGGTGACATGCTAACGGCAAGGCCTGCAAGCACAAGTGAGCAGGTCGTCGAGCGAAGCAGCTCGACCATGCCAGAACGGATAAAAAGCAGGTTCATGGGAAGAAGCCTCCGGCAATGGTCAGCGTTGCGCACGCGCCGCCTGAGCGACATGTGCCATGTTGGCAACAAATAGGGCCTGTTTGCGGCGCTGGCTATGCGCTGCAAACAAAAAACACTATCTACGCACCAGCCACACCACGCCCACCCCAAGCACGATTGCAACCAGACCGCCAACACGCAACGCCTGCTCGGGCGTTGTGGTCACGTCGGCGGCCAGGCGCTTGGCAACTCCGGGAAAGCCGCAATAGATCAGGCCCTCGAAAACGAGGACCAGACCTGCTGCAACCAGAAAGTCACTCACCCGCGACTATTGCGCGGTAGCCGGAGTTGGTGTCGGAGCAGCACCGCCTTTGGCGCTCCGGAAGAACCGGAAGAACTCCGAATCCGGCGACAGAACCATCGTCGTGCCCGTGTCCTGCAATGCCTCGGTATAGGCGTTCATCGAGCGATAGAACTCAAAGAATTCCGGGTCGCGCTGGAAAGCATTGGCGAACGCGGCGTTGCGCTCGGCTTCACCCTCACCGCGAAGGATTTCGGATTCCTTGCGTGCTTCGGCAACAGTTTCCACGACTTCGCGGTCAGCACGTGCCTGGATACGCTGTGCTGCTTCACGACCGCGGGCGCGTAGCCTCTCGGCCTCGGCAAGACGCTCCGCACTCATACGCTCGAACGTTTGCTGTGAAACATCCTGCGTCAGGTCGGTACGGCGAATACGCACATCCTCTATCTCGAGACCGAGCGAGGTTGCATCCGGGCGCAACTGGTCACGCACCTCGCGCATCATCGACGCACGCTCTTCTGACAGTGCCGATTCAAAACCACGCAGACCGTAGACACGGCGCAGCGCTGCATCAAAACGGGTACGGAGCCGCGCCTCGGCAAGGCTGATATCGCCCGAGACGGCCTGACGGAAACGGCGAGCATCGGAAATGCGGTACGCCATAAATGCATCCACATCATAGAACTTGCCGCCCGAGACCTGCACGCGGATATCGTCAAGGTCGAAACGCAGGACACGCTTGTCAATCATTTGCACATTGTCGGCATCCAGAAAGCCGAACGGTGCCTTGAAATAGATGCCAGGCTCGGTCTTCACGTCGACGATCTCACCGAAGCGCAGGACAATGGCCTGCTGCTTCGCGTTGACCACAAAGATAGCCGAATAAAGCAGCATCAGGATTACGGCCGCTATGACCGCGAAGATGGGAAGGCGGTTTGCCATTAATTTGTTCCTCCGCTTGGGGCGGCGGCGGGCGCACGCTTCTGCAATTCATTCAGCGGCAGGTATGGCACGACACCCTGGCCGCTGCCCTGCTCCATGATCACCTTGTTGGAACCCTTGAGCACCTTTTCCATCGTTTCGATGAAAAGTCGGTTCCGGGTCACATCCGGAGCCTTGGCGTATTCGTCATAGACCGAGATGAAACGCTGTGCCTCACCTTCTGCTTCCTGAACCACCCGGCTCTTGTAGGCAGCCGCTTCTTCGCGGATCTGCGCGGCGTTACCGCGCGCCTGGCCAAGCTGCTTGTTGGAATAGCGGTTGGCGTCCTCTACGAATTTGTCTTCGTCCTGCTCAGCGCGTTGCACTTCAGAAAACGCATCCGCCACTTCGCGCGGCGGCGAAGCATCCTCGATGGAAATCGCGTTCACCGAAAGGCCCGATCCATACTCATCAAGCGAGTTCTGGATGATACCACGTACGGCGTCGGCAATGCCCTGACGGTCATCACGGAAAATATCCTGTGCCGGGCGTTTGCCGACAGCTTCACGCATCGCGCTTTCGGCGACCTGCCGCAGCATGTCGTCGGCACCGGCAACGTTGAAGAGGTAAGCCTGCGGGTCGCTGACTTGGTAAGCCACCGAAAACTGCACGTTGACGATGTTCTGGTCACCCGAGAGCATCAGCCCGCTTGAATTGGCGTCGCGTGTGCCACCGCCGATATTGACCAGCTTTTCTGCGGTATTTGCCTTTTCGACAGTCTCGATCGGCCAGAAGTGGAAATGCAGCCCCGGCTGCGAAAGCTCTTCCTTCGGCTTACCGAAGCGCAACTCAACCGCAAGCTCATCTGGCTGAACCGTATAGACGGCCTGGAAAACCCAAAATACCGCAAGCACAACGCCGATAAGCGCCAGCATCGCCGGGTTGACCCCACCGCCCCCGCCACCGGGAAGCGCGCGCTTCAGCCGGTCCTGGCCGCGGCGGATGAGATCTTCAAGATCGGGCGGTGATCCTTGTGGACCTCCCGGACCCCGTGGCCCCTGCCCCCAGGGTCCGCCGCCATTGCCGCCGCCGCCGGCGCCCCATGGGCCACCACCGCCACCGCCACCGCTCTGATTATTCCAGGGCATAAAATTCCTTTCGTCTCACGCACACGCCGAGCATATGCCTCGACAAGCGCTTCTGATGCTACCTCTATAAGAGCGGCGCACACTGCTTTCAACGCATCGTAGGCAGATTTGACCGGTTTCCCTGCGGAACAGGCGACAATATGCCCAAGTTTAGTGCACGCAATCTTTACGCGCGTAGATTGTGTAATGCGTCTCATGCGTATCTTTTTCAGTAGCAGGATACGACTGAGAGCTCACAACCGTCCAGATATCAGGGTCAATGGGTGGGAACCGCGTATCGCCGTCGACATCGGCTACAACGTGCGTGACATGAAGTACGTCTGCGAGCGGGAGTGCCTGCCGGTAGATCTCGCCCCCACCGATGATGCAGATTTCATCGGCGCTAGGCATACAGCGCCCGCGGGCTCGAGCCAGGGTGAGTGCATCATCAAGGGAACCGACGATTTCCGCGCCATCTTCCGAGAAATCACGGTTGCGGGTGATGACAATGTTGGTGCGCCCAGGCAGCGGCCTTTTAGGGAAGCTTTCCCAGGTCTTGCGGCCCATGACAATCGACTTGCCCATCGTATCGGCCTTGAAGCGTTTGAGATCGCTAGACAGCCGCCAAGGCATCCCGCCATCCTTGCCGATCACGCCATCCTCGGCAATCGCCACATAGATCGCGATTTTCATACCGCGATCGGAGCCCGGATGGTCGCGTCGGCGACATAGTTCTCCATCCGGAAATCGTCGAACCTAAATGCAAACAGATCCTCGACATCCGGGTTGATCCAAAGCGTCGGGAGCGCCTTTGGCGTGCGCGACAGCTGTTCACGCGCCTGCTCGAAATGGTTTGAATAGAGATGCGCATCCCCCAGCGTATGCACGAAATCTCCTGGCTCTAGCCCTGTCACCTGCGCCACCATCATCGTCAGAAGCGCATAGGAGGCGATGTTGAACGGCACACCCAAGAAAATGTCAGCGGAGCGCTGATAGAGCTGGCACGAGAGGCGACCATCGGCGACGTAAAACTGGAACAGACAGTGACAGGGTGGCAGCGCCATGGCCTCCACCTCCGCCGGATTCCAGGCTGAAACGATCAATCGGCGAGAGAGAGGATTCTTGTGCAACTGATTCAAAAGATTGGAAATCTGGTCGATCTCGCCGCCATCACGCGACGGCCAAGAGCGCCACTGTTTGCCATAGACCGGACCAAGATCGCCGTTCTCGTCAGCCCATTCATCCCAGATCGAGACGCCATGGTCTTTCAAATACTTGATGTTTGTGTCGCCGGCCAGGAACCACAGCAATTCATGGACAATCGACTTCAGGTGCAGCTTCTTTGTGGTAGTGACGGGAAAACCGTCAGACAGGTTAAATCGCATTTGGTACCCGAAAACAGAACGCGTGCCGGTTCCGGTGCGGTCGCCCCGGTCGGTGCCGTATTCGAGAACATGGGAAAGAAGATCAAGATACTGGCGCATGGGCTCCGGGCCGATTCGTTCAGCGCTGACCTTAGAAGAGTGCTTCCGGCAGAGCCAGAGACGGCAACCACTCTTCCCAGCTTTTGGGAAAGTTCAAGGCGCCTGCAGTGCAACACGACTGCTAAATTCATAACCGCCGTGCCAGCGGGCGTTCACTCAAAAACGCACCGCCGGGTTATGACGAGCGGCTTAAAGCGAGCCGAGCAAGCCGAGATGTTTTGCCACAAGATAATAGAAAGTCACCCGGCTCTTGGTGTTGTCTCCCGACATTTCCTTGCAGACCCTTTCGATCACCGGATCGGCTTTGCCGGCATCTACTCCGAGCTTCTTGCCAGCCCAGCTATCGCGTACGCGCGCCAATTCCTTAGGATCGCTGCACGACACCAGCGAAGAGTCGCGGTTTCGTAGCGCAATGCCAAGATGCTTGACGATTTTGGCGACCACATCGGCGTCGGCACCGGAATCGTATTTCTTCACGTCTGCAAAATAGTCGGCCATGGTATTCCCCTCGAAAAATATATGTAAAAAGCGGTGACACCGCAGCGCCTTGAGAAGCCTCAATGATTCTCCGGGGCTCCTCACCAGCGGGAACTTCAAGGCTGAGTGTCTCTAAGTCAAGCCCGGCTACAACCGCAGGCATCCTGCTCGGTTAACAATTCGCCCTTCCAATTTCCGCATTCCATCCCTATATTCGGTTCGTCAGCTTGCTGACTATGGCGATAAACTGCCGATGTAATAAGCTTTTCGGACCCGGGGGCGGTACCCGGCGCCTCCACCAAGATCGGTCCTGACCGGACCGTTGTTGCTGGGGGCGAAATAGGATCGACGAGGGTGTAAAGATCGGACTTTTGCTCGGCATTGTACCACCGTTATCGGGCTAAACTTGTAGTTGCAAATGACAACTATGCGGAAGCACGTCTCGCCGCTTAATGCGGTGCGATAGCTTCAATTCAAGCCCTAGTGGTTCGCACTTCTAGGCGGGGTTCGGAGGCACCTGGCAACAGAAGCCTCCACTTCTCTTGTATCTCTCCGCACACAAAAAAAGGCCTCCCGCGTTTTCGCGAAAGGCCTTCTCTGAAGACTTTGTGGAAAAATCTACTCTGCAGCTTCGGCCACGTCCCGCGATCTCCCGAGCGTCAGTTGTGTCAAAGCGAATGCAATGACTGCACATGTAGCGATTGCGATCACCATGGGCAGTGGCTTTCCCGTGAAAAAGAGGCCCGAAATGGTCATCGCGGCAATGCCGGCGGCAAAATGCAACGTGCCCATCAAGGCAGATGCCGTGCCGGCGATTTCGCCGTGATCTTCCATCGCCAGAACGGACGTGGTGGGAATGACTAGGCCAAGAAAACCGTAGCCGAAGAAAAGCAGGACGGCCAGCACGGTCAGCGACTGGAACCCGGAGACCATGACTGCGAGAAGGATTATCATGATGGTCGCATAACCCGTCACCGCCGATCGCACCACGCGGCGCAGCCCGAAACGGTCAGCCAGCATCCCAGTCATCTGCGACATAGCGAAAAACGCCACCGCATTCACGGAGAAATACAGGCTGTAGACTGATGGCGTCACGCCATAATGGTCGATCAGGATGAAAGAGGAATTCGACAGATAGACGAAGAAGCTCGAAATACCGAACCCGCCAATCAGCACCAGCCCGAGAAAGTTCTTATCCTTCAACAAAAAGCGATAGCCGGCCATCGTCGCTCCAAGCGAACTGTTGACGCGCAGCGCTACAGGCCGGGTTTCCTTCAACGAAGTGGCCAGAAGCACAGCGGCAATCGCCGCTGCAATAGTTACCACCCAGAACACCGCGCGCCAGCCATAGGCGTCGATAATGACGCTCCCGGTAAGCGGCGCAAGGATCGGAGAGATCGAAAATACCAGCATCAACATCGACATCAACCGCGCAGCCTCATTACCAGTATGCAGATCGCGCACAATGGCTCGCGGCACCACCATGCCCGGGCAGGCCCCTATGCCTTGGAGGAAGCGGAAAGCGATCAGCCACTCTACAGTGGGCGCAAGCGCTGCACCCACGCTGCCTACCGCGAACACGGCAAGGCCGAAATAAAGAGGCGGCTTGCGCCCGAACATATCGGAAAGCGGCCCGATGACGATCTGTCCAAGCCCCATAGATAGGAAAAACACCAACAGGCTCATCTGCACCGGAAACTCCGCCGCATTGAGATCTGCACCAATCGTCGGCAGTGCAGGCAGGTACATATCGATGGCAAACGGGCCAATGGCCGACAACAGACCGAGCACAAGGGCCAGGTGGAGGTAGCGGGATGTCATAATCTGATCTTTCGGATGGTGCGCCACGCCGGGCGCCTATCTGTGTACTACCGAGGCAAGCGCACCTCCCAAAAAAGACTCGCCTTGGCATCTCATCCAAAAAATTAGACAGACTTGTCTAATTCGTCAAGCGCCACTATCTTCTTTTTTATATGAGAGAAATTTCAAGACCTCGTTTTGACCAGACCCAGCGCACCCATTCAGGCAAGCGCGAAGGCATATTGGATGCTGCAGCCCATGTCTTTTGCATGGAAGGGTTTGCTGGCGCCAACATCGACCTGATAGCAGCCGAGGCGGGTGTTTCGCGCCAAACCGTATACAACCATCACGGCGACAAGGAAAACCTGCTCGCAGCGGTGGTAAACGAGATCACATCACGCTGCAATGCCCGAACTTTTGCGGTCTTAGGCACATTCCCGGACCATCCGGTCGACCTACGTGCTGACCTGATTGCTTTTGCCATGCGCCTGAACGAGAGCTGCCTATGTGACCGTGACGGGAAATTCCTGCGCCGACTGATCCAGACAGAGGGCGCACGCCATCCCCAGCTTTTCGAACACTGGAAGCAAGAGGGCCCCGCCAGGATCTGGTCAGCGCTCGCCGCTCGCTTTGCACGGCTGGCCTTTTCAGGCCATCTGGAAATAAGCGATCCGGATCGAGCTGCCCGGCAATTTCTCGCGCTTATCCATGCCGATCTGCAATTGCCGATGCTACTCGGAGAGCAACTCTCTCATGACCAGCTTAAAGACGCTGCCGAAGGCGCTGTCGTCATGTTTCTTCAGGCTTTCGGCAAACGCGAGGTAGTCGCCCTACCCGCGGCGACCCAGAACGCGGTTTGAGACGACACGCCAGACCCGGAACACGCTACTAGGCGGTTTACGCAGCCTGCAAGCTTGATTACACGTAAGGCTTCGATTCACGAGGCCGCCACCAGCCATGGCTGAAGACCACATCCGTTACGATATCCTTGCCCAGGAAGCTTTGCGCGGCGTCATGCGCAAGGTGCTGGCGGAGGTCGCTCGCACTGGCCTACCTGGCAACCATCATTTCTTCATCACATTCATGACCGGCGCACCGGGTGTGCGTGTGTCGAGCCGCCTGCGCGAGCGATATCCCGAGCAGATGACTATTGTCGTGCAATTCCAGTATTGGGACCTCAAGGTCACCGAAACAGGGTTCGAGATAGGCCTCTCATTTTCCGATGTGCCCGAGAAGCTGGAAATCCCCTTCTCGGCTGTCGTTGGCTTCTACGATCCGTCCGCCAATTTTGAGCTGGAATTCCAGGTCAGGCAGGAAGAAACCGCTGCAGTGGTGGATGAGAATACGCCGGCCAAGCCGGCAATCGTTTCAAAATCAGCTGCCGGCACCAAGCCGGAACGACGCAAATCCGACGCAAAAAAGGTCGCGCCCGAGCCCGAAGACGGCGATGAAGCGCCCGCCAAGGGTGCCGATGTGGTATCGCTCGACGCTTTCCGCAAGAAATAGAAGTGGCTGAAATCGTCAACCTTCGTCAGTTGCGCAAACTAAAAGCGCGCGGCGCAAAGGATCAGGCGGCCGAACAAAACCGCGCGCTGCATGGCCGCACCAAGGCAGAAAAACAACGCGATACCCAGACCGCTGACGCCGCGCGCACGCGTCTCGACTCCCATCGGATAGAGCGGAACAAGGCCGATAGCGGGCGCGGCGGACGATGAGCCTGGTGCGCAAGCACTCAGTCTCGATCCGCGGCCATCGAACCTCTTTTTCGTTGGAAAAGCAGTTCCACGATGATCTTGTCGTCATTGCCGATAAGCGCCACGTGACCCTTGCCGCACTCATCGCAGAAGTCGACGCGGCGCGCCCGCGCGAGGCTAACCTCTCGTCATCGCTACGGCTTTTTGTTCTTGAGTGGGCAAAACAGCGCTGACGCGCGAACTTATTTGGTCAGCGATCTTAGAATATTGTCTAACAGGAACGGAGTTGATGGCTTGTCGGCGGCGCCATCAGTAGGCTTGGGAATGGCGCGTTCGGGTGCCGGCGTTGGAGCGACGCGCTCGGCCTCCCGCTGCGCCCGTTCGGCCTCATCACGTTTAAATGCCTCTGCTGCCTTTTTAGCGGCGTCTGCTTCGCTGGCCTTCCTGGCGGCGGTTTCGGCATCTGCAGCCTTCTTTGCGGCCATTGCCGCATCGGCTGCCTTGCGCAGCGCCTCGGCTTCGGCAGCTTTTTTTGCTGCCTCCTCGGCTTTGAAGCGAGCCTCTTCATCTGCCTGGCGGCGAGCCTCTTCCTCTGCTTTGCGGTTGGCTTCAGCAATCGCACGCTCGCGTGCATCTTCCAGCGCAGCAAAATAGCGTACCTCGCGCCGCAGCCTCTGCTTTTCCAGGAGGATGGCCTGCATCGCCTCAACGCGGGCCTGCTCTTTTTCAAGGGCACGTTGCGTTAAAAACTGTGCCAAAGGATCTGTTTTCAGCTGTTTTTCTAGTTCAGCGGTCGGCCCTTCGACAACAAACAGAACAACGGGATCGGAGCCAACAAGTTTCTCATCGCCCGGATCGTAGGCAATCGTCCCGTCCGCTGTGATCGCACCGAGATTAAAATCTGCGCGCAAATTTGCGTTTAGCGTTGCATCCCGGCTTCGCAGCACCAGCGGCGGCGCACGCAACACACCACCTGCAATGGTGAACGCCAGGTCTGCGCGACCTGTGTCAAACTCACCCGACAAAATGATCTCCGGCGCGAAATCTGCGGTTCGATCGGCATCGATCTCGCGACCTGCGGCATCGGCAGCGGCCAGAAGCGGGGTTATGGCATCGGGGTTCACCCTGGCAATCACTAGCCTTTCTGTCGATACCGTTCCTGAGCCCGAGAGAGCAGCGACCATGCCTTCCACTGATTTGCCACTTGCCGAAACTACAGACGTGATTGTGGCGCGAGCCGCGAGCCCTGTCTGCGGAAGCAATTGCCCGACGTCCACACCATCCAGCTTGAGCTGCGCCGAAAGCAGCCCGGTTCCATTCGTATTTTTCAACTCGCCGAATCCGCCGACCACGCCACCGGCAAATTCGGCGGACAGTTCGGACACTCGCAACCCCTCAAGGTCGAGGCGCAACTTCCCATGCGCGTTTGCAGCATCGCCGAACGGCCCGGCCAGAACGCTTGCCGCTTCAAGATCCATTTCTGCGGTGAAAGGCAACGACGACCTTTGCTGGAATGGGGTTTTTGGCCACACGTCGCCACCTTCGAGCGATGCTGACCCAAGCACCATTGCCACCGGCGCACCGAAATCGAGTGCTCCAAGCTTGAGAGTTCCGGTAAGATGCGGCAGGTCGCGCTTGATCTCAGTTGTGATCGATCCGCTGGCCTCAATCCCGGCCACGGTTCCTGTCAGGTCTGAAAATACCAGGCTGCCACGCCCGAAATCCGCAGTCGCAGACAGCGCTACCGGCAGACCCATCCCCATTCCAGGCAGACCAACGCCAGCTGTCATAAGCCACGGCTCGATGTCAGCCGCCTTGATGTTTACCGGACCCGTTGCTGTCACCGCCGTGTTGCTGGCCGTAACAGTGCCGGAGAAGTCAGCTTTCATATCCGCGCCGTTCAGCGTTGCGGTAGTCTCCATTCCGCCGCGCGGCGTGCCCATCGCGGACACGGTCATTTCGCCACTGCCGATCATGCCCAGAGGCAGCGCCGGAATCCCGTAAAGCGCGAGCAAAGCCTCGGCATTGTTGTTGGTTGCCGAATAGGAAAGCGATACTTTGGCCTTTCCGGGCGCGCTTGGCAGTCCATTCCCGGACGCGGTCAAAGTCACCACGCTGCCCCCTGTGTTGCCACTGGCGCTGAGCGCCACTCCATGAGTGCCATCGCCGTTGGATGCGACACTGGCAACGACTTTCAGCCGGGTATCTTCAAACAGCCCGGGATACATCGCCGCGCGCTGCGCCAGCGCGGGTGCAACGAAACTGTCGGGATAACGATCCGCAACCACGGCGAGGAGCGGTGCCAGATCGGCGGCCAAAACGGAAACGTCTGCGTTGCCTTCCGGATTTTGCGGAAAGCCTTTGACACTAGCCGTTACGTTTAGCGTTGCTCCTTCCAGCCCCCCAACCGATAACCGATCGATTTCAAGGGTCCCCTGCCGCATGCGCAATGCTGTGTCGATGCTCTCGGCTGTGAGCCCGAAGGCTGAAATGGGGCCAGCCTTGAGATCAAGGTCAAAATCGCGCCCAGCAAGCCGGTTGGCCCCCTTTTCGCTGATGAAAAGCGCGGCCATCGCCGCCAATCCGTCAACGTCAAGTGCTCCCCCTTCAAGACGGGCGCGCAGAAACGGTAGCGCGTCACGCGGCTGTTGACTGTCAATTTCACCCCGGAATTTGGCCTGCCCCAAAACCAGCTCCAGATCGCTGAAGCGCTGCCGCTCCGGGGTCAGCGCTACCTGTGCACGAAATCCGGCCGCTGGCATCCGCCGAATGGCCTCGTCGACGTCAGGCGTGAGCCATGCCGCAAAGCCTGACGGTTGAGCCACAGCCAGAAGCAGCGAACCTGTGAAGCCGAATGCATCGCCTGTGGAAAGCAGCCCTTCGCCCTCCAGGCGTGTGCGCCCTGGCAGGGTGGCGGCAATAGAGGCGACCTTCCAACCCTGCGGCGTTGGCTCGGCAGAAAGGGTGATGTCGCGGATGGTCGTATCGCCCGCCACCAACGCTGGCAGGTTCACCGAAACGGTGCCCGGAATTGCCGGTCTCGGAACATTTGCCAAGAGAGCCTGGAGAGCGGCCATGCGAACCCCGAGCCGCAGCCCGTTGTTCTGGTCTTGCACATCAGCAAACCGCACCTGCGCCCCATTGGCCTCGATGGAAAAGCGCGGTTCGGCACCAATATCGATGAACGCCCTGCCCTCGGCGGTGTACGGATCGTCAAGCGGCCCTGTTTCGAAACGGAATTCTTCCACCGCCAGCCGAGTGTGGTCGATCGCGAATGTCCCGCTCATCCGGTTCGGGGCAACGTTGGTCCTGGTGCGACCATCTTCGGCAACGCGAAACGTTTCCCCGTCACTACTGCGCAAGCGCGTGTCACCATTGTCTCCAGCGGCAAGCCTGAACGTACCTCCATAGACCATCCCGCGGTTCTCATCGAGGCTCAGATCGCCGTCCGCCTCTATCGACACCGGCAGCGACAACGGATCGAGTTTGAGCTTGAGCCGCAATTTTCCGTCGTCTCCCGGCTTGCCGGTGGCGATGGAAACTGCTGTCCGGATGCCGTCGGCGTTGAGCGTTCCGTCTGCCCGCCATGGCCCGGCGAATGACCGCGCCGAGGCGACCGCATTGACATCGTTCAGCTCGAAAACCCGCTTGCTCGCACCGTCAGTCAGCACCACCGCGCCTTCGGTGATGGTGAGTTTTTCGAGCGAAATCTGGGAGGCGCTGAACGGTGAACTCGGCCGAGTCGTCCAATCCACCGTTCCATCTTCAGCAATGTTGACCACGACCCGCGGCCGCACCAGCCGCATATCAAAGATTAGTACCTCGCCGCGTAGAAAGGGTGCCAGTTCGGCATCCATGGAAAATGTTTCAGCTGTAACCGAGGGCTCGCTTTCGCTGGCGCCATCCACCACCACATCGGAAAAGGTCAGCGAGGGAAACGGCAGAAGCCGCGCCGTGACGCCGCCCTCGACCGTAACGCGCCGCCCCAGCAGCGCACTCGACTCACGCTCGAACTGAGCGCGATATGAGGTCCAGTCGACAAAATGCGGCCCAACCAGCGCTGCAGATAGCACCAGAACAAGCAGTCCACCGACAATGACGAAAACCCGCGCCAGCGCCTTCTCCAGTTCCCAACGGTCAAGGGATGACTAATGTAGTCTGATCAGCATGTCGAGAAAGTGGCACGTCTAGTCGGCGACCATCTCGATATTTGCATGATCGCCGATGATCTCCACAACAAAGTCAAAATAAATTGCGCCGGTTCCGGCTTCCAATGCCCTGAGATCGCCCTTGATCCGATCGGGATCGTAGCGTTCGGGTTGCTTCAGTTTTTCAATGTAGAAGCGCTGTGTGGCATCGTGCCCGAGATCGGCTCTGCTCTTCTCAAATTTGCTCCATACTAGCCTGATACGCTCCTTACTCGTGATCGCTCCATGCCCGCTATAAAGCAGATCATTCAGCGCATCGAGGCTTACACTGATCAACCAGTCTTCATTGGACATGAAAACGCGATTTACCTCATCGTAAAAAGAGGCAATATCGTTAAACTTATCACCATCGAGGAACAGCGTTTTCACGAAAGCCGCACTTCTCTGCGCCTCACGACAGGGCTCTGCTCGGCAAAATTTTGCCCGGATTCAGAATATTGAGCGGGTCGAGCGCCTTCTTAATGGTGCGCATGAAGTCGACGCTGTCGCCGAGTTCGCTGTCAAGGAATGCAATCTTGCCCTGGCCGATACCGTGTTCACCGGTGCAGGTGCCATCCATGCCGATGGCCCGCAAATTAAGACGCGCAACAAATTCTTCGGCGCGCGCAATCTCATCCTTGCTGTCGGTATCAATCAGCACCAGTGTATGGAAATTACCGTCGCCGACATGGCCAACAATCGGCGCAATCAGTCCCATGTCCGCAATATCCGCCTCGGTTTCGGCAATGCATTCGGCCAGCCGGGAAATCGGTACGCATACGTCCGTCGAAAGCCCCTTGGCGCCCGGCCGCAGGGTCAGCGACGCCCAATAGGCATCGTGGCGCGCCTTCCACAATTTCGTCCGCTCTTCGGCAACACTGGTCCACTGGAATGGTCCGCCCGCAAACTCCGCAGCGATCTCGCCAAAACTCTCGGCCTGTTCCCTCACGCCCGCTTCGGTGCCGTGGAACTCTACGAACAGGCAGGGCGTCTCGGGATAGTCGAGCTTCGAGTAATTTTTCATTGCGCGCATCTGCAAGGCATTGACCAATTCGATCCTGGCCACCGGAATGCCCATCTGGATGGTCGCGATTACAGCGTTGCAGGCAGCCTCGACACTGGGAAAAGGGCATACCCCACCCGAGATTGCCTGGGGTATGCCGTAAAGCTTGAGTGTAAGTCCGGTGATGATGCCAAGGGTCCCCTCGGAGCCGACTAGCAACCGGGTCAGGTCGTAGCCTGCCGAAGTTTTCTTGGCGCGCCGCGCCGTGCGGATAAGCCTTCCATCCGCCATCACGGCCGAAAGCGAGAGAACATTTTCGCGCATGGTGCCATAGCGCACCGCATTGGTGCCCGAAGCGCGCGTCGCCGCCATACCGCCGAGGCTCGCATTGGCTCCGGGGTCGATGGGAAAAAACAGGCCAGTATCACGCAGATGGGTATTCAGCGCTTCGCGCGTCACACCGGGCTCGATGGTGCAATCGAGGTCCTCCGGGTTGACGGCGAGAACCTTGTCCATGCCCATCATGTCGATGGAAATCCCACCAGCCGGCGCGTTGACATGCCCTTCGAGCGACGTTCCAGTTCCGAACGCCACTAACGGAACCTGATGTGCTGAGCAAGCGCGAACGACCTGCTGCACTTCCTCACTAGACTGCACAAAGGCGACACCATCCGGCGCCTGGGTGGGAATATAGGTTGTGGTATGGGCATGCTGGTCGCGGATTGCCCGACCTGTCTGGAACCGCTCGCCAAGCTGCTGCTTCAAAACTCCGAGCACTGTGGCAATACCGCTCTCGTTGCGCTCAACAGGTTTCAGGTCGCTCAGAGCCATACTTTCCTCCGCCTATGGACCAGCCTTGCGGCGGCTTGTCACTTTATGCTTCGGTAATGTGCTTGATCCATCCACATTGTCCAGTGTGGTGGCGCACAGGAATTCCGATCCAACCCAGCCGCCAAGGAACCCGCATGATTTCGACCACGCCCTTCGTCTCCCGGCCGATGGATATCCAAAAGGACTGGATCGACTATAACGGCCATCTCAACATGGCCTATTACAACGTGCTGTTCGACCGATGCTCCGACGAGGCGTTCGAACTGATGGGCATGGGCCCGGACTATGTAAAGTCCCGCAGGCTCACGGTCTACACCGCCGAGATCCACGTCTGCTACGTCCGCGAACTTCATCTGGGCCACACAGTGACCGGGACGTTTCAGCTGCTAGACCACGACGAGAAGCGTTTGCATGCCTATCAGGAGATCCGCCACTCTGACGGCTGGCTCGCCGCAACATCTGAATCGCTAACGCTGCATATCGATATGGAAGGCCCAAAAGTAGCGCCCTTCCCGAACGACGTTGCCGAAAAAGTCGCGCAGATGGCGCAGACGCACGCAAACCTGCCAACCCCTGAGCGGGCCGGACGTTCGATCGGCATAAAACGCAAGCCGTCCTCCTGAAGCCGGTTAACCCCCTGTTAACCTTAACAGCCCTTGGCCGTGCATGAGACACAAGGTGTCATTGATCACAACCAGGGCATCCTTAAAAGATGCCCGCATGGAGTGGGCCGAATCAACTAGCGACCGGACCAGAATAATGAGACTAGACATTCATCAAACGTCAGAAGAGCTGGCGTTCGACCAGACCATTACAGATTATGATTTCTGGAGAACTCTCAAGAACCTCAACAATGAGATTCTTGATGTTGCAAACAACAATGATCCAATCCCTTTTGATCTGATCCGCTGGCGAGCGGTGATCGGCAAGGCCTGGGCCAAACGAGAAGATCTCAACGCGAGAGGCGGCGCTCATCGTCAATGACTGCGAGCCGGGCATCCGCCCGGCCCCACGTCCAGAGCACCATGTTGAGATCATCGGAGCCTGCTCCCACGGCAAAGCTTGGAACCAGCATTGCCGTGTATCTCTCCGCAATCAGCCGGCGCGCAAACATTTGGGTGTCTGCCTCTCCGCGCGCTTGCATCTGGTCGCGCCAGTCTGCCCGGGAGAGCGCCATCATGTCCATCGCGCGTTCAGCCAACGCCTGCTGATCGCGGGCGTCGAAGACAGCATGGATGTCAGCATCATAGCTGACCAATGTCGTTGGCTGCAGACTTCCGACCTGATTGGCTTCCCGCAAAGCCGTCATCACCGACAAAGTACCATAAAGCGCTGGCATACCCTTTGGATTGAAGCGCCCGCCATACAGCGCCGCCCCTTTGCCCGATAATGGCTCAAACGCAAAAAGCGGATTGAGCGCGCGATATAAAAAACCCTTGTAGCGAATGCCTGCCACGGTCAGCTGTGGATACCCGCGTCCACCGCATCGATATAGTCGAGCACCTCGTCACCACGCCCACTACGCACCAGTTGCATTGCAGTCTGGCCGGAAAAACCGGCCAGCGGCTCAGACCGATACCACGCATAGGCCATCAGATTGGATCCAAAGCGCGGTTCGACCTTGTTGAGAACCTCGACCATTTCCCGCAGGCGTCGCTGTGTCTTGTCCGATTGTACCCGGTCCTTCCGCTGAACTGCGTCCTTGCCAAGTCCAACGGTGCGCGCCACCTCCTCGCTGGTGGTACGCAACATTTCGGCGATCTTTCGCGGAGCAAAAAACCCCTTGTCGGAATATTCAACGAGAGCCATTGCATTCTCCTGAAGACGCATAGTTTGACAGAATATAGCGTCAAATCATACGTCATTCAAGATTTATGTGCTCCGCTATTTGGGCAGAGTATAAGCCAGCACGTAGTCGCCAGGCTTAGTGCCAACCGACCCATGCCCCCCCGCGACCATCACCACGAATTGCCGTCCATCTTCCACCGTGTAGGTCATTGGTGTCGACTGGCCGCCGGCAGGCAGCCGAGTTTGCCAGAGCTGCGTCCCGCTGGTTACATCATAGGCGCGTAGATAGTCATCAACCGTTGCCGCCAGGAAGGCGACCCCACCCGCGGTGATGATCGGCCCACCGATCCCCGGCACGCCGACCTTCAGCGGAAGGGGCAGCGGCGTCATGTCATAGATGGTGCCGTTACGATGTTTATAGGCGATCTTGCCAGTGCGCAGATCCGCACCCGCAACATACCCCCATGGAGGCTGCTGGCAGGGAACACCTAGCGGCGAAAGGAATGGCCCCATGAACACCGCGTAAGGCGAACCTTCATTTCGGTTGAGCCCTTGTTCGCTTGCTTTGGCGTCGTTTGGCGGCGGAACCTGATCACGGGGAACCAGTCGTGACGTAAACGCCAGATAGGTTGGCATGCCAAACATTACCTGCCGCACCGGATCAACGGCCACACTACCCCAGTTGAACACGCCAAAATTCCCGGGGTAGACCAGCGTTCCTTCCAACGACGGCGGGGTGTAGCGGCCCTCGTAGCGCAGTCTGTGAAACGCGATGCGGCAGGCAAGCTGATCAAACAGCGTGATGCCCCACATGTCCTTGCTCTTCAGCGGTGGTGGCGAGAATGTCAGGTCCGAGATCGGCTGGGTCGGAGCAGTAAAGTCCTCCGGAATTGCGCCGCCGGGCGCCGGCACTTCGCTGACTGGAATGATCGGCTCACCACTGCGCCGATCAAGCACATAGATGTCGCCCTGCTTGGTGGGTCCCACCAGCGCCGGAACCAGGCCATTAGCAGTTGTAATGTCGACGAGACTCGGCTGTGCCGGCACGTCCATATCCCAAAGATCATGGTGCACGGTCTGGCGCACCCAGCGCATTTGCCCGGTCCGAAGATCCAGAGCCGTAATGGAAGACGAAAAAATCTCCACGTTTTCGCTACGGTCGATGCCAAGCTGATCCGGCGTCTGGTTGCCGAGTGGAACGTAGAGCAGCCCAAGTTTTTCATCGGCACTTGGCGTGGACCACATATTGGGAGAGTTGGCCGAATAGGTTTCGTCTGGACCAAGCGGCGTTGTCCGCTCGGGATTGCCCGAATCCCAATTCCACACCAAAGCACCCGTCTCCGCATCGTAAGCGCGGATAACACCCGAGGGTGATTGGTTGGAAAAATTGTCGTTGACCGCACCGCCGACAATAATCAGTCCGCCCGCGATCAGCGGCGCTGAGGTGGAGTAATAGTAGCCTGCCGGCGTGTAGGGCATGTTGGCGTTGAGATCGACCGTTCCGGCCGTGCCAAAAGTAGGGCATTCCTTCCCGGTGTCCGCGTCTAGCCCGATCAGCCGTGCATCAGAGGTCGGCAGATAGACCCGCTTGGCGCAGGACAGGCCGGCAGCCGCGCTCTTGCTTTGATAGTAAGCGACGCCGCGACATGTCTGATGCTGGCGCTGTGTCTGAACCCCGACATTCGGATCGAAACGCCAGCGCTCTTTGCCCGTCGTCGCATCGATCACAATGGCCAGATTGTGTGGCGTGCACAGATAAAGTGAATTGCCGATTTTCAGCGGCGTCACCTGATAGGTGGTCTCGGTCACATCGGTTGGCAGCTTCACATCGCCGGTCTGGTAAGTCCAGGCTAGTTCAAGCTTCGAAACATTCTCTGGTGTAATCTCATCCAGCGGTGAGTAACGCTGGCCATAGGGAGTGCGGCCATAAAAGTGCCATTCGCCGTCCGGCACTTCGCCGCCCAGATCGGCATTGGCGGCGATTTTTTCGGTAGGCAGTCTGCCCGCAACATCGTAGGGGTCACCGGTCATCGAAATGCCGGCGACCACGATTGCTGCGATCACTCCAAGGGCCAGGCCAAGTCCGGCCATACCGCTAGCGTCATCAAGGCGCCGACGCACCCACGGGGTGAGCAGCCAAAGCCCTCCCAGCACGACAATCCCGCCACGCGCGCCGAGCGCCCACCAGTCCAGTCCGACTTCCGAAAGTGCCCATAACAGAGTTCCGACGAGAAGAGCGACATAGACCCACAACGCCAGGGATCGTCGCTGGAAAAGTAGAATGGCGGTCAAAAGAAAAGCGAGCCCGGCAATCGCGTAGTACCAACTGCCGCCGAGCACGATGAGCCAAGCGCCGCCGCCGCCAAGCGCCAGACCGAAAACGACAAATACCAACGCAGTGAGTGCGACTGCCATGATCCATCTCCTTTAGAGCTGCCCCACGCCCGTGGAGGCTGCCTTCAACGATTGAAAATCACCGCCCTTCAAAAAATCGGGCGAATCTCGCGGGTGGCAGCTTCGGACCACCAATCGAAGCTGTCAAACGTTGTCTTGATTGATTGATAAGCGATCACTTAGGGCCGCAACCGGCAAGGGCAACACAGTCTGTGCGCGAACATCGTAGTACATTGCAGCCGTTCGTGATTTACACACCGCTTTTTCTGGTCTTTCAGATGCGAATCACTACATTCCCGTCTGATGTCAGGCTTTCCCGACGACGATATGCCGTTTTTCGGCGAGACGGCTTCCACGCCGCGCCAATCCCCCGCCCCTGCCTCGTCCGGCGGCGGCATTGCTGCGCGTGCAATGGCCGCGCGCCAGGGTGGTCCGCCAGACTATCTCAAAGGGTTGAATCCCGAGCAGCGACTTGCCGTGGAAACCACAGAGGGCCCGGTTCTGGTGCTGGCCGGCGCGGGCACCGGCAAGACGCGTGTGCTCACCACCCGCATCGCCCACATCCTAGCGACGGGCCGCGCCTATCCGAGTCAGATTTTGGCGGTCACATTTACCAACAAAGCTGCTCGAGAGATGAAGAGCCGCATCGGCGTACTGGTTGGTGAAGCGGTCGAGGGCATGCCCTGGCTCGGTACGTTCCACTCGATTGGCGTCAAACTTTTACGACGTCACGCCGAGCTTGCCGGCCTGAAGTCGAGCTTTACCATCCTCGACACAGACGATGTCATCCGTCTTATCAAGCAACTGATCCAAGCCGAAGGCTTGGACGACAAGCGCTGGGCACCCCGCACCTTTGCCAACATGGTAGATGGCTGGAAGAACAAGGGGCTCGGCCCTGACGAAATCCCCGAAGGCGACGCGCGTGCTTTCGCCAACGGCAAAGGTCGCGAACTCTACCGCGCCTATCAGGACAGGCTCCTGACGCTGAACGCCTGCGACTTCGGCGATCTTCTATGCCACCCGATCCGTATCCTCCGTAAACACCACGACGTGCTGGCCGAATATCACCGCCGGTTCAAATACATCCTTGTCGACGAATATCAGGACACCAACACCGCCCAATATATGTGGCTGCGGCTTCTGTCGCAGCGACCCAAAGCCTCCGAAAGCAGCCGTGACGTTACGGCCGATGAACGCAAGCCTAACCGGACGTCGGCCGGCCAAGCCGCCCCCGCGGAGGGCCAGCCGCCGCAGGCGGCGGGACGGCCCGTGAGCCAACACCAAGTCAACATCTGTTGCGTCGGCGATGACGACCAGTCGATCTATGGCTGGCGCGGTGCGGAGGTGGACAATATTCTGCGCTTCGACAAGGATTTCCCTGGCGCCGCGATCATTCGCCTTGAGCGCAATTACCGGTCGACCGCACATATTCTGGGCGCTGCCTCACATCTGATCGCCCACAATGAGGGCCGGTTCGGCAAAACCCTGTTCACAGAACTTGCCGCTGACGATGACAACAAGGTGCATGTCCACGCAGCTTGGGATTCCGAGGAAGAAGCCCGCGCCGTCGGCGAGGAAATTGAGGCTGCCGAGCGCCGCGGCCACAAACTCAATGACATGGCAATTCTGGTGCGCGCGTCTTTCCAGATGCGCGAATTTGAAGATCGCTTTGTGACGCTTGGTCTGAACTACCGCGTGATCGGTGGCCCGCGCTTTTACGAACGGTTGGAAATTCGCGATGCACTCGCCTTCTTCCGCGTCGTGGCGCAGAGTGCGGATGATCTTGCCTTCGAGCGCATCGTCAATGTGCCCAAGCGCGGGCTGGGCGAAGCCACGATTCGCCAGATCCACAACACCGCTCGCTCTATGCGCGTGCCGATGCTGGAAGCAGCTACCGCGCTTGCCGAAAGCGACGAGATGAAGCCAAAACCGCGCGCCGCACTGCGCCAGGTGGTTGCCAATTTCGAGCGGTGGCAAAAAGCACTTGAAACTACACCCCACACCGAGCTTGCCGAAACAATCCTGGAAGAAAGCGGCTACACCGATATGTGGAAGAACGACCGCTCGGCCGAAGCGCCAGGGCGGCTGGAGAACCTCAAAGAGCTCCTACGCTCGATGGAGGAATATGAGAGCCTGCGCTCCTTCCTCGAACATATCGCGTTGGTGATGGACGCCGAGCAGAACGCTGAGCTCGACGCCGTCAACATCATGACGCTGCACTCGGCAAAAGGACTCGAGTTCGAGACCGTATTCTTGCCGGGATGGGAGGAAGGCCTGTTTCCCCATCAGCGCGCGCTGGATGAAGGCGGTCGCTCGGGGCTCGAGGAAGAGCGCCGTCTCGCTTATGTCGGCCTGACCCGCGCCAAGAAAAATCTGCACCTCTGGTTCGTCTCGAACCGGCGTATCCATGGCCTTTGGCAATCGACGATACCGTCGCGTTTCCTCGATGAACTGCCCGAAGCGCATGTCGAGGTTTCTGAAAGCAACAATTCCTACGGCGGATATGGCGGCTCATATTCTTCTGGCCGGGCGGGGCGTCAGAATCCTTACGGCGCATCACGCTTCGACAATGTCGGGGCCGACACCGATAAGTCTTTTTCCAACACCTATTCCACGCCGGGCTGGCAGCGGGCCCAGCAAAATCGCACCGAAGCGACGGACCGCAACTGGGGCACGCGCTCCGGCCACGCGGTCGAGCGAATCGGCTATGGCGAAGCCGATTCAGGCTATGGCGCCGGCCGCGGCTCGGTGAAAGGCCGCATGATCGATGGCGAACTCGTCGCCAAATCCGTATCCGACAGCCCATCAGCCTTCACGGTTGGCGACCGCGTCTTTCACCAGAAATTCGGCAATGGAAATGTGTCGTCAGTCGAGGGAAACAAACTGACAATCAATTTTGACAAGGCCGGCCAGAAGAAGGTGCTGGACGGATTTGTTATTCCTGCCTGAAGGCGTTTTTCGCTTGATTAGCTAACTCATTTTCGCACGCCAATTAGCGCAAAAGGACTTTTCATGGACGTCAGAGATTCAAACGGAACCCTGCTCGCCGATGGGGACACTGTTCATATTATCAAGGACCTGAAACTAAGAGGCTCATCGACCGTGCTCAAGCGGGGAACGGTCATTCGCGGCATCCACCTGACCGGAAACGAGGGCCAGATCGAGGGCCGCACCGACAAGGTAAAGGGCCTTGTATTAAAAACCGAGTTCTTGAAAAAGGCGTGAGCCGAACCTCCGCGCTCACGCCTTTGCGGCTGTCTTTCGTTTGACCGCAGTTTTCCGTTTCGGGGCGATTTTTCGGCCATTCGCCTTTCCGGTCTTCGCTGTCTTGGCGCGACCTTCTTTTCGTGCGTCAGCGTCCTGAGCCGCAGTTTCGCATTTAGCCCGAAACGTCTCTACTTCGCTCTCGGTCAGATGCTCGATGCCAATAAACAGATTGTCTCCACGGCTAACCCGCAGCAATTCGTCGACCTTGGTCTGAATCGCGGCCCCGTCTCGATTCTGCGTGTTCTGAATCAGAAATACCATCAGGAAAGTTATGATGGTCGTGCCGGTGTTGATGATTAGCTGCCAGGTGTCCGAAAAGCCAAATACTGGGCCGCTGATAGCCCAAATCACGATGATCACCACGCAGACGATAAAGGCCATCGGCCGTCCCGTGGCGCGGGAAACCTTATTGGCAACCGATGTGAAGAATTTTTCGAACATGCGTGAAGTCCCGATACGACCGTTCACCCATAATCACCAAAGACGCTTTCGGTTCCGCAGGCCAGTTCAGCCCAGCGCAACCAGCAATTGAAGTCGATCTTCGCGCATTGTTTCGACCTCTCGGATAATGTCCCTCTTGCCGGCAACCACCCCTTTCCGGCCCACAGCCCAAGCTGCGGTCCCAGGCCCTTCCGCCCGTGTCACCCCTCTGGCGGAAGGGTCTTCATTTTTCCTTCCCAACTGTCGAGAAAAACTTCAATCGGCAGCTTTTGCATGTCCGGAATAGCTTTAAACAGCATGTCGAGCGACCAATCCCACCATTGCAGCACTTGAAGGCGTGCAACAATCTCTGGCGCAAACCGCAAGCGCAGTTTCTTCGTCGGCACACCAGCAACAATCTCATAGGCACCCACATCGCGCGTTACCACCGAGTTGGCGCCGATTACCGCACCGTTGCCGATGCGAATTCCTGGCATCACCACGGCGCCATGGCCAATCCAGACATCGTGTCCAATGCAAACCTGTTTGCCACGCCGACGCGCCCGAAACTCCTGATCAACACCGAGGTAGCGGAAATATTCATTAGGACGATAGGTGAGCTTGTGCCCTGAAACGCGTTCAATTGGATGTTCCAGCGCATTGATCCGCGTATTGGACGCGATTGAACAAAACTTACCTATTGTCGAGTAGATCGCCTCAGCATGGCGCTCGAAATAGGAAAAATCGCCAACAACCACCTCGCGCAGCACCACACGCTCGCCAATTGCCGTATAGCGCCCAAGCTGGCAGCCTTTCAGCTCCGCTGTCGGGTGGATGCGCGGCGCTGGCGCAGTGAAGCGAAGATTTTCATCCATCGTCGCGCTTTACGCCGCAAGCACCAGCCGGGCAAGCGGCTGCAGGCGACACAACCTATTCAGGTTTGCCACTTACCCATTCGACCTGCTGGCCGTAAAGCGGCACTGTGGAGATAGCCATCTTGGCCGAACCGTCCTGCACTTGGCGCGAGTGCGACAGGTAGACCAGCGTATTGTTGGCTTTGTCATAAATGCGGTTCACCACCTGCTTTTTCCAGAACAGGCTGATGCCCTGCTTAAAAACTTCCTCTCCGCCTTCCCCAAGATCGATTTCACCGATCTTGATAGGCCCAGTCTGCTGGCAGGAAATCGCGGTATTGGACGGATCCTCGAACCAGTTACCCTTCTGCAAACGGTCGATCACTCCGCGCTCAAAATAGGAGAGATGGCAGGTCACGCCCTCCACCTCCGGGTCCTTAACAGCCTCAACGATGATGTCGTTGCCAAACCAGTCAACGCCGACTTCACCAACCCGTTCGGCAGCGGCGGGCACCACTATTGAGGCCGCTGCTAGAAGCGTACAGGTGGCGAATGCATAAAGTCGGAACATGGGAGGTCTCCTGGGCGAAAAGAATTCGTTCCGGCTCAAATGGGGCAGTGTGTTTGATATGCAAGCGCAGGCCTCGAATATGAACGAGGCGCGGCAACATCGCGTCTTCCCCAGCGCCGGCCAAACGCGCTATTGTGAGCAGAATGAAAACGTCGCAACCCATTGGATCCCGCGCCGCCCTCCTTGCAGTAACCCTTCTAACGTTGGGCGCGGCAACCGGCGTCGTGTTCGCCGCTTGGATTGAAAACGGCGCAGCGATGTTTCTCAGCATGGCCGAGACTGGCCTGTCCTGGTGCTTTTAGACGAGCACTGCCCCTTTCCGTTTCAACACCGGATTTTCCCATGATGCGCTCCATTCTTATCGGCATAATTGTTCTCATGGCGGCCGGCATCGGGTTTTTGACCTACCAGTGGTACAGCCAGACCCACGGCAAAGGGCAGCCTTACGGTGCGCCGTTTGAACTGGTGGACCAGAGCGGCGAAAAGATTACTGAAGCAGCGTTCCGCAGCCAGCCGACAGCGCTGTTTTTCGGCTTCACACATTGTCCCGAGATTTGTCCGACGACGCTTTTCGAACTCGACGGTTGGCTCAAAACGCTGGGCAATGACGGCAAGAATATTCGCGCCTATTTTGTCACCGTCGACCCTGAGCGCGATACTGTAGACCTCATGAAAAACTACGTCTCCAACGTTTCCAACCGCATCACCGGCATTACCGGCGACCCTGAAAAAGTCGCAGCGATGGCTAAATCTTTTGGCATCTATTCCAAGAAGATTCCGCTTGAGGGTGAGGATTACACAATGGATCACACCGCCTCAGTCCTATTGCTGGGCAACGGAGGTGATTTTGCCGGTACCATCGCCTATGGCGAAAACCCCGACAACGCGATCGCCAAGCTGAAGCGGCTGAATACGAAAAACTGACGGGCGCATCGCAATGACTGACACGACTCAGACCCGTTTCTACTGCCGCGCCTCACGCGCCGATGCGACGCGCCTCTTTGTCTTGTTGGAGACCGAATTTGAAGACGACGGTTTTCCGCTCGCTATCCGTGAGATCAACGAGGAAGCCGATATCGATGAGGTCGAGCTCTATGCTGATGGCAACCTTGATGTCGTTGAAGATCGTATCACCAGGATTTTGGGCGATACGATCCTGTCAGACCCGCTTACCCGCGAGAAATTGCCCGACACAGACTGGGTTGCAGCCTCACTGGAGGGGTTGAAACCAGTACGCGCCGGTCGCTTTTTCGTCCATGGCTCACATGACCGTGCCAAGCGGCGCATTGGTGACCTTCCCATCGAAATCGAAGCTGGGCTTGCCTTCGGTACCGGTCACCACGGCACCACGTCGGGCTGCCTCGACATGATCTGGCGCGTAGCGGGGCGCGAACGTCCCCGAAATGCGCTTGATCTGGGCACTGGCAGCGCCGTACTGGCTATCGGGTTGGCCAAGATGGCGCGCATCCCAGTGCTTGCCACCGACATCGACCCCGTGGCGACAAAAGTAGCGGTGGCCAACGTCCGGCTGAACCATGCGGGCGCTTTCGTAGAGACGAAAACCGCGACCGGCTTCCACCACCCGGTTTTTGCAAAATGGGCGCCATTTGACATGATCGTGGCAAACATCCTGGCCCGTCCGCTAATGCGGCTGGCCCCCGAGATGGCAACCTATCTCACCCCAGGTGGATCACTGATCCTGTCGGGTATTCTTGAGCGACAGCGCAACGCTGTGCTGGCTGCCTACAACGGCCAGAAATTCAGGCATGTGGCCACGCTTGCCCGCGAGGGCTGGGTGACGCTGCATCTGAAGCGCTGAAACAAAAAAGGCAGCCCACGAAGGCTGCCTTTCGACACGCTAAACTAACGCAAAACTTAGATCAGATAGGCGTTGGGTCGTTTGCTGAGCTCCGAGCGGCTGTAGCCATTGGCCTTCAGCGTCTCATCGTCGAGCATCAGAAGAGCGCCGTTAACGTAACGCTGCGCCTGCTTTTCACGCGATGTGACGAACGCCTGAAAGGCGCCTGCGAAAAATCCACGAACTTTGGTAGCCATTGCATCTCTCCGGTGGAAATTGCGATGTCCTCCACAGCCATGAAGGTAAGGGGTGCTGACCTATTCAACCAGTCTCGATGTTGCATGGCACCCATCTCATTTTGCACTGCAGCATAAAAATGGCGCATTGATTCAACTCATTCTGGCCCATAGAGCCCGTTTCGGTTTCCCGAACTATGCTGTACCGTCGCAGCGCTTGAGAATCGTCGCGCCATAAGGAAAAGCACTAATGTTTCAGACCTTTGACGTGAAAAGCGATGCGGACGCCGGCCCACGCCGGGTGGCTGACTTGCGCGTTTGGCTGACCGAGAACGGCCTGGATGGCTTCCTCGTGCCCCGCTCCGACGAGCATCAGGGTGAATACGTCGCCGCCCGATCAGAGCGGCTGCGTTGGCTCACCGGTTTCACCGGCTCTGCCGGGGCTGCCCTGATTATGCGCGAGCGCGCTCTCATTTTTGTCGATGGCCGCTACCAGTTGCAGGTGCGCAGCGAAGTGGACATGCGGCTGTTTTCCGTTGAAAGCCTGATCGACAATCCGCCAGCGGCCTGGATCAGCGAAAATCTTGGCAAGGGTGCTCGCATCGGTTTTGACCCATGGCTGCACACGGTCGGTGATGTGAAGGCGCTAAGAGAGGCCTGCGAGAAAGTCGGTGCGACGTTGGTTGCGCTGGAACGCAATCCGATCGACATTTTATGGACAAACCAGCCCAGCCCTCCGCTTGCTCCCGTGGCAATCCATCCCAACGCGCTGGCAGGCCAACTGGCCAAGGACAAGTTGGTACAGCTTGCCTCGTCCATCACCCTCGATGGCGCGACCCATGCCGTTATCACTGACCCGTCATCCATCGCTTGGGCCTTCAACATTCGTGGTAACGACGTGCCGCACACGCCCCTGGCACTTGGCTTTGCTATCCTCGCCGCTGAAGGATTGCACCGCCTGTTTATGGACAAGCGCAAGCTTGGACGTGAGACCGAAGCCTATCTGACTCAATTGGCCGACCTCCACGCACCTTCGGAGCTCGACGACGCACTTGTGGCGATTGCGAAGGCGGGCGGGCGCGTGGCCCTAGACCCCGCACTTGCGGCCGAGCGCCTGCGCATGGTGGTAGAAGATAACGGGGGAACAGTTGTTTCCGCGACTGATCCAGCCCGCCTGCCCCGCGCCACCAAGAACAACGCCGAACTTGCCGGTGCCCGATCAGCCCACCGCCGCGACGCGGTGGCCGTGATCAAACTACTCGCCTGGTTGGACCAACAGCCTGCCGGCTCGCTTGACGAGATTTCGGTGGTAACCCGACTGGAGAAGAGCCGCGCCTCGGTTGGTGAAGAAGCGCAAATGCCGTTACGTGACGTCTCCTTCGACACCATCGCCGGCGCCGGACCAAACGGCGCGATCATGCATTATCGCGTTTCGCAACAAACCAATCGGAAGATCGAGGATGGCACGCTGTTTCTGCTCGATTCTGGCGCGCAATATCAGGACGGAACCACCGATATCACCCGTACCATGGCAGTAGGCCGCCCCAGCGATGAGATGCGCCAACGTTTTACCATGGTGCTAAAGGGCCTGATCGCCATCTCGACCCTGCGCTTTCCTGCAGGCACCCGCGGCATGGATATCGATGCCTTTGCCCGCGTCGCACATTGGAAATCAGGCTGCGATTTTGCCCATGGAACCGGCCATGGGGTGGGATCCTATCTATCAGTCCATGAGGGACCCCAGCGCATTGCAAAAACCGGAACCGAGAAGCTTCTCGAGGGCATGATCCTGTCCAACGAGCCCGGCTACTACAAAGAGGGTGAATACGGTATCCGCCTCGAAAACCTGATCGTTGTGACGCCGGCCGAGTTAATTGGGGGCGGCGACATCGCCATGCACCGGTTCGAGACGCTGACACTGGTGCCGATCGACAGACGGTTGATCGTGACCGTTCTTATCAACGAAGAGGAACGCGCCTGGTTGAACGATTATCATGCCCGCGTGGCCGATGAGATCACGCCGATGCTGGGCGGGGCGGAACTGGCCTGGCTGGAAGCGGCGACAGCGCCGCTCTGATCATTAAAAAAGATATCGCCCGGCGATCAGAACGGCAACGCCGGCGAGAAACATCGTCATGAGACCAAAGCGCAGCGCCACCAGTCCGGCGACAAGGAGCGCAGTCAATCCTACCGGGTTGCCCGACAGCACGGCCGGTGCCACCAAGGTCGTCAACACGGCAGCAGGCACCGCATCAAGGCCCGCCTCGACGCGCGGATGTATGCGCTCGAACCGCGAGAGCACCAGATGCCCGCCTATCCGCGCCAGATACGTAACGACCGCTCCTGCAATAGTGATCCATAGAACCGTGCTCATAGCTGTGTTTCCCCCACAGACTTAACAGGCGCGGCGAACGCAGCCAAAAACACGCCAGCGGCTGCGCCGATCGACACATGCCAGGGAGAACCGACGAACTGGTACGCAAGGATCGATGCGACCGCGCTTGCGAGGACCACCGGCAGCCAGAATGGCCGCTTGCGAAATCCCATTACCAGACCGAGGAAATAGATCGGCAGGAGGAAACCAAGTCCAAGCGAGTTGGGGTCAGGAACCAGCCGCGCGAAATGGGCGCCAATCCACGCTTCAGCAACCCATGCGAGCCATACAGGCAAGCCAAAGCCGAGATACCAGGCGAAGGTCAGTAGACCTAACTCGTCTCGACGCTCCGATTGTGCATATTGCGGGTCAGTTAGCAGAAAAAATGCCACCGCCTGCTGTGCTAGCGTCCAACTCTTGATTTTGCGCCCGAGCGCTGCCGAGTAAAGCACATGGCGGAAATTGACGGCAAAAATGGAAAGCACCACCACCCACGGCGCGATCTTTTGGCCGAACAATTCAATCCCCACCATCTGGCTGGCGCCTCCATAGATGGCACCGCTCATCAAAGTTGCTTCGAAAACACTGAATCCATTGGCTACCGCCAACGCACCGAACAGAAAGCCGAAGGGAAGGACGGCGACGATCAGCGGCAAACATCCCCGCATTCCTGATCGGAAGTCACTCAGCCAGATATTGCGCGTATCTTCAAACTCGGATTGGACAGACATTCGATCTCCTTGAACCACTGGTTCTTAGAAAGTAGCGCTGATGCTGTCATGTGAATTGAATTGAGCGGTGCGTCAGCGGAAGTGATCGAAACGTTCAGCACTCACCTCCCCTGCCCGACGAGTTCAAACCATTGTTCCTCATCGATCACCTCAATGCCCAGATCGCTCGCCTGTTTCATCTTGGAACCGGCACCTGGCCCGGCGACCACCAGATCGGTCTTTTTCGATACCGAACCGGCAACCTTGGCACCCAGCCGCTCGGCCATAGCCTTGGCCTCGTCGCGTGACATTTTTTCGAGTGAGCCGGTAAAGACCACCGTTTTTCCCGCCACCGGCGACGACACTGCGGCAACCGGTTCTTCGTCCACAGGCGTTACCTCAGCCAATAGCGCGTCAAGCGCGTCGCTATTGTGTCCCTCGACAAAGAAATCGACTAGCGCTTCGGCAACGATCGCGCCGATACCGTTGATACCGACAATCTCCTGCCAGGCACTATTGCCCGGATCGCTTTTGCTAACCGGCATTCTCGCATCTTGGCTCACCTTTCGCATGGCCGCGAAGGAGAGAAAATGGCGGGCCAGACGTCTGGCAATGGTTTCACCGATGTGGCGGATACCGAGCGCGAAGAGAAAGCGGGAAAACTGCACCTGACGGCGGTCATCAATGGCCGCGAACAACTTTCGCACCGAGACTGCACCAAACCCGTCAATATGTTCCAGCTTCGTCAGAGATCCCGACTGGCGCGTCTGCAAAGTAAATATATCCGCAGGTGTGCGTATCCTCAGCGCCGGATTGTCATGGCGGAAAAAGAACTCGATCTGTTTCTCGCCCAACCCTTCAATATCGAGCGCATTACGCGACACAAAATGGCGGATCCGCTCGACTGCCTGCGCCGGGCAGACCAGGCCGCCAGTGCAGCGGCGGACTGCCTCACCCTCCTCGCGTACAGCATGGCTGTCACAGACCGGACACCGGTTAGGGAAGCGATAGGGTTCAGCATCGGCTGGTCGTTTTTCCATCACGACATCGAGAATTTGCGGGATGACATCACCTGCCCGCTGTATAATCACCTTATCCCCGATACGGATATCATGCCCCTCGGCGCGGATCGGTTCTCCCTTATTGCCGAGGCCCTTGATGTAGTCTTCGTTATGGAGGGTGGCGTTTGTAACAACCACGCCGCCAACGGTCACAGGTTCCAGTCTCGCGACAGGCGTTAGCGCACCTGTGCGACCCACCTGAATATCGATCCCGTTCAATGTCGTGATCGCTTTCTCGGCAGCGAACTTATGGGCTATCGCCCAGCGTGGGCTGCGCGCGCGAAAGCCCAGCCGCTCCTGCAGTCCAAGCTGGTCAACCTTATAGACCGCACCATCGATATCGTAGGGCAACGCCGCCCGCTCTGCGTCGATTGCGTGATAATGTGTCAGGATCTCAGCCACCGTCGTACAGCGCACCATGTGCTCATTGACCGGAAAGCCCCATCGCCGAAAAAGCTGAACCACATCAAATTGGGTCTCACCAAGCGGTTCACTCGTTTCACCCCAGGCATAGGCAAAGAATTTCAGCGGCCGCGACTTGGTGACCGCGGAATCTTTCTGGCGAAGGCTGCCGGCAGCAGAATTGCGCGGATTGGCGAAATTCTGTCCGGTTTCTGCCATGCGCTGGTTGAGCGCAAAAAAATCATCGCGGCGCATGTAAACCTCACCGCGTACCTCCACGATGTCTGGCGCATCGTCTGGCAGGCGTTCGGGTATCTCGCCGATGGTGCGGATGTTAGCGGTGACATTTTCGCCGGTCGAGCCATCTCCCCGCGTGGCCGCTGTCACCAGCTTGCGGTTCTCGTACCGCAACGACATCGACAACCCGTCGATCTTTGGTTCCGCCGTAAAGACCAGCGGCTGGTCAGCAGGCCAGGCGAGGAAACGACGCACGCTTGCGACAAAATCGGCGACGTCCGCATCGGCAAACGCATTGTCGAGCGACAGCATCGGCTTTGCGTGCTGAACTTGGCTGAACGTGCCCGACGGCGCGGCGCCCACCGAACGCGAGGGCGAGTCCGCCCGTACTAACTCGGGAAACTTTGCCTCGATCTCGGCGTTGCGGACCCGTAACGCATCGTAGTCACCATCGCTGATGATTGGCTTGTCTTCGCTATGGTAGCGGCGATCATGCGCGACGATCTCAGCCGCAAGTTCAGCTAGCGAAGCCTGCGCCTCATCAGTTGTCAGTTTGTCAACAGGCTTGGAGGAACGGGAGGGCATGGTCGGCATATCCGCATTTTTGACAGGCTAGAATAAATCGGCTGCAAAGCACATCACGACGCGTGCGCGTTTTCAGCCAGCAACCGCTCGGCTGCCGCGCGCGCTTCGTCTGTAATCGTAGCGCCAGCCAACATCCGTGCTATTTCCTCCTGACGGGCGCTGCGGTCCATCGCGGCAATGCCGGTCGAGACACTTTCAGCGCAACCCGTTTTGGAGATAAGGTAATGCGTATGCGCGCGGGCGGCCACCTGTGGCGCATGTGTTACTGATAGAACCTGAACGCCTTCCGACAGCCGAGCCAGCCGTTGCCCGATGGCATCCGCAACCGCACCACCAACACCGGTATCTATCTCGTCAAACACCAGCGTTGGCGCCGAGCCGCGATCAGCTAGCGCCACTTTGAGCGCGAGCAGAAAACGCGAAAGCTCACCGCCCGACGCGACCTTCATCATCGGACCCGCTCGCGTCCCGGGATTGGTACGAACCCAGTATTCGACTTCATCAATCCCGTGCTGCGTGCGGTTTTGCCATTCGCTGGTGAGCTCAACGATGAACTCGGCTCGCTCAAGTTTGAGCGCCGGCAATTCGGCCATCACCGCGCGCTGCAGGTGAAAAGACGCGGTCTTGCGTTCTTCCGAGAGGGCTGCGGCTGCTGCATCATAGGTCGCACGCGCCGCCACCGCTTGCTTTTCCAGTGCCAGGAGGCGTTCCTCCCCCGCATCGAGGTCGGCCAGATCCGCTGCCATCTTGTCACGCAGCTCAGCCAGATCATCGACGCTTACCGAATGCTTGCGTCCAGCAGCGCGCAGCGCAAACAATCGCTCTTCCGAACTCTCCAGCTTCCGCGGATCGAATTCAGTCGCCCTCAGGGCCGCCTCGACACCCGATTGCGCGGCATCTAGCGACACAAGAGCATCGTCAAGCGACTTCACCACATCCTCAAGAAAGCCCGGCGCTTCGCTAGCCTTGCGTTGAAGGCGGCGCAAAAGGCTCGCCAATAGCGGCGACGGTGCATTGGGGCCGGAGAGGATATCTTGCGCGTCCTGAATATCGGCGGCGACTTTTTCCGCCCTCATCATAGTAGAGCGCTGCTCGGAAAGCTCGGTTTCCTCGCCTGGCTGCGGGTCAAGATGCGAAAGCTCGGCAACAGAAGCGCGCAAAAAATCTGCCTCTCGCGCGGCAGCCTCGACGCGGGCTTTGTGGCGCGCCAGTTCCTGATCCGCGCTTCGATAGATCTTCCATGCCTCAGCAGTAGCCCGCACGTCTCCGCCATGGCCGCCGAAGGCGTCCAGAAGGTCGCGATGCGCGGCCGCGTCGACCAACGCGCGGTCATCATGCTGTCCATGGATTTCCACTAACGCGCGCCCGATCTCACGCATTAGTGCCACGCTGGTCGGCTGATCGTTGACGAAAACCCGGGTGCGTCCGTCAGTCGTCTGCACGCGCCTCAAAATGACATCGCCATCATCGTCGATCGCGTTGTCGCGCAAAATAACACGCACGGCGTGACTGCCAGGAACGTCGAACACCGCCGTCACCTGCCCTTGGCTGGCGCCATGGCGTACCAGCGACGCGTCGCCGCGCGCGCCAAGCGCCAGCGACAGGGCATCCAGCAGGATCGATTTGCCGGCACCCGTTTCGCCGGTCAGCACCGAGAGCCCGGCGGAAAAATTGATGTCCAGCCGTTCGATCAGTACAATATCGCGGATCGACAGTTGGGAAAGCATTGATGCCTACATCAGGCGCCGGTGATCAGCTTCCCGGCCTTGGAAATCCACGAGCCGGAGTTGTCGCGCGGCTCAAGCCCACCGGTCTGTAGGAGCTTGTAGGAATCCTTGTACCATTGGCTGTCTGGATAATTATGCCCAAGCACTGCTGCTGCCGTCTGCGCTTCTGAGGTCAACCCCATCGCATAATAGGCTTCCGTCAGGCGCGAAAGCGCCTCCTCGACATGGCGTGTGTTGGAATAGTTCTCCACCACATAGCGGAACCGTTTCACCGAAGCGATATATTCGCGTCGTTCCAGATAGTAGCGGCCGATCTGCATCTCCTTGCCGGCCAACTGGTCGCGGGCAAACCTTATTTTGGCTTTGGCATCCTCGACATAGGAGGAATCGGGCCAGCGCTCGACCACTTCCTGCATTGCCTCAATGGCTCGGCGCGATTCTTTCTGATCCTGCGTCACATCGCGGATCTGCCGGAAATAGCTCAGCCCAACAATATACTGCGCATACGCAGCGTCAGAATCGGTCGGGTAAAGCTGGACGTAGCGCTTGCCGGCGTTGATGGCGTCGTCGTAATTGCCCTGCCTGTAATCGGCGAAGGCACCCATCACTAGCGCCTTGCGACCATATTCCGAATAGGGGTGCTGCCGGTCGATCGATTTAAACTTCTTGCTGGCCTCGCCAAGCCGCCCAGCGTTCATGTTTGCCAGGCCCTGATTGTAGAGCACGTCCGCAGGATCCGTCTGCTCAACATAGGTCGCGAGATCTACATCCTGATCCGATGCACATGCCGAAAGGAGTAGAGGCGCACCGATAACCGGAAGAAGTGCCAAGGCGATCCCGGACCGTCGCGCCGACTGCGCTGCTCGTACAAAAAACATGATCAATGTTCGCCCTTCTGGCGTCGTAGAAAAGGAAGGCTTGGGCGAGCCATTAATCACAACTGCCCGTCATCGGCAACGCTATGCCGCCTCAATGGCGCATTTTTGTGGCGCAACGACACCGCCTTCACCTTTAACGGGTCCGATGGTCACATTCCCACGCTCTTCGCTCGAAGGAGGGACAACTACCTGAAAAGGCTTCGAATCAGATCATCCAGGGCGCGTAGGTAGGCATACCTATAGCGGTCATCTCCGCAGCCCTGCCCCGCCTGCTCCGGGTCGTCTCAACAATCTCGAAGTTCGCGGTATCGCAAAGCACAGCTCGCAATGCCGAGGCATTCAACCGGTGGCCGCCTCGATACGACCGGAAGCATCCGATAAAGCGTGCCCCGGCAAGCGCCAGATCGCCCATGGCATCAAGCGTCTTGTGGCGCACGAATTCATCCGGGTAGCGCAGACCGTCCATATTGATAATGCGGTGATCATCGCCGATGACCAGCGAATTCTCGAGCGAGGAACCAAGCGCATAACCTGCAGCCCACAGCCGTTCCACGTCTTTCATGAAGCCAAAGGTGCGCGCCCGGCAAATCTCATTGCGAAACAGATCGGCGCTCAGTTCGCCCGCAAATGACTGGCGCCCAATGGCCGGGCTCTCGAAATCGATTTCCACCTCGAAGCGCGTACCATCATAAGGCCGAAACTCAGCCCAGGATGCGCCATTCTCCACCCTGACTGGCTTTACGATCCGGATAAACCGGCGCTTCGATGCCAAAACGTCAATGCCCGCCTGATCGAAAGCCGCTACGAACATCGCCGCGCTGCCGTCGAGGATGGGAACCTCCGATCCATCAATGTCAATTGCAACATTGTCGATCCCAAGCGCAAACACCGTAGCCATGAGATGTTCCACGGTGGCGACATGGTGTTTGGAAGGATCGCCAAGAATAGTACTCAGATCGGTACCACCAACTTCGGAAACTAGCGCCGGAATTTCATTGTCCGGACCATCAACACTGAGGCAATGGAACACAATCCCCGTATCAGCATCCGCCGGATTAAAATGCACGCTCACGGGTTTACCACTGTGAACGCCAATGCCCGACAGGCTGAAACGCGATTTAATGGTCGTTTGGTAATCGTGCAAAATAATCCCCATACGGCACCTTGAATGGCCGCTATGCTGCCTGCCCACAGTCGCGTTCTCGTCTCACGGAGAACCGCTCAGGACGAAATTAGCTGGCGCGAAGATAGGCGGGACCGGGCGAGTCTCCAAATCACGGTTTTTTAACCCGTGAAATCACCTGCGTTTGAACTATTCGCACGAACAAGCCTTTGAAACGACTGCATTTAAAGTGAAAGCAGGCGGGAGTTGGAACTCCCGCCTGTTAAAGAATGTTACGAACCGTTAACGGATCAGTTGGCCTGCCGGCGAAGGAATGCCGGAATCTCCAGCTGATCGTCCTCCTGCACCGCCCTGGGCTGCGGCGTGATCCGTCCCTGATCGTCGAGCTGGCCGCGACGCGGAGCATAGAGCTGCGGGTCCTGCGTGGCGACGCGGCGCGCTTCCGGTGCCGGCTGGCGCAGTTTTGGCTCACGCGGCTGTGCTGGCTGCAGACGTGCGGGTTCTTCTTCACGGCGCGAAGCCAGGCCATTGGTCAGGCGCTTGAGCAGACCCATCGGACCACGGTCCTCATGGTTCGTGACAGGGCGGTGAACTGCTTCCAGTTCAGCCTTGACGACCTGCTGAAACTCCTCGACGCGCGGCATCCGTGCAACGGGAGCGAGCTGCGGTTCACGCATTTGCGGCGCTGGTTCCCGCATTTGCGGTACCTGCTGTACCGGTTCCGCACCGGGCACCGGCTGGAACAGCTTGCTTTGTGGACGGAAGCCGTCGTCGACCGGCTGCGCTGCCGGACGCGCTTGTGCCAATTCGGCTGCGTTATGCTCTGCGGCGCGAATGGCATCGGCAACTGGATCGGCGGCGCGAATCGGACGGATAGGCTCTGGTGCCGAGCGTATCTCTACAGCTCGAGGCGCCGGTTGTGGCTGGGTCTGTGGCTGCTTTGCGGCGGGACGAATGGTCAGCGGCGAAGCAGACATTTCCAGCGCCGATTTGTCGATGCCGGTAGCAACAACCGACACGCGGATAACGCCTTCAAGATTTTCATCGAAGGTGGCGCCCAGAATGATGTTGGCTTCCTGGTCGACTTCCTCGCGAATACGCGTTGCCGCTTCGTCAACTTCGAACAGTGTCAGGTCGCGACCGCCGGTGATAGAAATCAACAGGCCGCGCGCGCCCTTCATCGAAGTTTCGTCGAGCAGCGGATTGGCAATCGCAGCCTCGGCAGCGGCCATTGCACGACCCTCTCCGGACGCCTCGCCAGTCCCCATCATGGCTTTGCCCATCTCGCGCATCACCGAACGAACGTCGGCGAAGTCAAGATTGATCAGACCTTCCTTGACCATCAGGTCGGTGATGCAGGCAACGCCGGAATAGAGCACCTGGTCGGCCATCGCGAAGGCATCAGCAAAGGTGGTCTTGTCATTAGCAATGCGGAACAGATTCTGGTTCGGAATGACGATCAGCGTATCAACGTTCTTCTGCAGCTCCTCGATACCGAGGTCCGCCGTCTTCATCCGGCGCTGGCCTTCGAAGTGGAACGGCTTGGTCACAACACCAACCGTCAAAATGCCCTTTTCACGGGCCGCACGCGCAACCACCGGAGCCGCACCGGTGCCGGTGCCTCCGCCCATGCCCGCAGTTACGAAGCACATATGGGTGTTCGACAGGTGGTCGATGATTTCATCGATACATTCTTCAGCAGCTGCACGGCCGACTTCCGGCTGCGACCCGGCACCCAGGCCTTCTGTGACGTGCGCGCCAAGCTGTATGAGACGTTCAGCCTTCGAAATCGTTAGCGCCTGCGCGTCGGTATTGGCAACGACAAACTCGACACCACGCAAACCCGCCGTGATCATGTTGTTGACAGCGTTGCCGCCGCCGCCGCCGACACCAAATACGGTGATCCGCGGCTTGAGCTCGGTAATGTCCGGCTTTTGCAGATTGATCGTCATTGTCCTGGTCCTTTGCCTTTCCTGCCGCCTCGCCCCGCGGCGTATGTCTTGGGGGATTTCCCCGAACTGGTACTAGAAACTGTCACGCAACCACTGGCCCATCCGATGGAACGTGCCACCGGTACCAGTCATCTTCATGCGCATTCCGCCACGCGCCTGGATGTTCTCCAGCCCGGCAACCTGGGGGTAAATCAATAGCCCGACCGACGTCGCAAACGCTGGCCCCTTGGCAGCTTCTGGCAAGCCGCCGACACCCAACGGGCGTCCAATGCGCACATTGCGCCCAAGAATACGCCGCGCGGCTTCGGGTAGACCCGCCAACTGACTGGCACCACCTGTCAAAACGACCCGCTTGCCGACCGCATTGCCATAGCCAGACTGGTTCAGCCGGTCGCGCAGCAACTCCAGTGTTTCCTCGATACGGGCGCGGATAATGCGCGTCATCACCGAGCGCGGGATCTGCATCGCCACTTCGCCATCATCAGTGCCCATCGGTTGGATCGAGACGACATCGCGGTCGTCAGCGCTACCGGGCAGCGCCGATCCATGCATAACTTTCAGGCGCTCGGCATCGTCCAGCCGCGTCGAGAGACCCTTGGCCAGATCGAGCGTCACATGATTGCCGCCCACCGCAATGGCATCGGCATAAGCAAACTTGCCATCGGCAAAAACCGATATGGTGGTGGTACCGCCACCCATGTCGATGCAGGCTGCGCCCATCTCCAGTTCATCATCAACAAGAGCTGCAAGCCCGCTGGCATAAGGCGTCGCCACCATGCGCTCGACCGAAAGATGCGAGCGGTTGATGCAAAGCTCGAGGTTACGCAGCGGTGCCGCATCACCAGTCAGCACATGCATGTCGACGCCAAGCATGTCGCCGACCATCCCGCGCGGATCACGCACGCCGCGCTCGGCATCAAGAGAGTAGCCGGTTGGAAGGGAGTGAACAACTTCGCGTTCAGCTTTCAGCGCTTGTTTAGCCCCGGCACCCAACACGCGTCTGATATCTGCCTCGTCGGCTTCGTGCCCACCAAGATTGACGGTCGCACAAAAATTCTCGCTTTTCAGGCGCCCGGCACTGATGTTGACAATCAGCGAGTCCACCGTCAGCCCGGCCATCCGTTCGGCCGCGTCGACCGCCAGCCTGATTGCCTGTTCGGCACGATCGAGATCTACGATCACACCGGATTTGACTCCTTGGGATTTCTGGTGGCCAATACCGATTACCTGCGCCTTGTGGGTGCGTCCACGCAGCTGCTGGCTTGGCTCGGCAGGTTTCATGCGTGCCACGATGCAGCACACCTTGCTCGACCCAACATCAAGCACGGTGACGATGCCGGAGCGCCGCGCGGCTGCATCGCCGCCAACCCCGAGCCAGCTCATATGCGCCGCTCCGTCTTTTTGGGCTTGCCCTTGCTATCAAGCGACGCATTGCGACGCTCAAGGGCCTCTGGTGTCAGTTGAACAACGAGCCGGTCATCAAAGCGCATGTCGATTGCCACGATATCGCTCGACAAGACGGCGTCCTGCTCGTCCATGGCCAGTATCTGTTCGATAGCCTCGCGTTCGCCGCGCTCAGGCAGTTTGATTGTCACGCCGTTGTCAAGCCTGACGTCCCAGCGTCGCTCGCCAACGCGGATATACCCACGCGACCGGGACGCAAGCGCTGGATAGCCCTGCATCAGCTTGACAAATCCGGCGGCGTCTTCCGAAGCACCAAGGCCGATAACCAATGGCAATTCAGCATCGCGTGAAGAAGCAAAGGGTGCAATCACATTGCCATTCTCTTCGATGACGACGAGTTCGCTGCCATGCTGCCAGACGGCGAACGGTCTGCGCTCGTCGATGCTGATTTCAATTTCGTCGGGATAAACTTTGCGGATCGCGGCCGTCTGCACCCAGGGCAAGGTTGCCACGCGCTGACGTGCGTGCTCGGCATCAAACCCGATTAGCGAGGTCCAACCATCCAGCCCCAGCTCCTGCAACACATCGATTTCCGAAGTCTGGCGATGTCCAACGATCCGAACCTGGTCGACTGCAAACCCGGTGCGCGCGGCAACCGCCTGAATCACTTGCGGCATGTGTCCGCCGAGGAATGCGCCATAGATCGAAAACGCACCTATGCAGAGCGCCGATAATCCGGTCGCCGCAAACGGCGGCACGGCATAATCGCCCTCATAGGCACGCGACAGAGCACGGGCAGGCTTGCGCAACCAGCGCGGCAGCACAAATCCGTCCGACAGCCAGGCAGGAAGCTGCCTGGCGCCACTCTTTGTGCTGACCTGTCCAAACCTCAACGCAAACAAGAAGCGTCCTCCACCATCCAGCTCAACAGCGCACCAAACGAATGTCCCGCCGCCATCGCAATCTCAGGGACCAACGATGTCGGCGTCATGCCGGGCTGCGTATTGACTTCGAGCCAGATAATCTCGCCATTTTCAGAATGGCGGTCGTCGTAGCGGAAGTCAGATCGGGAGACCCCCCGACAGCCCATAGCTTGGTGCGCCTTAAGTGCTAGTGTCTGTATTTTTTGGTAAATATTTGGTGAAATTTTTGCCGGGCATTCGTGTTTTGAGCCCCCCGCAACGTATTTTGAATCATAATCGTAGAATGCATGACCAACTGGGATGATCTCAGCGATGCCAAGAGCCACATCGCCCATCACTGCGCAGGTGAACTCACGGCCATAAACATAACGCTCGACCATCACGACATCTCCGTAGCGCCACGCATCAGAGCCTATGATTTGCGGCGGATGCGCCTGATCCTCCTTAACCATCACCACACCGAAGCTCGAACCTTCGGCAACAGGCTTGACCACATAAGGCGGCTTCAGGGGATGCTTGCTACCAATATCGAAGCGGCTCATCACTTTTGCTTCGGCAACAGGAATACCAACCGATTTAGCGACTCTCTTGGCTTGCTGCTTGTTCATCGCAAGCGCTGAGGAAAGCACACCCGAATGTGTATATGGGAGACCAAGGTATTCTAGGATACCCTGCACCGTACCATCCTCGCCAAAGGGGCCGTGCAGCGCGTTAAAAACCACATCCGGCTTCAACTCGGCTAATACCTGGCCAATGTTGCGATCAACATCGACCCGAGTAACCCGGTAGCCCTCCGCCTCCAAAGCATCTGCACAGGAATTTCCTGACGACAGCGAAACCGGCCGCTCTGACGAGAACCCGCCAAACAAGACCGCTACGTGTTTCTTGGTCATCTTCCCCATATCCTCTCAGCACGTCCATGCAGTCTTCCGTCAAACGAGTCCGAGTCCTCCGGCCGGTCGACCCCCAGACCGAACACCGTGGACACAAATGCGACTCAAATCAGGAAACGCTGATATCCTAAAGAATCAGAGAGTTGATTCCCTGACAAGGGCTGACAGGCAAGGTTGATTCACTTTTTGATTTTAAGAAGATGCATGACTCTGCGGCCACATGGTTTCAGCCTCGCTGAAGCAACAGAATTCAAAAATATTTCGCTTTGCTAGAGCAACTGCCCCAGAAATTCTTCGACGGCGCGCTCTGGCTTGAAGGCGCCTATGCGCTTGATTTCCCAATGCAGGCGGATACCGGACTTTTCGAGGACGCGTGCCCGCACCGTCTCGCCGAGATATTCAAGCTCATAACCGGTTGCGGTACCGGTATTGATCATGAAATTGCAGTGCATCGGCGACATCTGCGCCCCGCCGATCATCAATCCGCGACAACCGGCCTTATCAATTTCTTTCCAGGCAGACGAACCTTCAGGATTCTTGAAGGTTGATCCACCCGTCTTTTCGCGGATTGGCTGCACAGTTTCGCGGTGATTCTGAACCGCATCCATCGCCGCTTTGATGGATTCTTTGTCCTCAGCAAACCCCTCAAGCAAAGCTGACGTGAAAATAAGGTCAGGTGCGGCCGCCGAATGGCGGTAGTCGTAGCCCATATCGGCGTTGGTTAACGTGTGCAGGTTGCCTTTTCGATCTAGCGCGCGCACCTCGAGGACACGTTCGCGCGTCTCGACGCCGTTTGCCCCCGCATTCATCCGCAGCGCACCGCCGATGCCACCTGGAATGCCGTGGTAAAAGTGGAAGCCACCAATGCCGGCCTCCAGCGCAGTCGCTGCGACCCGCTTGTCAGGCGTTGCAGCACCGGCGCGTATCTGTGTTGGCGAGACTGCCTGCGCTTCACCAAATCCTTTGGCTGAAAGGCGCACCACAAAACCGGAGATTCCACCCTCTCGCACGAGAAGGTTGGAACCAATACCGACAACGGTAAGCGGGATGTCGTCGGGCACCGCTTTCAGGAATGCTGCGAGGTCGTCTTCATCAGCCGGCTGGAACAACACATCGGCTGTACCACCTGCCCTAAACCATGTGATCTTTTCCATTTCGGCATCGGGCACGATTTTTCCGCGCAGCCCCGCAAGGCTGCCCCCGAGAGAAGCGAGTAGTTTTGCGCCGCGCGTCATGCCGGCTCCCCGCCAAGATCCTTTGGCAGTGCATAGGCCCATTGGGTGATCGTGCCAGCACCGAGGAACACGACGAAATCGCCTGACTTGGCGAGATCACGAATGGCTGGTGCAATAGCATCCGGGCCGTCGATGTAGCGGGCGTCACGGTGCCCGCCGGCGCGGATACGTTCTGCGAGAACCTCCGATGTGACGCCCTCGATAGGTTCTTCACCAGCGGTGTAGACCGGCGCAATCATCACTGTATCGGCATCGTTGAAGCATGCGGAGAAGTCATCAAATAGATCATGCAGTCGGGTAAAACGATGCGGTTGAGCTATTGCGATGACACGCCCAGCGGTCGATTCTCGCGCTGCCCTCAGCACCGCCTTGATTTCGACGGGGTGATGTCCGTAGTCATCAAAAATTTGGACGCCGTTCCAGGTGCCCGTTGGCGTGAACCGCCGTTTGACACCACCAAAGGACGATAACCCTTTCTTAATATCCTCACCACTCATGCCAAGTTCGTGGGCAACAGCAATAGCAGCGGTGGCATTCGACACATTGTGCCGGCCAGGCATCGGCAGTCGCAAATCAAATATCCTGATTTCGTCGCCGGTCTTCCGCTCGCGGATTGCCACATCAAACAGTGAGGCTGCCCCTTGCGTTCGAATATTCGAAAACTGCACATCCGCCTGCGCATTCTCGCCATAAGTAATGACCCGGCGATCCTCGATGCGCGAAACCAGCGCCTGCACCTCAGGATGGTCCGTGCACATCACTCCAAAACCATAAAACGGCACGTTCTCGACAAACTGCCGAAAGGCTTCGCGAACCTTATCGAAGGAGCCATAGTGGTCGAGATGCTCCGGGTCGATATTGGTGATGACTGCGATCTCTGCGGGAAGCTTGAGGAAAGTGCCATCGCTTTCATCTGCCTCTACCACCATCCACTCGCCCTCGCCCATGCGTGCATTGGTGCCATAGGCGTTGATGATGCCGCCATTAATGACTGTCGGGTCGAGCCCACCGGCATCAAGCAGTGCGGCCACCATGGAGGTGGTCGTTGTCTTGCCATGGGTGCCGCCAATAGCAACAGCCTGGCGAAACCGCATCAGCTCGGCCAACATTTCCGCGCGCCGCACAATAGGCAGCACCTTTTCCTTGGCGGCGACATATTCGGGATTGGTTTTCTTGATGGCCGTCGAGACCACCACAACTTCCGCGTCACCAAGATTTTCGGCCTTGTGACCTACAAAGCACTCGATACCTTTGTCACGCAGCCGCTGCACATTCGCACTTTCAGACTGGTCTGAACCCTGAACCTTGTAACCGAGATTGTGCAGCACTTCGGCAATACCGCTCATGCCAATACCGCCAATGCCGATGAAATGCACAAGGCCAATCGTCTGCGGCATCTTCATGGGCTCGCATCCTTCCTGAATTCTGATACGGTTTTTCCAGACGCAATAGCCTCTGTCAGGTCAGCGAGCAACTGTGTGGCGCCTGCCTTGCCCGCCGATTTCGACGCCGCTGCCATCGCTGCGAGCCGGTCAGGATCTGCCATCAGCCCGCTGATCAGCATTGCGAGACGCTCGGGAGTGAGCGTGGATTGCGGATGCAGTTCAACCCCACCACACTCGGCCAGTTGCGCGGCGTTTGCAGCCTGATCATGGTCGAGGGCATGTGGATAGGGCACAAGAAGCGCAGGCCTCCCGATCACCGCGATCTCCGACACCGTCGAGGCGCCCGAACGTGAGATCACCAAGTGTGAATTGGCAATTCGCTCAGCCATATCGCCAAAAAATGCAGACACTTCGGCAGTCACGCCGAGCGCCGCATAAGCGTCACGCACCTGCTGCTCATCATCTGGACGCGCCTGCTGCGTTACCCGAAGGCGTGCCCGCATCTCTTTCGAAAGACTCGCAATAGCCGGCGGCAGAGCATCTGAAAAAAACTGCGCACCCTGGCTCCCGCCAAATACCAGCAAATGAAATGGCCTATCGGCCAATGGAGGATGGAAAGCAGTTTTGGCTGCATCGATAACCGAAGGACGCACCGGGTTTCCGGTGAGCACGATCTTGTCTGCATATGGACCGGAAACACGCAAAAAGCCTCCGGCAATCGCACTGACTCGTCGCGCCAGCGCCTTGTTGGCACGGCCCATCACAGCGTTCTGCTCGTGAACCAGTGTCGGTACACCGCGCCGCGTGGCGGCATAAAGCGGTGGCAAGGTTGGATAACCGCCGAAGCCAACAACAGCGGCAGGCAGTTCGCGACGGATGAGGGCGGAAGACTGACGCACGCCCTTCCAGATCGTCCAAAATGCCTTTGCCATCGCAAGCGGATTGCGCGAGCCGATAGTCGCCGCCGATATCGGATGGATAACAGCGCCTGGAAAATTCACAGCAAAACGCTCTGCGCGGCTGTCGGTCGCCAGATGTACAGCCCAGCCACGCGCAATGAGTTCGTGCGCCAACGCCTCGGCCGGAAAGAGATGGCCACCGGTGCCTCCGGCAGCAAGCAGGATGGTGCGCTTTGCCATATTTACTCGGCAGCGACCGCACGCTGGGCAAAACTCATGACGCCTGGAAGCTTTCGGCGCTCAGGCCGCTTGCGCGTCAGCGCCAGGACCATTCCCATAGAGATGGCAATCGCGATCAGTGACGAGCCACCGTAGGAAATGAATGGCAGTGTCATCCCCTTGGCCGGCATCAATTGCAGGTTCACGCCCATATTGATGATCGATTGAAAGCCGAACACGATAACCAGCCCTGCAACGCCGTATCGGGTGAAATCGTCCTGCTCCTTCAACGCGATGTTGAGACCACGCAGCACGATGAATGCAAAGAGCAGCATAATGGCAAAACATAACACAATCCCGAATTCCTCTGCCGCGACTGCAAAGACGAAATCGGCATGACTGTCGGGGATCAAACGCTTGACGGTCCCCTCGCCCGGACCCACCCCGAACCAGCCGCCATTGATAACCGCGTCGCGGCCCATGTCTACCTGAAAGGTATCGCCCTCGCCCGTAACGAACCGGTCAATACGTCCGGCCACATGGGGGAATATCGTGTAGGCGCCCACCGCACCGGCAGCACCCACCGCCCCCAGCGCCAAAATCCAAAACCACGGCATGCCAGCCATAAAAAACATCGCGCCCCAGGTGCCGAGCACCAGCATGGTCTGGCCGAGATCCGGCTGCGAAACCAGCAGCGCCACCACAATACCGAGAAGGATCATAGCGAAGAGATTGCCAGGAATGTCTGGCTGACGGCGGTGCTCGGCAAACAGCCAGGCACAGACAATGACGAACGATGGTTTTAGAAATTCCGAAGGCTGGATTGAGACCCCAAAGAATGACACCCAGCGGCGAGCGCCCTTGACCTCGACGCCGATATAGAGCGCCAGAACCATAAGAAAAAGAGAACCACACAGGATGAAAAGCGAAAGCCGCCGTATTTCGCGGGCATGTAGAAATGATACCGCCAGCATCACGATCAGCGCCGGGACTGTGAAAACGATTTGTCGGGTAGCGAAATGAAAGCTGTCGACTCCAATGCGTTGGGCAACCGCTGGACTGGCCGCGAATGACAGGACGATGCCAAGACCCATCAGCGACAGGAACGCTGCCAGAAACCACCGATCGATCGTCCACCACCATTTGGCAACAGGGCTCTTGTCGACACGGCTGATCATATTTGTGTCCCTCCGACCGGTTTAACGCCGTCGATTGCATTCACTGCGGCCCGGAAAGCGTCTCCCCGCACCTCGAAATTCTTGTACTGATCGAAGCTTGCGCAAGCCGGGGATAGCAAAACTACCGCCTCACCGCTTCCATCCAACGCAGCATCGGCTGCCGCATGGGCGACCGCAGCATCGAGTGTGCCGGAAATTTCATAAGGGATCGTTTCGCCGAGCGTCGCTGCAAACGCTGGCGCGGCCTCCCCAATAAGATAGGCTTTGGCAACACGCGGAAAATAGCTGCGCAATGGTTCGATGCCACCCTCTTTTGGAAGGCCGCCAGCAATCCAGTAGATCCGCCCGAAGCTCGAGAGCGCGGGCGCTGCCGCATCGGCATTGGTCGCTTTGGAATCGTTGACGTAAAGAACATGATCCTTGTTCGCAATCTGCTCCATGCGGTGCGCAAGACCCGGAAAGCTATCAAGCCCTGACTGGATCTCGTTTGCGCTCAAACCGACCTCCAGACAGGCGGCAACGGCGGCAAGCGCGTTTTGCGCATTGTGCTGGCCGCGCAGGGAGCCGATACCTTCCAGCGTGGCGACGCGGACGAAACGGTTGTGATCCGCCTGCATGAGCACAAGTCCGTCAGCAAACATTCCGTCCTTCAAAGGGAGCCGCTTGGAAATGCGGATGACGCGCTTGCCCGCTCGCTCCAGCCGGTCAGCGATCTGCGCGCAGAACACATCATCAATGCCTATGATGGCGGTGTCACTGTTGGCCACCATTCGTTCCTTAATCGAAGCATAGTGCTGCATGGTGCCGTGACGGTCGAGATGGTCAGGGGTCAGGTTGAGGAGGATACCCGCAGTAGGATTGATCGAGGGCGCAATGTCGATCTGGTAGGACGAACATTCGATTACATAGTGTCGTTTGGGCTGCGGAGCGTTCAGTGTCATCACCGCGCGACCGATATTTCCGCCCATCTGTGTATCGCGTCCAGAACTAGCAAGAATGTGAGCCGTAAGGGCGGTGGTGGTGGATTTGCCGTTTGTCCCTGTGATGGCGATCAACGGCGCAGTCGGCGCAACACACTGGCGTTCGCGCGCAAAAAGCTCGATGTCACCAATGATTTCCACTCCCGCGTTGTGCGCAAGATCGACCGTCCAGTGCGGTTTTGGGTGGGTCAGCGGCACGCCGGGCGAAATGACAAAAGACGCTTGAGCGCTCCAATCGATGGTCCTGAGATCGGTAACCGGAATGCCGCGTTCGACCGCTGTAGCGACGCTGGCGGGATTATCATCCCAAGCGGTCACAACCGCGCCACCCTCTTTGAGGGCAAGCGCTGTTGCTTGCCCCGAGCCGCCAAGCCCAAAGAGCGCTACCTTCTTTTCGCTAAATGCTCGCGCTGCAATCATCCTCCACCTAGCGCAACTTGAGACTGGACAGGCCAACCAGCGCCAGAATGACCGCAATGATCCAGAAGCGGATCACCACCTGGCTCTCGGTCCAGCCCAGTTTTTCGAAGTGATGATGTATCGGCGCCATCAGGAAAACGCGCTTGCCTGTCATCTTGAACACACCGACCTGGATGATCACGGATAAGGCTTCTACGACAAACAGCCCACCAATGATTCCCATGACGATCTCATGCTTGGTTGCCACCGCGATGCTGCCTATCAGGCCACCCAGCGCCAGCGAACCAGTATCACCCATGAATATGGCCGCAGGCGGCGCATTGAACCAGAGGAATCCTAAACCCGCCCCGATAACGGAACCCAGGATGACGGCCAATTCGCCAGTTCCGGGTACAAAATGGATCTGCAGATATTCGGCAAACAACGCGTTTCCCGAAAGGTAGGCGATCACCCCGAACGAAGCAGCAGCGACCATGATCGGCACGATCGCAAGCCCATCAAGACCATCGGTAAGATTGACGGCGTTGCCAGCACCAACGATGACAAACGCTGCAAACGGGATAAAGAACCAGCCGAGATTGACAAGGAAGTCCTTGACGAAGGGAAAGGTCAATGATGACGAAAAAGGTGCCTGGCCGGCGCGCATGATCAAATAAGCGGCAATGCTTGCGACAAGGAACTCAACTGCCAGCCGCGCCTTGCCCGATACGCCGAGGTGGGACTGTTTCGTCACCTTCAGGTAGTCGTCGTAAAATCCAATCAGGCCAAAGCTGAGTGTCACGATCAACACGACCCAGACATAAACGCTCGACAGATTGGCCCACAACAATGACGCGCCAATGATGCCGCACAGCATCATCAGCCCGCCCATGGTCGGTGTACCGGCCTTTTTGAAATGCGTCTGCGGCCCGTCAGCGCGGATTGGCTGGCCACGTCCCTGTCGGATGCGCAGTGAATCGATAATCATCGGCCCGAACAAGAATACGATCAGCGCCGAGGTGATAAGCGCACCGCCGGTACGAAATGTGATATAACGGAAGACGTTGAACGCTGAGATATGGTCAGCAAAATCAACAAGAAACATAAACATCTTAAATCCCCCGGCTGCGCGCTAAACGCGCTTCGATGGTGTGGCCTGCGCCGGAAAATGATCGATCAAAGCATCAACAAGCCTAGCAAAACCCATCCGCAGGGATGATTTGAGCATAATCGCGTCACCAGGTCGAACCTCAGCCGTGAGCAAGCCGGACAGTTCGGCGGTTGTCTGGCGATGCACGACCGGAAAGCCTTCAGGCAACGCGCCTGCCAAGGCTCCCATCTCGGGTCCAGCTAGATATACCATATCGACCCCAGCGGACGCGATGTCGCCGGCAATCGCTGCGTGCAACTTTGCTGACTGAGTACCCAGTTCAAGCATATCGCCCAAAACGGCGATCCGCCGGCCTGACCCGTTGACCGGCGTGCTGCCGAGCAAATTCAGGGCAGCGCGCACAGAGGTCGGATTGGCGTTGTAACTCTCGTCGATCAACGCAACGACGCCTTCGGAATGAGGCAGCAAGTGGCGTTTGCCCCGGCCCTTTTCGGCGGACAATGTTGCCAGCGCGGTCGCCACTTTGTCGAGGTTTGCGCCGGCCAGATAGGCGGCGCCCAACACGGCAAGCGTGTTTTGTACCACGTGCCGACCCGGTGCCCCGATAATGGCGCGAACCTCCCGCCCACCGATCTTGGCGGTAATGGCGGAGCTATCTCCGCTTAGGTTGCAATCGATAAGCTTGAAATGCGCCTTCGGGTTCTCACCAAACCCGACCACATGCGGCACATTCGCCTCCCGTGCGAGCTTGCCAAGCAGGCGCGTTCGCGGATCGTCGCGGTTGAGAATGGCGTATCCGTCCGGCTCGATTCCTTCGAAAATCTCTGCCTTCGCACGAGCGATCTCGTCGAGGCTGTCAAAAAAGCCGAGATGCGCCTCTGCGATCAGAGTTATGATGGCGATATGCGGACGCACAAGCTTCACCAGCGGGCGAATCTCGCCCGGATGGTTCATGCCAATCTCGAAAATTGCAAAGTCGCAATCCTGTGGTGTCCGCGCCAGTGTCAGCGGCACGCCCCAGTGATTGTTAAAGGATTTGTCCGCCGCGTGCACAGTGCCTACGGACGACAGGACATGACGCAGAGCTTCCTTGGTGATGGTCTTTCCGGCCGAACCTGTGACCGCGATCACCTTGGCGCGGGTGCGCGCGCGTGCTGCTGCACCAGCACGGCCCAGCGCTTCCAGCACATCTGAAACGACAATCATCGACGCTTTCAGCCGGCCGAGCGCAGGCAGTTTACCCTCGGCCACGACCAACAGCGATGCCCCCGCCTTGATCGCAGCGGTGGCGTAGTCATGGCCATCGAATTGGTCACCCTTGATGGCAAAGAAGGCGTCGCCCGGCTTCAGAGTCCGCGTGTCGATGGAGATACCGGTAACGTTTGGTCCAGCCGGGCCGAACGGCCTTCCGCCGGTTGCCGCGACAAGCTCGTTTGCACTCCAAAGGGCGCTCATCACGAAAGTTCCTCAAGCGCCAACCGCACTTCGTAGTGATCCGAAAAAGGCAGCGTCTCAGCGCCAATCGTCTGGCCTTCTTCATGCCCCTTGCCGGCAACAATCAACGTGTCGCCTGGATGAAGGAGAGAGACCGCATGTCGGATCGCCTCTCGGCGGTCGCCAATCTCGATAGCGCCCGGTGCGGCCGCAATGATGGCTGCGCGTACATCCGTGGGATCCTCGCTGCGCGGATTGTCGTCCGTTACGATCACGACATCCGCAAGTCGCACCGCAATCTCGCCCATGATCGGACGTTTGCCGCGATCGCGGTCTCCGCCGCAGCCAAACACAACGATCACGCGACCCGTCGTGAAGGGCCGAACTGATGTCAGCACATTTTCGAGCGCGTCCGGCTTGTGGGCGTAATCAACGTAAACAGGCGCGCCCTGGGCTGTCGAACCGACGAGCTCCAACCGCCCGGAAGCACCTTTCAGCTTTTCGAGGGCCACCAGCGCAGTCGTTACCGGTACGCCCGTGGCAATAGCCAGACCTGCGGCCACAAGCGCATTGTAAATTTGGAAATCTCCGGCGAGCGGCAGGACAATCTCATGGATCAACCCTTCAGCTTCGATTTCGGCGCGCTGGCGGAACCGCTCATGTTCAACCCGCTTGAGCCGCAGAAATGAGCCTTTTCGGCCCACTGTCATTACATTCAGGCCTGCGTCTTTAGCGGCTTCGATGGTCGGTTCCGACCACGGATCATCGGCAAAGATAACCGCCGGCGCGCCCTTTTCAAGAAGCGTGTCGAACAGGCGTAGCTTCGAGGCGTGGTAGTGCTCGATTGTTGGATGGTAATCCATGTGGTCGCGGCCAAGATTGGTAAATCCGCCTGCGGCAAGCTTCACACCATCCAGGCGTCTCTGGTCGAGCCCATGGCTGGACGCTTCCATCGCCGCGTGGCTCACGCCTTCCTCGGCAAGTTCAGCGAGCAGGCGGTGAAGCGCAATAGGATCCGGTGTTGTCAACGACCCGTATTCATTGCGACCCGGCGCCATGACGCCGGTTGTCCCAATACTGGCGGCAGGGCTTCCTGCCCATTCCCAGATCTGTCGCGTAAAGGCAGCGACCGATGTTTTGCCGCTTGTGCCCGTTACCGCCACCATGGACTTGGGCTGACTTCCGAAAAACCGGGCTGCACTCAAGGCCAGCGCGCGGCGTGGATCATCCACTTCTATTACCGGGATGGACAAAGCCTCGCGCAATGCACCTTTGGCGGCAACTATGGCGACAGCACCACGTTGTACGGCAGCGGCTGCATAGGTTGCCCCGTCAGCACGGCTTCCCGGCAGGGCAAAAAATAGTGTTCCCTCGGTCACCTGTCGCGAATCCGACGCAATAGCAGAAACTGCAACTGAGCCGAGTTCTTCGCGTTCGACCGGCAGTACTTCCGAAAAATCCCCGAGTTTCATCGAATTCCAGTCGTTTCGTGGCTGTCTCAATCGTCTGCAGCCACCGGCGCAGTTGATTCGTAGGATGCAAGAGTTGCCGTTGTTTCATGACCGAAATCAGGCTTGACGCCAAGAAGAGCAGCAGAACGGCGGATTATATTAGCAACAATGGGCGCAGCATTGAGACCGGAGGTCGCGGCCATCCCGGGTTTTTCCGGCTTCGGTTCGTCGACGATGGCAAGCACGATATATTGCGGGTCGTCCATTGGAAATGCTGCAAGAAATGCGTTGAACCGGACATCCTTGGAATAACGCCCGTTTACCACTTTTTCAGCAGTTCCGGTCTTCCCGCCAACCCGATAGCCCGGGACCTCAGCGCGTTTGCCTGAGCCTTTTTCGGCATTAAGGCGATAGAGATAGCGCATATCCGCGCTGGTTTTGGACTTGATCACCTGATGACCGACGCCACCCGCCTCGGCCTCCGTGCGGGGAAGGAATGTTGGCGGCAACAGTTTGCCGCCATTCATCAGCGCCGCCGCACCGACCGCTGTCTGGAGCGGGGTTGTCGCCATACCGTGACCAAAGGAGATCGTGATCGAATGGACCTTCTTCCAGACTTTTGGCTCGCTTGGGCGTGCAACCTCTGGCAACTCCGTCTCCATGCGCTCCAGCAAACCTATACGGTGAAGGAATTCGCGATGTCCTTCGATTCCAACGACATCAGCCTCCCCGGCTGAGCCGATATTGGAGGAATAGATAAAGACTTCCGGAACCGTCAAAATCCGCCGCTTTCCGTGGAAATCGTTGATCGTCTGGCGTCCGATGCGGATCGGATTGCGTGCATCGAAGGTGCTGTTCATATTCACCTTGCCAGAATCCAGTGCCATCGCGGTGGTGAAGCTCTTGATGGTGGAACCCATTTCATAGGTACCCGCTGACATCCGGTTCAGCCTGTCTTTTTCGAGCGCATTGTAGGGATTGTTGGGATCAAAATCTGGCAGAGAAGCCATCGCGACCACTTCACCAGTCTTGGCGTTGAGCACAACCGCACCTGCGGCAATGGCGCGGTACTTTTCCATTGCCTGCACCAGTTCATCACGCACGATGTGCTGAACGCGATTATCGAGCGATAGTTGGAACGGCTTCAGATCAGCTGCAACTGCCAGACCTGACGCCTGGAGGTCGGCCAAGCCCTGTTCGTCGATATATTTTTCTATACCAGCAATGCCCTGATTGTCGATATTGACCAACCCAAGAATGTGCGAAGCTGTCGGTCCGCCGGGATAGAAGCGTCGCTTCTCGGTACGGAAGCCGATTCCGGGAATGCCCAGAGCCATGATGTCATTTTGCTGGCGCGGCGACAGTTGACGCTTGAGCCACACAAAACCTGCTCCACTCTTCAGTTTGTTATAGGTCTGCTCAAAGTCGAGATCAGGCAGCACCGTCGCGATCTTTTCAATCGCTTCATCCGCATCCACAATACGGCGCGGCTCAGCAAACAGCGAAGCCGTCTTGATATCTGTTGCCAGCACATCACCATTGCGGTCGACGATATCGGGCCGTGACGCGGTGACCCGGCTGACGGGACCATTGAATGCTTCAGGGTCCTGTAGGCCGAGATAGACGAGTCTTCCGCCAATCGCTGCGTAGAAACTAAAAAACGCGGTCATGGTCATCAGCACTCGGGTGCGAGCGCGTCCGCCGCCTTTGCGGGCGCCATCAACCACGATCGAAGCGTCGGCTGATTGCTGCACCACCTTATTGCGCCAGCGACCGATCATGGTTTTACTCCTGCCGTGGTCGTCGGGTCTGCGTCCACGGCGTGTGGACCGGTAAGGTCTTCTATGGTCAGCTGACGTTGCGGCAATTGGTCAAAGCCAACAAACTGCTTGGCCTCAACGGGTTTGAGGTGGAGCTGACCCTCATAAACCCCGGCCAGCCGCTGCAGCCGCGAAGGCTGTGTCAGCAGACTCCAATCGGCCTTGAGGATTGTGATCGTCTCCTGCTCAAGCTTAATCTGTGCTTCGATCTTGCGCACCTCGTCACGGCGCGCTTCCGCCTCATGCTTGATTTTGTAGGTGAAGGCCGCGACCGAAACCATGACCGCGATCAGAACCATGTCGCTTGAACGGAACAACATTTTTTACCTCTCTCCCGGCTGCTGAATATCTGGCAGCTTCGGGAACCCAAAAATTGACGCGTCGGCGGTGCGTGGTGGTTCGTCCGTACGGGTCGCAACCCTCAGCTTGGCCGAACGGGAGCGCGGATTGCGCTCCGCTTCAGCCTCAGATGCGGGCCGCGCCTTCGCCGGTTTTTCAAACGTCGCGCGCTGCACGGTAACCTCAGGCATATGACGTGAGCCGCCTGTTGTCCCGGAGCGATCTGCAAGGAACCGCTTGACGATGCGATCCTCGAGTGAATGAAAAGTCACCACCGCAAGCCTGCCGCCAGGCTTGAGCGTGCGTTCGGCAGCAAACAGGGCGGCCGCGAGCTGACCCAACTCATCGTTGACGAAAATACGCAGCGCCTGAAACGCACGCGTTGCCGGATGGATCTTGATCTTCGGATTGCGGCCAACCAGTGCCTCAATCGCCTCCGCAAGGTCGCGTGTACGTTCAAACGGCCTTTCGGCCGCACGCTTTTCGATCATGCGACCAATCCGGCCAGCCTGCCGCTCCTCACCCAGAAACCCAAAAATGCGGGTCAGGTCACTCGCCTTGAACCGATTGATCACATCGGCAGCGGTGGTCCCGCTTTGACCCATACGCATATCCAGCGGTCCATCTGCACGAAACGAAAAGCCGCGCTCAGCCTGGTCGATTTGCATGGAGGAAACACCAATGTCGAGCACCACTCCATCAGCACCCTCGGCATAGTCATCAAGCTTCGAGAAAGGTGCATGCACCAGGCGCAAACTGCCGCCGGCTTCTAACTCCAGCGTTCTACCCGCCGCAATCGCATCGGGGTCCCGATCGATGGCAATGACGCGTGCACCCTCAGCAAGAAGGGCGCGCGTATAACCCCCTGCCCCAAATGTCCCGTCAACTATTGTTCGCCCATCAAGCGGTCGCAATGCTTCCAGAACCTCGGGCAGCATAACCGGAATGTGGGGGGCAATGGCCACGTGTTCAGTCATCACTCCGGCACTACGCCGCGCCGTGCCATTGCCGCCTGCCGGACCTCGAGCAGCCGTGCCCGTGCTTCGGCTCCATAGGTCTTCAATCGCTCCGGCTCCCATATCTGGAAAAAATTGCCACGCCCCACAAAGGCGATTTCGTTGGTAATACCGGTATGGTCGCGCAGGAAATCGGTCACCGTAATCCGCCCATCCTGATCGAGCTTCAGAAACGCACCATCTCCATGAATGAAAAACGACATGTCGTCGGCTGTCTGGAGAAACGGGTCTTCCTGCGAAATCCGCTGTTCGTAGCGGTCGAGCAAATCGAGCCCACCGACGTCCAGCGCCGGAATGTCCAGCGCCCGCAACGCGTAGAATTCCGAATAACCGCGCTTCTGGACAACCTGACGAAAATGCGCTGGCACGGAGACGCGCCCCTTGGCATCGATCCGGTTCACCGCATTTGACAGAAATCGGTCCATGATCTGCTGCGACCGCTTGCGCCGCCACCCCTATGCATTTTGTGCCAAAGCGAGGCCCCGACCGCGCATTCACCGTGCCGTCACGCTGGCCAAAGCGCAGCCACTCAACCACATCGACAACTGCCGACCCGGTGAACGCACCACCCGAAACGAAAACGAAGTTCTGAATAGGCTTATGGGATATCATGGGTCAAAATGGGCGTCAACGGGAACAGGCTTAACACGACCGTTGAATCCACGCCTCAACGCGGACCGCCAGCCAACAATCCTTTATGGTGCATTAAGCCTAATGAAGCGTTAGCCACTGCAGGAGCGCGCAAAATCAATAGCCTGTCAGGTAGATGGGTTCCTAAAGGCGACCGATTTGTGTGATGCGGGTGAGAGCCAGTAGAGGTTCAACGCTCGCCGACGACATAGTCGAACAGCCGAAAGTCGGTACGCTGGTCGCAGATTCCTGCGTCGAACGGCCGGTCCTTGCAATATTTGGGGCTAAATTCTGATTTCATGCCTGTTGTCTGGCAGCCGGCGAGAATTGTCAGCCCGGCGCCAAAAATCAGGGTGAAAAAAAGTTTCGTCATCATTTGTCCCTCTGACAGCACCACATTTCATGTGGCGCGGCGCGATAGTTTTGCAACCCCCGGCCAAAGGATAAGTTACCGCTGCCTCAGCCGCGGAGCACCGCCTCTATCTTGTCGAGCACATCAGCCTTGCCGATCCCAGTCAGAAACGCCAGCGTGACGATTGCCGGCTTCCCAAGATCCTTTGGTAACTGGGTCGTCGACACGATCAGGTCGACATCGGCCACTTGGCCCAGCACTTCGGTTGCCTTGCATTGACGCGCCTCAAACCGAATGCCGCGCTCGCGCATGGCCTCCTGCACAGCGTGAGAAACAACGGTAGAGGTGGCAATTCCTGTACCGCAGGCAAAAAGCACAGTTTTCTGTTGAGCCATTTTCTTCTCCGTAAAATATAGACTGAGCTTAACCCAGCACCAGCGCCACGTCTTCAATCGAACGCGCATTGCGCAACGCAGCGAGAACGCCCGGAGTCTGGATGGCGCCGATAATCTCTTGAAGCATATCGATTTGCCGATCCTTGTCGTTGAGTGCCATGACAATGACCACGCCGACTTGAAGCTTATCGTCGGGATCTTCCATGTTTGAGAACGACACCGGTGTGGCAAGCGTTGCAAGCGCCAGACCCGGTTTTATGACATGCACGGGATCGGTGTGTGGCACAGCAACATTGTGTTCGGTTCCAAGGGGCAGCCCAGTAGGCATCGATGCCTCACGGGCCAGAACTGCTTCTGTAAAACTCTCTTTGACATAGCCGAGATCGAGCAACCTGTTGCCCAGAAGTCGGATGACGGCGCTGTCGTCAATAGCCTCGACCCCGAGGCAGATCGCCTCGGGGTCGAGAAATTGCATCAAGGCTTTCGCCATTCATCCGCTCCTAAGCACGCTGATCGTCGGTGTCGTCCTCAGCCCCGGCAGCCCGCTCCCATGCCAATGTGTTGCGGCGATAAGCCCAGAAGGCAGCAGCGATGATCGCAGCCAGCACGACGAGCCCGATCGCCCCAAGACTCTTGATCAGAGAGATGACGACGAAGGGGATCCAAAGGAAGCCGTCGACGACACTGGTGATCTGTACAGCATTGGCCGGCATCTGGAACCCAGAGGACTGGGCGGCAGCGGTAAACAGCGGCGCCAGAGCATTGGCGACATAAAAGCCAACGGCGAGCGTGATCGTTCCAACCACCACCATTCGAAAGACATTTCCTTTCAGCAGCGGTGCCGTCATCGCGACAATGAACGGAATGACCGCAAGATCGGCAAACAGGATGACCCGGTTACCAGGCAGGATGATCGACAGGATGATGGCGATAGGAACTAGGATCAGCGAGGACGAAATCGCTGCCGGGTGGCCAATCAGAATGGCCGAGTCCAGGCCAACCAGCAGTTCGCGGTCACCGGTGCGCTTGCGCACAAACTCCTGTGCAGCCTCGGAAACCGGCAATAGTCCCTCCATGAGGATCTTCACCATGCGTGGCAGCAAAAGCATGACGGCGGCCAGAGTGATGCCGGTCTGCAGCACTTTCGTAAGCACCATGCCAAAATCACCGACATTGTAGAAGGCAATCAGACCGAGTACGAGACCTATGACCAACCCAAGTATCACGGGTTCGCCAAACACACCGAACCGCCGTTCAAGCGTTTCGGTGTCGATCTCGATCTTGTTGATGCCCGGAATACGGTCCATGATCCAGTTCAGCACGATGGCAATCGGGAGAATTTGCGCCGACGCCAGATGCGGCACGGAAATTCCTGGAATGCCATAGAATTTCTGCACTGCGCGTGCCGACCAATCGGCAAACAGAAGTGACAGCGCAACCATCAGGGCTGCTACAACAAGCCCGTAAACCAGGCTGTTCGTCGCCGCGACCGCAAGCGAGCCGATGAAGGCGAAGTGCCAGAAATTCCAAACGTCGACATTGAGCGTGCGCGTCAGCCGCAGCAGCAACAGCGCAATATTGACCGCGATAGCAATGGGAATGACCCACAAGCCTACAGACGATCCGAATGCGATAGCCGCTGCCGAAGGCCAGCCGACATCAACAATGTCCCGCTGAATGCCTGTGTTGGTGACAATCGCCTGCGCGACCTCACCAATTGACGTCAACATCAGTCCCAGCACGAGATTAGGCCGTGTGGACGAATTGACTCAGGTATAGCTTTTGGGGTTCCGCTGACCAATCCAGTCTGATTCATGGATTGTCGACTGATTTGGAGGTCGGCGATGTCCACGAGGATGACGGAAACGGATTGGGCGAACACGCTGGAGGTTTTCCGCGCTTGCCTGCCACGGCGAGGCCGCAAGGCTGCGGACGACCGGCTTTTTCTGGAAGCCATGCACTTCTTCACGGTGGAGAATGTGCGCTGGCGTGCGCTGCCGGAACGCTTTGGCCACTGGAACTCAGTGTGGAAGCGCTTTGACCGGCTGAGCAAAGCCGGCGTGTTCGAAGCCTTCTTCGACACGTTGGCCGAGATGAGCGCATCGGCCCATCTGATCCAGATGTTCGATTCCACCATTGTGCGCGCCCATGTCTCGGCAGCGGGCGCAAAGGGGGGCAGCAAGGCCAGGCGCTCGGCCGCTCGCGCGGCGGGTTCACAACGAAAATCCACGCCAAGGCGGACAATTCGGGCGACATCATTGCGTTCGATCTGACCGGTGGCCAAGTTGCCGACACAACCCGCTTTGAGACCCTGCTCGACATAGGGCCGGACATCACCCCACGTGCCGCGCTGGGCGACAAAGGCTATTCCAGCAAGGCCAATCGTGCAGCCGCGCGGACACGCGGCATCGCCCCGGTGATCCCTCACAAGGCCAACGAGAAAAACAGGCCAGCCTTCTTCGCCCAGACGCTCTACAAGGCGCGCGCCCGTATCGAACAAGGCTTCGGGCGGCTCAAGCGCTTCAAACGCGTCGCCCTGCGATGCGAAAAGACAGCACGAAATTTCCGCTCAATCGTAAGCTTCGCAGCAGGCCTATGCTTGATCAAATTCGTCCACACGGCCTAATGCCGATGAACGCAACACCGATGGTGACGGCGGCGCGAAACGCCCGTCCGGCTTTCGCTCCAAGTACCAGCGCAATGATAAAGATAACGATTGGCAACAGGACTGTCGGTCCCATCGCGTCAACGGCCGCTTTTAGGCCGGACAACAGATTGTCCATGAATTCCTCCCCAGGGGTCCCCCACGACCCATTCCTCCTCACGGAACATTTGTATCCCGCGATTCATGAATGTTACATCTTGCCTTTCATCCAAGTCAACGGATGGAGCCTGTGATCACAGGCTAAGTCACAAAATTATCGGTCGTGGTCAGATAGAGAAATTGCCAGCTGGCCTGTAAGCCGGGTTTTGTATGGCCCTGACGCAAGCGTCAGAACGTGGCGGCCATTCATCTTGGACCAATATTGCTATCGGCCTCACGCAACCAACCCGGACGGAAGACCGGAAACGGCCCTGAAGGTTGCCCTTCGTTCCATCCCTATTCGGTTTTGCTCCCGGTGGGGTTTACCGTGCCGCTCCTGTTACCAGTCGCGCGGTGGGCTCTTACCCCACCCTTTCACCCTTACCTCACCGAACCCGAAAGTCCGGTGGGCGGTTTGCTTTCTGTGGCACTTTCCCTGGGGTCGCCCCCGCCGGCAATTAACCGGCACCGTGTTTCCATGGAGCCCGGACTTTCCTCACCCGCAGCCTTTCGGCATTTACTGGTGCGGCCGCCCGGCCAGCTGACAGCCGCGTATAAAGGTGCTCAGCCTACAAAATGCAATCAAAATAAAAGCAAAGACCTATTCAACGCGAAGCGGAACCGGAATTCGCATTCCAGTCCCGCTTCGCAGAGATCCATCATGGCACCGTTTTACCTGTTGAGCTGTTGCTTCACCTTGGAGCAATAAGCCGCAGAAATCGGATTCATGCGTTTCGCACCATGGCCGGCATTGTACTTCAGTATGGTACCGCAGGTGGTTCCCCCGCTAAGTTTGTGGGCCTGCGCTAGATATTTAACGCCAAATTTGATGTTGGTTTCGGGGTTAAACAGACCACTCACCGAACCACTGTAACCCAACATGCGGGCAGTAGCAGGCTTGATCTGCATCAGGCCGATCTCACCCGCCGCGCCACGCGCATCCGCGCGGTAGGAACTCTCGACTTTGATCACCGCGTGAGCGAGAGATGCTGGAACGCCATACGAAGAAGCGTAGCGTGAAACGATCTCGGAATACTGTTTGCCAGCCCCCCGGCTCCCCTTAGTTGCTACCTTGGCGCCTCTACGGGCTTTGGAGACAACCGCTTTTGACTTGCCATTTTTGCGCACTTTGGCAGCATTGGAGGCCGGCTTCGCTGCTGCCTTCGCGGACTTGCTTGTCACAGTTTTGCGCGCCTTTGCCTTAAGCGCGGGTTTAGGCTTCTGGGAAACGCTGCTCGTTTTCTTCTGTGCGTTGGCTACCGCTTTCTTGCCGGTCTTCTTGTCTGCTGCCTTCACCTTGGAATCGCAGCCGAACAGATAAGGGCAAGTGGCAGTTTTTGCTGCGTCTTTTGGTGCTTCTTTGGCGTGTACGCCAAAAGTCATCATGCCGGCAGCGAAGGCCGCCGCCGCTAAAGTCAGTTTCATCATCTAATTCAGGTCTCATGATCGGTCCCCGATATTTTCCGGAGACGGTTTTTCTTGGACAACGAGCACGCCTAAGGCTGCCCGACATCTGCACGAGAGGCCATGTGACGCCTGACTTTGGGCCAAGAAAGGCGCGGCAACTCACTTTGAGTTACACGCGGTAATTTTAAGATCGTGGCAAAGCTACTTAAGAGACCCGTTCCGGTGCGGAAGCGAGCAGCCGAGTGAGCGTATCAACAGTCGACCAATCGGCAACTCCATCTACCCTGTCTCTTCGGAAATGGCGCTGGAATTCACGTACAACCGTCTTCATTTGACTATCGAATACACCTGTTAATCCAATGCCATAGCCATACTCCGCGAGCATTTCCTGAACTTGCTTCGCACTTACACCCTTAGCCGTGCCATCTGCCTCGGCCGGACCTCCGTCAAGTACTGCTGGATCAACCCATTGGCCGATCCCGGCTTTCGCCAAAACGTCCCACGGAAATTTTTCGCCGGGATCCACTTTTCGTCCCGGTGCTAGGTCTGAATGAGCGATAACATTGCGCGGCGATATACGATGTCGACCAAGAATTCCCCGGCATAGACTCATAACCGCATCGATCTGGCCCGCGGGAAAGTCCGGATAATCGAGGAGGTAGTGACCTGGATTGACGACTTCGATACCGATGGACGTTGTGTTCACATCAGTATTTCCGCGCCAGGACCCTTTGCCCGCATGCCACGCCCGCGCTGACTCGGGAACCATCTGCACGATATTGCCATCGACATGGACAACATAATGCGCCGAAACCTGGCTACCGGGGTCCGCCAGCAATTCCAGCGCCGCATCCCCGGTCTCCATTCCAGTATAGTGCATCACCAGAATGTCGATCACCGCACCCGCGCGACGTGCGCCGATATTTGGCGACGGATGAATGGAAACTCCGTTGTGATCTGGTTCAAAGGTCATGCTCGGGCTCCTTTTTCGATCATTTCATAGGCCGAGTTGATGGCGGCCAATCGATTGGTGGCAATAGCGATGAATTCCTGTGGAAGGCCGCGCGCGATCAGCCGGTCGGGATGGTTGCTTGCAACGAGCTTGCGATAGTGTTTTTTGACCTCCTCGAATGGCAGATCGTGCCCGATGCCCAGTACCGCAAACGGATCGGCCTCGCCAAGATCCAGGTGTCGCGCGCGGATAAATTGGTAATGCGCCTCGCTGACGCGAAAAATTTCGGCGATGCGGCGCAGAAATGCGCCCTCGCGTTCATGCAGGACCCCATCCGCCTTGGCGATGTGGAACAGACCGTCGAGAATATCTTCCAGTATCCCACAATTTTCGCGACCTGACCCACAAAGGGCAGCCATGCGCGCGGCATAGGATTCAAATCCCGCAACGTCGGCCTGCGCCAGATTGTAGAGACGCGCGACATTGCGCGTTTCCTCATGCGGTATCTGGAAGATTTCCTGAAAAGCCCGTATCTCGTCCTGAGTGACGACGCCATCGGCCTTGGCCATCTTCGCCGAAAGCGCGATCATCGCGACGGAAAAGGCAACCCGTCGCCGCAACTCCGGATCACCTGCAAAGGCCGTCTTCAGCGCCTCGGAAATATCAAGCGCACCGCCGCGCGCTGACGCTGACATGCGAGCGATAAAATCGCCTATACGGTCCCAAATCGACATGGCTGACGTCTTAGCGATAATCCATGAGGATGGCGACCTGCCCGGTGGTGGGGTGGCACAGTATACGAACAATCCTTCGGCAAGACAGCAGCCTGACATGGGCTCATCTCCGATTCCAAGGTTTGATATGGGAGTGTCGCAGCGCCGGCAACCGACGCTGCAACCCGAGGAAACTCTATTGTACGCCGAGAGCCTGCTTGGCAGCCATTTCGGCGGCCTCACCCGCCTGGCGGATCAACGCATCACTCTGGCCACCCGTTTTCGCCGCGTTTTCGGCAGCCATGCGCGCATCAATCACGGCTTGGCCCTTCTGAGCTTCATTCATCGTAGCAGCCTGTGATTTTAGCGCTTCCAGACCATCCCGCGCCATCGCAGCGGGATCGGTCGCCGCGATCGGGGCACGTTCCTCAACTTTAGGCTCGATAACCACTGCTTTCGGCGCGACCGTGGTCGTAGTCGTTGTAGTTGCCGGCTGTTCGGTTACCGGTGGCGCTTCAACTTTCTTGGAAGCGTCGTCGCAAGCGGCGAGCGCCAGAAGAGAATAGGCTGCAAGTGCGGCGAAAAGCAGTTTGGTCATGACATTCCCTCGTATGCTTCGCCCTCCACCGAATCGCAACATATCAGTTGTTTTTCAGTTTTGTGCAATTCATGCGAGTGGCCCAAACAAAAGGTTAAGCTACAGGGTCGAACTTTTATCGGCTGCCCAAGCTTCGCCGGCTACGCGTATAGAATCTGCCCATGACCGCCGGAGTCACATACATCGGGATCTGGTAGCACCCGATCAGAAGCAGCAACGGATCGACGATCTCAGATGGCAGCACTGTGAGAAAGAGCGCGATGTTGCGATTGCCGGCCACGATGCCGATGGCCGTTGCCGGTGCGCGATCGCTCACCGCGAGGGCTGCAACAGCACTTGTAGCCTGCAGAAAGAAATTCACCGCAGAAACGAGTCCCAGCACCAGCAACACCCGCATCGGGTCGGCGCGCAACTCAGGTCCCACAGCCGACATCAGCCCTATGACGACAACCCCCATCGCCAATGCTGCGGCGCCATCGACGGCACGCAAAACTTCATCGGAGGGCCGCGGCAAGAGCCATCCACGAATGAGGAATGCCAACCCCGCTGCTCCTGCAATCAAAAGCATTAGCGAACCGGCAGCGCCCAAAACCGCCCTCGGGTCGCCAAATGCCGGCGTCAACCAGAAAACCGGAATAACCGTGAATGGGAGCAGCGCCGTCCCCACCACCAACTGGCGCAGCGCCGGAGCTGGATCTCCTCCGCACATGATCGTCAGGTTTGGGCTTCCCGACACCGGAGATGCTGCCAGCATCAGCACCAGAAAGATGGCGACAGGCCAACCCGTTCCGCCCATAGCGCCAAACATCAGTATGGCAGCAGTCGGCAAGGCTAGTTGAAACAACGCGACCAGCGAAAGCGACAGCCCAACATCGCCAAGCGCCCCAACCGCATCACGTGGCCCGACCCGCAACGCAGCCAGAAACAACAGCCCGGCCACCATCATCCCGATCCAAGGCCGCATGGCCAGCGCCACGTCCGGCAGCGCCACCCCAGCGATTAAACCAAGGATCAGCACCAGCTTCCCGTGCTGGGCGATCAGCGTCAAAGGCGCCAGCATACCGCCGCTCTAGAGCGAGGCCGCGGTACGGGCCGCCTGGTCGTAGTGGCCCGACAGCGCGCGCAGCGTGGCGGCAACCTGGGAGGTCGCCTTGGGATCTAAACCGACCCCACGTACGGATTCTACCAAGACGGTCTCGCGAATCTCGCGGTAGCGCATGCAGGTGGCGACACCTTTGGTAGTGGCGCCAATCAACTTTTCCTTGCCCTGCCGTGTCGTCATCACCAACCCGCGCTTTTCGAGCTTCTTGATTGCGTAATTGACAACATGGGTGTCTTCCACCCCGAGCACCATGCAAAGGTCGGACAGCCTTTTTCCCCGCCCACGATGGGTTGTAAAGTGAAGCACCAGCACATCCATTGGTGCCAGCCCCGGCTCTCCCGCAGCCGTCATGCACCGGACCATCCAGCGCTCGAAAGCGTGACCGGCCAGGATCATGCCGAACTCAAGTTCCGACAGAGATGGCAACGCGCCATCGGCAAGATGCGCCGAAGAGACGATTGGCCCGAATGGCGATCCGTCGCCCATGTCAACTCTCCTCAAGCAGCAGCAAACATCGTCCGCGGCAACCACAATGCGATATCGGGAAATAGTGCCAGCAGCACAACCATGACAAGCAGAAGAAGGAAATAGGGCATAGTAGCGCGTGCAATATCGAAAAGATTGCGTCCCGTCAGCCCTTGGATCACGAACAGGTTGAAGCCCACGGGTGGCGTGATCTGCGCCATTTCCACAACAATGACGAGATAAATGCCAAACCAGACCAGATCAAAACCAGCCGCTGAAACCAATGGCATGATGACCGCCGTTGTCAGCACAATCATCGAGATCCCGTCCAGAAAGCAGCCCAGCGCCACAAACAACAGCGTCAACGCCGCCAAAAGCGCCATGGGCGGCAATCCTAGCCCGCCAATCCATTCGGCCAATTGGCGCGGCAAGCCGACAAAACCCATCGCCGTGGTCAAGACAGCAGCGCCTGCCAGAATGAAAGCAATCATGCAGGAGGTTGCAGTCGCCGCCATCAGACCTTCGCGGAAGGTCGCAACGCTTAACGCACCTTGCGCGCGCGCCAGAACGAGGCTGAGCGCCACGCCAACAACAGCCGCTTCAGTGGGGGATGCAAAGCCTCCATATATAGAGCCGATGACACCAGCAATCAGCAATCCGACAGGCAACAGGCTGCGCGCAGCATGCATTTTTTCACGCAGCGGCACCCGCTCTTCACGCGCTGGCATCTTGTCGGGGTTCAGCGCTGCCCACACCATGACATAGCCCATAAACAGAGCCGCAAGCATGAGGCCGGGTATAATGCCCGCCACGAACAGGCGCGCAATGGATTCCTCCACCGCCGCGCCATAGACAATAAGTATGATCGAAGGCGGAATTAGCAGACCAAGCGTGCCCGACCCGGCCAAGCTGCCAATCGCCAGCCGGTCATCATAGCCGCGCTTTTGCAGTTCAGGCAGCGAGATCTTGCCGATTGTCGCAGTGGTGGCAGCAGAAGAACCAGACACTGCCGCAAACACCGCGCAGCCCAGCACATTCACATGCGCCAATCGCCCAGGCAGTCGCCGTACAAACGGCGAAATACCGGTAAACATGTCCTGCGACAGCCGTGACCGGAACAGAATTTCACCCATCCAGATAAACATCGGCAGCGCCGTCAAATCCCATGAAGTTGATGCGCTCCAGAACGACGTCGCCAGAACCTGGCCGGTCGGGATCGACGTTGTTGCCAGCGCAACCAGCGCAACCAGACTAAGCGAAAACGCCACCCATAGCCCGAGCGCCAATGCGCCCAGCAAGACAATGACAAGAAGCGCGGAGAGCTCAAAAATCCCCATAATCAAGCTTCCGTCTCATATTTGGTAAAATTGCCCGTTCGCCAATTGCGCACCGTAAGATCAACAATTGCGATTGCAAGGATCGCCAGACCAAGCGTCATCACCGCTTGCGGCAACCATAGTGGCACCGGCACGAAGCCGAATGACACATCATTGTAAGTCCAGCTCTTGAATGCCAACCCGCCCATCGCAACACATGCATAGATCGCGATTCCGGTTGCAAGCAGCCCGACAAGCCCCTCCACGATGCGCCGTGGCCCAGACGCCAAACGCTCGACAAACAGCCCGACACGAATATGGCTGCCGATAGAAAGCGTATAGGCAAGCGCCAGAAAACTGGCCGAAGCCAGAAGGAACCCGGAAATTTCCGCAATAGAAGGCACGATCAGCCCCAACGGCGTCATGCCCAGAAAACGCATGACCCCATCAAGAAGACGCGCGCCCACCTGCATACAGACCAGCGCGAAAATACAAAAAAGGGAAACTGCAGCCGCACCACCCGAGAGGCGGTAAATTGTATCAAGCGTGTTTCGCATAAGGCCTCCTGGCGGTTGCATTGCCGGGCAACTTCTGTCGCCCGGCACTTCCAGCCAAGATTACTTGCGGAAAGTTTCGAGCAGCGCTTCGCCATCGGCACCAGCCTTGGCTTTCCATTCATCGGTAATCGTTGCACCGATTTCGCCGAATCCAGCCTTTAGCTCGTCAGAAGGTGTCACGATTGCCACGCCATTGTCTTTGAGGATCTTTGTCTTTTCCTCAGTTTCCACCTTGGACATTTCCCAGCCACGCGTTTCAGCGGCTGCAGCAGCCTCTGTCACAGCAGCCTTTTCAGCGTCGCTCAGCTTGTCGAAAGCAGCCTTGTTGACGATCACCATATTACGCGGCAACCAAGCCTGCGTGTCATAGTAATGGGTAACGAAATCCCATGCCTTGGAATCAGCACCAGTCGAAGGTGACGTGATCATTGCTTCAACCCGGCCTGTCGCGAAAGCGGTCGGCACGTCGGAGGCTTCAATCTGCGTTGGAACCATCTTCGCCAAGCTGGCAACACGTTCTGTGCCAACATTATAGGCGCGGAATTTCAGGCCTTCGAGATCAGAAATCGCATTGATTTCCTTCTTCACATAAATGCCCTGGGGCGGCCAAGGCACCGAAAACAGAAGCTGCAAACCCTGATCAGCCAGAAGCTTTTCCAGATAAGGGCGCTGCGCATCATAGAGCTTCTTGGAAAGCTCATAGCTGGAAGCCAAAAATGGCACCGAATCCACGCCAAAGATCGGGCTTTCATTCTCAAGGCGTGAAACCAGCGTCTCGCCAATGGGAACAATGCCATCGCGCACCGATGTCTTGATATCTGGATGCTTGATCAGCGACTGGTTCGAATGAACGGTGATCTTGAGGCTGTCACTGGTCTTTTTCGCAATGTCAGCTGCAAATTCGGTGATGTTTTTGGTATGAAAATTTCCGTCCGGATAGGGTGTGGGCATGTCCCAGGATGCGGCGAAACCGGTGCCGGTTGCGAATAGGCCAGCGGCCAGCGCCCCTGCCGTTATTGAAGCATAATGGCTCATCATTCTCCCCTTCTGAGTGGCGTGGTTCCCTTGATTTTTGATCCGCAGCACGCCTTACCTACGGTCAAATCGACGTTGACAGTTTATCTATAAATCGTCAATAAGTTTTGCACATCCAATGGGAGGACGACAAAATGGCTGCCAATAAATGGGATTTCTGGATTGATCGTGGCGGCACATTTACCGACATTATAGGCAGGGCGCCGGATGGCAACCTGCATCCGCGCAAACTCCTGTCGGAAAACCCCGAGGCCTATAAGGACGCCGCCATTCAGGGCATTCGCGATCTGCTCGGGCTTGAAGCAGGCGCCCCCATTGCAGCCGGCCTTATCGGCGACATCAAGATGGGCACCACCGTTGCCACCAATGCGCTTTTGGAGCGCAAGGGCGACCGCGTGGCGCTTCTCATCACCAAGGGCTTCCGCGATGCGCTACGCATCGCCTATCAGGCGCGTCCAGATATTTTCGCCAAGGAAATCATCCTCCCCGAGCAGCTTTATGAGCGCGTCATCGAGGTTGAGGAGCGTGTGCGCGCCGACGGCACGCTTGAGACCGAACTTGATCTCGAAGCCTCACGCGAAGCCATCGAAGCTGCAAAGAAAGACGGCATTGATGCTGTCGCCATCGTCTTCATGCACGCCTGGAAATATCCTGAGCACGAGCAGGCCGCAGCAGCCCTTTGCCGTAAAACCGGCTTTGCACAGGTTTCCGTCAGCCACGAAGTTTCCCCATTGGTAAAACTGGTTGGCCGCGGCGACACCGCCGTTGTCGATGCCTATCTCTCCCCCATTCTCGCGCGTTATGTCGCCCGCGTCGCCGGAGAGCTTGGCATAGATGCCGGTGTCTCAACCGACGAAAACGCCCCGCGCCTGATGTTCATGATGTCGTCCGGCGGCCTCACCGCTGCCGAAAAGTTCCAGGGCAAGGATGCCCTTCTTTCCGGCCCTGCCGGCGGCGTTGTCGGCATGGTCGAGACAGCAAAACTGGCAGGCTTCGAAAAAGTCATCGGCTTTGATATGGGCGGAACCTCCACCGACGTTGCCCATTTTGACGGTGAATATGAACGTGCGTTCGACACCGAAGTTGCTGGCGTGCGCGTGCGCGCGCCAATGATGCGCATTCACACGGTTGCTGCCGGTGGCGGCTCGATCCTGCATTTTGAGGCCGGACGCTTTCAGGCTGGTCCAGACTCAGCTGGCGCAAACCCCGGCCCGGCCTGCTACCGCCGTGGCGGCCCCCTCGCCGTGACGGATGCAAACGTCATGCTGGGCAAATTGCAGCCTGATTTCTTCCCCTCGATCTTCGGTCCCAACCAGGACCAACCGCTCGACACCGACGCCGTGCACAAGCGCTTTTCGGCCATGGCTGCCGAGATCGGTGATGGCCGCAGCCCGGAATCAGTCGCGGAAGGCTTTGTCACCATCGCGGTGGAAAACATGGCCAATGCGATCAAGAAGATCTCGGTCCAGCGCGGCTATGATGTCACCGAATATCTGCTCAACTGCTTTGGCGGTGCGGGCGGTCAGCACGCCTGCCTCGTAGCCGATGCGCTGGGCATGGAAGCTGTGCTTATTCACCCCTTCTCCGGCCTGCTGTCGGCCTATGGTATCGGCCTGTCATCGGTCTTTGCCTCGCGCCAGCAGGCGCTGATGCTGCCGCTCTCAGATGCCTCTGTCGGCGCCATGGATGCGATGATCGCAGATCTGCGCAAGGCTGTGCTTGGCGAATTGGCTGAGCAAGGCATTGTTGAAAGCGACGTGGCTTGCCGCCCTGTCCTGCAGATCCGCTATGATGGCACCGACACCTCCATTCCGGTCAATCTGGAGGGCAGCGACATTGCCCGCGTACGCACAGATTTCGAAGCGGCCCACAAGGCGCAGTTCGGTTTCATCTACGACAACAAGCCGATGGTCATCGAAGCCGTCGGTGTTGAAGGTGCCGACAGCCGCGACCGTGGCCGCTTGGAAAGCGATGCAGAGCTGGACACCGCCTCGCCTGTTTCAGGCCAGACGCGAAAGCTCTATTGTGAGGGCGCGTGGCATGAAGCCGGCACCTTCCGCCGCGAAACCATGAAGCCCGGCCACAAGGTCTCCGGCCCGGCACTCATCATCGAGCGCCACCAGACCATCGTGGTCGAACCCGGCTGGCAGGCCGAGATCACCTCGAAAGACCACGTGTTGATGCGCCGCGTCGAGAAGAAGCGCCGTCAGGCGGCTCTCGGCACCGCAGCAGATCCTGTCATGCTGGAGGTCTTCAACAACCTCTTCATGTCGATCGCCGAACAGATGGGCGTCACGCTTCAGAACACCGCCTATTCGGTCAACATTAAGGAGCGGCTCGATTTCTCCTGCGCCGTCTTCGACAAGGATGGTGCGCTGGTTGCCAACGCCCCACATATGCCCGTTCACCTAGGCTCGATGGATCGCTCCGTTGAGACGATCATCCGCCTCAATGAAGGCGACATCCACCCCGGCGATGTGTTCGCACTCAACGCCCCCTATAATGGCGGCACGCATCTGCCCGACATTACGGTGGTCACGCCCGTATTCGATGATGCCGGCGAAAAGATCCTGTTCTATGCAGCCTCACGCGGCCACCATGCCGATGTTGGCGGCACAGCGCCCGGCTCCATGACCCCACTTGCCACCACAGTGGATGAAGAAGGCGTGCTCTTCGACAATTTCCGCATCATCGAGCGCGGTCATTTCCGTGAAGCAGAGCTTGAGCATCTGTTGACCGACCATGCCTATCCGGCCCGCAACCCGCACCAGAATATCGCCGATTTGAAAGCCCAGATTGCGGCCAACGAAAAAGGCGTGGCTGAACTGCGCAAAATGGTCGTCCATTTCGGCCTTGATGTCGTCAACGCCTATATGGGCCATGTCCAGGACAATGCCGCTGAAAGCGTGCGCCGCGTGCTGGAGCGCCTGCCCGATGTGTCGGAATATGAATACCCGACTGACACCGGCCAGACGATAAAGGTCAAAATCAGCGTTGATCGCCAGAAGCGTGAAGCGACGGTTGATTTCACCGGCACCTCGCCTGTGATGAAAAACAACTTCAACGCACCAGAGCCTGTGGCCCGCGCCGCCGTGCTCTATGCGTTCCGCGTCATGGTCGAAGACAATATCCCCATGAATGCGGGTTGCCTGCGCCCCATCAACATCATCATTCCAGATGGCTGCATGTTGCGGCCTTCCTATCCAGCGGCAGTTGTTGCAGGCAATGTGGAAACCTCCCAGCACGTCACCAACGCCATGTTCGGCGCAATGGGCGCGCTCGCCAATGCCCAGGGCACGATGAACAATCTGACCTTCGGCAACAATGAATATCAATATTACGAAACCATCTGCTCCGGCTCACCCGCCGGCCAGATGAATAATGGTCGCGGCTTTGGCGGCACATCGGGCGTGCACACTCACATGACCAATTCGCGCCTCACCGACCCGGAAATTCTGGAACTGCGTTTCCCCGTACTGCTGGAAGATTTCCACATCCGCGAAAATTCCGGCGGCAAGGGAAAATGGAACGCCGGCAACGGCACGCGCCGCACCATGCGCTTCCTCGAAACAATGGAATGCGCCATCCTCTCCTCGCACCGCAACCGCCCCCCAAAGGGCCTGAATGGCGGCAGTGACGGCGAAGTCGGCTCCACCAAAGTGCGCCGCCTGAGCGGAGAAGTCGAAACCCTGAAAGCCTGCGACCAGACAGTGCTAAAAGCCGGTGAAGCGGTGATTGTCACCACCCCAACCGCAGGTGGGTTTGGGAAGGCGTAAGACGAGGACATCACCTGAACAAAGGGCGTCGTACATTCGCGACGCCCTTTTGTTTTGAGGATGCACACAGCAGGCAGGCTTAATGCCAAGCGCCTCGTGGTTCGACAGGCTCACCAACCGCTGACTTAAGCGTGCAGCCCATCAAGCCGCGCATAGCTGGCCTCCATGCCATGTTCCATACCGCTTGCCAGCATCGCTGTGCGCGTGGCTTCATCGGGCAAGGTCATGCGCATCGTCATCAGCGTGCCATCGCCATCAGGCACAAATGTTGTCTCCACATGATTGTCGGGTGTCGGGTCAGGCAGATGCATCCGCTCGACATGCACAAGGCGGCTAAACGGCTCAACAGCTATAAACGTGCCTGTAAGATGAAACCCGCCGCCCTGCCCGTCGGTCCACTCATAGCGTATCGCACCGCCCGCCCTTGGCTCAATGATGCACACTGGCATTTTCCACCCATCCGGGCCAAGCATCCACTTCTGGATAAGCTTTGGTTCGGTATGCGCGCGAAACACCATCTCTGGTGAAGCCGCAAAACGGCGGGTGGCAACCACATGCGTGTCGCCCTCTGTCTTCAAAACAAGCTTGGACATTGATTTCCTCTCTACTTATTTTCCATGTCGGCCAGCACATCATCCAGCCGGTTGTAATTCTGGCTCATCGCGTCGCGCAGCATATCGAGCCATTGATCAATCTTGCGCACAGCCTCCGGCACCAGCCGACAAGGACGCTTCGTGCCCTCCACCCGCCGCGCAATAAGCCCTGCGCCTTCCAGCACTTTAAGATGCCGTGACACGGCTGGCTGTGACATGGAAAAAGGCTCTGCCAGTTCCATTACCGTTGCCTCGCCGAGCGCCAACCTAGCAAGGATCGCCCGCCGGGTTGGGTCAGAGAGTGCAGAAAACGCATTATCAAGTTCATACTGATCCATAGTTAGCAGTATTATTATATAACAGATATATTATCAATAAGGAATTTGCATCTGCCTGTGGTGCCAAGGCATCCGCCTGAAGCTGCAATGCGCGCACAAGCGCTTTACACATGATTTCCTGAACGCTACCTTCCGTTACGTGATGCTGGGAGGAGCCAGAGTCACGTAACTTTGAGGCGCATTCCTGCAAGGGCGTCGTCACTCACACGTCCGGGAGGAATCCGATGGCGTCTGTCGCAATTCGCGATGTCTACAAGTCGTTCGGCTCGGTAGAAATTCTACACGGCGTCGACATCGACATTGAGGATGGCGAGTTCGTAACCCTAGTCGGCCCATCGGGCTGTGGGAAATCGACGCTGTTGCGCATGATCGCCGGGCTCGAGAGCATTTCGGGCGGCGAAATCTCCATTGCTAACCGCGTCGTCAACAATGTCGCTCCAAAGGAGCGCGACATCGCCATGGTGTTCCAAAACTATGCGCTCTATCCGCATATGACGGTCGCCGAAAACATGGCATTTTCTATGAAATTGAAAAATGCGCCCCTTGCCGAAAGCTCTGAACGCGTACAGCGTGCCGCCGAAATTCTAGGCCTTACGCCACTGCTTGAGCGCTATCCGCGCCAACTCTCAGGGGGCCAGCGCCAGCGCGTGGCCATGGGCCGTGCCATTGTCCGCGATCCACAAGTCTTTCTGTTCGACGAACCGCTTTCCAACCTCGACGCCAAGCTGCGTGTTCAGATGCGCGCCGAGATCAAGGAACTGCACCAGAGGCTTAAGACAACCACGATTTATGTCACCCATGACCAGATCGAAGCCATGACGATGGCCGACAAAATCGTCGTCATGCATGACGGCATCGTCGAGCAGGTTGGCCCGCCGCTCGAACTCTACGACCGCCCTGACAATTTGTTTGTCGCCGCCTTCATCGGCTCGCCGTCGATGAACCTGCTGCGTGGCACGATTGCCACCGACGGAAGCGCGGCATTCAAGGGAGCTGGCGGCATTTCCGTGCCGCTGGACGGCCGCGTCGCAACAAGTGCGGGCCAGAATGTCGTTGTCGGAATGCGCCCTGAACATATCCGGCTTTCCCCCGACGGCTTTGCAGCGAAAATCGCTGTGGTCGAGCCCACAGGCTCTGAAATCCAGATCATCGCCCGCACTGAAGGCGGGGACGATATTGTCGCAAATTTCCGCGAGCGCCACGCATTTAGACCCGGCGAACGTGTCAATCTTTCCGTCGATCCTGCTCTTTTGCACCTCTTCGACGGCAAAACAGGCAAGCGGCTGTAGGAGGAGCACGCAGTCGGTTTGGAGTTCATTTCAACAGGGAGGAATACCATGAAATTTACCAGACGAGACCTGATCCGCACCACAGCAGCCGCAGCCGCGGTGGGCACCCTTGGAGGCCGCTATCTCGGCACTCCCGCCTATGCACAAAGCGAGCTGAAATATACGCCAGAAGAAGGCGCCAAGTTGCGCCTCTTGCGCTGGTCACCCTTCGTGCAAGGGGATGAGAACCAGTGGCTCGCCAATACCAAGCGCTTCACTGAAGCCACCGGAGTAGAAGTCCGCGTCGATAAGGAAAGCTGGGAAGACATCCGTCCCAAGGCAGCTGTCGCTGCAAATGTTGGCTCGGGTCCTGATCTCATGCTCGTCTGGTTCGATGATCCCCATCAATATCCTGACAAGCTGCACGATGTGACCGAGCTTGGCGAATATCTCGGTGGCAAATATGGCGGCTGGCATGAGGGTCCGAAGAGCTACGCCACGCGCGACGGAAAATTCGTCGGTTTGCCGCTGGCCACTATCGGCAATGCGATCGTGTACCGGGAAAGCTGGGTCAAGGAAGCCGGCTTCGAAGAATTCCCGAAGGACACAGAAGGCTTCCTCGCGCTATGCAAGGCATTGCAAGGAAAAGGCCATTCAGCCGGTTTCACCCATGGACACGGCGTCGGCGACGGCAACAATTACGCCCACTGGCTTTTGTGGAGCCATGGCGGCCAGATGGTCGACGAGGCAGGCAAGGTCAGCATCAACAGCCCTGAAACGCTCAAATCCATCGAATATGCGCAGGAACTCTACAAGACGTTCATTCCGGGTACCGAAAGCTGGCTCGACGTCAACAACAACCGCGCCTTCCTGGCCGGCGAACTGGGCGTCATTGCCAACGGCATCTCGGCTTACAACACAGCCAAGATCAACAAGGACAATGATCCCAAGCTGACCGAGATCGCGAAAGACATCCGCACCACCAACCTGCCCATCGGTCCGGTGGGCAAGGCGGTCGAGCTCTACCAGGTTACCTCAGCTGTTATTTTCGACTACACGCCGTATCCCAATGCGGCAAAAGCCTACCTGCAATTCATGTTCGAGGAAGCGCAGATGCAGGAGTGGATTACCAAGTCTGCGGGTTATTGCTGCCAGACGCTCAAGGCCTATGACAACAATCCTGTATGGACAGCTGATCCGAATAATGCGCCCTACGCAAAGGCTTCGGAGAACCTGCGCCCCAACGGCTTTGCCGGACCTCTCGGCTATGCATCCGCAGCGACCATGGCCGACTATGTCCTCGTGGACATGTACGCTAAGGCCGTAACAGGACAGGCAACCCCGCAAGAGGCCATGGAAGAAGCCGAAAAGCGCGCAAACCGATACTACCGCGTCTAACGAAAACCCGGGCGGACTCCGTTCCGCCCGGTCTTCCTGATATTTAGGCAACTCCAGCAGGAGCCAGCCCATGGCCCCCATCACGGCACCATCGAACCGCCCGTCAACATGGGCAACGCTGACCGAGAACCGCAATTTTCTCGGCGGCGGCTTCATGCTGCCAGCTGCCATCATCCTGCTGGTTTTTCTCACCTATCCGCTTGGCTTGGGCGTTTGGCTGGGCTTCACCGACACCCGCATCGGGCGTCCAGGTGTGTTCATCGGTCTCGAAAATTACGGCTATCTATGGGATGATGCGGTCTTCTGGCTCTCCGTCTTCAATACGCTCCTCTACACTGTCAGCGCTTCGATCCTTAAATTCGCGCTCGGCCTCTGGCTGGCATTGATCCTTAACGAGAACCTCCCCTTCAAATCCTTTTTTCGCGCCATCGTGCTTTTGCCATGGGTGGTGCCAACCGTGCTGTCGGCCATTGCCTTCTGGTGGATATATGATGCGCAGTTTTCGATCCTGTCTTGGGCGCTGCAGCAGATGGGCCTCATCGAAAACCGCATCAATTTTTTGGGCGATCCTGAAAATGCGCGTGCATCTGTCATCGCAGCCAATGTGTGGCGCGGCATTCCATTCGTCGCCATAACGCTTTTGGCTGGCCTGCAAACCATTCCGCAATCGCTCTACGAGGCTGCGACGCTGGATGGCGCATCACGCTGGCAATTATTCCGCTATGTCACGCTGCCGCTTTTAACACCGATCATCGCCATCACGATGACCTTCTCAGTATTGTTCACTTTCACGGACTTCCAGCTCATCTATGTGCTGACCCGCGGCGGACCGGTGAACGCTACCCACCTGATGGCCACGCTGTCATTCCAGCGCGGCATTTCTGGCGGCCAGTTGGGCGAAGGTGCTGCAATCGCTGTGGCGATGATCCCTTTCCTTCTATCGGCAATTTTATTCAGCTATTTTGGCCTGCAAAGGCGCAAATGGCAGCAGGGCGGAGGAGATTGACATGGCTGTCACCGCACCCGAAAAACGCACCGAAGGCGATGATGGCGGCATGGGCTATCTGCAAAGCCTGCCGCGCCGCGTCGTCACCGTCTACATTCCGCTGGCCATCTTCGTGTTCGTGCTGCTCTTTCCATTCTATTGGATGGCGATCACGGCCGTTAAGCCCAATAATGAAATGACAAATTACGATCAGTACAGCCCGTTCTGGGTGGCGAAACCCACCCTCGAACACATCAAATATCTTCTGTTTGAAACCTCATATCCCGGCTGGCTGCTCAACACAGTCATCATCTCCACCGCAGCGACCTTCCTGTCCCTGACTGCAAGCGTTTTTGCAGCCTACGCAATCGAAAGGCTGCGCTTCTCGGGCTCGCGTCAGGTAGGTCTGGCGATCTTCCTCGCCTATTTGGTCCCACCCTCTATCCTGTTCATTCCCCTGTCCGTGATGGTCTTCAAGCTGGGTCTCTACGACACATCGTTCGCGCTCATTCTCACCTATCCAACCTTTCTCATACCCTTCTGCACCTGGCTTTTGATGGGCTATTTCCGCTCGATTCCCTTCGAGCTGGAAGAGTGCGCTTTGATTGACGGCGCCACCCGCTGGCAAATCTTGACCAAGATCGTATTGCCTCTTTCCGTGCCGGGTCTCATCTCCGCCGGCATCTTCGCTTTCACTTTGTCTTGGAACGAGTTCATCTATGCGCTCACCTTCATCCAGTCGTCCGAAAACAAGACTGTCCCAGTCGGCGTTCTGACAGAGCTTGTACGCTCGGATGTCTATGAATGGGGGGCCCTGATGGCCGGCGCGTTGATTGGCTCGCTACCGGTGGTCATCCTCTATTCCTTCTTTGTCGAGCACTACGTCTCGTCGATGACAGGCGCCGTGAAGGAGTAACGGCGCCTATAGCTCTTTCGTCAACCAACTGTCACCCGCTTGTCATGGCGCTACGTTACCCGCTTCCTCATATGGAAACGGGGAATCGCCAGCCATGACCGACCTTTCTTCGGAACTCGGTTTTTCACGCACAAAAAAGATCGCCAATGCGGTGTATCAAAACCGTGCTTTGTCGAAGGCCGGCATTTCGGAGAGGCTGTTTGCGTTGCTATTTTCCGGCCTTGTCTATCCGCAGATCTGGGAAGATCCTGATATCGATATGGAGGCAATGGAGCTGTCCGAAGGTCACCGCATCGTCACCATCGCCTCGGGCGGCTGCAACGCTCTGGCCTATCTCACCCGATCTCCAGCCAGCATTGACGCGGTTGATTTGAACACAGCCCACATTGCACTGAACCGCATGAAGCTCTCGGCCATGCGCAATCTGCCATCGCACACCGATCTGTTTCGCTTCTTTGGTGGCAATGGCGATGCACAAAACACCGTTGCCTATGATCGTTTCATCGCGCCCGGCCTTGATCCCGCCACCCGCAATTACTGGGAAAGCCGCAACTGGCGGGGCAAGCGGCGCATAAGCGTCTTCGAAAAGAACTTTTACCGCACCGGCCTGCTCGGCTTCTTCATCGCCACAGGCCATCGCGTTTCAAAAATGTACGGTGTTGATCCGGCCCGCATCATGGAAGCGCGCACATTGCGCGACCAGCGCCACTTCTTCGAAGAATATCTGGCGCCTTTGTTCGACCGCAAAATGCTACGTTGGGCAACGTCCAAGAAGGCGTCGCTTTTCGGCCTTGGCATTCCACCAGCGCAATATGACAGCCTCATCACCTCCGGCGATGGCACCATGGCGCAAGTCCTCTCCGTGCGCGTCGAAAAATTGGCCTGCCACTTCCCGCTCAGAGACAATTATTTCGCTTGGCAGGCTTTTGCACGGCGCTACCCGCAGCCCGGCGAGGCAAAGTTGCCCGCTTATCTAGAGCCCGAAAATCACGCGCTCCTGCGCAAAAATGCCGAGCGCGTCTCAATCCATCACGCCAATTTCACAGATCTTCTCGCCACCAAGCCTGCAACCAGTGTGGATCGCTATATACTTTTGGATGCGCAGGATTGGATGAACGATACGCAGCTCAACGCTTTGTGGACCGAAATCACCCGCACCGCAGCACCCGGCGCGCGCGTCATCTTCCGCACCGCAGCAGAGCCCAGCCTTTTGCCCGGCCGCGTCTCCCCGGCACTGCTGAACCAGTGGGAATATCGCGATGAACAATCGCTGGATTACTCCGCACGCGACCGCTCGGCCATCTATGGCGGCTTCCACCTTTATGTGAAGAGAACTTCATGAGCACCGTCGAAAATCGTTCAGGCCATGCTGCATTGATGGATGGCGTCTACCGCCATCAACGGCACTTCTATGATCTGACGCGCAAATATTATCTGCTTGGCCGCGACCGCATGATTGCAGGGCTCGACGCGAAGGATGGCGACACGGTTCTGGAGCTTGGCTGCGGCACAGGCCGCAATCTCATTCTGGCAGCCCGCAGCTACCCTTCCGCCCGCTTTTACGGTCTCGATATTTCCAACGCGATGCTCGCCACCGCTTGCAGTGCGCTCGCGCGCGAAGGCCTGTGTGGCGTTGAACTTGCACAGGGCGATGCCACCGCATTCAACCCCAAGCGCCTCTTTGCGCAAGACAGCCTCGACCGCATTTTCATCTCCTATTCATTATCAATGATACCCGGCTGGGAGCAGGCAATAACCGCCGCGCTTGACGCGTTGAAGCCCGGCGGCTCGTTGCACATTGTAGATTTTGGCAGCCAGGAAAAGCTGCCCAATTGGTTTCGATCAGCTTTGCGCGCATGGCTTGAAAAATTCCACGTCGCCCCGCGTGACTCACTGCATCAAGCACTTGAATCAGCCTGCCAGACACACCACGCAAGCCTTTCATTTGAAACGCTTTATCGCGGTTACGCCGTGCACGCGATTGTCCGAAAACGCTAAAACTATTCTACAGCTTTCGCCAAAGCAGATACCAAGCCTTGCGCCCTGTATTGAAGGTTCGAAGGCGTAAGCCCCATACGAACCACCACGAGCTTCTTGGAGGGAATGATCGCCACTGACTGGCCATCATGGCCGAGCAGCCAAAACGTATCGGCAGGCAGATCAAACCCGTGATCCGGATTTTCTCCGGGCGCGGCCCCTGAATCCGAACCATGCAGCCAAAGCTGACCACGACCATATTCTCCCTGTGAGGCTGGCGCGGGCTCGCGCATCCAGTCCACGAAACCCGCAGGCAGGATCTGCTTGCCCTCCCACACTCCGCCATCAAGCAGAAACTGCCCGAAACGCGCCCAATCATGCGCGCTTGCATAAACATAGGAAGAGCCTGCCAGCGTTCCGCGCGCATCAGTCTCCAGAACGGCACTGGTCATGCCCAGCGGCTCAAACAGCGCCGCGCGCGGCAGTGCAAGTGCGGCATCCGCATCGCCAATGGCCCCTTGCCACACACGCGACAACAGATTGCTTGTCCCGCTCGAATAGCTCCACACCGACCCGACAGGATGAGCAAGTGGCTTTGACGCAGCAAACCCAGCCATATCCGGCTCGAGATACAGCATCCGCGTCACATCGGTCACGTCGCCATAATCCTCATTGAACTCCAGACCGCTGGACATGGCCATAAGATCAGCAACGCTGATATCCTTGCGTGGATCCCCCGCCCATTGCGCAAACAGGCTTTTCTGGTCGAGCGCCAATTTGCCATCGCGGATCAGCGTGCCGATAATCGCCGCATTGACGGTCTTGCTCATCGACCAGCCAAGCAAGGGCGTGTCAGGCGCAAAGCCATTGGCATAACGCTCACCAATGATGCGGCCATTATGCACCACGGTCACCGCGCGCATGCCCTGGCCCATCATCGCCTCATCATTGAGTATTTCGGTTATTTCGGGTGCCTGTGATGGCTGCACCAGCGCGCCCTCTGGCCACAACGCATCTGAAACTTTGACGTCGCGAACCGGCAGACCCATAGCACTTGCGCGCGCAATGTCGCCATCAGGCACAACTGCGCAGCCCAGTCCCTCGCGCGCCACTGCAACGCTTTTGCCAAATACGCCAAGTAGTCCGGCCGTCGCCGTCTTTTGCGCCGCATCCACTTCAACAGACATATACCCAAGCAGCCAATGTCCAGGCGCCTGCACATCCGCCCGCAGAACCTCATCGGGCTGACGATCGGCCAAGAAGAAATTGGAACACACTATCTTGGCCGCATAGCCTGATCCGACACGGATCAATGCAGGCGGCTGCATATAAAGCCACCCCGCCAGCGCTGCCACGCCAAGCGCAATAATGGCCGCAACACCCAAAACAATTTTGCCGAAAAACCGCATCTTCCTCGTCCATTTCACAGATCGCGCATGTCAAGGCTGCGCCTTAAATACAAAATCAACCATGTTGACCCATCACTGATATCGACGTCTTATTGACCGCAAAAAGGGCGGCACTGCTGCTGCAGTCGCACGCGCCAACAAGGAATGTTATGCTAGCAGAGTCCGGAGCCCAGGTTGGGGGGAAAGTTACCATGCGCCGTGTCGCGGCCTTCGTTCTCTTGAGTCTTCTTGGCGCCTGTACCAGCGTTGATGATCTCGCGCCCGTCTCCAGCCGCACCGATGTCACTGTTTCAACGCGCGGCATCGTCGCCTATCCCCGCTTCAACGACAATGATCCACATGATTGGACCAATGAGAAGCCATGGCGCTATGCCGTGCATGGCACAGATGTCTCAAAATACCAGACCTCGGTTGACTGGTCGAAGGCACGGGCCAGCGGCATTTCCTTCGCCTTTATCAAAGCCACGGAAGGCGGCGACCGTGTTGATGATCTGTTCGACACCCATTGGCGCGGCACCCGCGCGGCCGGCATTCCGCGCGCTGCCTATCATTTCTATTATTTCTGCCGTCCAGCATCCGAACAGGCGGCATGGTTCATCGCCAATGTCCCGCGCGAGCGTGGTTCGCTTCCACCCGTGCTCGACATGGAATGGAACCCTGAATCCCCTTCCTGTAAGCTTCGCCCACCGCCAGCAACAGTTCGCAGCGAGATGGCAACCTTCCTGCGCATCGTCGAAAAGCACTATGGCAAGAAGCCTGTCATCTACACCTCGGTGGATTTCTTTGCAGACAATGAACTGTCCACCTTCACCGGTTATGAATATTGGCTGCGCTCTGTCGCAGGCCATCCAACAACACGCTATGGCAGCCACCCGTTCTCGTTCTGGCAGTATACGGGCACAGGCGTCGTGCCCGGCATCAAGGGCAATGCAGACATTAATGTATTCAACGGCTCCCAAACGGCGTGGCAAAAATGGTTGAAGACAAATACGCTTTAAAAGACGCAATGCCTGCTTTTGGACACAGGCATCGTCCAAGGGCACACAATATCAGCGACTGACATTTTCACGTTCTTATCGGCACGGCGCCGATGCTGGATCAGGCTAGGATTAAACCATGACTTTGCGTCTTTTGGCATTGGCACTCACCCTCTCAACCGCAACGCCAGCTTTGGCGCAGCAATGTGGGGGAGATTTCGCCAGCTGGAAAAGCATCATCGCCGAAGAAGCCCGCCAAGCGGGTATTGGGCAGCGCGGCCTCAATGCCCTTGCCGGTTCAACGCTGCAAGAGCGCGTGCTCCAGCGCGACCGCTCGCAATCCTTTTTCTCGCAAACCTTCAATGAATTCTCCGGCAAGCTCATCAGTCAGCAGCGCGTGAACAAGGGCCGTGAAAAACTGAATGAACTCTCCCGCGTCTTTTCCCGCGCTGAAAGCGAATTCGGCGTACCCGGCCCGGTTCTGGCCGCCTTCTGGGCGTTGGAGAGCGACTTTGGCACCTTCCAGGGTGATTTTCCAAGCCTTTCAGCCCTCGTTACCCTCGCCCATGATTGCCGCCGCCCAGAACTTTTCCGCCCCCAGGTTCTGCCCATGCTGCAATTGATTGATCATGGTGATCTGCCCGCAGACGCCACTGGCGCTTGGGCCGGCGAAGTTGGCCAGACCCAGATGCTCCCCAGCGACGTGCTGGCGCTTGGCGTGGATGGTGATGGCGACGGCATCATCGACGTTCGCAACAGCGCCCCCGATGCTCTTTTGACCACCGCCCGCAAAATCCAGTCAAAAGGCTGGAAGTCGGGCGAGCCTTGGCTTCAGGAAGTGCGCATCCCCAATAAACTCCCCTGGCACGAAACCGGTCGCTCCAAAAAGCTTCCCGTATCGCAATGGTCAAAATGGGGTGTGACAGACCGCAATGGCAAGAAACTAGCCGATAGCGGCCTGAACGCCGGTCTTGTCCTGCCAATGGGCCACAAGGGCCCGGCCTTCCTCAGCTACCACAATTATGATGTCTATCTGGAGTGGAACCAGTCGCTCATCTACACGCTCACGGCCGCACATCTGGCCGCCCGCATCGCGGGTGAACCAGCCTTCGACAAGCGCAACCCAGAACCCGGCCTCGACCTTGAACCCATGAAGCTCCTGCAAACCAAGCTACAGGCAAGAGGCTACGATGTCGGCAAGATCGACGGCATCCTCGGCGTCGGCACCCGCGAAGCCGTCCGCACCGAACAAGACCGCCTCGGCCTCCCGGTTGACGGCTGGCCAACCCCGGCGCTTTTATCCAATCTTTAAACAGGTTGAGACTAGCGCCACCCTCAATCAGCCATCGTTTCCAAACTGGCAAAGCCCTCAGGGGCTTTGCCTTCGCTGAAGGGTGTGGTCACTTCCACAAATGTGTCGGGATAAAATCCATTAAACCGCGTGCGCAGCGACAGCGAGTATGCGCCAATATGGCCGATCTCGATCCAATCGCCCGTATCTACCGTTTCAGGCAGCCAGAACGGCCGTGAAAGAATATCCACGCTGTCACAGGTCGCACCGCACACTTTGAATGGCACAATGTTTTTTTCCTCGCCATTGCGCGTGCGGATGGCGGGATCAGGAATAAACCGCGCCGGCAGCGTGATCTTGCCTGTCCAGGAATCCGACAAGGATGCCCAGATCCCATCATTGATGTAGAGACGGCGGCCCTTGCGCAGAAGCACCCGCACAATCAGCGAAAACGCCTTGGCAACAATCACCCGTCCAGGCTCGGCCACAAGCGGCATATCGTCGAATTGATATTCCTTGATGTCACCCCTCAGCCGCGACATGATCTCCTCGATGGAAGGCATTTGCGGCTTCTTACGGTTGGGGTCATAGCCATATTCAGCCGGAAACCCGCCGCCAACATCAAGTCCAGCCAATGGCATGGAAAGCCGGTTGCGTATCCAGTCCGCAGAGGCCAGCGCCCGCTCATAGGTATCAGGGTCTTCGATCTGGCTGCCGACATGGAATGCAATGCCGACCTTGTAGCCGGTCCGGTTCAACCGCTTTGCAAGATCCACCGCATGTGCAGGGGCCGCCCCAAATTTCTTGGAAAGCTCGTAAGCGGCAGACCCCTTGGTCTGGATACGCACGAAAACCGTCATCGAACCCGGGTCAATATCAAGCGCGCGCACCACCCGCGTCAGCTTGGTGATCTCGTCCTCATGATCAATCGCAATCACGCGAATGCCATAGGTCTCCAGCGCCAGCCTGATATCAGATTGCGCTTTGACCGGGTGCATATAAAGCATCTCCGCATCTGGCGCGACTTCCCGCACCGCCGCAAATTCGGCCGGAGACGCCACATCGAATGCCGTCACACCAGCCTCAGCAAGCGCGCGCAAAACCAGCAACTCGCCATTGGTCTTCACTGCATAGGCGGTCTTGCCCGGAAACATGCCCATGAACTGCCGGCAATCTTCCTTCAGCACCTCCGGCCGGAAGCAATAGACAGGCTCGTCGGGACGAAGCGCCAGCGCTGCGTCGGTGGCATTGTCGAATCGTTGCATGGACTAACCTCGCTGCGCGCCGAACCGTATAACATGAACGCGAACGGTGAATACCGGTTTCACCACTTCCTCCGTACTGAAACGGGTGGCACTCAAATTGACGGCTTCCTTATGCCAATCGGGCAGAGGCGGCCAAGCGTTTTCGAGGTGTGGATGCCGTGGTCGCCTCGACCAGGCAGTTAACCGCCTCAATCTTGATGATGGTGCCAGTCGTGGCTCCGACCGAACTTCAATTCGCTCGCTTACCAATTGGGGAAGCGGTTGCAGCACTATCACTGATATCGACCGCCCTTGCCTATATCCTTTGTTTTCGTATCCTGGCCTCCGCTGGCGCCACCAATGCTTAGTGATCATGCTGGTGGTCCGGGTCAGTGCCATCCTTCAGGGGCGCTGTCTTTCTCGGCGAACGCCTTCACTCTTTGAGTCGGCAAGCATGGCATTGATTGGTGTTGGCCTGGTGGTCATCGACGGTTCGGGTGCTGCCTCTCAGTCGGGCTGCATTAGCGGGATGAGACCACGCGATCGACTATTATCCACAGCCGATTGGCAACCGATTTCCGCTGCGAAACCAACACTTAAGCGCCGTAAATAGGTCGGATTTTTCACATTCGCGCCGCATCGCAACACAATTTCTTCTTGCGTGTTGCCGAAATGATCCTAGATTCAGGGCTTGATGCGCACTCGAGGAGGCTATGCCATGGGACTGACACGGCCAATCAACGCGTTGATGATATGCGCAGCTTTTGCATTCATCGCAGCCCTTATCATGGGCGTTCTTCCCTGAGCCTAGGCGGAAAGACCGCAGCTCAGCTGAGATCACAAAAAATTCAGAAGGCCGGGCATGCCCGGCCTTCTTCATGTCAGGCCGCAGCAGACGCTTCGCCGGCTATGCTGCCCTGCGTCGTTGACGGGCGAATGCCGATCATGTGGCAAATCGCGTAAGCAAGATCAGCCCGGTTCATTGTGTAGAAATGAAAGTCGCCCACGCCGCGCTCGACGAGATCCATGACCTGTTCAGCCGCGACGGCTGCAGCAACCAGCGCATGGGTCTGCGGGTCCTTTGCAAGGCCCTCGAACCGTTCAGCAACCCAGCCTGGAATGTGCGCTCCGGCGCGCGCTGAAAAATTGGCGACCTGAGTGAAGTTGTGCACCGGCAACACACCTGGAACAATCGGGATGTAAATCCCCGCGCGCCGCACCCGTTCGACATACCGTTCGTAAAGATCGTTGTCGAAAAAGAACTGCGTGATAGCCCTCGTCGCGCCATTGTCGACCTTGCGTTTCAGCATGTCGATATCGGTCGCAAAGTCCGGGCTTTCGGGATGCTTCTCAGGATACGCCGAAACGGAAACATCGAATTCACCAGCCTCACGAAGCGCCCCGCAGAGCTCGGCGCCATTGGCATAGCCTTCTGGATGCGGACAGTATCTTGCACCAACTCCCTCGGCAGGATCACCCCGTAACGCAACGAAGCGCGACACACCCATCGCGGCAAATTCTCCGATCACCTGGTCGACGGTTCCACGCGATGCGTCCACGCAGGTTAGATGCGCGGCCGGCACCAGAGATGTTTCCTTGAGTATGCGACCGACAGTGCGCGCCGTGCGTTCCCGCGTCGACCCACCGGCGCCGGAGGTAACTGAGACAAAGCTGGGGCTAAGCGGCTCCAGCCGGGTCACCGTTTCCCACAACCGCGCTTCCATTTCGTCGGATTTCGGCGGGAAGAATTCGAACGAAACCTGTATTTTATCACCTATATCGGAGCGGCGGGAAAGCTGTGTCATCACGCGGTTTCTCTCAAAAATGGTGAGGCGGGAGAAGGATCAGCAATCAGCAAGCGCTGGTCGCGAGCGATCCACAATTTTACTGTGAGCTTTGCGCCAGTCGAGTTGCGCGGCTCGAATTCTTCGCTCGCCTCAAGCTCCAGCCCGGCATCTGCAAACCATTCGCTCACCTGCCGGTCGGAAAAGCCCAGCCTGAGATGGGCATGCTCGTCGCGCAGGAACTCGAGCCCGTGCGGCGCGAAGTCGACAATGACCAAACGGCCCGAAGGACGCAGCAACCGTGCTGCCTCCCCAACCGCAAGCTGCGGATCGTCAAGATAGTGCAGTACCTGATGCATCGTCACCAGATCGTAGGTGTCGCGCTCCACCGGCGGCGCATAAATATCGCCCTGGCGCACCTGTGCATTGGCGATTCCAGCCCGGTCGAGATTGGCACGAGCCACCGTCAGCATCTCACGTGAGAGATCAATGCCCACACCACGACGGTAGAGCGGCGCAAAAAGCTCCAGCAGACGTCCCGTTCCAGTACCAAGGTCCAACATGGTCTGGAAAGGTTTCTTGCCGACCAAGCGCTTAAGCGCGGCTTCAACGGCTGAGTCAGAAACGTGCAACGACCTGATCTGATCCCAACTCGTGGCATTGGCACTAAAATATTCGCGCGCACGCTCCTGCCGGCGGCGCTTTACCGCTGAAAGCCGCTCCAGATCGCGCTCTACCTGTGGGTCGCTGAGGTGGACGCGCGAGACCAGCCCGTTGACAAAATCGCGCTCTGTGTCCGCATCGGACAGCCGGAAATATGCCCACGATCCCTCTTGGTAGCGCCCGATAAGCCCGGCCTCCAGCAACAGTTTGAGGTGACGCGACACACGAGGCTGCGACTGGTTCAGAATTTCTGTGAGGTCAGAGACCGTAAGATCCCCCCGCGACAGAAGCGCCAGAATACGCAGCCGACTGGATTCGGCGGCAGCCTTTAGGGTATCAACCATGGTGTCGAGCGTCGCGTGTGGGTAAAGTGCCATCGAATGTCTCCAGCAGATATAAACATATCTTTATGTGATGCGGATATGGCGTGCAAGAGGCATGTCGCTTCCGAACAACAAAATGCCGCAGGCGCAAGCCCTGATTTCGGAACGTCCGCATCGTCGGCGCCAACCTCATGATCGCCAATACTGGGCGGAAGCGTGCTATCGCTAAGGCGCTAACGGCCCTTTTACCCATGGCGCCCTATTCTGACACAGAATGTATTCGTACCGACGCCAGTGCCAAACACATGAAGACACTGCCGCCGGGCATTGCGGTTTGGCTGGCGACCATTGCCCATGTGCGCCATCAACACAGCCAGTATGAGTCCCTTTTGGGCGAAGGCTACGATCGCGACTCGGCCCGCTTTTTCGTTGTAGGCGAAATTAACCGGACGCTGACCAGATGGCGGGCCACCCGGCTGCTTGATCCTGACGAAGACGAGGAATAGCAGCGGCGCCCGCTAAGGACGGTAAATCCACTGCTCCGGCACTTTGACGGAAACCGCTTCGCCGTCGCGGATGGTGCCCGGTTTTTCCACCCACGCGACGAGGCCGCGCAGGCGCTTGGCAGCCTTTGGAAACAGCAGCGATCCAAGTTCGATGTCGGCCATGCCGGCATGTTCGGCAATAGACCGGCCGGACAAGCGGCAGGGACCATTCTGCGCGTCCACTTTTAACGTCACGCCATCCTTGAAGAACAGCAGGGAGCCAGCCGGCAACATCGACAGATTTGCAACTCCCTCCAGAACGAGATTCGCACCTATCCATTCCGGCATAATTTTCGCAATTCCCATGCGATCCGCTACCGCTTCAAGCTCGTCCGCCGCAACGATGGAAAGCTGGCGCTCATTGCGCATCTCGGTGCCGCGCGGATACCACGGCTCGCGCCCACCCGAGCGACGCGTGTAACCACCATGAAAGTCCCCGGAAATCCCCTCGAAGCTGAGCGACAAACTTTCAACCGGTTGAGTGACAAAGTCATCGCCTGAAGCAAGGAACACTCCGGCTACCGTGGCAGCAAGCTTTCTGCCCGGATGGATTACAGTGTCCTTCGCAAAGAGATCGAGCATGCTTCACTTCCATAGATGGTTGCCGAACATGCCATTTCCAGAATGAAAAGCCATTGAAATCGGCTGAACGCCGTATCAGCCGCGCCGATGGATCGTGCACGTCACATCATTTTGAGAAGCGCACCGCCAATGGAATAACCGGCACCGAAAGCGCAGAGTAGCCCAAAATCGCCGGCCTTCATGTCGGCGTGGTTTTCCGACAGCGCAACGATGGCACCAGCGGCAGCCGTGTTGCCCAATCGCTCCAGCACCATGGGTGCGCGGTCATGGCCGATCTCGCGTCCGAAAGAAAGCTTCAGGATCATCGCATTCATCCGTGCATTGGCTTGATGCAACCAGAAACGCCGGATGTCGTCAGGTCTCAGCCCGTGCTCGCCCAAAAAATCAACGATGAAGCGGTGGCCGGCTACCGTGACTTCCTTAAACACCTTGTTGCCGACCTGGCGGATCATATTACCGTCCATGTCGATCATGTACGGATCCTCTTGCGCGTTGCGCGACAGGTAGCCCAGATTGGTGCGGATATTGTTGGAGAATTGCGTCCAGCTGCGTGTGTCCAGCACTTCGAAACGGCCGGCCCGCGTCTCTCCCTCTTCCAGTGCTTCAACAACCATAGTCGTGGAAGCATCGCCAAAGATGAAATGCGTCTGTCGATCGCGGAAATTGAGATGGCCGGTGATGATTTCCGGCGTCACCACCAACACCCGGCGGTGCGCGCCAGCACGCACCAACGCCGCTGCCACATGTAGCCCTGCAGCGGCAGAAGAACAGCCGAGTCCCATGTCGAAGCCAGCGCCTTTTGTGCCGAGCGCATGCTGCATTTCGATGGCAATGGCTGGATATGGGCGCTGATGGTGCGACGCCGCGCAGATCACCAGATCGATATCGCCGGGTCGCAGTCCGGCGTGATCCAGCGCTTTCTTTGCCGAGGCAACTCCGAATTCTGCTTCTACCGAAATCACATCGTCCGGACGCACGGGAATGCGTGGCGACATCCGGGTCGGGTCTAGAATACCCTCGCGCTCGATGACATGGCGATTTTTGACGCCAGACGCGTATTCGATGAAGGCCGCATCGGATTTCGCCAGCGGTTCGAGCCCCTGCTCAGCCCGTCGCGGATTTTCCGCATCCACCCACAGATTGAAGCTCTCAACCAGTTCGTCATTGGTGATGGAGGCTTGCGGAATTTCAACGGCAACCCCGCTGATGATGACACGCTTCATGTTCATGCTGCCCTGCTGCCTGCTGCGCTATCAAGCGCGCAGCACCACGGACTCGCCAAGGCCCGTTCCACCAAGCGGGTTTAGGCCGTTTTATTCCCGGTTGCAAAGGTCTTGATGCAGTGCAGCAAAGGCGGGACGCGTGTACTCTACCGCGTAAGCCTTTTATATGTCATGCGATGCGGGTTGATTGCATCGGCACCCAGACGGCGAATCTTGTCTGCTTCATAGTCTTGGAAGTTGCCCTCAAACCATTCCACATGGCTATCGCCTTCAAAGGCCAGAATATGCGTCGCCAACCGATCGAGGAACATACGATCATGGGAGATGATAACGGCGCAACCGGCGAAGCTTTCCAGCGCATCTTCAAGCGCTGCCAGTGTTTCGGTATCCAGATCGTTGGTCGGCTCATCGAGGAGCAGCACATTGCCACCGGTCTTCAGCATCTTGGCCAAGTGAACACGGTTGCGTTGACCACCTGACAGATTGCCAACCTTCTGCTGCTGGTCGCCGCCACGGAAGTTGAAAGACGAGCAATAAGCGCGCGTATTGGCTTCATGCTTGCCAAGCTTCACAATTTCCGCACCGCCTGAAATTTCTTCCCACACGGTCTTGCTGGGGTCGAGCTGGTCGCGGCTCTGGTCAACATAGCCAAGCTTGACTGTCTCACCGACACGAAGAGACCCACCATCGGGCGTTTCCTGACCGGTGATCATGCGAAACAGCGTGGTTTTACCCGCACCATTCGGCCCGATAATACCGACAATGCCACCTGGTGGCAGTTTGAAATCAAGGTTTTCAATCAGAACGCGGTCGCCATATCCCTTGGTCAACTGTTCTACTTCGATAACGACATTGCCAAGCCGTTCGCCATGCGGAATGACGATCTGCGTGTCACTTGGGCGGCGCTTGTCAGCTGCATCCAGAAGATCCTCAAACGCCTGAATACGCGCCTTGGATTTGGTCTGCCGTGCTTTCGGGCTGGATTGAATCCAGTCGCGTTCGCGGCTGATGGCACGCTGGCGCGAATCGTCCTCGCGGCCTTCCTGCTTCAGGCGCTTGGCCTTGGCTTCCAGATAGGCGGTGTAATTGCCCTCGTAAGGAATGCTGCGACCACGATCGAGCTCAAGAATCCAGCCTGTGACATTGTCAAGGAAGTAGCGATCATGGGTAATCAGCATCACGGCACCGGGATAGGCGCGCAGATGCTTTTCCAGCCAGCCGGTCGTCTCAGCGTCCAAATGGTTGGTTGGCTCATCGAGCAGCAGCAAATCAGGCTGGCGCAGCAAAAGCTGGCACAGGGCCACACGGCGGCGCTCACCACCCGAAAGCTTGGTCACTTCCGAATCCTTGGGCGGGCACGCAAGTGCCTCCATTGCCATCTCGACCTGCTGTTCGAGATCCCAAAGGTTCAGCCGGTCCATTTCATCCTGAAGCTGGGCCGATTCATCAGCCGTCTCGTCAGAATAGTTCATCATCAGCTCATTATAGCGCTCGATGATGGCTGTTTTCTTGGACACGCCGTCCATGACGTTTTCGAAAACCGTCTTGGTTTCGTCAAGGTCAGGCTCCTGCGCCAGATAGCCGACGGTCGCGCCATCAGCTAGCCAGGCTTCGCCGCTCCATTCCTTGTCGAGGCCAGCCATGATCTTGAGGATCGTGGATTTACCCGAGCCGTTCGGCCCCAAAATGCCGATCTTGGCATCCGGATAGAAGGACAGATGTACGTTTTCCAGCACCTTCTTGGTGCCATAGGCCTTGTTGAGACCGGTCATATGATAGATGAATTGGCGTGCCACGCGCGCTTATCCCGTCAATGTTTGAAGGAGGGTTGGCCGTTATGTAAGCGAAGGCCGCGCCAACGGCAATGCGTTTTGGCGAGACGGCGCATGTGCCGCGCCACAAGACACGCGCTTGACGCCTAGGACGCCATCCCACACTCTGTGCGCAAGAAGCGGACCAAGAATGCCATTCGACACGCACCGGGCCTACCCATCACCCACGGGCGCGAACCTTTGCCTCTACACAAGCCGTGCAGCAGGCACAGCGCGCGGTGTGGTGCAGATCAACCATGGCCTCGCAGAGCACGCTGCCCGCTACGCGCGCTTCACAGATGCGTTGACCAGCGCCGGCTTCCACGTCTACGCGCACGACCATCGCGGGCACGGTCGAACCAAAGCCCCGGACGCACCCCAACGGAGGTTTGCCGCGCAGGATGGCATGTCCAAAGTGATAGCCGATGTAGAGGCAGTCCACGATCTCATCGCTGAAGAAAACCCCGGCCTTCCCGTTATTATCTTCGGCCATTCGATGGGAGGCCTGATCGCGCTGAATTACGTGCTGAAGCATTCCAGCCGCCTTCACGCTGCGGCAATCTGGAACGCCAATTTCACCGCAGGCCTGGCCGGTCGCGCAGCTCTTGCTATCCTTGCCTGGGAACGATTCCGGCTCGGCTCGGATGTACCATCTCGGCTGATGCCCAAGCTCACTTTTCAGGACTGGGCGCGCAAAATCCCCAACCACACAACACCGTTCGACTGGCTCTCCCATGACGCAGCTGAAGTCCAAAAATATATCTCCGACCCTCTCTGCGGATGGAATGCCTCTGTCTCGCTCTGGCGCGACCTTTTCGACTTCATCTTCGCAGGCGCTGACGATATCGATTTTAGCCAGGTTCGAAAAACCTTCCCTTTCCATCTGGTCGGCGGTGGCGATGACCCTGCTACCTTTCACGGCAAGGCAGTGAAAAGGCTTGCCAATCGACTTTCGGAAATGGGCTTTTCAGAAATGAATTCAACCATTTACCCGTCGACCCGTCACGAGTCTCTCAACGAGGTGAACCGGGACGTTGTCACCCGTGATTTCATCGAATGGGCTGGCCGGCAGGTGGGTGCATAGGGCGCGCGCCTTTGGGCCTGTTTGCAAGCCTTTAACCTGTGGCCCGATGCAAGCAGCGTGACAGTGCCATGGCGGATTTGCTAGGCACGTTTTAAGCCAACGCCAGAACCGGTGCGAAATAAAATGTCCAATCCTCCGCTTAAAGGTATCCGTGTCATCGAACTTGCCCGCATTCTGGCCGGCCCTTGGGCGGGACAGTTGCTTGCAGACCTAGGCGCTGATGTCATCAAGGTCGAAAGCCCCTATGGCGATGATACACGCCGCTGGGGACCACCCTTCGTGTTCGACAAGGACGGTGAGAACCTTTCGGCTGCCTATTATCACTCCTGCAACCGAGGCAAACGATCGGTGCTGATCGACTTTGCCACGGAAGAAGGCGCTGCTACCCTCAAAAAACTCATCGCTACTGCTGATGTGTTGATCGAGAACTTCAAGTTTGGCGGACTAAAGAAATACGGCCTCGATTATGACAGCCTGAAAGCCGACAATCCGCGCCTTGTCTATTGCTCCATCACCGGTTTTGGTCAGACCGGACCTTACGCGCCGCGAGCTGGTTATGATTTCATCATCCAGGCGATGTCCGGCATGATGTCGATCACCGGCGCGCCTGGCGAGGAACCGCAAAAGGCAGGTATAGCTGTCTCCGACATCTTCACAGGCCTATATTCGACCATCGCCATTCAAGCTGCCTTGCGTCATGCGGAAGCGACCGGTGAAGGCCAGCATATCGACATGGCATTGTTTGACTCGCAGGTTTCGGTGCTTGGAAACCAGAACCTCAATTACCTGGTGTCGGGCAATTCACCGATCCAGATGGGTAACGCCCATATGAACATTGCCCCCTATGAGGTTGTGCCCGTGAGCGACGGCCACATCATTCTTGCCATCGGCAACGACGGCCAGTTCCAGCGCTTCTGCCATGTTGTAGATCTGAACGAACTTCCCGGCGATCCCAACTTCGCTACCAATTCAGCCCGCGTGACCAATCGGACAAAACTGCGCGAAATCATCGTCGCGCGCCTGGCCGAGTACGACAAGGCCACGCTTCTGACCGATCTGGAAAAACTAAGTGTACCGGCAAGCCCCATCAACACTATTGGGGAAATGTTCAACGATCCGCAAACAATCGCTCGCGACATGCGCATGGACCTCGATGACGGCCATGGAAACGCCCTCCCTTCGGTGCGCTCGCCCATCATTATGTCGAAAACGCCGGCGGTATATGAGCGCCCCTCGCCGCGATTGGGCGAACATACCGAAGAAGTCCTATCCGAACTGGAGCAGAAAAAGTGAAAAAATCTGGCGGCAAACTGATTGTTGACGCACTCGAAGCAAATGGCGTTGACCGCATCTATTGCGTGCCGGGCGAATCCTACCTTGCCGTGCTTGATGCACTGCATGATTCGAACCAGATCCGCACCATTGTCTGCCGTCAGGAAGGCGGCGCAGCGATGATGGCCGACAGCCATGGTCGCCTCACCGGCCAGCCCGGCATTTGCTTTGTCACCCGTGGCCCCGGCGCAACCAATGCCTCTGCCGGCATCCACATCGCCATGCAGGATTCCACACCGCTGATCATGTTCATCGGTCAGGTTGCCGGCCACGCCAAGGAGCGCGAAGCGTTTCAGGAGGTAGATTATAAGGCCTTCTTCGGTTCGATGGCCAAATGGGTGGTCGAAATCGACGATGCCAAGCGCATACCGGAACTCGTCACCCGCGCCTTCGCAATCGCCACCTCGGGCCGCCCCGGCCCTGTCATCATATCGCTGCCTGAAGACATGCTGGTGGATATGGTGGAAGCACCGGAAGCCCTGCCCTACACACAAGTCGAAACCACGCCCGGTGAACATGAAATGCACCGCCTTGCCGAATTGCTGGCCGGCGCAAAACGCCCCTTTGTCATTCTCGGCGGCTCACGCTGGAGCGCAGATGCAAAATCGCGCATCGAAAAGGCAACGGAAGCATGGGCCCTGCCGGTTGGCTGTTCTTTCCGCCGGCAGATGCTGTTTGACCATCTCCACCCGTGCTATGCTGGCGATGTCGGCATCGGCCCCAACCCAACACTCGCTGCCTATATAAAGCAGGCAGATCTGGTGCTGCTGATTGGCGGGCGCATGGGTGAAATGCCGTCGTCGGACTATACATTGATGAAGAGCCCCTATCCCGACCAGACCCTTGTGCATGTCCATGCAGATGCAGGCGAACTTGGCCGCGTCTACCGCCCGGAACTTGCCATCAACGCTTCGCCGGAAGCCTTCAGCAAGGCATTCGCCAAGCTCACCCCTGCCGCCATTCCAGATTGGGCGGATGAGACCGAGCGCCTGCACGCTTCCTACCGCGCATGGTCAACCCCGCCGCGCACCGGCCCCGGTGCCGTGCAAATGGGCCCGATCATGGAACATCTGGAAGAAGTCCTTCCAGAAGATGCCATTCTCACCAATGGCGCAGGCAATTATGCCACATGGGTGCACCGCTTCCATCGCTTCCGCAAATTCGCCACGCAGGCCGCCCCCACATCTGGCTCGATGGGCTATGGCACGCCGGGCGCTGTGGCCGCCAAGGCCCTGTTTCCAGAGCGCGAAGTCATCGCCTTCGCCGGCGATGGCTGCTTCATGATGAACGGCCAGGAATTCGCCACTGCCGTGCAATATGATCTGCCGATCATTGTGATCCTCGTCAATAACGGCACCTATGGCACAATCCGAATGCATCAGGAGCGGGATTATCCAGGCCGTGTCGTCGCCACGGACCTCAAAAACCCGGACTTCGCAGCCCTTGCCCGCGCCTATGGCGGCCACGGTGAAACGGTGGAAACCACCGAAGAATTCGCCCCCGCCTTTGAACGCGCCCGCAAAAGCGGCAAGCCATCCATCATCGAAATCCGCCTCGACCCAGAGGCCATCACCCCCACCCGCACGCTGACTGACATAAGGGAGAAGCGCTAAAAGCGGCGCGCCCCAAGGCACCTGCAGACCCGGCATCCGCAGAGACGGAAGCCGGGTCAAATATTGCATCACATAGCAGTGGCAACAATCACCAAAAGTCCGCCCACAAGCGCTGTGTTGGAAATCACGGCATTGATCTCAGCTACCCGCTCCGGCCCCTGCAGGCCGTAAAAATTGTGGAATATCACCGTGGCCGTGATGATGAATAGGATCAAGGCCAGCCCCGCCCACATCGTGTAGGGGCCAAACACCAGCCCTATCGCGCCCAGCAGCTGAAAAAATATACCAACCCACAATGCGGTGCGCGGCATGGGTACATTCTTTGCTGCCATCAGCCCCGTCAAAAAACCAGCGTTCATGGCATTCCGTGAACCCGCAACGACAAAGGCACCGCCTAAAAGAAGCCGCCCCACAAATTGAATCTCATTGGCAAAATTGGCTAGCATCGCTTTGATTTCCTGTAATTATTAGCATTGGCCTCACACAGTCTGTGCCGTGCCGTTGAATGGCTGTCGTGAAAAGTCACCCTTTCAAACAGTTTTGGATTTTTTCTGCGCACGCTGGTTCTGCAGGACAAAGGCACAGCCAGCCGCCACCGCACGCGGATCGGTTTGGACCGTATGGGCGTCCATCAATCCGTCCAACGTCTCGTGCGCCAACGCGGCGCGATACGCCTTTTCGGCCCGCAGCATTGCAGCATTGATCACGCAGGGTTTGGCAAACACCGAGACTGGAAGTGCCGCAGGTCCACGCTGACGAATTTCAGCGCAGCGAAACGCCGGTCGTGGCCCCTCCACCGCAAGCACAATATCCAGAAGTGAAATCGCTTCCGGCAGCCGCGCCAGCCGGTAACCACCAGCCGGCCCCGGCAGTGATTGCAAAATGCCCGCAACCGTTAATGCGTTGAGATGCTTCAGAAGATAGCTCGGCGATTGCCCAAACTGCCCGGCCAACGCTGAAGCCGGCATGGTCGCCTCCCTCTCCAACCCCGCAAGCGTCAGCGCCGCATGGATCGCCGCCTCAACCCCCTCACTCAACTTCATATCGAACTCCTATCGTGAGCAATCCTTATCGTGGATATTTTTTATCCACAATAGAAATGGCCTATTATCCTGCCATCTGCCGCCAAATGCGCGCTTACAGCCAGTGGAAATGCTTGGCGCCAGATCATTCCTGTCCCCTCAAGACAGTTTTGACGGCGGCTTAAACTGCTGTAAAAGCTGACAATCACATAGAGGCGGCCCAACATGACTGGCGAAATAATCAAGAGCGCCACGCTAACCCACATATGCGAGACGCGGTGACGCAATCTCCCACCCTTGCACTGTCAAGGCTTACCCAACGCCTGCATGAGCGCGGGCGGCTGCGGGTCTGGTCATTGGTCATCACCATTTTCGGCGATGCCATCGTGCCGCGCGGTGGGCAGGTGCCGCTCGCCACGCTGCAAGAAATCACGGGCCATATGGGCATTGAGCCCGGTGCGCTGCGCACCGCCATGTCGCGCCTTGCCGCAGACCGCTGGGTACGCCGCGAAAAAGAAGGCCGCAACAGCCTCTATGCGCTGGACCAGCATGGCAGACACGCCTTCGACCTCGCCACACAGCGCATTTATGCAGCCAGCCCACCAGCTTGGGATGGATATTGGTCAGTGGCAATCACCCCGCCCGGCCAAAATCTGACTGCCCCTCAAAAAGCAGAAATGGAGCGGCTTGGATTTGTAGAATGTAACACGGGCACTTTTCTGCGCCCGCAAAGCGCACAGCCATCCCTCTCCGGCAGTCCGTTAGACACAATGCTGGTGATGAACAGCCAAACTGAAAACCTTCCAAAAAACGTCGCCGCTTTTTGGAACCTTGAAGAAACAGCACAAGCCTATGCCGGCTTCAATGCGTCGATGAAACCATTTCACGATGCGTTACAGCACGCACCTCTTTTGGGCCTTGATGCGCTTACCGCGCGCATTCTCCTCATTCATGATTGGCGGCGCATCGTGTTGCACGATCCCGGCCTGCCAGAAGCTCTTTTACCCAACAACTGGCCGGGGCAACAGGCCCGCCAAATAACCCGAGCAATCTATGCCAATCTGTCCGTGGCCAGCGAACACTGGATCAACAATGCCGGTCTGCCCGCCCTTCAATCACCCCAAAAATTCAACGCCCGCTTTGGCGGCATCGCATAGCGCCTGTCGAACCACGAGGCGCTGGGCATCCACATTCCATATATTTATGTTACAAAACATTGCCCAGCTTCGCATTTTTTGTTACAGATTGAAAATCGGCACATGCCAGCATCATGAAGTCAGGGAGGACGCGCGATGTACAGCCAGGGCCTTATCGGCGCAAAAACCGAAACCAGCGAGGATGAAGCCTTTCTTGCTGCGTTTCAGGCACGCATTGATGCCGAAGAAAAAATCGAGCCGAATGATCCGATGCCGGAAGGCTATCGCCGCACGCTGATCCGCCAGATTGGCCAGCACGCCCATTCTGAAATTGTCGGCATGTTGCCGGAAGGAAACTGGATCACCCGCGCCCCCTCACTGCGTCGCAAGGCAGCGCTTCTGGCCAAGGTGCAGGATGAAGGCGGCCACGGGCTGTACCTTTATTCGGCGGCTGAAACGCTCGGTGTGTCGCGTGAGCAGATGACCGAGGAGCTGTTGGCCGGCAAGGCGAAATACTCCTCCATTTTCAATTACCCGACCCTGACATGGGCCGATATTGGCGCGGTCGGCTGGCTTGTCGATGGTGCGGCCATCATGAACCAGATCCCGCTCTGCCGCTGTTCCTACGGTCCCTATGCCCGCGCAATGGTGCGGGTGTGCAAGGAAGAAAGCTTCCACCAGCGCCAGGGATACGAGATCATGATGACGCTGGCGCGCGGCACCCCAGACCAGAAGGACATGGCGCAGGATGCGCTGAACCGCTGGTGGTGGCCTTCGCTGATGATGTTTGGCCCGCCCGATGGTGACAGCCAGCATGGCGACCAATCCATGAAGTGGAAAATCAAGCGCTTCACCAATGATGAGCTGCGCCAGAAATTCGTGGATGCGACCGTGCCGCAGGCAGAATTGATCGGCCTGACCCTGCCCGACCCGGACCTGAAGTGGAATGCGGACAAGGGCGTCTATGATTTCGGCGCGATTGACTGGGACGAATTCTGGAAAGTCGTCAAGGGCGGCGGACCGATGAACCGCGAACGTATCGAAGCCCGCCGCAAGGCGTGGGATGACGGCAAATGGGTGCGCGAAGCAGCGCTTGCTTACGCCGAAAAACGCCGGGCGCGCACCGAGGCCGCCCGCATCGCTGCGGAGTAAATCACATGACTGAAAACCTTATTCCGCTCTGGGAAGTCTTTATCCGTCCGCGCAATGGCTTGGCCCATAAGCATTGCGGCTCTGTTCATGCCGCAGATGAAGTGATGGCGCTGAATGCCGCGCGTGATGTCTATACAAGGCGCGGCGAAGGCACTTCCATCTGGGTGGTGCCATCTGCCGCCATCACCGCATCCGACCCCGGCCAGAAGGAAGAGAATTTCGAGCCTTCTCTCTCCAAGGTCTATCGCCACCCCACCTTTTACGACATCCCCGACGAAGTGGGGCATATGTGATGGCTGACGCAAAGATCACCTTCCTGCTGCGCTTGGCCGACGACAATCTTATTCTCGGCCACCGGCTATCCGAATGGTGCGGCCATGCCCCGATGCTGGAGGAAGATCTGGCCATGCCCAATATGGCGCTGGATCTTATCGGCCATGCGCGCACGCTTTATGCCTATGCGGCAGAGCTGGAAGGCACGGGCCGCAGCGAAGATGATCTGGCGTTTTTGCGTCGCGAACGCGAATATCTCAACTGCCTGATGGTCGAGCGCCCGAATGGCGATTTTGCCCACACAATGCTGCGCCAGTTCTATTTTGCGGCCTTCATGCAACCGCTCTGGGCAGCCCTTGCCAAAAGCCATGATGCAACGCTTGCAGCCATTGCCGCCAAGGCCGAAAAGGAAGTCGCCTATCACATTCGCCACACTGGCGAATGGGTTATCCGGCTGGGCGATGGCACGCCAGAAAGTGCAGCCCGCCTCAAGGCAGCCGCAGAAATTCTGGCACCCTATGTCGAAGAACTTTTCGAGCGTGACGCGGTGCTGGATGCAATGATCGCTGAAGGCGTCGCGCCTGATCCGCAAAGTCTGCGCCCTCAATTTGAGCACACGCTGCAAAGCGTGTTTTCGCAAGCGCTTCTCGACGCGCCTGCCGCACCCTTTGCACATACCGGCGGTCGCACCGGCCAGCACGGCGAACATATGGGCTTTCTGCTGACCGAGCTGCAATATATGCAGCGCGCATATCCGGGCGCAGAATGGTGAGCGCCGCCGCACGGGTGCAGCCCGATTTCATGGCAATGCGCGCCTACCGCATTGCAGCCAGCGTTCCAGATCCTGAAATCCCGGCTTTAACGGTCGAGGATCTGGGCATCTTGCGTTCGGTTGAAATGATCGACGGCATTGCTGTTGCCAGAATAACGCCCACTTATTCCGGTTGCCCCGCCGTTCTGGCCATTGAGCTTGCCGTTGAAATGGCCTTGCGCGAGGCGGGTTTTGAACCGCGCATCGAGCGCCAGATGGCACCGGCATGGACCACGGACTGGATTACCGATGAGGGCCGCCAAAAGCTGAAAGCCTATGGCATTGCACCGCCTGCTAAGGCCTCGAATTCCGTGCGTGCTCTGTTTGGCGAAACGCTGGTGGAATGCCCGCAATGCGGCGCATCAGAAACCGCGCGTATTTCCGAATTCGGTTCCACCGCATGTAAGGCGCTGTATCGCTGCCTGAAATGCGCTGAACCCTTCGATTATTTCAAATGTATCTGAGGCGCGTCCCATGAGCCCACGCTTCCACGATCTCACCGTCGAACAAATTGAGCGTCAGACATCAGACAGCGCCATACTCGGCTTTGCCATTCCTGATGATTTGAAAGCCGCCTTCGCTTTCAATCCCGGCCAATATCTCACACTGGCCGCAAGTGTTGATGGCGAGGAGATCCGGCGCTCTTATTCCATCTGCTCAACACCTGACGACACCTTGCTGAAAGTCGGCATCAAGAAGGTCGATGATGGCCGCTTTTCCTGCTTCGTCAATGACCGTTTGGCCATTGGCGACCGGCTGCGCGTCATGCCGCCGGAAGGTCGTTTCACGCCGCGGCTGGGTGCTGGTGAGACGCAGGATTTCCTGCTCATCGCCGCAGGGTCCGGCATCACCCCCATGCTTGCCATTGCCGCCAGCGTGCTGGCCCGCAATGGGCGCAATTCGGTCACGCTGATCTATGGCAACCGCGCCACTGAAAACATTATGTTCCGCGAAGATTTGCAGGATCTGAAAGACCGCCATCTTGGCCGCTTCACACTTGTCCATGTCCTGTCGCGCGAGAAGCAGGATGTCGATCTGCTCAATGGCCGTATAGACGGCGCGCGCATTGCCGCAATGGCGCAAAAAGGGCTGATTGATCCTGCTGCCGCAGATGGCATATTTCTGTGCGGTCCAGGCGAAATGATCGACGATGTGTCCGCCACCTTGCGCAGCCTTGGCATTGACGAGACAAAAATCCGTTTTGAGCGTTTTACCCCGACAGGCGAACCCGCCTTGCGCCGCGCGCCCTCAAAAGCCGTGCAGCAAGCCGTTGAACAGGGGGCAGAAATCGAAGTCGTTCTGGATGGCGTGCGCCGTAACTTCACCATGGGCGATGCGCAAAACTCCATCCTTGATGCCGCAAATTCTGCCGGCATAGACCTGCCATTCTCCTGCGCTGGCGGCATGTGCTGCACCTGCCGCTGCCGCGTAATGGAAGGGTCTGCCGAAATGGCGGTCAATTATTCGCTGGAAAAATGGGAGACAGAAGCCGGCTTCACGCTGGCCTGTCAGGCACGCCCGACCAGCAACAGGCTGGTGCTGGATTTTGATGCAAGCTAGGTAAGCCCGGAGGGATAAAACATGACGCCGGAGGAGATCGCGCAACAAAGCGCGAAGGCGATGTGGGAGAAGGATGCCGCCACCAAATGGCTGGGCGCGGTGCTGGATGCTGTTGGCCCCGGCACGGCCAGAATGTCCATGACGGTAGCGCCCCACCACACCAATGGCCACGGCATATGCCATGGCGGGTTTATCTTCACGCTGGCCGATTCTGCTTTTGCCTTTGCCTGCAATTCCTACAATCAATGCGCGGTAGCGCAGCACAATACGATTACTTATCTGGCGCCCGCCAAGCTTGGCGACCTGTTGAGAGCAACCGCATCCGAGATCTCGCGCAGTGGGCGCTCGGGACTTTACGACGTGACAATACGCGATCAGGAGGGCCGCAAAATTGCGGAGTTTCGCGGCGCATCACGCATCATCAAGGGCGTGCATTTTGAAGATGCTGCACAGGGAGGAACCGTATGAAGGATCTGACGCCGCGCGCCCAAGACCTTGACCCGATCGAAATTGCCTCGCGTGACGAGATTGCAGCTTTGCAATTGCAACGCATGAAATGGTCGCTCAATCACGCCTATGAAAATGTGCCGCATTACCGCAAAAGCTTTGATGCGGCAGGCGTGCACCCCGATGATTTGAAATCTCTGGCAGATTTGCGCCGCTTTCCCTTCACCGTCAAAACGGATTTGCGCGACAATTATCCCTTCGGCATGTTTGCTGTTCCGCGCGAAAAAGTCCTGCGCGTTCATGCCTCGTCCGGCACCACCGGCAAACCCACGGTCGTCGGCTATACGCAGAGCGATCTCGACACATGGGCCGATTGCATGGCGCGCTCCATGCGTGCGGCCGGCACAAGGCCCGGCGATATCGTCCACATCGCCTATGGCTACGGCCTCTTCACCGGCGGGCTTGGCGCGCATTATGGGGCGGAGCGGCTAGGCTGCACAGTCGTGCCGGCATCTGGCGGCATGACAACGCGGCAGGTCACGCTGATTGAGGATTTTGGCGCAAGCACCATCATGGTCACGCCTTCTTACATGCTTTCCATTCTGGATGAATACCGCGCACAGGGCCGCGACCCGCGCGAAAGCCCACTTCAGCTTGGCATTTTTGGCGCAGAGCCGTGGACCAACGCCATGCGCGCCGAAATCGAACAGGCGTTCGACATGCACGCGGTCGATATTTACGGCCTCTCGGAAGTCATGGGGCCAGGTGTCGCCAATGAGTGCGTGGAAACCAAGGATGGCCTGCACATTTGGGAAGACCATTTCTATCCCGAAATCATCGACCCGATCAGCGGCGAACCGGTGGCCGATGGTCAAATGGGCGAACTGGTTTTCACCTCGCTGACCAAGGAAGCACTGCCCATTATCCGCTACCGCACCCGCGATCTGACGCGCCTTTTGCCCGGCACCGCACGTTCCATGCGCCGCATGGAAAAGATCACCGGCCGCTCGGATGATATGATGATCCTGCGCGGGGTCAATGTCTTCCCGACCCAGATCGAGGAACAGATACTGGCCGTCAAAGGCCTCGCCCCGCATTTCCAGATCGAGCTATGGCGCGAGGGCCGCATGGATTGCATGACCGTTCATGTCGAGGCAGATGCTGCCCATGCCAGTGCTGATGCCCGCGCTATGTGTGGCCGCGCTCTGTGCGAGCGTATCAAGGATGTGGTTGGTGTCACCGTCGTGGTGGATGTGACCGAACCAGACCAGGTGGCGCGCAGCCAGGGCAAGGCCCAGCGCATTATCGACAATCGCCCGAGGACAGTATGACAGACCCCGTTCAACGCGCCCGCGATTTCGAGATTACGGCCCTGTCGCCGGATTTCGCGCAAGACCCTTTTCCAGTCTATCACGCGCTTCTGGAGCATGCGCCCATCAAGCGCTTTAGCGATGGCTCGGTGATGCTGTCGCGCTTTGCAGATCTCGACCGTGTCTACCGTGACACAAAGGGCTTCTCATCTGACAAGACGGTCGAGTTTCTTCCGAAATTCGGCAAAAGCCCGCTCTATGAACACCATACGACCAGCCTCGTTTTTAATGATCCACCGCTGCACACCCGCGTGCGCAAAATCATGGTCGGTGCCATGACACCGCGCGCTTTGGCGGCGATGGAGCCGGGTCTGGTCACGCTGGTGGATCATCTGCTCGACAATCTGGCTGCCAAGGGCGATGTCGATCTGGTCGAGGATTTCGCCTCCGCCATACCGATCGAAATCATTGGCAATCTGTTTGACATGCCGCATGAGGAGCGCGGCCCCTTGCGCGACTGGTCGCTGGCCATTTTGGGCGCGCTGGAACCGGTTCTGACCCCTGAACAATTGCAAAAGGGCAATGATGCCGTCATCGCCTTCAAGGCCTATCTGGGTGAACTTGCCGCCAAGCGCAAAGCCAATCCCGGCGATCCGCAGACGGATGTTCTGACGCGCCTGATCAATGGCAATGATGGCGAGCTGCTCACCGAGACGGAGCTTCTGCAAAACTGCATCTTCATCCTCAATGCCGGCCATGAGACAACCACAAACCTGATTGGCAATGCGATCTATGAGTTGGCCGAGTGGCCGGATGAAAAAGCACGACTGATACAGAACCCGGCCCTTATCGACAGTGCTGTTGATGAGTTTCTGCGTTTCCAGAGCCCCAACCAGCTGGGCAACCGCATGGCAGTTGAAGACGCTGAATTTGATGGGCAGACAATCAAGGCCGGCACGCGCATTCATCTGTGCATCGGAGCTGCCAACCGCGATCGGCGCCAGTTCACCAACCCTGATACGCTCGACCTGTCGCGCAAACCCAACAAGCATCTGGCCTTTGCCGGCGGCCCGCATCTCTGTGTCGGCTTTTCGCTTGCGCGCATGGAAGGCCGCATTGCCGTCTCCCGCTTTTTAGAACGTTTCCCAAATTTCACCATCATTGGCAGCCCGCAGCGCACAGGCCGCGTGCGCTTTCGCGGTTTTTCTGCCCTGCCGGCAAAGGTTGCCCCATGAGCCTCATTACTCTCGATAGTTTTGCCGCCGGAAAATGGGTTGCGCCCGCCGGCACGATTTCCGAGCTTAAAAGCGCTGTCACCGGCGAGGCTATTGCCCGCATCGGGTCATCGGGTCTCGATTTTTCGGCAATGTCAGACCATGCCAGAAACGTTGGCGGCAGCGCTCTGCGCGCACTCACTTTCCACGACCGTGCCCGCATACTGAAAGCATTGGCGACCTATCTCAATGAGCGCCGCGAGCCGCTTTACGAACTCTCCTATGATACCGGCACCACCAAATCTGATGCGATGATCGACATTGATGGCGGCATCGCCACCCTGTTCGTCTACGCCTCAAAAGGCAGGCGCGAACTGCCCGATGATGTTTTGTTGACCGAAGGCGCGCTCGAACAATTGTCGCGCAGCGGCAGTTTTGTCGGCCAGCATGTCGCCACCTCGCTGCGCGGGGTAGCCATCCACATCAACGCGTTCAACTTTCCCGTCTGGGGCATGTTGGAAAAGCTGGCACCCGCCTTTCTGGCCGGTGTGCCCGCCATCATCAAACCGGCCTCTTCAACCGCCTGGGTCGCGCAGGCCTGCTTCCGCATGATCGTGGAATCCGGCTTGTTGCCGCAGGGTTCTGTGCAGTTCATCGCCGGCCCGACCGGCGATCTTCTGGAGCGGCTAACCGCGCAAGACATCGTTTCCTTTACCGGCTCTGCCACAACCGCCGCCATGCTGCGGGCCAATCCGCGCATTGCAGAAAACTCGGTCCGTTTCATTGCCGAGCAGGATTCGCTCAACGCCACGATCCTTGGCCCCGATGCGGCACCTGATACGCCCGAATTTGATATTTTCCTGCGTGAAGTTCACCGCGAAATCACCGCCAAGGCCGGGCAGAAATGCACCGCCATCCGGCGCATCATCGTACCGGATGCCCACAAGCAGGCGGTTATTGATGCGCTCATTGCACGGCTGGAAAAAACCACCATTGGCGACCCGCGCAACGAGGCGACCCGCATGGGCGCGCTCGCCAGTCAGGCCCAGCGCCGCGATGTGCTTGAGAAGGCTGAGATCATTGGCCGACAGGCGCGCCGCGTCTTTGGTGATCCGCAAAATTTTGCGCTCAACAATGCCGATGCCACGCTTGGCGCTTTCGTACCGCCCATGCTGTTTGATTGCGCCGAGCCTGATGGCGCAGATGACGTGCACTCGGTCGAAGCCTTTGGCCCTGTCTCGACCGTCATGGGCTACCGCGATCTCGACCATGCGCTCGCCCTTGCCAATCGCGGCGAAGGCTCGTTGGTTGCCTCCATTTTCACGCATGATCCCAAAGTCGCCCGCCAGGCGGTGCTTGAAGCCGGCGCATGGCATGGCCGCCTCTATTTCGCCAACCGCGACACCGGCAAGGAAGCAACCGGCCACGGCTCGCCCCTGCCGCACATGATCCATGGCGGCCCCGGCCGCGCCGGTGGCGGCGAAGAAATGGGCGGCATTCGCGGCGTGCTGCACTATATGCAGCGCACCGCCATTCAAGGCAGCCCAGACATTATTGCCGGCGTAACTGGCCGCTATGTGGCCGGTGCCAAGACAAGCACTGAAGCCCGCCACCCATTCCGTTTAAGCTTTTCAGAACTGGAAATCGGCCACACGCTCAAAACCGCCTCGCGCCAGATCACCCTGGAAGACATCGCGCATTTCGCCAACTTCACCGGCGATACGTTCTACGCGCATATGGACGAGGAAGCAGCCCGCGCCAACCCGTTCTTCCCCGGCCGCGTCGCCCATGGCTATCTGCTCATCGCCTTTGCCGCCGGCCTGTTCGTCGATCCGGCACCCGGTCCGGTGCTTGCCAATTCCGGCCTTGATGGATTGCGCTTCATGAAACCCGTCTCGCCGGGTGACAGCATCTGTGTGGAACTGACCGCGATGGCCAAAACCCCGCGCAATGAAGACTATGGCGAAGTGCGCTGGCAGGTCCGCATCGACAATCAGGACGGCGAACAAGTCGCGGGCTATGAGCTGCTGACGATGAACGCACTATAAGGAAGGGCGCTCTTTCCGACCGGAGAGAGCGCCCTGTTGATGCTATGTGTGCTGACTACTGCACAGCCTTGTCGGTGATCGATGACGTCCAGGCACCTGTGGGTGCCTTGGTGATGATCTTTTGGTCAAGCAGCGCCTTGGCGGTCCGCTCATAAGCGGCTTCCACCAGTTTGCCATCGGCGTTGTCAATCAGCTTGGCCACTTCGCCCATCATGCGCTTCTGGTGGTTCTCGTCCTGGCCGCCATTGTCCATGACAATGCCGGCCGCCTCATCCGAATTGTCGACGGCATATTTCCAGCCCTTCATCGAAGCGCGCACGAACTTGACCATCTTTTCTTCGTAGGCCGGGTCCTTGAGCTTGTCTTCCATGGCGTAAATGCCGTCCTCGAGAAGGTCGTTGCCCATCTCCGAATAGTTGAACACGGTCAGGTCTTCAGCTTTGAAGCCGGCATCGATCAACTGCCAATATTCATTGTAGGTCATGACCGATATGCAATCGGCCTGCTTCTGGATCAGCGGCTGAACATCAAAGCTCTGCTTCAGAACGGTCACGCCATCTGCGCCTCCATCGGTAGACATGCCAAGCTTGTTCATCCAGGCATAGAACGGATACTCATTGCCGAAGAACCAGACGCCGAGTGTCTTGCCCTTAAAGTCGGCTTCGGTTTTCACAGGCCCGTCTTTTGGGCAGACCAATTCCATCCCAGCCTTCTTAAAGGGCTGTGCGATATTGACGAGGCTTACACCCTTTTCGCGCGCCGCCAATGCTCCGCCCATCCAGTCAACGATTACGTCTGCACCGCCGCCGGCGATCACCTGTTCTGGCGCGATGTCGGGTCCGCCCGGCTTGATTTCCACATCGAGCCCCTCCTCCTCGTAAAATCCCTTGTCCTTGGCCACGTAATAGCCGGCAAACTGCGCCTGCGTGACCCACTTGAGCTGCAATGTCACCTTTTCTGCAGCCATGGCCTGCCCAGCCGCGAGTGTCATCGCGCCGGCAAGCAGTGAGAGTGTAAGTGCCTTCATCATTGTCATTCCCCTTTTTGTTGTCTTCGTCATTGCGTCCCTCCACCACGGACGGACGGATGCCAGAATGTGACACCTCGCTCGATGAGCGCGATGACACCATACAAGACCGAACCGGCAACTGCCGCAACGGCAATTTCAGCCCACGCCATGTCGACCCTGAGCAGGCCGATTTCTGTGGAGATACGAAAGCCCATACCCACCACCGGTGTGGTGAAAAACTCGGCCACGATGGCCCCGATAAGTGCCAGCGTGGAGTTTATCTTAAGTGCATTGAAGATGAAGGGCGCTGCTGCTGGCAACCTGAGCTTTAGCAACGTCTGCCCGTAGCCCGAAGCATAGGTGCGCATGAGGTCCCGTTCCATAGCGCTCGAAGCGGCGAGGCCGGAGACCGTGTTCACCAGCATTGGAAAAAACGTCATTACCACCACGACGCCGGCCTTGGACGGCCAATCAGGCCCGAACCATGTCACCATGATCGGCGCCACGCCCACGATGGGCAACGCCGACATCATCGAACCTATCGGCAACATGCCGCGCCTGAAAAACGAAAATCGGTCGGCAAGGATTGCGACCAGAAAACCAGCCGAGCAGCCGAGCACATAGCCCGTCAGCGCCGACTTCACGATGGTCTGGTACATATCCGCCGCCAGCACCGGCGCAGCATCACCCATACGCATGCCAATGGCGCTCGGAGCCGGCAAAATGATCTGCGAGACCCCGAGCCCGCGCACCAATCCCTCCCACAGGATCAAAATCCAGACGCCGAAAGCAAGCGGGATGGCGAGGCGCACCAGTAGCGTTGCAATTGTTGAAGCAGGCCTGACAGCGCTCAGCAGCACAACCATGCGCCAGGCCAGCAGCCAGGCCGCCATGAGCAGCGCGAAATAGCCAAAGGACGCACTACCCTCATGGCCGGAAATGCTTGAGAGGAGCAACCAGGCCACGCCATGCGCACCAGCAAGCAAAGCGATGATCTGTGTCATTCGTTGCGATGCAAGAGCGGAAACCAGCGCTGCCAGGATCGTCAAAGCCAACACTGCGCCGGTCCGCCCGGCCCCGAACCCCGCGCCGATCGAGAGCGGCAGCATCGTCGCAGCGAGCACTGCCAGCACCAGTGCAATCGCAGCCTGCCAGGAAACGCACCGGAACATCGCCATCATACGGGACGCCCTCCTAGATAACGCGTCGCCAGCGCTCCTACCGCACCCACAAGCCCGACCAGCACCAGAGCCACGATCGACCCGGCAACGAGCGCGGCCCAGATTTCAATCGACTGCGAATGGTACGAGCTGATTAACAGCTTTGCACCTATCCCCGCTACCGCCCCGGTCGGCAGTTCGGCCACGATGGCGCCCACCAGACTCGCCGCCACCGCCACTTTCATGGAGGCAAACAGAAATGGCAGCGATGCGGGCACCCTCAGCTTCCAAAAAGTCTGGTACTGGCTGGCATGATAGGTGTGCATGAGATCAAGATGCGTGAGCTCGGGCGAGCGCAAGCCCTTCACCATGCCCACCGCCACCGGGAAGAATGCCAGATAGGTCGAGATGATCGCCTTGGTGACAATCGCGGGTGTGTTGAGCGGTCCAAAAATCAGGATCACCATCGGCGCCAGCGCGATGATCGGAATGGTCTGCGAAACAATAATCCAAGGCATCAGGCTGCGATCGAGCGCGCTGATATGGACAATGCCCACCGCAAGCGCGATGCCGAGCGCAGTCCCCATGGCAAAGCCGAGCAGCGTCGTCGAAAGCGTCACCCAACCGTGATAGACAAGGCTGCGTTGGCTGGTCACCTTGCGCAGCACCGTGTTCTCAAAGAAATTTTGCCCCACCTGATGCGGTGCCGGTAAAGTCGGTTTGGGCTGCGACAGCGTCTTGCCGATGAACTCCGAAAAACCCGGTGTCTCGCCGGAGCGTCTGTCGAGATCCCGCTGAAAAGGCGCATTCATCCAGACCGAGGCTGCATACCAGACGACGACCAGCGCGGCGAGGATCGTAGCAACAGGAATCAGCGTGTCGCGCAGCGAAATCATCCCGCACACCCGTTCTTTCCTCGCCCGGCAAGACGGGGAGATGTGCCGAGCGCAGCGAAGCTGAACGGGGTAATCCTCTCAAAAACGCCCGTGCCAGCCCCCCCTCCGATCCGCTTCGCGGGCCACCTCTCCCTCGCTTCACGGGGGCGAGGAAGAGGAGGATGAAACACCTCAATCCTCATAGCTTTGTCCTGCCCGTAGGCCCTCGCGCACCCGTGCTGCGATGGCGAGGAATTCCGGGCTCTCGCGGATATCGAGCGGGCGTTCGCGCGGCAGCGTGGATTCGATCACATCGGTGACCCGGCCCGGCCGCGGCGACATCACCACGATGCGGGTCGACAGATAAACCGCCTCGGGGATCGAATGGGTGACAAAGCAGACCGTCTTGCCGGTCCGCTTCCACAGTTCGAGCAACTGCTCATTGAGATGGTCGCGCACGATCTCATCGAGTGCGCCGAACGGCTCGTCCATCAACAGAAGATCGGCATCAAACGCCAGCGCCCGCGCAATCGAGGCCCGCTGCTGCATGCCGCCGGAAAGCTGCCACGGATATTTTTTCTCGAAACCCGAAAGATTGACCAGTTCGAGCGTGCGCTGCACCCTCTCGCGCTGCTCAGCCTTTGACAACCCCATGATCTCGAGCGGCAACCCGACATTGCGTTCGATCGTGCGCCACGGAAACAGCGCCGCCGCCTGGAACACATAGCCATAGGCGCGATTTTCGCGCGCCTCCTGCGGCGTCAACCCATTGACCGAGATCGTCCCGCTCGTCGGCTGCTCAAGATCGGCGATGACGCGCAAAAACGTTGTCTTGCCACAACCTGAAGGACCAATGAAGGACACGAACTCGCCTTTGCCAATGATGAGGTCGACATCCGATAGCGCCTGAACCGGGCCGTCTCCGGTCTCAAACGTCAGGCCTAGCTTGCTCGCTTGTACGACCGTCACGGACATTTGTGGACCTCGCCCAAAAGTTCGCCGCTTCGGCTTCGAATTCTGACCGTTGACGGGTCAGCCACGTCGCGCTCGACGATATAGACGTCCGCTGTTCGAAAATCCTCACCCTCGTGGGCACATAGTCCGGTTACAACCTGCGTTCCGTCTGGTGCGTTCGCAACCTGTACCCACTCGCACAGCGTCGCATAGGTCTCGAAACCGCCGGCCTTCAGCACCACACGGCTGTCGTCGCTTCTGTTGCCCCCTCTCGCGAACACGCAGCCTGCTTCGTTGCCCCAAACGCCGTCGAGCATCAGCGGTTGCGCACTCGCGGGCAAGGCAAGAGAGGCGACAAGCGAGAGCGCAATCCGAAAGTCCACTCAAACCCCGCTTGCCGGAATGCCGCTACGCTCGATCCGGCGCGGCGCGGTGATTTCCTTCCAGGTTGAAAGCGCCTGATTGATAACCCCGTTCGGCTCGCGCGCCACGAATTTTCCGTGTCCGGGCGTCGCCTGAACATCACCGTCCCGCACGGCCAGTTCGCCCCGTGTGAAGACGAAGCGCGGCACGCCCATCACCTCGATACCTTCGAAAACATTGTAGTCGATCGCTGATTGCTGGCCCTTTGCAGTAATCTTCTTTTTCCGCTTCGGATCCCACACCACGATATCGGCGTCGGCTCCTTCCACGATCGCGCCCTTTTGCGGGTACATGTTGAGTATCTTGGCAATGTTGGTCGACGTCACGGCAACGAACTCATTCATGGTCAGCCGTCCCGTGTTCACGCCATACGTCCAAAGCACCGGCATCCGGTCCTCGAGGCCACCGGTGCCGTTGGGGATCTTGGTAAAGTCGCCGACACCATTGCGTTTCTGCTTGGTGGTAAAGGCGCAATGATCCGTCGCCACCACCTGGAGAGATCCGGCCTGCAACCCCGCCCACAGGGAATCTTGATGCTGCTTGTTGCGGAAAGGCGGGCTCATCACCCGTCGTGCTGCGTGATCCCAATCGGTGTTGAAATATTCCGTCTCATCGAGAACCAGATGCTGTACCAGCGGCTCGCCATAGACACGCATGCCCTTTTGCCGCGCTCGGCGGATAGCCTCGTGCGCCTGCTCGCAGGACGTGTGCACAACATAAAGTGGGGAGCCCGCCATATCGGCGATCATGATAGCGCGGTTAGTGGCCTCGCCCTCCACTTCGGGAGGACGGGAATAGGCATGCGCCTCGGGTCCATTGTTTCCGGCCGCGAGCAGCTTTTGCGACAACTGCGCTACCACGTCACCGTTCTCGGCATGCACCAGCGGCAGAGCACCAAGCTCCGCGCAGCGCTGGAATGACGAATACATCTCGTCGTCATCCACCATTAACGCGCCTTTGTAGGCCATGAAATGCTTGAACGAGGTGATGCCGCGGTCAACCACCTCGGCCATCTCGTTGAACACCTGTTCATTCCACCAGGTGATCGCCATGTGGAACGAATAGTCACAGGCCGCCTTGGAAGTCTTGTTGTCCCACATCGTCAGCGCTTCCAGCAGGGATTGCTGCGGGGCCGGCAAGCAGAAATCCACCACCATCGTGGTGCCGCCAGAAAGGGCGGCGCGCGTACCGCTTTCAAAATCATCGGCCGAATACGTGCCCATGAACGGCATTTCCAGATGCGTGTGAGGGTCGATCCCGCCTGGCATCACGTAGCAGCCGATCGCATCAAACGCTTCGTCGCCCACAAGGTCTTGGCCGATGGCCAAAACTTTGCCGCCTTCGATCAGAACATCGGCCTTCCACGTACGGTCGGCAGTGACGACTGTCCCGTTCTTGATGACTTTTGACATATATCCAGTTCCCTCTGCTCTTCGCGCTTCTGACGAGCGTCGTTTGGCAATGATGTTTGGCTAATCCACGATCCCTGCCGTTTCCACCACCGCGTGAAACAGGACGTCTGCACCTGCAGCCGCCCAATCCTTGAAAATTTCTTCCGCCTCATTGTGCGAGAGGCCGTCGATGCAAGGGCACATCACCATGGCGGTTGGCGCCACGCGGTTTATCCAGCACGCGTCGTGGCCTGCCCCTGAGACGATGTCGCGATGCGAATAACCAAGCCGCTCAGCTGCCTCGCGCACCGCTCTGACGCAGCCCTCATCGAACGTGACCGGATCAAAATGTCCGACCAGTTCGATACCGAACGAAATATCGAGCGCCTCACACACAGTCTCGATACCGGCACGAATACGCTCGTCCATCTCATCCAGCACCGCCTTGTTGGGCGAGCGGATGTCGACGGTGAATACTGTGCGTCCGGCGATGATGTTGCGGGAGTTCGGATGGGCTTCCATATGGCCGACCGCGCCTACCGCTTCCGGCTGGTAATCCATCGCAATCTCGTGGACGAGCTCGATGACCCGGGCCATACCAAGCCCTGCATTGCGGCGCTTAGGCATCGGGGTCGAACCTGTGTGGCTCTCCTTGCCGGTCAGCGTTACCTCCAGCCATTTCAGCCCTTGGCCGTGGGTGACCACGCCGATATCGATACACTCATCCTCGAGTATGGGCCCCTGTTCGATATGCAGCTCAAAGAAGGCGTGCATCTTGCGCGAGCCGACCTGCTCCTCGCCCTTCCACCCGATACGCTCAAGTTCCTCGCCGAAGGTTTTGCCTGCGGCATCCTTGCGCTGATAGGCCCACTCCTGTTCGTGAACGCCGGCAAAAACGCCCGACGCCAGCATCGCCGGCGCAAAGCGCGTCCCTTCTTCATTCGTCCAGTTGGTCACCACGATCGGATGTTTGGTTTTGATATCGAGATCGTTGAGCGAACGAATAATTTCCAGCCCGCCCAGAACGCCAAGCACGCCATCATATTTTCCGCCCGTCGGCTGCGTATCGAGATGCGAACCGACATAGACCGGTAGTGCCTCAGGATCGCTTCCCTCACGCCGGGCAAACATGGTGCCCATCTGGTCAACGCCCATTGCCAGCCCCGCCTCCTCGCACCATCGCTTGAACAGGTGCCGGCCCTCGCTATCAACATCGGTCAGCGTCTGGCGATTGTTGCCGCCGGCAACTCCGGGGCCGATCTGCGCCATTTCCATCAGGCTGTCCCATAGCCGGTCGGCATTGATGCGCAGATTTTCCCCGGGTGCTGCCATGCTCATTCCTTCAGTTCAACTTCGATGAACGCCATCGGCGCCAACCCGCCATTGACGACATTATGTTCTACGCCTGTCTCGCGTCGATATGCGATGCCGGCTTCAAGCTCCACCTTCCGGCTTGCCCCTCCCGGCTCCTCGAGCAAGAAGGCGCAGGGTGTCACCGTCATCACCACATAGTCCATGCCATGCCGATGCCAGCCGGTTTCCGCACCAGGCTCAAAGTCCCATCGCGTCACCCGAACCCTGGCATCATCGATCATCACCTCGCCCGATGCTTGCGGCCGGGCCATTGATCAATCCACCGCCCGAAGCACGGCGCGCACATGGTCGATCAGTTCGTCGATCTGCCCCTTGGAGATGATCAGCGGCGGCGACAGCGCAATAATATCACCTGTCGTCCGTATCAATGCGCCGCGATCGAACGCTTTTACAAACGCAGAAAACGCCCTTTTCGTCGGCTCGCCGGCAACCGGCTCAAGCTCGATCGCACCGACAAGACCAATGTTGCGGACATCGATGACATGTGGCTCTCCCTTCAACGAATGCAGCGCATCTTCCCAATAAGGTGAAAGCTCTGCGCCGCGGGTCAAAAGCCCCTCTTCCTTGTAGGTATCAAGCGTGGCGATACCGGCAGCGCAGGCGATCGGATTTCCGGAATACGTATATCCATGCATGAACTCGATCAGGTGCTCAGGCCCGGTCATGAAGGCGTCGTGAATTTCTTTCTTAACAAAAACCGCGCCCATGGGAATGACACCGTTCGTGACCCCTTTCGCAGTCACCATGATATCTGGCGTTACGCCAAAGTAATCGGCTGCAAACGGCGTTCCCAACCGGCCAAAACCTGTTATCACCTCGTCAAAAATAAGCAATATGCCATGCTTCGTGCATATCTCACGCAGCTTCGTCAGATAGCCCTTTGGCGGAATCAGAACACCAGTGGAACCGGCGACCGGCTCCACAATAACAGCCGCAATAGTTGAAGCATCATGCAGCGTGACGATGCGCTCCAGCTCTGTCGCCAGGTCGCCGCCAAGCTCGGGCTCGCCGCGGGTAAAAGCATTCTTGGCGATATCGTGCGTATGCGGCATATGATCGACACCGGTCAAAAGCGTGCCAAACATCTTACGGTTCGAAACAATGCCGCCCACAGAAATACCGCCGAAATTCACGCCGTGATAACCGCGCTCGCGTCCGATCAACCGGAAGCGCGAACCCTCGCCGCGTACGCGCTGAAAGGCGAGTGCGATCTTGAGTGCAGTATCGACGGATTCCGAACCAGAGTTGGTGAAAACCACATGGTCAAACCCGTCGGGTGCCATGTCGACCAGCCGGTTGGCAAATTCGAACGCAATCGGGTGCCCCATCTGGAACGCCGGGGCGTAATCGAGCTCGGAAGCTTGGGCGTGGATTGCCTCGGTGATTTTTGGTCTGCAATGCCCCGCATTGACACACCAGAGGCCGGCTGTGCCGTCGAGCACCTTCCGCCCATCCGTCGTCGTATAATGCATATCCTTGGCGGCCACGAACATACGCGGCGACTTTTTGAATTGCCGGTTTGCAGTAAACGGCATCCAGAAAGCGGATAGATCGTTTGGCGTAACTTTCAATCTGTTTGACATAACCAAGCTTCCCCTTGCATCTTTTTATGGTGCGGCCAACGCTTGGTCTTTGGCGCACAATCGTGCTACGCAAATTTTTGACCGGTTGGACAAACGTTAACACCGCCAGTTGGACGGTCAAGGGAATTGTAGGGGAAATGACGCATGAAAAGCGCCTTCCACAGGCGAACAAAAACTGGTCCAGACAATTGGTCCAGATCAAGGCCTCTCCCAGTAAATTCAACGGGTGGCGATGAACATGGACACTCCTGCGCGACCCCGCACCCGTATCCAGAGCGAAAAGCGCTACATCATACTTGAAGCGGCGCTGGAAATCTTTTCTGCAAACGGGTTCCGGGGTGCCACCATCGACCAGATTGCCGATGCGGCAGGCATGTCCAAGCCCAATCTCCTCTACTATTTTCGCCGCAAAGAAGACATCCATGAGGCGCTGATGCAACGCCTTCTTGACACTTGGCTTGCGCCGTTGCGTGAACTCGACGATGTGGGAGATCCCATGACCGAGCTACGCAGCTACATCCGCCGCAAACTCGAGATGGCGCGCGACTACCCGCGCGAAAGCCGCCTGTTTGCCAACGAGATTCTGCAAGGCGCTCCGCGCATTATGCCCTTGATCGAGGGCGAACTGAAAACTCTGGTCGACGAAAAAGCGTCGATCATCCGCGGCTGGATGCGCACAGGGAAAATCACCCAAACCGATCCCCATCATCTGATCTTCTCGATATGGGCAACCACCCAGCACTACGCCGATTTCGACACCCAGGTCCGCGCCGTCCTCGGCCCCGACCGCGGAAGCGATGGTCGCTTCGAGGATGCCGCCCGCTTTCTGGAAAGCCTGTTCATGAACGGTTTGATGCCAAGGTAGCATAGGCCGGTTCCCACAATTGCACCGGGTTGCCCACGGGATCGGCCAATCTTGCAAACCGCCCGTTGGGATAGATCTACGCATCCACCTCCACCGTAATTTCAGCGGATCGCAGCTTGGGTGACTATCGCATCAAGATTGCCCACGCGAAAATTGATCATCCATTGCTGCGTGGCATTGCCGAAATAATTGCTGTTATCGGGGAATGGTGCAAACACGGTCGGTCCCGCCTCCTGCTCCCACACCTTCATGCAGTAATCTGCGGGGACGGGGTCGACGCCGAGATGATCAAAATACCATTTGGCCAGCCCAGATGGACGAGTGGAGCGGAAGAAAAATCCGCCAATACCCTGTACTTTTTCCATCATGGTTTCCTCCGCTTGATCGGGGCGGTCTATTTCCTCGCAATCTTGGCGAGCAAGCAAAACGCGCCTGCCCGCGCGGTGACCCAGCGCAAGCAGAATGTAATCATCCAGGAAGCCTATTCTGCAGCCGGCCGCGCCATTGGATTGTTGGGGTGCTGCGTCCAGTTGGCGTAGACGGGCGACACTGTTTGGCCGGTCCGCTCATCCATCGCTCCGGCTGCCAGCGGCTCCATGGTGATGCAGTTTTCCACCGGGCACACATTCACGCAGAGATTGCAGCCAACGCATTCCGCCTCGATCACCTCGAAATGGCGCTTTCCATCGACCATGCTGGTAATCGCCTGATGCGAGGTATCCTCACATGCAATGTGGCAGCGCCCGCATTTGATGCACAGATCCTGGTCGATTTGGGCCTTGGCGATGTAATTGAGGTTGAGATACTGCCAGTCCGTAACATTGGGCGTCGCGCGGCCTACCACATCGGCAAGCGTGCCATGACCCTTGGCGTCCATCCAATTCTTCAGCCCCTCGATCATCTCCTCGACGATCTTGAAGCCATAGGTCATGGCTGCGGTGCACACCTGAACATTGCCAGCGCCGAGCGCCATAAATTCAGCCGCATCCCGCCAAGTGGTAATGCCACCAATGCCTGAGATCGGCAGGCCACGTGTTTCAGGATCGCGCGCTATCTCGGCCACCATATTGAGCGCGATAGGCTTCACCGCGGGACCGCAATAGCCGCCATGGCTTCCCTTGCCGTCGATCGACGGTTCGGGCGAGAAGGTATCCAGATTGACAGCAGTGATCGAGTTGATTGTGTTGATCAGGGAGACGGCATCCGTGCCCCCCGACATCGCTGCCCTCGCGGGTTTGCGGATATCAGCAATGTTCGGCGTCAGCTTGGTGATCACCGGCATGCGGGTATTGGCCTTACACCAGCGCACCACCATCTCGATGTATTCGGGCACCTGGCCAACGGCAGCGCCCATACCGCGTTCGCTCATGCCGTGCGGACAGCCGAAATTGAGCTCAATGCCATCGGCGGCCGTTTCTTCAACCAAAGGCAAAATAGCCTTCCACGCCTGTTCCTCGCAGGGCACCATCAGCGAAACGACAATGGCCCGGTCAGGCCAGTCCTTCTTCACCTGTTTGATTTCGACGAGGTTTTGGTAGAGGTCGCGGTCGGTGATCAGCTCGATATTGTTGAGCCCGAGAAGCCGCCGGTCTGCGCCCCAGATTGCACCATAGCGCGGGCCGTTGACGTTGACTACCGGCGGACCCTCCTCGCCAAGCGTCTTCCAAACGACACCGCCCCAGCCGGCCTTGAAGGCCCTGACGACGTTATAGGCCTTGTCCGTCGGCGGCGCCGAAGCAAGCCAGAATGGGTTCGGCGATTTGATGCCAACGAAATCGTTGCGAATGTCTGCCATGGGTCGTTCTCCTAGGCGCGTGACAATTTATGGGTTCGTGCCGCAGCCTTATCCAACCAGAGTTCGATGCATGCTCTCGGCAGCATCCCGCCCCTGCGCGACGGCTGACACGGTCAGATCATCGCCGCCGAAAATACAGTCGCCGCCGGCCCACACGTTAGCCAGAGACGTTTTTCCTTCGCCATCAACGCGGATACGTCCGCCCTCCATCGCGACCAAAGCCCCGCTGCCGTCGAGTGCCGCAGGCTCAAAGTTCTGGCCAATGGCCCTGAATATCTGGTCGGCAGCAATCGTTAGCGTTTCGCCGGTGCCGGCCAACCTGCCTTCCGTCTCAGCGGTATATTCGAGCTCAATTCCGGCTGCTCGACCACCCTCAACGATCACCCGCCTCGGCTGTAGCCAATGACGGATGCTGACACCTTTTGCTGCGGCCAGGTACTGCTCGAAGCAGGAGGCATTCATCGCTTCCTTGCCCCGCCGATAGCAGATCGTAACTTCTTCCGCGCCCAGAAGCTTTGCCTGAACGCCGGCATCGATGGCAGTCATGCCGCCGCCAATGACGACCACACGCCGCCCTATCGGCAATTGCGACAGATCGTCTGCCTGGCGCAGTTCGGCAATGAATCCGACCGCATTGTCCACGCCGACCGCATCCTCGCCTTCGGCCCGCAGCGCGTTCACGCCAGACAGGCCCATGCCTAGAAACACCGCGTGATAGGATGTCGTCAGTTCCGACAACTGATAGTCGCGCCCAAGCGCCTTGTTGTTGACGATGGCGATCCCGCCGATGGCAGTGACATAGTCCACTTCCGCCTGCGCAAACGCGTCAGTCGCCTTATAGGCCGCGATTCCATATTCGTTCAGTCCACCGGACTTTTCACGCGCCTCAAAGACCGTCACAGCGTGCCCGTAACGCGCCAGTCTATGTGCTGCTGCAAGTCCTGCCGGCCCCGCACCCACCACCGCAACCTTTTTGCCGGTCTCCGCCGCACGGTCGTAAAACTGTTTGTGCTGCACCATTGCAATATCGGTTGAATAGCGCTGCAGACGGCCGATCTGCACCGGCTTGCCCTCGGCTATCTCGCGAACGCATACTTCCTCGCACAGCGTCTCGGTGGGGCAGACCCGGGCGCACATGCCGCCCAGAATGTTCTGGTCAAAAATCGTTTTGGCCGAACCAATCGGATTGCCCGTTGAAATCTGACGGATGAACAGTGGTATGTCGATGGATGTCGGACAGGCTTGCATGCAGGGCGCATCGTAGCAAAAATAGCAGCGGTCGCTTTCCACCAGCGCCTCATGCGCATCAAGCGGCGGGTGCAGGTCGGAGAAATTTTGTGCATATTGCGCCGCAGGAAGGCGCGCTTCCGCTATACCTTGCTTGAACTGACCTTCGGCCATCCAAAATCCCCCATTGCTTTCATTTTAACCAACGCTAGCACAGCTGAATTTTTTATCAATCGGTCAAATTTTGCGGGTCCGCTGTGCCGTCCAGCCGAAAACTGTACCCTTTCGCAAGGGTGCAGAGGCACCATCGCCAAAATCGGGAACAGCATATTCCGCCAGTGGAACAAGGCGCTTGAGCGGCAGCGGTGCGCGCCCGGGATCGCCGACCAGAACCGTGATACCGCTGTCCACGCACAGTTCCAAAAACCGCGACACACGACCTGCAACCGCGCGACTGTAAAAGACATCACCGCCCAGCACGGTATGGACATCGGGCAGTGGTCCCTCAAGCACATCATGTTCAGCTACCGATACGGTAACGCCATTGGCCGCGGCATTGAGGCCAAGGGCTGCACGTCCCAGTGGATCGATCTCAGCTGCCAGAACTGAATGCGCCCCGGCTTTCATTGCCGCGATACCCACCATCCCAGATCCCGCCCCAAGATCAAGCACGCGCCTGCGCTCAACACCCTTTGGGTTGTCCAGAACATGGCGAGCAAGTGCTGCGCCCCCTGCCCAAGGGTAAGCCCAATACGGCGCGGCATCACCACCCAGCCGTGCCAGCCCGCTGCCCGGATGCGCGGTGTAAATCGACACCTCCGGTACGCCGCGGATCGGCGTCAGAGTAAGATTGGCCCGGATGAACGGATGAGCGTCAGCTGCGAAATGTGTCATCAATTCAGCGGCCTGCCAGAAATATCGGATTCTGTATCACAAGGTGACTTCCATCGATAGCAGGTCACCGCTCTGCGCGACCCACGGTATCATCTCAATGTGCACAATTGCGCCACAGAGATTAACAGCGAGAGAAAGAGTCTTTTGACTCTTAGCCGCTATATCGCAGGAATGTTCAGTTCAGTTTTTAGTCGAGTTTTAACAATTTCCCTTCTGCTCGGTTTGGCCGCGTGCGCCACGCCACCGAGCCGCATAAACAATGTCTGCTCCGTTTTTGACCAGCGGGATGGCTTTCTCAACAATTGGTACAGCGCTGCCAAGCGTGCCGAACGAAAACATGGAATTCCAGTCCATGTTCTCATGGCAACGGTGCGCAAGGAATCGGGGTTCAAGTCCAACGCCCGGCCCCCGCGCACGAAACTTCTTGGCTTCATCCCCTGGAAACACCAGTCGACAGCTCTTGGCTATTCGCAGGCGCTAAACGGTACCTGGTCGCAATATCAACGCGAGACTGGCAGTTTTGCCGCCCGCCGCACCAATTTCGCCGACGCGGTTGACTTTGTTGGCTGGTACCACGCCAAGACAGTGCGCAATCACGGCGTCGCCGCCACCGATACCTATCGCCTTTACGGAGCCTATTATCTGGGATGGGGCGGCTTCAAGCGCAGCTGGCCTGCAAGCCTGAAGAAATATGCCCGCGCCACCGATGAGATGGCCCGGAATTATCAAACCCAGATGCAAAGTTGCGGGCGCAAGTGATTTAGAGCGACATGCTCTTGTTGACGCCCATATCGTCGGCCTTTTCCCCGGTGAGTTTTGCCTTCACATACCCAACCACGCGGCTAACCGGTGCAGAAGGGAATGACCAATACTCGCCGAGATCCGGGTCAACGCGCAACAAAGCCAGATTGGGGTCATCCTTGCCTTCCGGGAACCAGGCTAAAACCGCTTCGCTCCACAGCCGCTCGATCATCGCCTTGTCTTCGACCATGCGCCCTTTGCCGGCCACTACTGCGTAAGCGCCGCTGCCAGCATAGCCAAGGCTGAGTTTCGCGTTGTTCTCAACATTCTTGGCGACCGTTCCGTTCTTCTCAGTGAAGAACCAGATCGCGCCGTGCTTGTCGGCTTTCTGGTTTGCCATCGGCCGCGTGTGCAGCGAACCATCTTTCTCGAGGGTGGTAAGCATCGCGATGCTAACATCGTCGATTATCTCGTAAAGTCTGTCGCGGTCATCATTGCTCACGGGCTTTTCCTTCTGCATCCAGATTGCTGAAAGAAGGCAACCATCGGCGATCAAAAGGGTTCCATGAATCGCGACTAGCGAGCGTCCTCCGGCACCAGATCCGATCCACCTTTGGGATCGGCAAACGAGATCACCGGCTCCATAGCAGCCAATTGCTCGTCGCTGAGCCAGCACAGGCTCTGGTGGCCGCCGCCAAGCTCCTTCAGCGGTGGAACCTGTGTCTCGCACAGATTGTCGGGCACAAACTTCTTCCACCGACAGCGGGTCTGGAAGGGGCACCCGCTGGGCGGGTTCATGGCTGACGGAATATCACCTTCCAGCACGATATGCTTCTTGATCACACTCGTGTCCGCAATCGGGATCGCAGAAAGCAGCGCCTCGGTATAGGGATGATAGGGCGGTGCAAAAATTTGGTCGGTCGTCCCCTGTTCGACAATATAGCCCAGATACATCACCACCACCCGGTCCGCGATATAGCGCACGATCGAAAGGTCATGGCTGATGAACAGCATCGTCATCTTGGATTCGCGCTGGATATCCATCAGCAGTTCGGTCACCGCCGCCTGAACTGAGACATCAAGCGCAGAGACCGGTTCGTCGGCCACCACTACCTTGGCATGCCCGGCGAACGCGCGAGCCACGCCGATGCGTTGTTTCTGACCACCCGAAAGCTGGCGCGGTTTGCGTGTCGCAAACGCCCGCGGCAGCTTCACTAGATCAAGCAATTCCAGCATCTTCTGCTGCCGCTCGGCCACCGAGTTCCCAACCTTGAATTTTTCCAGCGTGCGAATAATCTGCGAGCCGACCGAGTGGCTGGGGTTCAGCGTGTCGAATGGGTTTTGGAAAACCATCTGGATCGACGAAACTGTGTTCACATCGCGGTTTTCGATGGCTGTAGACTGGATTTCAGACCCATCCAGTGTCACCTGCCCGGATGATGCGGTCTCCAGTCCGAGCAACACCTTGGCCAACGTCGATTTCCCGCAGCCGGATTCTCCCACAATGGCAACCGTCTCGGACTCGCGCGCCTCAAAACTGATGGTCTCGTTGGCTTTAACCACGCGCCCTTCGCGACCGCCAAAAATCTCGTTTGCCGAAACCTTGTAATATTTGCGCAGATCGTCGACCTTCAGCACAGTTTTGCCAGGCTTGAGCGGCGCCTTCCTTTCCGTCGCTCCTGGTGGCAGCGCTTCCCAATCAATCTCCTCAAAGCGTACACAACGGCTCTGGTGATTTTCATGGCCCGGAACCGGGATCATCGGTATCTCGCCCGCGTCACACAAGCCGGCAACAAAGTGCTGGCAGCGTGGCCCGAAATTGCAACCCTTTGGCCGCTCATGTGGCAGAGGCAATTGCCCTGGTATAGAAATCAGGGGCCGCGAGTTCTTGTCAGCACCCGGCAACGGGATGGAACGGAACAATCCCTGCGTATAGGGGTGGCGCATCCGATCGAATACGTCCTTGACCGAACCCGTCTCGACCGCCTCGCCGGAATACATCACAGTGATGCGGTCGCATGTCTCGAGTATCAACCCGAGATTGTGCGACACGAAAATCATCGAAGTACCGAACTCTTTGCCAAGCCCCTTCACGAGTTCGACGATACCGGCTTCAACTGTCACGTCTAGCGCCGTTGTCGGCTCATCGAGCAGCAGCAAGGCAGGCTTCGAAAGCAACGCCATTGCAATGACGATCCGCTGTTGCTGACCACCGGAAAGCTGGTGCGGATAGGACCGCATCATCCGTTCAGGGTCTGGCAGCCGTACCGAGCGTACCATCTCCAGCGAGCGTTTGTAGGCTTCCTCCTTGGAAACTTTCTCGTGGATCAGCGGCACTTCCATCAGTTGTTGGCCGATCTTCAGCGCCGGGTTCAGGCTGGCCATCGGTTCCTGATAGATCATTGCAATCTTGTTGCCACGGATGGCGCGCAGTTCCTCTTCAGACAGGTCACCCATGTCCTTGCCCTGGAACTTGATGCGCCCGCCGACGATCTTACCGACATTGGAGAGATCTCGCATGATCCCGAGCGACACCGTTGACTTACCGCAGCCGGACTCACCCACAATTCCCATCGCCTCGCCCGGCATTACCGAACAGGAAAAATCCATCACTGCGGGGATCTCGCCCTTGCGCGTGAAGAAGGAAATCGAGAGGTTCTCAATCTCCAGAATGGGTTGTGCGCCGGCTTCGATGTGCGTGGCTTTCACGGCTTCGTTCATCAGATCGCCTTTGGTTTTAGTCTTTCATAGACTGTTCGCGCAGCGCATCAGCCAGAAGATTGAGGCCGAGCACAAACGACATGAGTGCCACTGTCGGTGGCAGCGCTGGATGGATGAAGGAGCGCAGCAGACGGCTGGCATCCTTGATGGCGGTCCCCCAGTCCGGGCTTTCAGGCGCAAGCCCGAGACCAAAATAGCCGAGAGTGCCAAGCAGGATGGTAGTGTAGCCAATGCGCAAACAGGCATCCACAATAAGCGGGCCGCGCGCATTGGGAAGGATCTCCCACAGCATTATATACCAGGGCGTTTCCCCACGGGTCTGCGCTGCCGCTACATAATCCCTCGTCTTGATATCCATCACCAGCCCGCGCACGATCCGGAACACACCCGGGCTTGAAGCAAACACCACCGCCACAAAAATGTTGAGCTGATTGGGCGTAATGGCGATAAAGCCGAGCGGATCGGCATTGAAAACCAGCCCGGCATACACCCAGCCACCGATCAGAAGAGTGGTCCCCAGAAGCGGGTAAAGCCGGTTAGGTCTGTTTTTGTAACGTGTGAAGAAGAGCGCTGAAAAAAAGATGATTGGAAATAGGAAGAAAATCCCCGCCAAAGTGTAGGGAATTGGCGTATCCATGATGCCCGGCGTCACCAGCAGGTAGAACAGCAGGATTACCGGGAACGCCAGAACCAGATTTGCAAGAAAAGACAGAAAACTGTCGATACGCCCGCCGTAATAGCCGGCTGGAAGCCCAAGCGTAATGCCTACCATCAGCGCAAAAGCGGTTGCCGCCGGCGCAATGATCAGCACAATCTTAGAGCCAAACACCATGCGGCTGAACACGTCGCGAGAGAGTTTGTCGCCGCCAAAAAGATAGAGCTGTTGCGAGCCCGGCTCGACGGCCCCGGGCAAAGCGTCCTTCATGATTGCTATCTGACCGAGCGGATTAAAAGGCGAGATAGTTCCGGCAAAGATCGCGGTGAAAAGCCAGAACAGGCAAAGGGTCACACCCGCGATACCGACCCCGCTGTCGAACAGTTGCCCGTAGAGCCCAAGCTTCTTCTTGTAGGTAACGCTCGCACCGAGAACGATGGCAAGACAGATCCACACCGGCCAGAACCGGATAAGCACGCCCAGGAAAATCTGAAACGGCCCGACAAATTCGAGTTGCATCCGGTATTCCCCCTACTGAACCCTGATGCGCGGATTGAGATACGCATATCCTACGTCTGAAATGAGCTGGGTGGAAAGCACCACGAAAACCGAAACCAACGAGCATCCGAGCAACAGGTCGATGTCGTTGTTTCCGGCCGCTTCCACCAGCGTGTAGCCGAAGCCCTGATATCGGAACATCGTCTCGACAATCACCACACCTGTAAGCAGCCATGGAAACTGCAGCATGATGACGGTGAACGGCGCGATGAGCGCGTTTCGCAAAGCGTGCTTGACGACAACACTGCCGAAATTCAGCCCCTTTAACCGTGCGGTGCGAATATATTGCTGCGTCATCACCTCCACCATCGAGGCGCGCGTCATACGTGCGATGTAGCCGATGCCGTAGACGGCCATGGTCATTACCGGCAGCGTAAAGTTGGAGAAGCTGATCCCTTGGCTGGTGGCGCTTGCCGCTGAACCATTGAGCCATCCAAGCCATGTGGCAAATATTACGGTGAAAATGATGCCTGAAACATATTCGGGCGTCGCGGTAGTGGTGATGGATGCGACCGAGAGTACGCGGTCGGTTCGCGAACCCTCTCGCATTCCGGCCAGGATGCCGATCAGGAGAGAGATCGGCACCATAGTGATCATTACCCAAAACATCAAAATCCCGGTCGCGCTGAGCGCCGGAAATAGCTTGTGCCCAACCTTGGTCTTGAACTTGGTCGAACATCCGAAATCCCCCTGCAGGATGCCGCCATAATAAGGTTTTGCCGGTTCATCACAAAAGCTGAACCGCTGCACTAAAGCACCGGTGGCAGGGTCCACATTCGGCTGTTTTTGCACGACACCAAGCCACTGGCCGTAGCGCACAAAGAAATTCTGTCGATAGCCATTCTTGACCAGCCAGCTTTCGATTTGCTCGGCCGGACTGCGCATGTCGAGCTGGCTGATCGCCAGCTTCTTGAGATTGGGCTCAAGGTTGATCATGAAGAACACGACCATCGTTAGGCACAGCATGGTCAACGCCATGGTCCCCAGTCGTCGGGTAATGAAAGCTAGCATTGCGCCCCCTGCCATGCGGGTTGGGGTAGCGTCCGGGAGCTAATCCCGGCAACCCGTATCAATGCGGAAGGGGCTAAACGCCCCTCCCGCCGATGCCGATGAGATCAGGCGTCGAGCCAGACTTTTCCGTAATCATGCTCGAATGTCGGGTGCATCCCGTGGTTTTTCACGGAAGGCATCGAGCTGTTGTAGAGCTTGCGCCAGTAAGGCTGGATCAGGATGCCTGAATCCTGAAGCATCTTCTCGATGTCGGCCATCAGGGTTTTGCGCTTTTCAGGATCGGATATCGAAAGCGCTTCGCCCACCTTGGCATCGAAGTCTGGATTGGAATACGCTGCCTCATTCCACGCTTCGCCGGTACGATATGCAATGGCGAGAACCTGGATGCCGAGGGGACGCATGTTCCAGTTGGTCATCGAGTAGGGATATTTCGTCCAGTCATTCCAGAACGTGGAGCCCGGCAATACTGTACGCTTCACCTTGATTCCTGCGTCGCGCAACTGCGCTGCGATGGCATCGCCGGTGTTCTTGTGCCAATCCTCATCGACTGTGATGAGTTCATGCTCGAAATCGGCTTGACCGGCTTCTGCCATCAGCGCCTTGGCCTTCTCCGGATCACGAGCAATCTTCGGCAGCTCTGCATATTCGGGATGAATAGGGCAGACGTGATGGTTTTCAGCTGTCGTACCGGCATTGCCGTAGCCGAGTTGCAGAACCACCGAGTTGTCCACCGCAAGCTGCAGCGCGTTGCGCACCTTCTGGTCTTCGTATGGTTTGTTGGCAACATTGGTACGGGCAACGATGGTTGAAGCTGTGACAACTTCTGACGTCGTGGCGCCAACACCTTCAAGGATCGACACATAGTCCGCCGAGGTCTCGTGGTTGGTGTGCACTTCGCCGGATTCGAACGCCGAAACCATGGCTGATGGATCGGTGCCATAATCGATGAACTCGACGCCATCGAGATAGGCCTCGCCATCCCACCATTTGCCGTCAGTACGGCGTTTGTAAACGACCTTCTGGCCGACATCATAGGAAACCAACTCGAAGGGTCCGGTGCCGATCGGGTTTTTCACGAAGTTCGCACCAGTCTCGTCGAACGAGCGGTGCACGACCAATGCCGGATAATCGCAAAGGTTCGGGATCAACGCGATGTCCGACTTGGTGAGCGTTAGCTTGACGGTCATATCATCGACCTTGGTGATTGCGCCTTCCTTCAGCTTGCCGGTAGCCTCATCAACCAACGTGCCCATACGGCCTGGCATTGAATTGCCTTCCGCGCTCTTGTCACACCAGCGGGTGAAGTTGAAGATCACATCGTCAGCGGTGAAGGCATCGCCGTTCGTCCAGGTAACGCCCGGACGCAAATGCAGCGTGTATTCGGTGGCGTCGTCGTTTACGTCCCAGCTCTCGAGCAGATAGGGCTTGAACGTGTAATCTTTAGTGTACTTAACCAGCGGCTCCAGCGTCTGGCGTTCTGCATTGGCGATCTCGGACCAGTCAGCGGTGCGCGGATCTTTCGGATCCTTGATAAACATCGCTACTTTCAGCACGCCGCCCTTCTTGGGCTCCTGTGCCAGCGCTTCAGTCGGCGCGGCAAGACCGAGCATACCGTAAGCCATAGCTGTCGAGGCGCCGAACACCGAGGCCATTGCAAGAAACTCGCGGCGATCCACGCCACCCGCTTTGGCGTCTTCAGCCATGCGCAAAATATGATCGGGGACTCGATCCCCGTTACTCTTGAATAAGTTCATGGTGTAACTCCCATTATTTTGGCTTTCCGCCGATTAGCATTGAGCATCCGGTCCGCGATGTCAAAGCGGACGGGATGCTCAATACGGCGTTGAATGTGCAACTTTGATACGATGGCGGTCTGCGTAATAGCGACAGCATTGACGCAAAATCGCTACTGCGCGCTGGATTCCGCCAAATCTTTTCCACAATCAAAAATTGCAGAAAAAAATTCTCCAACCCGCGCGCAAAGGCTTCCCGTGCACGGTAAGATTTAAAATAGGACCTTCGCACCACAATCATCGATTCGGAAATATACTGTATTTATCTTCAGATTGGGCATCAAAAGAGTCCGGAAAAGAGCTTGAAAGCATAGCATTCCATGCTGCCCATATTGACAAGCTTGCCCCAAAGTTAGCTCATTGTCAGCGGACGACAGCAGCGTCTCGGAGGACGACATGTCATTGCGCGCAGTTCGGTCATTTACACTATTTTTTGTCGCACTTTTTGCGCTCCATCATCCCGCGTTAGCCGCCGAGGGATTGCGAACGATCGTTACCACAGATGGCAGCGACTATTTCGGATTTGACCTCCGCACGGAACAGGATTTATCGCTTGAACAGTGCAAGGCGGCTTGTCTTCGCGATCCTGCCTGTCGTGCCTTTACCTACAACACGAACGCGAAATGGTGCTTCCTCAAATCCGACTTCAACCAGCTCAAACTATTCCCCGGCGCGGTAGCAGGCAAGTTGGTGACGCCAAACGGTGATCCGGACATCGGCGCACCACCGGAACTGACATTCCTGCCAGCTTGGGTTGCCGATGAAGCAACGCAGTTTCGCACGCAGGCATTTGGGCTAGCCACGCAGGAGAACGGCCTCGCCCAGCTGGTCGAGGAAGGCACGTTCGCTTCCCTTTCAAACGATCCACGCACCGCAGTGGACAAATTTGGAGCAGCAGTAGCGATCGCGCCCGACGATGGCGGACTTTGGCTTGAACTTGCCAATGCTTCGTTCGACGTTCAACCCAGCAACAGTGAGGAAACCGCGACCTTGAAGCGGACAGCCACATCCGCGGCCTTTATCGGATATCAGGCGTCCCGTACCACTGGTGTCCGCGCCGAGGCTCTCGGGCTGCTTGCCAAGGCGCTCGACCGCCGTGAGTTCACCCGTCTAGCCCTGTCATCCTATGAGGCAAGTCTGGCGCTTGAGAATTCTCCCAGAATTATCGCCCAATACAGTGACCTCAAGGCGCGAAAAGGTTTCCGTATTGTCGATCACTCAGTCGACGCGGACATTGATAGCCCTCGCGTCTGTGCACAATTCTCCGAAGAACTCGTAAAAACCGGCACCGACTATGCCCAGTTTGTCACTGTCGATGGTCGGGCAGCGAAAGGCGTTTCTGCCAAGGACCGGCAGATCTGCGTCGAGGGACTGGAGCACGGCGAGCGTTACAGCATCGCGTTCCGCGTCGGCCTGCCGGCCGCCATCGGCGAAGTTCTGGCTGCCCCCTTGCAACTCAGCATCTATGTCCGAGACCGCGCCCCGGCGGTCCGCTTTACGGGCGATGCTTTCGTGCTGCCTTCAAAGGCGCGGCGTGGAATACCAGTCGTTACCATCAATATGGATGCAACAGCGATAAAACTCTTCCGCGTGGGCGACCGCGCATTGGCGCAGCTCATCTCCGGTTCCCAATTCCTGCGTCAGCTCGACAATTATGACGTACAGACGATCTCCGACGAAATGGGCGAGCCTGTCTGGGAGGGTGAACTGGCCGTCGCCAAAGAGCTGAACAGGGAGGTCACCACCAGCTTTCCCATTGACGAAGCGCTGCCGCAGCGCAGGCCCGGAGTTTACGTGCTCACTGCCGAGCCACTTGTCGACAACCGCAGTTCCTGGGAAACCCGGGCCACCCAATGGCTTGTCGTTTCAGATCTCGGGCTGGCCACCTATACTGGCCAGGACGGTCTCAACGTCTTTGTCCGCTCGCTGGCAAGCGCAAAAGCCATTGCCGGCGTGGAACTGACCTTGCTTGCCAAGAACAACGAAATTCTGGGCACGGCAACCACGGACGCCGAAGGCCGCGCAACCTTTACCCCAGGCCTCACACGCGGCAGTGGGGGACAAGTACCGGCAGCCGTTCTAGCCCGCAACGGCGAGGCCGATTTCGTCTTCCTCGACATGACCCGCTCAGGCTTTGATCTGACCGATCGCGGCGTCGAAGGTCGCCCTGCGCCCGGCGCGTTGGATGTTTATGCTTATACTGAGCGAGGCATCTACCGCGTCAACGAGACCGTTCACGTCGCAGCCCTCGCCCGCGATGCCTCAGCTCAAGCGATCGAGTCGTTGCCGCTCACCTTCATCTTTTATCGCCCGGATGGCGTTGAGGAACGTCGGATGATGAGCGATGGCGCAGCCCTCGGAGGCCACACAGTTGACCTGCCGCTGGCTGCCAATGCAATGCGCGGCACCTGGCGTGTGGCCGTCCACACCGACCCCAAGCAGACGGCGGCGAGCGAAGTGAGTTTCCTTGTCGAAGATTTTGTCCCGGACCGCATCGAATTCGACCTGTCGAGCGACAAGCGGGAAATTGCAACTGCGGAAACCGCCGACGTCACCGTCGACGGTCGCTTCCTCTATGGTGCCCCTGCCGCTGGCCTATCGTTAGAGGGCGAGGTCAACATCTCAACTGTCACCCAATGGGACCGCTTCAAGGGTTATGCCTTTGGCCTTACAGACGAGGGAGATGGTGAAGCCACCCGCATACCACTCGAACAACTTCCAGATATCGGCGACGACGGCAAGGCAACCTTTCCGGTGAGCCTCACCCAAGTTCCCTCGACCACAAGACTGCTCAACGCAGAGGTAGCGGTGCGCATGCGCGAAGGCTCGGGCCGCGCAGTCGAGCGCAAGATCGATATCGAAGTCCGCCCATCCGGCCCAATGATCGGCCTCGATCCGCAATTCGAAAGCGGCCAGGTACCTCAAGGAGGCCACGCTGCCTTCAAGGTGATAGCAATCGATCCATCGGGCAGCCGCACGTCGATGGAGAAGCTTGCCTGGTCGCTGGTAAAGGTCCAACGCAATTATCAATGGTATCGCAACAGCAACGCTTGGAGCTATGAACCGGTCACCTCGACAGAGGCCGTGGCCAACGGCGTTATCGACATAAAAGCTGATACGACCGCAGACATTGCAGCTTCCGTGGACTGGGGCCGCTACCGCCTGACTGTAGAATCTTCTGAGGCCGGTGGACCAGCAACAAGCGTCGAGTTCGATGCAGGCTGGTATGTCGAAGCCACGTCGACGGAAACACCCGACGGCCTTGAGATTGCGCTCGACAAAGAGACATACCACGTCGGTGAGACCGCACACCTGAAAATATCTCCGCATTTTTCCGGCGAACTTCTGATCGCTATCGGCTCAGACAGGCTTCTGGCCACCCAAACGGCCAGCATTTCTAATGAGGGCGCCACCATCGACATTCCGGTCGGCGCCGATTGGGGTGCGGGTGCCTATATTACAGCAACGCTCTTCCGGCCCGGTGATGCAGAGGAAACGCGCATGCCGGCCCGTGCCATCGGCGTCAAATGGATGACCATCGATCCTGAGAGCAAAAAGCTTTCAGTCTCGCTCGATCTGCCGGAAAAGACGCTCCCGCGCCAGACGCTGTCGATCCCGGTTAGTGTAACCGGCGCTACAGGCGATACCTATGTCATGCTCGCCGCAGTGGATGTCGGAATCTTGAATCTCACCAGCTACACGCCCCCCGATCCTGAGAAATGGTTCTTCGGCCAGCGCCAGCTAGGGCTGGAAATGCGGGACCTCTATGGCCTCCTGATCGACGGCTCGCTGGGTGCATTGGGTAAAATCCGCACCGGCGGTGATGGCGCCGAGATGAGCGCTCAGGGCAGCCCTCCGACCGAGACGCTGGTGTCCTTCTTCGCGGGCCCCGTCAAGCTTGACGCCGAGGGCAAGGCAACGATCGATTTCGACCTGCCGCAGTTCAACGGTACCGTGCGCGTGATGAGCGTTGCTTGGAGCAGAGAAGCGGTCGGCCATGCCACGGCAGACGTGATCGTGCGAGACCCGGTGGTCGTGATTGCCGGCCTGCCACGCTTCCTCGCGCCGGGTGATACCGCGCATTTGCGCCTTGATATCGCCAACACCGATGGTCCTGCAGGCGATTATGCACTTACTCTCGCCACCAATGGTAATCTGTTGGCCACAGGCCAAAGCGTACCGGATAAAGTCACGCTTGCCGCCGGCGCGCGACATACAGTGTTCGTGCCCTTGCAGGCATCCGGCACCGGTTCCGGCACCATTGAGGTTGCTCTCACGCACGCAGATGGCATGACGGTAACGCAGGCGCTTTCGCTTCCCATTCGCCCGGGAACACTCCCTGTCACGACCCGCCAGGTCGTGAGCCTTGCAGCAAACGGCGGGACATTGTCGGTCGATCGCGAGCTTCTGGCAGCGAGCCTGCTCGATGGGGCGTCGGTCAGCGTCGGTGTTTCTCCCTCAGCCGCATTCGACATCCCGTCGCTTCTGATGACGCTTGATCGCTATCCGTATGGCTGTGCCGAACAGACAGCCAGCCGGGCCCTGCCGCTCCTCTACGTCAGCGAACTGTCACGCGCCGCGGGGCTGAATGGAGATAACATCAACCTGCATAAACGTGTGCAGGATGCCATTTACAAGGTTCTGAACTTCCAATCCTCGGCCGGCAGCTTTGGCCTGTGGTCGCCGGGATCAGGTGACCTGTGGCTGGACTCCTACGTCACCGACTTCCTGACCCGCGCTCGCGAACAGTCATATGATGTACCGACGGCAGCCATGGTACAGGCCCTCGACAATTTGCAAAACACTTTGGGCTACGACATCGACATCGCCGGTCGCGGCAACGAAATTGCCTATGCGCTCTATGTCCTCGCCCGCAACAAGAAGGCCTCCATCGGTGACCTGCGCTATTATTCTGACACACAGCTGCACGAATTTACGAGCCCGATGGCAGTAGCTCAGCTTGCGGCAGGTCTCGCTCTTTACGGCGATAACCAGCGAGCCGACGCAACGTTTGCGGCGGCCCTGCGGTTGGCGCAAACAAGCCCGGTCTTCAATTACGCCCGTGGTGACTATGCATCGCCGCTGCGCGACGGCGCTGCCATGCTGGCTCTCGCAGCCGAAAGCAAGCCGTTGCCTGCGGCCATGCCAGCGATGGTGGAATTTGTCAGCGGCGCCCGCAGAACAGCGCGCTTCACCACGACCCAAGACGAAGCATGGATGCTGCTTGCAGCACGCGGCATCAAGGATAGTTCAGCACTAAGCCTCGAGATTAATGGAACAATACGCACTGGAAATTACGCCGAACGCGTCACTGGTGAAGCGCTCCAAACAACTCCGATCACAGTTGTGAACCGCAGCGCTACCCCAGTGGATGCCGTAGTGACCGCCGTAGCCTTTCCTGTTCAACCATTGTCCGCTGGCGGCGACGGCTTCAGTATCGTGCGCGCCTACTACAATCTCGACGGCACCGAGGCCAACGTGACCGAGGTCACGCAGAACCAGCGCTACGTGGTCGTTCTGAAGATCGTCGAGAACAACAACTGGCCATCGCGTGTGCTGGTGACCGATCTTCTTCCAGCTGGTTTCGAGATCGACAATCCGGGGCTGGTATCAAGCGCCGAACTGTCTAGTTTTGACTGGCTTCCGCCAACTGAAGCAGCCCATCTCGAGTTCCGAGATGACCGTTTCGTCGCAGCCTTTGATCGGGTGCAGGGCGACGAGCGTATCGCAACGATGGCTTATGTCGTGCGCGCGGTGACACCTGGCGTCTACACGCATCCGGCAGCCACAGTTGAAGACATGTACCGGCCACAATTTTCCGCCCGCACAGCAACCGGCATGATGGAGGTCAAGGCTCCGTGAGCCGCAGAATGCTTCGCATAACGGCCACCGCCACGATCTCCCTCACGGTTGGCGCGATTCTGGCTACGGCGGGGTTTTTATGGGCTGACCGTGCCTTTCCGCCTCCTTTGCCCGCGCGGCTCGAAGCGTCCACCGAGGTGCTCGACCGCGACGGGCTGTTGCTCCGCGCCTTTGCCACGCCTCAAGGGCGCTGGAGGCTGCGGACCGACCTCGCTTCTGTCGACCCAAAGCTGATAGAAATGTTGATTACCTACGAGGACAAACGGTTTCGTCAGCACCGAGGCGTTGATGCCTTCGCTATCCTGCGCGCCGGCTGGCAGCTTGTTTCCAACGGCCGCATCGTCTCAGGCGGCTCGACAGTTTCCATGCAGCTTGCCCGACTGATGGAACCGCGAGACGCCCGCTCGCTTGGAGCAAAATTTCGCCAGATCTTTCGCGCGCTCCAGCTTGAACGCCGTCTTACCAAGGACGAAATACTGACGCGCTACCTGACGCTTGCACCCTATGGCGGCAACCTCGAAGGGGTACGCGCCGCCGCTCTCGCCTATTTCGGCAAAGAACCGAAGCGGCTCAGCGTGTCCGAAACCGCTCTGCTCGTAGCGCTGCCCCAGCTACCTGAGCGCCGTCGCCCGGACCGGAATGTCGAAGGAGCGAGGGCCGCACGCGATCGCGTGCTGAACCGCATGGTGAGTGCTGGTCTTTTGAGCGAACGTGAGGCAGCACGTGCTGCCGCCGAAGCCATCCCTGAGAGGCGTCTGGCGCTACCCGCTTACGCCCCCCACCTGGCAGAGACTGCCCTACGCAACGCGCCCTCCGCAACGGCCCACCGGCTGACCATCAGCCGTCCTGTGCAGAGCGGCTTGGAAGCAGTCGCGCTGAACGCCGCCACGCGCCTGGGGCCAAAATTGTCAGTCGCAATGGTGATGGCAGACGCCCGCACCGGTGAAATTCTCGGATCAGTCGGATCAGCCGATTTCTTCAGCACAGGCCGCGCCGGATGGATCGATATGACGCGTATCGTCCGCTCGCCAGGATCAACCCTGAAGCCCTTCATTTACGGGTTGGCAATGGAGCAGGGTCTGGTAGCGCAGGAGACGCTTGTTGAAGATCGGCCCTCTGATTTTTCCGGTTACCGTCCACGCAATTTTGACATGCGATATCAAGGCGATGTCTCCGTTCGTCAGGCATTGCAGATGTCGCTCAATGTGCCGGCCATCACGCTGCTAGACGCGGTCGGCCCGGCCCGGCTTGCTGCCCGCTTTCGCCGCGCCGGTGTGATGCCACAACTGCCACCCGGAGAATCGCCTGGTCTGGCGATCGGGCTCGGCGGCGTTGGCCTCAGCCTCCGCGATCTGGTGCAGCTTTACACTGGTCTCGCCGATGGCGGCCGCGCGCATTTGTTGCGCGACGGCACAGAATTGATCGAGCCCTCCACTGCAAGCACTGACGTTCTCGAGCCACAGGCAGCGTGGCAAATCGCCGACATTCTGTCAGGGGTCAAACCACCGCATGGCGCCACTCAGCGCGGAATCGCCTACAAGACCGGCACCAGCTATGGCTACCGAGACGCTTGGTCGATCGGCTTCGACGGTCGCCATGTGTTGGGCGTGTGGGTCGGGCGCGCCGATGGCGGCGCGGTTGCCGGCCTCGCGGGCTATGTCGCAGCGGCTCCGATCCTGTTCGAGGCCTTCGCCCGCTCCGGCCTTGCGCTCCAGCCGATGCGGCGCCCGCCTGCCGGTGCCATCCGTGCCAGACGTGCCGACTTGCCGGTAACACTTGCTCGCTTTGCACCTGGTGCTGACGGGTTGACCGCGGCTCCCAACGCACCTTCCGAACCCCCGCCGCAGATAATTTTCCCGCCCGCCGGAGCCCACATCGATCTTGCCGAAGGCACGGCAGCGCCTCTAGCCATGAAACTGCAGGGCGGCCGGGCACCGTTCCGCTGGCTGGCAAACGGTAAGGCAATCGCCGGTCTGCATCGCACCCGCACCGCAACTTGGCAGCCCGATGGCGCCGGCTATTCCACCCTCACGGTTGTAGATGCCGCCGGCCGCGCCGCCAGCGTAAGCATCTTCGTGGAATGATATATATCGTAAAATCAAAACCTTGCATGACGCATCGGACTCAGTGCCTTAGATGGCAGCGCGGGGCTCACTGTGCACAGCCAGAGCGCGTCTTGAGCGCATAAGCAGAAACAGCATGATCAAGATGTTGAGCAGGTTCCAGCAGATACCGTTGAAAAACGCCATCGCGTAGGAGCCCGTGAGATCGTAGATCCAGCCCGACAGAAAACCACCCAGCGCCATACCCATGACGGTTGCCATGATCACCATACCGACACGCTGGCTGGCCTCTGCCGCCGGCATATATTCGCGCACGATGATCGCGTAGCAGGGGACGATGCCGCCCTGTGACAGACCAAACACCAGCGACACCGCATAGAGCGATACCAGTCCGTCAAACGGAATAAACAGAAGCAGCGCAAGACCTTGCAGTACAGAGCCTATGAGTAATGTGCGAATGCCGCCGATCCGGTCGGCCAGGAACCCCGACGCCAACCGGCTCACGATGCCGGCGGCCAGCATTAGCATCAGCATTTCCGCCCCGCGCGCCATGCCGTAGCCGAGATCGACGCAATAGGCGACGATATGCACCTGCGGCATAGACATGGCGACGCAACAACTAACACCCGCCACGATCAGCAGCCCTTGCAGGACGCCGGGCGGCATTCCTATCGGATGGGTGAGAATTGCTTTCGAGCCGGTTGCGGCAAAAGCGGCAAGAGGTGGGCGACGTCTGAGCAACAGGATGAGCGGCAGCATGGTGGCGATGCAAATGATGCCGATGCCGACATAGGTAAAGCGCCAGCCTTCGCTTAAAATGACTGGTGGCATGGCCAACGGCCACAGCGCTCCGGCCAGATAATTCCCTGATGCAGCTGTCGCCACCGCTATTCCGCGTCGACGATTAAACCATTGAGATATTTCGGCAATCAGAGGTCCAAACGTCGCTGAAGAACCAACCCCGATGAGGATCCCTTGCACCAGCGAGAACATCAAAATCGACGTCGAAAGCGCCGCGAGAATGAAGCCGGCTCCAAGAACTGCGGCGGAGATGAGCGCCGGAATGAGGAAACCGTTTCGGTCTATCGCGCGGCCCAGAGCAACGTTGCCGAGCGCAAATCCCAACATCGTTGCGGTATAGGCAAAGGAAGCGCCGGCGCGGTCGGCACCGAACTCAGCCTGCACCGATGGCATCACCACGACAACCGCCCACATACCAACGCCGCCAATGGTCGACAGCGCGACGGAAATGGCGAGCCGGGTCCAGGCATAGCGGCCGTCAATGTCACTGAAACCGCCTTCCACGTGCTGTCCTTCAGCCATTCCGGCGCCGTCCTCCGATATTGCCTCACGGCATAAAGCCTAAACTTTTCAAATGCCTGCGGCTGCGCCAGCAGCAGAATTCGATCACGCCAGCAACCCGTTCCCGGTTCATCCGTTGTGCTCACAACATGAAAGGAATGAGCCATGAACGACAACCGCGAACGCGACCCCGAAAACACCCAGGACGTTGAGAAACTGACCGAAGAAGTCTCCCTCGACGTTGAAAATGAAGACGTTTCGACCCGCGTCGAAGAGATCGAGGAAGAGGAGGCAGAAGAGGCAATTGATGCCGACGACAACCCCTATCAGGAGAGCGACGAGGCGCTCCCCGACGACGAGGAGGAAGCTTCGATCAGCCGCAATTCCTCACGCGAGGGCGGCCTATTCGACGAAGTTTGATGCCAAACATTCTCTGTTTGGCGCGATTCTGCGGCGAACGGGGCCGTTTTAAGTCCGTTGTCCCGGTTTGGCGCGATGGGACCCTTGTTTGGGGCGATAGACCCCTCGTCGGGATCAGATGTGCAAGGCGCGTCCCATCGCTTTCAATGCCGCTTCCTGGAACGCTTCACTCTGGGTCGGATGGGCGTGGATAGTCCCGGCAATATCTTCCAGCCGCGCGCCCATCTCGAGAGCGAGCGCAAAAGCCGCCGACAGTTCTGACACCCCCTGCCCGACCGCCTGGATGCCGAGCACCAGATAATTGTCAGCCCGCGCCACGACACGCACAAAACCCTGCTCTCCCAGCATGGTCATCGCTCGGCCATTGGCGCTGAACGGGAACTGGCCGATCTTGACCTCGCGGCCCGTCTGGCGCGCCTCCTCAGGCGATAGTCCGACCGAGACGATTTCTGGATCGGTAAAGCAGACTGCAGCGATTGCCGCCTTGTCGAAAGCGCGTTTGTGACCGGCGACGATCTCGGCAACCATCTCGCCCTGCGCCATGGCGCGGTGAGCCAGCATGGGTTCTCCGGTGACGTCGCCAATGGCAAAGATGCCGCGCATCGAGGTGCGGCACTGGTCGTCGATGTGGATGAACCGCCCAGCCATATCGAGCGCGATCTCGTCGATACCGAAACCGTCGGTGACAGGACGGCGACCAACAGTGACCAGCACTGTGTCAGCCTTGATCTTCTTCTCGCCGCCCTCGCCTGTCTCTACCGAAAGAGAACCCGATTTCTCGTCAAAACCTTTGGCCTTGGCGCCGGTCAAAACGGTCATGCCCAGCTCAGTCATCCGCTTGGCGACGTGTCGCGTCAGTTCGGCATCGTAAAGCGGCAGGATGCGCTCGGCCGCTTCCACCACGGTGACCTCGGCGCCCATCTTTGCAAAGGCAATGCCAAGCTCCAGCCCGATGTACCCGCCGCCGACAACCGCGAGTTTGTTCGGCACTTCGGAAAGCGCCAGCGCTTCTGTCGATGAAATCACCGCACCGCCGAAGGGCAGCGAGGGCAGTGCGACTGCTGCCGAGCCTGTAGCGATCACCACATTCTCGGCGCGGATGACCTGAAGCCCGGTCTCTGTCTCGACCTCAATGGTCTTTCCGTCGCGAAATTTAGCAGTGCCAAGCACGGTTTTCACGCCGGCCTTCTTCAACAGACCGGCGACGCCATTCGTCAGCCGTCCGACAATGCCGTCCTTCCAGCCGATTGTCTTGGCAAGATCAAGTTCAGGCGATGTCAGCGAGATCCCCAGCGGGCTCTTGCCCGATGCCATCAGCTTCGCCCGCTCGAACTCTTCCGCCGCATGGATCAGCGCCTTGGAAGGGATGCAGCCGATGTTGAGGCATGTACCGCCGACCTTGCGTTGTTCGACGATCACCGTGTCGACGCCCAGCTGCCCTGCGCGGATAGCACAGATATAGCCGCCCGGCCCGGCCCCGATCACCAGCAGCTTGCAGGAAATCTCTTTCATCAGCTCAACCTTCAATGAAAATCAGGGCAGGCGTTTCAATTAGCGACTTGATCCGCTGGATAAAGATCGCCGCATCCCAACCGTCGATCAGTCGGTGGTCAAAACTGGACGACAGGTTCATCATCTTGCGCGGGATGAACTGCGTCCCATCCCACACCGGGCGCACCATCATCTTGTTGACGCCGACAATGGCGACTTCCGGATAGTTGACCATTGGTGTTGTAACGACACCGCCCATGGCGCCAAGCGAAGTAATGCTGATGGTCGAGCCCGAAAGCTCCTCGCGGCTGGCCGTGCCGGCCTTGGCCGCATCTCCCAGCCGGTTCACCTCGGAGGCGCAATCCCAGAGGTCGCGCGCCTCGGCATGGCGCACTACCGGCACAACAAGACCAGTAGCAGTCTGCGCAGCAATGCCGATATGCACACCACCATATTGGTGGATGACGCCCGCATCATCATCATACCGCGCATTCATCGCCGGCTGTTCGGCAATCGCCTTGACCATAGCACGCATGATGAAGGGCAAAAGCGTCAGCCTTGGCCGGTTGGTGCGCTTGTCCTTGTTGAGCGCAGCGCGCAATTCCTCTAGCGCGGTAACATCCACTTCCTCGACATAGGTGATGTGGGCGACACGCGACGCAGAGACCGCCATCCGCTCGGCGATTTTGCGCCTCAGGCCAATAACCTTGATCTCGTTGACCGTATTGTCGGGCTGCAACCCGCTGCCGCGACCGGGCTGCGGACCGCGCGCGATAAAGGCAGCGATATCATCATGCGTGATGCGACCGGCCGGGCCGGTACCCGGCACCTGGCGCAGATCAACTCCGGCCTCGCGCGCTTCATGCCGCACCGCAGGCGCAGCAAGCGGCTTTTCGCCCTGCGGGCGGGGCGCGCCAAGGGCTGAGCGCAGCGCCGGTTTGGCTGAAGAAGCAGGCTGTGCCGCCACCGCCGCCGGTGCCGGTTTGGGTGCAGGACTGGCAGGCGCTTCAGCCTTCTTTTCAGACTTATCTTCAGCCTTGGCCGGAGCGGAAGTTTTTGCCGAGGCCGGTTCGGCCTTAGCAGCGGCATCGCCGGCGACCTTCAGCTTGATCAGTGGCGAGCCGACAGCAATGACATCGCCGATCTCGCCGCCCAGCCAGATAATCTCGCCATCCACCGGCGAGGGAATTTCCACCGTCGCCTTGTCGGTCATGACGGCGGCCAGAACTGTATCCTCGCGGATCAGGTCGCCGATCTTCACCTGCCATTCGACCAGCTCAGCCTCGGCCACGCCCTCGCCGACATCCGGCATCTTGATTGTATGTTCGCCCACCGCGTTAGCCTTCCATCGTTTCAAGAAGCGCCCGACCGACACGGTCTGGCCCGGGGAAGTAAGCCCATTCCTGCGCATGCGGATAGGGCGTATCCCAGCCGGTGACCCGCGCCACCGGTGCTTCCAGATGATAGAAGCAATGCTCCTGCACAAGCGCGGCAAGCTCTGCACCGAAGCCCGATGTCAGCGTTGCTTCATGCACCACCACGCAGCGCCCGGTCTTTCTGACCGATGCCAGAATTGTATCGAGATCGAGCGGCAACAGCGTGCGCAGATCGATGATCTCGGCGTCGATGCCGGTTTCCTCGACCGCTGCCTGCGCCACATAAACCATGGTTCCATAGGCCAGGATAGTAAGCGCCGAACCGGGCCGGCGAATGATCGCCTCGCCCAGCGGCACTGTAAAGTGGCCTGCCGGCACCTCGCCCAATGGGTGTTTGGACCAAGGGGTGACGGGCCGGTCGTGATGTCCGTCGAACGGGCCGTTGTAGAGCCGCTTGGGCTCCAGGAAAATCACCGGATCGGGATCTTCGATGGACGAGATCAATAACCCCTTGGCATCATAGGGATTGGACGGCACCACGACTTTCAGGCCTGCCACATGGGTAAATAGAGCCTCGGGGCTCTGGCTGTGGGTCTGGCCGCCATAAATGCCGCCGCCCGAAGGCATGCGGATGACGATCGGACAGGTGAACCCGCCATTGGAGCGATAGCGCAGCCGCGCAGCCTCCGACACGATCTGGTCATAGGCTGGATAGACATAATCCGCGAACTGGATTTCCACGCAGGGCTTTAAACCATAGGCCGCCATGCCGATGGCGGTACCGACAATGCCAAGCTCGCTGATCGGCGCATCAAAGCAGCGGTTTTTTCCATATTTTTGCTGCAGCCCGTGGGTGCAGCGAAAGACTCCGCCAAAATAGCCGACATCCTCGCCGAACACGACGACATCCTCGTCCAGCCCCATCTTGACGTCCATGGCGTCGCGAACAGCCTCGATCATGGTCATTCTGGGCATGGTTCAGACCCCCGCCTTCTGGCGTTGCCGCTTCAGATGCGGCGGCATTTCTTCATAGACGCCTTCAAACATATCGCGCACCGACGGTTTTCCGCCATTATGCAGCGTGCCGTGCTTTTCGGCTTCCTTCTGGGCAGCGATCACCATGTCCAGCGCCTCGGCCTCGGCCTGCTTATGGCGCTCTTCCGACCAAAGACCGCGCAATATGAGATGGGTTTTCAGCCGCATGACCGGGTCGCCAAGCGGCCAGACTTCAGATTCGGTCTTGGGCCTGTAGGCAGACGGATCGTCAGAGGTGGAGTGGGCACCGACCCGGTAGGTCACATGCTCGATCAGCGTTGGTCCGAGGTTTTTGCGCGCCCGCTCGACCGCCCATTTGGCGACTGCATGAACCGCCAGGTAATCATTGCCGTCGACCCTGAGCGACGGCACGCCGAAGCCAAGCCCACGCGCCGCAAAGGTACCCGACCCGCCACGCGCAATGCCCTGGAAGGTGGAAATGGCCCACTGGTTGTTGACGATATTCAACACCACAGGCGCCTTGTAGGTGGAGGCAAACACCAGCGCCGCGTGAAAGTCGCTTTCGGCAGTCGAGCCGTCGCCGATCCAGCCGGCGGCAATCTTCGTGTTGCCCTTGATGGCAGACGCCATCGCCCAGCCGACAGCCTGCACGAACTGCGTCGCCAGATTGCCGGAGATGGTGAAAAATCCATGCTCCTTGGACGAATAGAGCACCGGCAGCTGGCGGCCCTTGAGCGGGTCCAGCTCATTGGCATAATTGAGGTTCATCATCTCAGCCATCGGATAGTCATCGGCGATCAAAAGACCGGCCTGCCGATAGGTCGGAAAGTTCATGTCGCCGGGCAACAGCGCCTTGCGGAAGGCGCAACTGACCGCTTCCTCGCCCATATGCTGCATGTAGAAGGAAATCTTGCCCTGGCGCTGCGCCAACTGCATGCGCGCATCGAAAGTGCGCAGCGTCATCATGTGACGCAAACCTTCCACCAGTTCTTCATCGGTGAGCGTGCCGGCCCAGGGTCCGACCGCCTCGCCATCGCGGTTCAGAACCCGGATGATGGAATAAGCAAGATCACGGATCGATTCAGGGTCAGCATCCACGTCGGGACGGCGCACAGAGCCTGCCTTGGGGATCGGGACGTTGGAAAAATCTGGCTTGTCGCCCGGCCGCACGGCAGGCTCGGGGACGTGGAATTTCAGCGGAGTATTGTCGCTCATGCGCCTGCCCTTCCGGCGTTCAGATATGTCAGCAGAAGCCCCTGCTGCAGGGTCTGCCGCCAGGGCAGACAACACCAGTCCGGGTTCATGTTCAAGCAAGCTCCTCCCAAAGCATGTGTGCCAGCCAGAGCAATTCCGGTGAAAGTTCGATGCGGCTTTCCGTCTGGAATTGCATAGAAACCAAGAGTTAGAGCGGCAGTGCCGTTGTGGATTTGATCTCCGACAGAGAAATCACCGAATTCACCTCCTGCACACCAGGAAGACGGCTGAGCTTGTCGAAGAAAAAAGTATGATAGGCATCGATATCGGCAGCAACTACCCTGATAAGGAAATCATATCCGCCCATCAGGACATGACACTCCAGCACCTCGTCAAAGGCGCGGATTTGGTCCGAGAATTCATCGAGATTCTGGCGGCCATGCATGGTGAGTTTTACCAGCACGAAAACCTGCGCATTGAGCCCGACCTTGCGGCGGTCGACAATTGCTACCTGGCTGCGGATGAAACCTTCATCCTTAAGGCGCTGGATGCGCCGCCAGCAGGGCGACTGCGACATGCCCACCATTTCCGCGATCTCGGCTGTGGAACGCGAGGCATCCTCCTGCAGAGCCTGCAGAATGCGGCGGTCCAGAGGGTCGAGCTCTTGTTGCATAAATCAGACCTGATTTTTCAGAATACGGGTATATCTATTCTTATATTTTGCAACAAAGCAATATAATAGGCAGAATTTTTTTCAAACCCAAGCGTACCATATGGCAGGTCTGATCTGGGAGGATTGAATGACGGCCGCATTTTCCACCACACTACCGCCCGAGAAGCTGAGCTTTTTCAACGACCCACAAACCGGTCTGCGCGCCATCATCGTCGTTCATTCAACCGCCCTTGGGCCGGCAGCCGGCGGCACCCGCTTCTGGCCCTATGATGACCGCGAGAGCGCCACGCGCGATGCCCTGCGTCTGGCCGCCGGCATGACCTACAAGAACGCGCTGGCAGGCCTGCCCTTCGGTGGCGGCAAGGCAGTGATCATGCGCCCAAGCGACGAGTTCGACCGCACCGCACTTTTTGCCGCCTATGGCCGCGCTGTAGACAGCCTGGGCGGCAGCTACCTTACCGCCGAGGATGTGGGTACCACGGTGTCGGACATGCAGGCGGTGCGCACTATGACCCGTCACGTCGCCGGCCTCCCGTCAGATGGCGCAGCGGCTGGTGGTGACCCCTCGCCATGGACCGCGCTCGGTATTTTTCTCTCCATGCAGCACGCCGTGGAGCGGATACTGGGCACGACGCTCGAAGGCCGCACGGTTGCGATTCAGGGTGTCGGCAATGTCGGCATGGGACTGGCGCGCCTGTTGCATGAGGCCGGCGCAAAGCTAATAGTCGCTGACGGTGCAATGACGCGCACCGAAAAATGTACTGAACTGTTCGGAGCGCAGGTTGTTGCGCCTGAGGCTTTGCTTTCGGTGGAGGCCGATGTGTTGGCGCCTTGCGCGCTGGGCGCCGTGCTGAACGAAGCCTCGATTGCCAGGTTCAACACAAAAATCATTTGCGGCGGCGCCAACAACCAGCTTGCGACCCCGCAAGACGCAAAACGCCTGGCTGAGCGCGGCATTCTCTACGCTCCCGACTATCTTGTGAATGCTGGCGGCATCATCAACGTCGTAGCCGAAAACCTGCAGGAAAGTGCTGCAGCTGTGGAAATGCGGGTGCGGAAGATTCCCGAGCGGCTGGCGCAGATTTTCGATGTGTCGGAAAGATCCGGCCTGTCACCCGCTGTCGTCGCCGACGACATGGCCCGCGCGATTGTGGCCGATGCGGGGATCAGGGTACCGACTGTGGCTGCAGCGCCATTGGATGAGAGCCAACACGCGGCGTAAACGGTGCCGGACGCTACCCCACTACCATCCTGACCCGGTGTCGCGCTTCTTCGCCCGGTGCCAGCACCAGCATGGATGGCTTCTCAAAAATGTCGCCGTCAAAGCCTTCCGGGTCGCCATGGCCGGTCCATGCCTCCAAGCACACGAAGGGTGCCCCGGGCAGGCTCCAAATGGCGAGGTGGGGAAAGTTTTCGACTTCTATCGCGATTGACGTGCCGTCTGGCCCTACAAAGCGGAAGGATTGGCTCTCGGCATTGAAGAAGCACAACGCCTCATGTGCAAACAGCGCATCGGAGACGGCAAGCTCCGTGCCCTCGAACGGCACCGCGCGCCGCATTGTGCGGGAGAACAGACCGTCTGGCGTGACTGCCGGAACATCGCCTTTTTCGGCCTTGTCAAACATGATGCGAAAGCCCTGGCGGCTGTCGCCCGCAAAAGGCCAGCGAAATCCCGGATGGGTGCCCAGCGCATAAGGCAATGGCTTTTCTGCGTCGGGATTGCGGACTGTGAAATGAGTGTCGAGCGAATCGACCGTCAGCCGGTAAAACACCTCAAGCTCAAAGGCGAAGGGGAAGTTTTCATATGTCTCGCTATCGTCGGCCAGCACCAGCCGGGCCGTGTCGGCGGTCACCTCCAACGGGCGAAACGATTTTCCATTGGCAAAACCGTGGATCGGCATCGGATAGGCTGTGTTGTCCACATGGAGCAGGCCGTGATGGGCCCGTCCGACAATGGGAAACAGGATCGGGTTGACCTGATGCCACAGCGCTGGGTCTGGCAGCCACATAAGATCCATGCCGGCGGCAGACCAGGCCACCGGCTCGGCGCCGGCAATGGCAATTTCAGCGGTCGCGGTGCCGGCGGTCAAAAAGATGGAATCGGCCATAGTGTCCCCGTTGATACACTTTTAGCTGCCACACTGCGGGCCTGGAAGCGTCAATGGGACTGAAGGTGGACGAGGAGAGCAAGCTCATCGACTATTTGAAACAGCTCCCCTGACGCCAGGCCTTCTGACATCGTCGATTATCTCCTTGAGTTCGGGCAGAAACGCCGTCCTGCGAAAACTCTGATCTCGACCAACAACAGCTCTTCTAATGATCATCGTCTGCTGATTGCTTTGATCGAATTTTTCCAGGAAGTTCCTCGTATGCTCGATTATGATATCTCTGCGAACTCTCGGATCCAAAGCGAGCTCTTCTAGCTGTCGTATATCCTTTTGAACAATTTTTCTGGCAGATAGCGTGGACAGCGAGGACGGTTGCCTTCCGCTCTCACTGGTGGGATGAATGCGTTTAAAATCAGCATGATATGCCTCGATTCTTCTCACGGCGATAAACTCGGTAGTACGCGTATTGTTGGGAGAGGTTAAGCCAACATGTGGATAGATCTCTCCTCCTGACGCGACAGAACTCGTCGAGAGTGTAGACCCCCGACGGGCGAGAGAGGGGGCAACAGAACGGCCGATGAGACTTCCGGCTAACCTATTTAAAGCTTTAAAAACGGCGGAAAAAATTGGAACTCCGCCGCTCGGGTCCACCCGGTTAACTGGGTCATCCATGCAATAGGCGTAGGCGTTTAAGCCACCCTTACCAAAGGGGCTCAAGGAATCAGGGCTATGAAATCGCATCAACGCAGGATTGTAAGCTCGGAAGCCGTTACCCAAATGGTAATAGCCGGAGCCATCGAACAGATTTCCATTATATCCGATGCCGTGGCTGCCAGGTGCATTCATTAATACAGAACCCTCTAAGAAATTAAAATATATTATAAAATATACTTATGAGTATACCGGCATATAATTTCCGCTTATCTGCTCCCTGGACGCCCAATGAATGCCCCACTTCCACGAGGCCTTGCCAATGATAGCGCCTGATAGAACGGCGAAAAGCCATCCAATATTATTGCAGTCGATATCGGCGATACACTGTCCAAAAATTCCAACTTAAGGGTGTCATAATAACCACTCATTAAGAAAATCATCTGATTAGTTATTATGAAAACGATCTATATAGAAGAATTAATTTTATATAATTTATCAACCCTAGGGCGTACTCGGTGGCAACTAGGGCTGTGAAATTTTGATTAGTATCCGCTTATTCTCCGGAGGCCCAGTCAGTGCACTCGCTTCCTCCGCGCCTGGTTGCCACGTCACAACATCCTCGATCTTTCCGGCGAGTTCGAAATCTTTGTCGGTGATGCCTTCGGCGTCGTGGTTCATCAGTTTGACAGTGACGCTGCCATAGCTGAGGGCAAGGTCGGGATGGTGCCAGGCAGCTTCGGCGAGATGGCCGATTGTATTGACCACCATCAGCGTCGCCTTCCAGCCCCGGGTCGCATAGGTCCGACAGATATGACCGTCGGCAAAGCTCCAGTCGGGCAGGGTTTTCAACCTCATAGCGATTTCGCCCTCAGTGTATATTCGCTCTTTCTTGCGCTCTGTCATGTGTCCTCCATCAGTTCTGGCGCGCCGCGCCGCGTTCAATTTCGACGCCGACACCGCCGGCGCCAAGCTCCAGCTTTTCTACTCTCACCATCACGCGCACCACCCGCGGGTGTGCCAGCACGCGGTCGGCGATTGCTTCGGCCAGCGCCTCGCTGAGCTGGACATGGCCGCTTTCGACGATGGCGCGGATGCCGTCCATGATAAGATCGTAGGACACGACATGGCGCATGTCCTCAGGCTTTTGCCCGTCACGTTCTATCTCGGCGACGACGTCGAACCGTACTTGCTGGGTGCGGCCACGCTCAAAACTGTAGGCGCCGATCTGAACGGGCAGAACAAAGTCACGGACAAAAATCTTATCGGTGCCCGACGTACTGTGTTTTGCAGAGACGGGTTGACCATTGGTCGGAACGAGAGAGCGCATGGTCGCGAAGTCGAGGTGGAAGCCAAGGAAATCCGGGGCAAAATGCAGCAGCCGCGACACGTCGGGCGCTTCCAGTCCACCGCTGACGCCGACCTGCAGCCCTAGAGCCTTGGCGCGGGCAAAAAATTCGCCGATCTGCACCGGGGAATAATAGTCCATCACTCGGCCTTTGTCGGTACTGGACAAATCCAGTGCGACAGCGCGAAAACCGGCTGTGGCTATGGCGTCGAGGCCTTCCATATCGGGCGACCGATCTGCGAAAAGAACTGCGGTGAGCGGGGTGTCCGTGGCGAGCGACGCAAGCGATTTTGTCAGCGCGGCGCGGTTAGCGCTGGCGAAAAAGCCGACGGCGATGCTCGTCGCGCCGGCTTCGCCCAGAGCGCGAGCGGCGTTGGCCACCGTATCAGGTGCCATCTCGGGCGCGCCGCAGGCGCATGCTGTTTCAGCGCGCCCTGCGATCAGACCCGAGGTTTGGCGCACGATATCGAGAGGCAGCGCGGCAAAATGGTCCGCGGCGCGCAATTCGATCCTGTCGGCACCGGCCTCAAGCGCCGCTTGTGCCCCCTGGGCCTCGCTCACGCAGGCCAGCATTTTGGTCATTCTTTACCCCCGCAGCATGTCTTTGCCGTTTTCATACAGAATTTTTGGCTCGGTTGAACCTGATCATTTGACGGTTTGGCCCTGGTGCGGCATTGGAGGGCAAAAATCGGGACCAAACCGCATGATGCAGATGATGAAGACACTGATCGCCCCATCGATCCTGGCATCCGATTTCTCCAAGGTCGGCGACGAGGTCGAGGCCGTCGTAGCCGCGGGGGCAGACTGGATCCATCTCGATGTGATGGATGGGCATTTCGTTCCCAACATCACCTTCGGGCCGGCTTTAATTAAATCGATCCGCAACCGCACCGACAAGGTGTTTGATTGCCATCTGATGATCTCACCTACGGACCAGTATCTTGCGGCATTCGCGGACGCCGGCTGTGACATTATCACCGTCCATGCGGAGGCCGGACCGCATCTCGACCGTTCGCTTCAGGCGATAAAAGACCTCGGCAAAAAGGCCGGTGTATCGCTCAATCCATCGACGCCGGAATCGGTCATCGAATATGTTCTGGACCGGCTCGACCTGGTATTGGTGATGACCGTCAATCCCGGTTTTGGTGGGCAGGCCTTTATCCCCGCCATGGTCGACAAGGTGCGCCGCATCAAGGCGATGATCGGCGCACGGCCGATCGACATCGAGATCGATGGCGGCGTGACGCCCGAGACCGCGCCATTGGTCGTCGCCGCCGGCGCCAATGTACTGGTCGCTGGTTCAGCGGTGTTCAAGGGCGGTACGATCAACAGCTACCGCGCCAACATTGCTGCGATCCGAGCGGCTGCTGACGAAGCGTTGCGGTAGGGCTTGCGCTAGACAGCCCTACCCCCGCTCCGGAAACAGCGCCAGCAATCCCGCTGCCGAAGCTTCGGCCACGCCCCGCTCGGTGATCAGCCCGGTTACCAACCGGGCTGGCGTCACGTCAAAAGCAGGATTGGCGGCCGGTGAGCTATCCGGCGAAATCCGCACTTGTGTGATCTCGCCGGAGGCGGTCTTGCCCCAAACGAGCGAGACTTCATCGCCCGAGCGTTCTTCGATCGGGATTTCGGTCAGGCCGTCATGGACGGTCCAGTCGATGGTGGGCGATGGCAGGCCGACATAAAAAGGAACGCCATTGTCGTGCGCGGCGAGTGCTTTCAGATAGGTACCGATCTTGTTGCAGACATCGCCGTTGGCGGTGGTGCGGTCGGTGCCGACAATGACCATGTCGATAGCGCCACGCTGCATGAGATGGCCGCCGGCATTGTCGACGATCAGCGTGTGCGGTACGCCGTGGCCCGCCATCTCCCAGGCGGTGAGCTGGGCACCCTGGTTGCGCGGACGGGTCTCGTCGACATAGACGTGGACCGCAATGCCGGCTTGTGCGGCCAGATAAATGGGCGCGGTGGCGGTGCCGTAATCGACGGTAGCAAGCCAGCCGGCATTACAATGGGTAAGGATGTTCACCGGCTCGCCTAGCTTCTTGGTTGCGGCGATGCGCTTGATGATTTCGAGCCCGTGCTTGCCGATGTTGCGGTTCAGTTTGACATCCTCGTCGGCAATTTCGGCAGCACGCTGATAGGCGGCGGCGCGGCGCTGGTCGACCGGCAGGGGAAGCAGCGTCTCCATCATGGCGTTGAGCGCCCAGCGCAGATTGATCGCGGTGGGTCGCGTTTCGTGGAGTGTCTCCCATGCAGCGCGCAACGCCACGTCCGATGCGTCGGTGACAGTCTGGATCGCCATCCCATAGGCGGCGGTGACGCCGATCAGCGGTGCGCCGCGCACCCACATGTCCCGAATGGCAGTGGCAATTCCATCGATGCTGCCGACGGAGACAATGCGAAAATCGTGCGGCAGCCAGCGCTGGTCGATCAGGTCGACTGAGCGGCCATCATCGGCCAGCCAGATGGTGCGAAAATGGCGGTCCCCAACGTTCACGAGATTTCGTCCCTTTCCAGCCGTACGGCAAGAGTGTGGATTTCCTGAAGACTGACCAGCCGGTTCCGGTTGACAGCCAGATGGCGACCGAACTTCAGCGCGCGTGCTTCGCAGCGGGCGCGCAGATTCTCGTCCGCGATGTCCTCAAAATCGGCATTGTGAGCCAGCCCGAGAATGCGGCGGTGGATCTCGATGCCGGCAAAGCCCAACATGTCGACATAGATCTGGTGAAGCAGGCAGTCGAGCGCCTGGGCGCTTCCCAGAGCATCGCCCTGATCTTCGAACAGGCGACGGTCATAGAGCATGCCGGTGCGCTCGCTGTGCCAAAGGCGCGAAAACTCGGTGCGGAAGACGGCCCAGATTTCCGTTACGGTGTCGAGCAATTCATCGCGCAGCACTGAGCGGTCGCCCGCCTTTTCGTGTCCGGCTTGCGCAAAAAAGGCCATCCAGAAATTGGCGAGCAGCATGCCGACATCAAACGCCATAGGGCCGTAGAAGGCGAACTCAGGATCGATGACACGGGTCTCGTCATCAGTCACCATGATGGAGCCGGTGTGGAGATCGCCATGCAGCAGCGTTTCGGCTGAGCTGGCGAAGATGTGCTTCAGGCGCTGAGCCTCAACCTTGAGGTTGCGGTCTGCGCGCAGTGTGGCAACAATCCCGTCAAGCTGCGGCGAGGTATGCCGGTTCATCGCCGCATCAAAATAGGGGTCGGTGAAAACCAGGTTCTCGGTGATGTCGCAAAGCTCGGCATTGTCGGCAAACAGCGCCATGTCTTCCTTGCGGGCGCGCGCACCCATAGACAAGTCAGAACCGCGAAACAGGGTGGTTGCCAGAAACAGCCCGAGATCCCGACCGATGTTTTTCGGCCGCCTGCCCTCGATCAGCGCGCGGCGCAGGATAATGTGCGGGGTGAGAAACTCCATGATGATGAGCGCCTGCCCCTCATCGAAATGAAAGATTTCCGGAACGATGTTGCCAGCCCGCGCGCGCTGGCGGGTGAGCGCATGATATTCGAAGAAGGAGCGTTTGAGCGGTAGCGGCCAACTGTCGCCGACGAGGCGCACATAGGGCAGCGCCTGCTTGACTATGGCCGAACCGTCTGGACCGTCGACGATGAAGACAAGGTTGAGGTTGCCGTCCCCAACCTCGCGGACTTTCCAGGATGCTGTGTCACTGCCGATACGCGCGGTCAGCGCATCGGTGCGCCCCAGCCGCAGCGGCAAAGTTTCGGCGGAAAGTGCTTCAAATGACGGTTTGTCAGCCATTGGACCCTCTTGTCCCTCCCGAGTTGAACAGGTCGATCCCGGCCCTGCTCATCGCAAGGCCTAGCCCCCGTTCTGGCAAATGTCAATCAAGTTGACATTTGCCGAAACGCTCCATAGCATCCTGATAGGGAGGACAGCATGCATGGGTGAGGAAGCTGTGTTTCGCATCGCGGGCCTGAGGAAATCCTTTGGCTTGATCGAGGTGCTGCGCGGCGTCGATCTCGACCTACATGCGGGCCAGATCACCGTGCTGATGGGTGCTAATGGGGCCGGCAAGTCGACGCTGGTCAAGGCCATGTGCGGCGTCTACCGGCTGGATGCCGGGCAGATGACGCTGGATGGGAGCCGCTTCGCCCCCCACAAGCCCGCCGAAGCGATCAGCGCCGGCGTGGTTACTGTCCATCAGAACATCAATGACGGCGTGGTTGCAGCGCTCGACGTGGCAACCAACCTGACGCTCGACCGGCTCAATGGATCTGGCGCGGCGACATTCTTCAATCCGCGCCGCGTGCGCAGGCAGGCCGCCGAAGTGGCCGCCCGCATGGGGCTGAGCCTTGATCTGGGCGCCCAGATATCCGACCTGTCGCTGGCCGACCGCCAGATGGTGGCGATTGCGCGCGCCATGGCGCATGAGCCCAAAGTGCTGGTGCTCGACGAACCGACCTCTTCGCTTTCTAGCGCTGAAGCCGACCGGCTGTTTGCTTTGCTCGATCGGTTGAAGGCCGATGGCGTCGCCATTCTCTATATCTCGCACCGCATGTCGGATATCCGCCGGCTGGCCGACCGCATCGTTTCGCTGCGCGATGGCGCCATCGCGGCCACCTTCGACCAGCCGCCGCTCGACTATGAAGGCGCGGTCAATGCCATGCTTGGGCGCACGGTGAGCTTGGGCCAGGTGGCAGCACGCGCCACCGGAAAAACGGTGTTTGCCGCCGACGGTCTGCGCCTCAAGGCCAATGCAAAACCTCTTTCTCTCACTCTCGGTGAGGGCGAGGTCGTGGCCATCACCGGGCTGGTAGGCGTCGGCAAGACGGCTCTGGCCGAAACACTGTTTGGCGTGCGCAGACCAGCGTCCGGTACCATGGTGCTGGACGGAAACCCCTATGCCCCGCCCTCGACGCGCGAAGCCATCCGCAACGGCGTATTCCTGGTCGCCAAGGACCGCGCCGACAATGGCATTGTGCCCGATTTCAACATCTACGAAAATATCAGCCTGCCCTTTTTGCGCTCCATCTCGCGCCTGGCTGTCACGCAGCGTAGTGCGGAAAAGGCACGCGCTCGCCAGCAAATCAATGATCTTGCCATCGTCAGCCGCAGCGAGCGGGACGAGATGTCAACGCTCTCGGGCGGTAACCAGCAAAAGGTGATGGTGGCCCGCTGGATGGCTGAGCCGGCGCGGTTGTTCGTACTCGACGAACCGTTCCAGGGCGTCGACATTGCGGCACGACGCGACATCGCCACCAAACTGCGCGCCAGTGCTGCAGGCCGCGCGACGCTGATCTTCGTCACCGAACTCGACGAGGCACTGGAAACTGCCGACCGCATTCTGGTGATGTCGGAACACACGCTGGTGGGCGAACACAAAAATGACGGCGCGCTCGACATGGATCGCCTTCTGTCGCAGATCGCCGGACAGCTCCTCAAGGGTGCGGCATGAGCGCTGGCCAACAACGGGATATCGGACCAAGCATGACATTGCGTGACTTCGCCGTGCGCTACGGCTTTCTTTTGCTGCTGTCCGGGCTGGTAGCCTATTTCACCGCCTTTGCCGATGGATTTGCCTCGCCCCAAAGTGCCGTCTTTATCTTCCAGTCCGTGGCCATCACCGGCGTTCTGGCGCTCGGCGTCACAGCTACGCTCGTGGTTGGCGGTTTTGACCTGTCCATCGGCTCCGTCGCCACCACAGCCATGATGGCGTCTGCCTATGTGATGGTAGTGCTGGAACAAAATGCGCTGGTGGCCGTGCTGGCCTGCCTTCTGATCGGGATCATCGTCGGCCTGATCAACGGTTTCCTGATAGTCTATATGCGCGTGCCCGACCTTCTGGCTACGCTTGGCATGATGTTCCTGCTGATCGGCCTGCAGCGTATCCCGACGGAGGGACGTTCGATTGCCACCGGCATGACCATGCCCGACGGTACTGTCGCGTCCGGCACGTTCAGCCCTGCTTTCCTGTCGCTTGGCCGCCACCGCTTTGATTTCTTTATCCCAAATCTCATTCCTGTCTCGGTCGTGGTTCTTCTGGTGCTGGCGCTGGTGATTTGGTTCTTCCTCGAATACACCCGTTTTGGCCGCATGATGTATGCCGTCGGTTCCAATGAACGGGCCGCAGAGCTCGCTGGCGCGCCGGTCAAGGCATACAAGATTTGGGCCTATGTGATTTCAGGCATTTTTGCCTCGATCGGCGGCATTCTGCTGGCCGCCCGGCTCGGACGCGGCGACATCGCGTCTGGCAACAACCTTCTTCTCGATGCGGTAGCCGCAGCCCTGATCGGCTTTGCCGTTCTGGGCGCTGCCAAGCCCAATGCATTCGGCACTGCCGTGGGAGCGCTGTTTGTCGGCATCCTGCTGCAGGGCCTCACCATGATGAACGCGCCCTATTACACGCAGGATTTCGTCAAGGGCATCGTTCTCGTCGTCGCGCTGGTGTTCACCTTTGCCCTATCGAACACCGGCCGCCGTTAAGTACAAAAAATATCAACAAGTGGAGGAAATACGACTATGACAATGACCCGCAGAACCCTCGGCAGATGGGCCGCAGGCCTGATCGGTGCCACCGCGCTGATGCAGGTTCCCGCCTTTGCGCAGACAGCACCCGCCCCGCTCGACAATCCTGGCAATGTGAAGATTGCGCTGGTGCGCTATCTGTCCACCGGCGACTTCTTCCAGGCTTATCTCTCGGGCGTGGAAAGCCAGGCCAAGGCACTCGGTGTTGATCTGCGCGTGCTCGACAGCCGCCAGGACGCCGCACTTCAGGCCGACATGGTCGATCAGGCAATCGCGCTTGGCGTCAACGGCATCATCATCCAGCACGGCTTGACCGAAAGCATGAAGGAAGCCGCCCAGCGCGCGGTAGACGCCGGCATCAAGGTCGTCGCCTTCGACGTCAATGTCGAGAACGACAAGATTCCGCAGATCGAACAGTCCGACCGCGATCTTGCCCGCTTGGCACTCGAACAGGCGATCAAGGACAATGGCGAAAGCTGGAAGGCAGGCTACGTCTATGTCGCGGGCATCGCCCCGCTCGACCGCCGGAACGAGACCTGGGTCGGGTTCAAGAAGAAGTATGCCGGCATCGAGGAAAAGGCGATGTTCGGCACGCTGGATAATCCGATTGCCAACTCGGTCGCCAACCAGGCCCGCTCGGTAATCACCGCCAACCCCGACATCACCGTGATGTTTGCTCCCTATGACGAATTCGCCAAGGGCGTGAAGATCGCCGTCGACGAAGCCGGCATGTCGGAAAGCGTAAAGATCTATTCGGCCGACATCTCGACCTCTGACATCGCTGCCATGCGCGAGCCAAACAGCGCCTGGGCCGCAACCGCCGCTACCAACCCGGCCGTTGTCGGTCAGGTTTCGGTTCGCGCACTGGCCATGATGATCGCCGGTGAGGATCCGGGCAAGAGCGTCATCGTGCCGCCAACCCTGATCACCCAGAAAGAGCTGAACGACAACGACATCAAGAACATGGAAGACCTTTCGGCGAAGCTGCCGCAGTTCGCCCATGCTGACGTCGTCATGCCCGCCTGGATGCCGAACCCGAACAAATAAGAAGAAGACCACCGATCAAATTGAGGCCCGGCATCGCTGCCGGGCATTTTTTTTGTTTTGTCGCTTTCATGAGGCCGTCCCCAAGGCTGCGTCGGCGCACCACGACGGCGATCGAGCCAAACGCCCCGCTCTTGAAAGCCGCTGGTCATCACTGCCCAGCAGGCGCATAATGTTTATCAGCACGAACTAAACAAAGGGATATCATACGATATGTTCCCGGTTCTGTTCGACGGTGAACGCACGAATCGCAGGCTGGCAGCTGTTCTGGCCGCCGACATGGTTGGCTACAGTCGACTGATGGAACGCGACGAGCAGGGTATCCTCGCGCGCCTGAGGGCCCACCGCATAGAACTGATCGACCCCACCATCGCCAAGAACAACGGCAGGATCATCAAGACCACGGGCGATGGCATGCTGGTGGAGTTTCAAAGCGTCGTCGACGCTGTCAACTGCGCGGTCGAGGTTCAGCGTCGGATGCGGCGGCGCAATTCCGACGTCCCTGAAGAGTCCCGCATCCAGTTTCGTATCGGTATCAATTTGGGTGACATCATCATCGAGGACGACGACATTTTTGGCGATGGCGTGAACATTGCCGTGCGCATTGAACAACTGGCAGAAAGCGGTGGCATCTGCGTGACTGCATCGGTGCATGATCAGGTGAGCGGGCGCGTCGAAATCGACTTCGATGATCTGGGCGAAAAACAGCTGAAGAACATTAGCCGGCCACTTAAAGTATACCGTGCTGTCATCGACGAGCTGGCACGCGCAGTCGCACCAGCGGGCGGCGCGACGCAGATACAGTCAGTGGCAAAGCCGACCATTGCGGTCCTGCCGTTCACCAATATGAGCGGTGACGCCGAGCAGGAATTTTTTGTCGACGGTCTGACCGAGGACATCCTGACCGAACTCAGCCGCCGCCACGAACTGTTCGTCATCTCCCGCAACTCGACCTTCGTCTACAAGGGCCAGGCCGTTAGCATCACTGACGTGGCTAAAAAACTCGGCGCCCAGTACATCGTTGAAGGAAGCGTCCGCAAATCTGGCGATCGCTTGCGCGTGACGGTGCAGCTGATCGATACATCCAGCGATACCCACATCTGGGCCGAGCGCTACGACCGCAAGCTCGATGATATCTTCGCGCTGCAGGACGAAATGACGTCGGCCATCGTTGCGACACTGCCGGGACGTCTGGAAGCAGCACAGAATGATCAATTATCCCGAAAGAAGCCAGCGAGCCTTGCCGCATATGAATGCGTGCTGGTGGCCAAGGTGCTACATCACCGCAGCAACCGGGAGGACAATGCGAAAGCCCAGAACCTGATCTGCCAGGCTATAACGCTGGACCCAGAATATGCGCACGCCTATGCCTGGCGCGGCTGCATCATGGGACAGGCATGGGGCTATGGGTGGTGTGATGAAAAGGAAGAAACATTCGCAATCGTTGAAGCGGATTTGGAACGGGCCCTGAACCTCGACGACAACGACGCCGACGTGCACCGCATCCTGGCCGCCGTCCACATCATGCGCACGGAGTTTGAACGCGCGCGATACCATCAGGAGCGCGCGCTGGCCCTCAATCCGAATTACGATCTGGTCGTGGTCCAGATGGGCGAGTTGTTCACCTGGCTGGGTGTCCCCGCAGAGGGCGTCAAATGGATCGAAAAGGCGATGCGGTTGAACCCGCACCATCCCCCGCGCTTCTGGAGCCATCTTGGCAAGGCGCATTTCACTGCCAAGGATTACGCCCTGGCGATCAAGGCCTTCATGAGCCTCCCCACCATGGATGTGATCTCACGGACGTTCGTTGCAATCTGCCACGCCTGCCTGGGTGACCAGACAGCAGCCGATGCGCATGTCGCCGCCATCCGCGTCGCTGACCCCACCTTCAATACCGAGACCTTTCTTGCGGCCGTTCATTATTCCGAGAAAGCCGATCAGGAGCACCTGCGGGAGGGGTTGATCAAGGCAGGAATGGATTAGCCTCTGTGCGGTCTTCGCGCTGTATCCAGCCAAATATCGACCAGAATGGGGGCCGCGATTCGCGAACGTGTAGCCCATCACGATCCCGGCGTGCGCCGCCGTTTCTGATGATCACGCGGGTGAGGCGCAAGGCTGAGCAGCCGCCTGAATTTCGGGCATTCCATATGTGACGGCGCCGGGCACTCGGCAACATGAACAAGAGCATCGTGCAGCGTTTTCAGCTGGCGTATCTGGACCGCGATTGCGTCGGCCCTCTGAAGTAGCGCGGCGCGCGGCAGCGCGGGTGCGCCATGCTTGCCAAAGGCGCTCTTGATTTCTTCAAGCGAAAAGCCGGCCGTTTTGCCAAGCGATATCAACGCCAGTTGGGTCAGCGCTTCAAAGCCGAACTGGCGGCGCAGCCCATGTCGGCCAAGCGATTCAATCAGCCCGATCTCTTCATAATAGCGCAGCGTCGATGCCGGCACGCCGCTTTTTTCCGCCAGAACTCCGATATCGAGAAGATTCATCTTGACCTCAAGTTGGCTTGAAGTGGCAACGTAGCCTCGACTGAACCTGACGACAAGAGGTACCCGCATGATCACGCTCCGCCGAACGATCCGCAGACCACCCGTATTAGCCACGCTGGCGGCAGCTACAGTGCTTGCATCGCTGGGCATCAGCGTCGTTTCAGTGGCTCTCCCCTCCCTCGCCACCGGCTTCTCCGCGTCTGTCTCTGCAGTGCAGTGGGTTGTTCTCGGCTATTTGGTCTCGGTGACAGTCACCATCGTGATTGCAGGGCGGCTTGGTGATCTGTTCGGACATAAGCGCACGCTGGTGGCGGGTCTGGCCATATTCACCCTCGCCTCGGTACTTTCGGCAGCGTCTCCCACCCTGATGGCGCTGATTGCCAGCCGCATACTGCAAGGCATAGGCGGGGCCATCCTGATCGCGCTGCCGGTTTCCATGGCGCGTGGTGCCGTGGCAAAAAACCGTTTAGGATCGGCCATGGGGCTGCTCGCCACAATGTCTGCCATCGGCACTTCGCTTGGCCCGTCCGTTGGCGGGTTCATCATTGCGGCCATAGGCTGGCGCGCAACCTTCATTCCGCTGGCGGGTCTCGGTGCTGTCGTCTTGTGCCTCGCTGTGTGTACAGTCCCGCCAGATCCGGACCGCGACCGACAAAAGTCTCCTTCCATGGATTGGCCCGGCGCTCTGCTTCTGGCGCTGTGCCTGACCTCACTGGCATTGGCAACATCCGGTGGCAGTGCGGGCTGGAGCGCCGGCCTGCTGTTGCTGTTTTCGGCGGCCACACTTGCCTGCCTCGTCATTGTGGAGACCCGGACGGCATCGCCTTTGGTGCCCATGGCGATGCTGCGCGGTGCGGCGGCAACGATACCGCTCGGCCTCAGCGTGCTTGTCGCCACGGTCATGATGTCGACGCTCGCCGTGGGCCCATTCTTCCTGTCCTTCGGCCTGAACCTCTACGATTGGCAGGTCGGACTTGTCATGGCCGTGGGGCCAGCCATGTCAGCGCTTGCCGGCGTGCCGGCAGGGCGACTGACGGATCGTTTCGGCGCGCGTCGCATTGTATTGGCTGGCCTTGCGCTCACGTTCGTCGGCCTGATCTGCCTGGCCATGTTTCCAAGACTTTTTGGCACTGCCGGCTATGTGGTGGCGCTTATCCTACTGACCCCCGGTTTCCAGCTGTTTCTGGCAGCCAACAATACGGTTGTCATGGCCTCAACCGCCGCTGACCAACGTGGTCTGGTGTCCGGGCTGCTCGGCTTGTCGCGTAATCTCGGTTTCATGGCAGGTGCCTCGATGATGCCGATGCTGTTCGCTGCGACAATGGCACCAGCTCAGATCACCACAGCTCCGCCGCAGGCCGTCGCAGACGCATTCACGATAACCTTTATAGCTGCGGCCGGCGGCATTTTTCTGGCACTGCTGCTCGCAACAATCAGCCACCGCAAGCACGCACAGGAAAGCGCCGCAAAACTGGTCCCCGACGCTCCCTGATCATTCGGTCGCCCTACCTGAGCGCCGCCGCGATATTGCCGCCGTCGACCGTCGTCACATCGGCGGTTGTCCGCTCTGCCAGCGTCTGGTGCAGAAATGCTTGGGCGACGTCTTCGGCGGTGACTTCCTGGCCAAGAAGATTGCCTGACATATAGTCCTTTTCCGAAACGCCGCGGGCGCCCGAACGGCTGGCGATCATCGCGTCGGTCAACAGACCAGAGCGGATACGATCGGCATTGACGGCGTTTGAGCGGATGCCCTCGGGGCCGTATTCGAGCGCATATTGGCGCGACAAAAACAGCGTTGCCGCCTTGGGCAGGCCATAGGCGCCGAACTTTGCACCGGGGTTTACCGCCTGCTTGGAGGCGTTGAACAGAAGCACACCGCCGGTGCCCTGCTCGCGGAAAATGCGCACGGCATTTTGCGCGACCGACTGGTGGGCAAAAAAGTTGAGCTCGAAGCTCTTGCGCAAAATTGCATCGTCGAGTGTGCCGATGGCCCCTTCCCAGGCCGCACCCGCATTGGAGACGACGATATCGACGCCGCCAAAGGCTGCCACCGCCGCATCAAAGGCGGCACGCACATCAGTAGGATTGGTGATGTCGCCGCAGACGCCGATGGAATTGTTGCCGGCGGCTTTCGCTGTCGCCGCCGCCTTGCCTGCGTCGATATCAAACACCACCACATGCGCACCTTCGCGGGCAAAAGCCTTTGCAGTTGCAGCACCTATGGCACCGGCGCCGCCGGTGACCAGCATGACCTGTCCGGTCAGCGCCTTGGGCTTGTTGGAGGCGAGTTTCGCCTGTTCCAGCGACCAGTATTCGAGCGGAAAAAGGTCGGACTTTGCCAGCGGGCGGAAGGTTCCGATGGCGGCTGCGCCCTTGACCGCCTCCATCCACATCTCGCCGACATCGGACGCTATCTTTGCGTCTTTCAGCGTGCGGCCATGACCGAAAATGCCAAGCCCCGGCACCAGCGACAGGCGCGGCATTGGGTCTAGCATGGTGCGGCTGACGTCATCCAGCGTGTCGTTGGTTTCGAAATAGGCCTGGTATTCGGCGGCATATCTGGTGACCTGCTTGACGATCTCTTGTTTGTAGTCGCCGAGCTTTGCCGCGTCCGGTGCCGGCAGTACCATCGGGCCGGTCTTGATGCGGATCGACAAATCCGGCGTCGAGACACCGCCGGCGGCAAAATCCGCAAGCGCTGCAGCATTGACGAATTCGAGGATCGCGTCAGAGGTACGGAAGTCACTGACCATGCGATCGAAACGGCCCTCGCCCTTGTTCACAGCTACAGCGCCGCGCAGCATCGACGCGATATCGTTCGGCTTGACCGGGGTGACGGAGACTGATGCCGGCGCCAACGGGTACTTGCCGTGCTGGGCTACATAATCCTCGGCCATGGTGACGTAGTGGATCATCAGGTCGTAGGCTGTTTTGGCGTCCTCGGCAAAGGTGAAGATGCCATGCTTGTCCAGTATGAGACCGTCCACCGTCGGATCAGAATCGTAGACATCTGCAGCCGCTTTGGCGAGGTCAAAACCTGGCTTGATGTAGTGCACAAAGCCCATCTTCGCGCCGAACACCTTCTTCGACAGCGCCTCGCTCTCATCGCCTTGGTCGACGATGGCAAGAATGGCGGTGGAGTGGGTGTGATCGACAAATTTGTGCGGCAGGAATGCATGCAAAAGCGTTTCCACCGACGGGTTGGGCGAGGATGGGTCGATCAAATTGGCGCGCTGTAGCGCCACCATGTCCTCATCTTCCAGCGCACCGAGGTTGCGCGCCTTTAAAAGCGTCGCGAGTTTTACCGCCGGTAGGCCGGCGGGCTCGATCACCGCCATGTCCCAGCCGCTGCCCTTGACGCACAGAACCTCCCATACGTCGCCGAGAAGATCGGTCACAGTGCTCTTGCACGAGGTGTTGCCGCCGCCATGCAGCACCAGCCGTGGCTCGCCGCCAAGCAGTCGCGTGGTGTAGACGCGCAGCGCCAGATCGCGATTAACTCCCTTTTCGGCATAGTGTGCCACCATGGCTTCGGCGTCTTGATCGTTCCAGAGATTTTTCATGAGGCAAGCGTCCAGAGTTTTTTGCGGTTTTCGAGAGATGCGAGTTGGAAACCCGGTCCGTTCAGGGCTGGCTCGGAGGCGCAGAGCTTTGGGGCTTCCGCGCGGCTGCTTCGACCAGCCCTTCGGCCAGCGCCTGAGTGATCACCAGATGGGTGCACAGCCCGCCAGCAAGTGCGGCGCATAGCGGGTCGAGCTTGGCATCTTCCTGCACCACCATCAGCCGGCGCGGAATGGCGCGCAGCGAGCCAAGATCAGCCGAAATGGCGCGGCGGTTGTAGCTGCAGTCGAGCAGTTCGCCCCTGGCGTCGATCATCAACCCGGCAATGACGCCGGCAGCCCCCTGCCCGCGCAGCATGTGGATGTCGGCCGGCGACAACGCCCCGCATTTCACCACGTGGCTGTCCTCATCGACCGTGCCGACCGAAAACAGCGCCAGATCGCAGCCGGCGACGCTAGCCAACTGCTCGCGGATCACCGGTTCGTTGCGAAGGTCGCGTGCCAACGCCTCGGTGGTCAGCACCAGCGGTGCGTAAAAATTCAATCCCTTGGCATTAAGCCGACGAGCGATCTCCATCGTGCACTGGTCGGGCCGGTAGGAATAGGGCGCGCCAAGATTGCCGCATAGCTGCACAACGGTGACATCCTGCAGATCGGCAAAGGCCATGACATCGGCAATGGCATAGACGGTGCGGCCCCAGGCGATACCGACGCGCTGGCCTCGCCCCACCATGTCGACAAAAACGCTGGCCGCCACCGCCGGCACCTCGGCTACCGGATCACCCGCCGCCCGTTCCTGCTTGACCACCCATACAGCCGACAGCCCGTAGGAATCCTCGACCTGGCGGGCCAGCACATCCGAGCTGAACAATTGCGTAGAAGTGGAGATATTGACGATGCCCGTCTCACGCGCCTTGCGAAGATACATCGCCACCGAAGCCCGCGAAATATTGAGCTGCCGCGCCACCTCGTCCTGGCGCAGACCATGCGTGTAATAAAGCCACGCCGCTTTGTGAATGATCTGTTCGGAGGCCTTGAGGGCCATATTTTTCTCCCCGTACTCGACATTATTCACTGACGCTGACAAAAGTCAATTCGAGGCGAGAAAACTGACAGTGGCAACGCGCCGCAGCTATGGTTAAACGTACCTCAGACCTCAGAATGCGCGTCCAAGAGATAGCGAAATGGCTGACGTAGGAACCCGCAACAATTAAGTTGAGGGCGTCATATCTGAACGGTGTCGCTTTGATTTTCTTGAGTCTGGGCGGGTTGGGACCACTATTCGCTGCTATGCAGACTTCAATTGGAGTGAGTTTTTTTGGGCGTAGCTTTCGCATGGGCGGGGGGCATGTCCAGCTGGGAATGGCTCGGCGTCAATTATTGAAACTTCAAGTGGAGCATGGGGAGAGGGAAACTAGCGTACCTGCTGCGATGTAGGCGTCATTGCGTCGAAAAACGTCCAGCGCTGCTGGCGTAAGACCATTAACCCCCTCTCCGCCCGCTACGTTCGGCACCTCTTCCCACTTTCGCGGCCTTATGTAGCAAACGCACCAAGCTGTGGGCGCGGGCTATCAGGGCAATGCTTGTCGCCGATACAGCATCTGACTCAGGAAAACTCGTAACCCTTATTTGCCTGACTGGCGTAGGGAAGAACTGACCAGCCTACCCCCGCCAGCCGTGCTGCGACTTGAACCCCAGCACGTCGCGAATTTTGCGGTTCGAGTAGAGCCCTTCGAATTCGCCGAGTTCCCCCTTCACTGGCACTCCCGGATAAAACCGCTCGATCAGGTCGCGGCTGGGCAGGTCTGAGGATGTATCGTCATTGGCTGCATTGAAGACCTGGAAGCCGAGGCCATCCATCTTCAGCGCAAGATCGGTGATCTGGCCTAGGTCGCGCGCGTCGACATAGCTCCAGGTGATACGCTTGCGAAATTCCGGATCGGCTTTCCACTTGGGCACCATCGTCTCATATTCATGCGGCTCGATGACATTGCCGATCCTCAGCGCATAGATGTCAAAACCGCTGCGCAGCGCAAAGGCGCGCGCGGTCTTCTCGTTGACCACTTTCGACAGCGCATAGCTATCCATCGGGTCGACATCGTACTCTTCGTCAAGCGGTAGATAGGCCGGGTTTCGCGGCTCGTTGGCGAACACCAGGCCATAGGTCGTTTCGCTCGACGCAATGACGATCTTCTTGATCCCAAGCTTCACCGCTGCCTCGATGACATTGTAGGTGCCCATCGTATTGACGCGGAAAAGCTCGTTGTCGGGCGTGATCATAATGCGCGGCACGGCGGCGTAGTGCACCACCGCATCGACTGGTTGCGGGCGCAGCGACGGGTCGAATTCATGCAGCCCCATATAGCTCGACAGAGCATTAAAAACCTGCCCGCTGTCGGTGATGTCTGTGATCAGCGTGCGCACCTTCGGATTGTCTAGCGGTTTGGTGTCGAGGTTGAGCACTTGGTGGCCCTGGTCGACCAGGTACTGAACGACATGGCGCCCGGCCTTGCCGCTGCCGCCGGTGAACATGATTCTCTTACCCATTGCATTGGTCTCCTGATGTTTCAAGGTCTTAGTCGTTGGCACCGTCGATGGCTGTCAGAACCGCGTCGGTTACGCTTCGGGTCGTGGCGCTGCCGCCGAGGTCGGGCGTGTGAAAGGTGCTGTCGCGCGTCACTCGCTCAATGGCGCGCATCAGCCGGTCCGCAGCCTGGCCCTCGCCCAGATGCGCAAGCATCATGCTGGCGCTCCAGAACGTTCCCACCGGATTAGCGATGCCCTTGCCCGTGATATCGAAGGCCGAACCATGGATCGGTTCGAACATCGACGGGAATGCTCCCTCCGGATTGAGGTTGGCAGTCGGCGCGATACCGATCGAGCCGGCAAGCGCGGCTGCGAGATCTGAAAGAATATCGGCATGGAGATTGGTCGCGACAATGGTATCAAGCGAGGGCGGCTGCAGGGTCATGCGCACAGTCATCGCATCGACCAGCATCTTGTCATGCGTCACATCTGGAAACTCGGCGGCCATCTCGGCGGCGATCTCGTCCCACAGCACCATGCCATGGCGCTGCGCATTGGATTTGGTCACAACAGTCAGCTTTTTGCGCGGGCGCGACTGCGCTAGAGCGAAGGCAAAGCGCATGATCCGCGTCACACCGCTGCGCGTGAAAATAGCAACCTCAGTTGCCACTTCGTCGGCCATTCCGCGATGGGTGCGACCGCCCTGCCCGGCATATTCGCCTTCCGAATTCTCGCGCACGATAACCCAGTCGAGATCACCTTCACCGACATTTTTCAATGGGCTGCTGATGCCTGGCAATACACGGGTCGGGCGCACATTAGCGTATTGGTCAAACGACTGGCAGATGGCAAGCCTCAGCCCCCACAGCGTGACGTGGTCGGGAACATCAGGCGCACCTACCGCACCAAACAGGATGGCATCATGACTTTTGATCTGCGCCAGCCCGTCCGCTGGCATCATGACGCCATGCGCCCTGTAGTAATCCGAGCCCCAGTCGAAGAGATCAAAGACAAGCGCAAATCCGCCATCGCGCCGCGCCACCGACTGCAGAACCTCGACACCTGCGGCGACAACCTCCTTGCCGATACCGTCTCCGGGAATGGTCGCGATGCGAAACTGCTTCATGGGCCTTTGCCTGTTTGCTTGATCGCGGTTCACAACCGAACCCCGGCGTCACCCGCAACGTCTGGCCTGCCCAAATCGTTCAACCGATGATCTTGTCTGTATTGGCGAGCAGCTTGCGCACCGCCATCCTCGCCGCCTCCGGCTTTTGCAAACGAATGTTGCGTTCGATGTTTTCATGCAGCTTCTGAGCATTCCCCAGTCCCACTTCATCACGGCTGGTGAACGAAAACAGGTGCTCCAGCGCCGAGGAAATCAAGGCGCCGAGCGGCATCAAAAGATCATTGCCCGAAGCCTGCAGGATGGTGAGGTGAAAACGCGTATCGGCATGTGTCCGCTCGATCAACGACTGCGCGTTCTTCATGTCGCGGCAATGCTGACTAATCTCCTCCATCTGCGCGGAGCTGCGACGCATGGCGGCAAGCGCGGTCGCCTCCGGCTCGATGATATGGCGAAACTCCTGCACGGTACGCAGAAAGCCGGCGCGGTCGGGCGACATGGCATACCAGGAAAGAACGTCACGATCGAGCAGGTTCCAGCGCTCGCGCGGCTCGACCCAGCTGCCGATTTTTGGCCGCGATGCCAAAAGGCTTTTGGCCATCAGCATTTTGATTGCCTCGCGCACCGCAGAGCGGCTGACATCGAAGGTCTCCGACCACTTGGCTTCATTGGGCAGGATGGTGCCGGGCGGATAATCGCCACGCACGATTCTCAGGCCGATCTCGTTGGCAAGCGAAGCATGCACGCTGATGCCGGTGGCGCGAAATGTTTTCAGGTCCTTGCTGCGCTCGATCGCCTGCGCGGTTTCCTGCAGCCCGAGAGGCGTCTTCACGCTCCTCCTCGCTTTGTCATTCCGGCCTCGTCATTGTTGAGAAGGGGCGCGCAGCCGCGCTGCGCGCCCCTTCCGATTATTTCTGGATGCAGGTATCAACCGTATCCTTGGTGCATTCGTCAAGTCCGGTAAAAACAGGATCTTCGACCGGCTTGCCTTCCACCAGGTCGATCATCACCGATGGAGCTTTATACCCCATCTCGAACGGCCGCTGGCCAACGAGCGCGGTGACAAGACCTTCCTTGGCGATCGCCACTTCGTCGCCGATTGTATCGGCAGCCGAGACAACGAAGTCGCCACTGGCAATACGGTCCGCCAATGGCTTGAACAGGTCGCGGTATGGCTGTGGTGCGCCAAACAGCGGCCAGCCACCTTCGATAGCAAATGCGTCAAGGTCGGGGTTTGCGGCCAATATATCGGTCATGGCCTGCACGCCCTTGGCGCCGTCATCATTCGTGAATACCGGGCAACCGGCAACCTCGGTCCAGCCGCCTTCGCCTTTCAACTCCTTGATGTCCTTCTGTCCGCTCAGGGCATCACGGGTTCCCTGAGCGCGGCGCAGGATGTTGTCTGCTCCCGGATTGCCCTGAATGGTGCACACCGTGCCGCCATCGGGCTTCTTGGCCTTGATGTATTCACCGATCTTGAAGCCCATCAGATAATTGTCGGTGCCAAGATAAGTCTTGCGCAGGCCGGAATCTTCCACGGCAAGGTCAGCATCGAGCGTCATGATGGGCACGGTTGCGTTTGCCGTCTTGATCGTCTGCGCGATCAGTTTGGCGTTGGATGGCGAGATGGCCATGGCGACTGTGTCTGCCTTGCCCAGCATATCCTGCACAATCTGTGCCTCGCCAGCTTCGTCCGAAGTCGAGGCCGGTCCGGTATAGAAACATTCATACTCGGAATCGGCGTTTTCCTTGTTCCATTTCTGGCAGCCTTGGTTGATCGCTTCGAAGAATGGATTGTCCAGACCCTTCACCACAATAACCAGCTGCTTTTTTGCCAGTGCGGGTCCGGCACCGAATGCCAGGGCCGCCGTGGCCAACAACAATGCAACTTTCCTCATTCAGTCCTCCCGTTGAACAGGCAGCCACGGACCGTGCCCACCACCAGACCGGCCCGACAGGAGCAGCGAACACCTGCTCATGCCCAGCCGGAAAGCTCATGAATGTCGCACGGCGCATGCTATCGCAGGCAACATGACATGCCGCACGCACCCGCACAGCACTCTCTCCCCTACCTAATAGCCCAGAAGTTTTCCCGTCAAGTATTTGTCTGACAAAACAGATTTTTGAAGCTTACTTTATTGACGCTGGTCCACGGGTTTGTCTTAATGCGCAGGCGTCTCTGGGAGGAGCGCATCGGGGGGGGCCGCGAAACGCGGGCAGCCCCTGGCGTCGGATGGAGCGGGAGGCACCCACAGGTGGCAGTTCTTGAACTGATCAACATTTCCAAGCATTTCGGTGCCATCCATGCGCTGAGCGGGGTTTCGCTGGCGATAGAGCCGGGCGAAGTCGTCGGACTGATGGGTGACAACGGCGCCGGAAAATCGACGCTGGTGAAAATGATCGCCGGTAACTTCCGCCCCAGCGAAGGCTCGATGAAAATGGATGGCAAGGAGCTGGTGCTGCACAAGCCGGTCGAGGCGCGCCAGCACGGCATCGAAATTGTCCATCAGGATTTGGCGCTGTGCAACAATCTGACGGCTGCCGCCAATGTCTTCCTCGGCCGCGAGATGAAGATGGGGTTTGGCCCGTTCAAGGTGCTCGATTATGCCGCCATGTATCGCCGCGCCGGCGAACTATTCCAGGAACTGAAGTCGGAGACCCGGCCGCGCGATCTGGTCAAGCAAATGTCGGGCGGCCAGCGCCAGGCGGTGGCGATTGCCCGTACCAGACTGGCCGACGCAAAAATTGTGCTAATGGACGAGCCGACCGCCGCGATCTCGGTGCGCCAGGTCGCCGAGGTGTTGAACCTCATCCGCCTGCTGCGCGACCAGGGCATCGCCATAGTGCTAATCAGCCACCGTATGCCCGATGTCTTCACCGTCGCCGACCGCGTCATCGTACTGCGTCGCGGCAAGAAAGTGGCCGACCGCAAGGTGGCGCAAACCTCACCGGAGGAGGTCACTGGCCTCATCACCGGCGCAATCGAGCGGGTGTGATCATGTCGGCACTCTCTAACCAGGAACAACCGCCCATGACCGTCACGCTGCAACAGACCATCGACCGCAAGCAGCAGAGCTGGCTTTCCGGCGTTGTCGGCAGCCAGACCTTCTGGGTGGTGATCGCCATCCTTGCCGCCTGCCTCTTCCTCTCCGTTGCGACAGACTCTTTCGCAACCGCGAAAAATCTCTACAACATCACCCGCAATGTCACCTTCGTCGCCATCGTGGCGCTCGGCATGACGATGGTGATCATCACCGGCGGCATCGACCTGTCGGTCGGCTCGGTACTGTGCCTCTGTTCGATGATTTTGGCGGTGGTGATGCATGCCGGCTATTCGATCGAGATCGGCATCGCGGCTGCCCTGATCACCGCGCTGATCGTCGGAGCTTTCAACGGTATTCTGATCGCCTATCTCGGCTTCCCGCCCTTTGTGGTGACGCTTGGCATGTTGTCGATTGCCCGCAGCCTGGCCATGGTAGCGTCCAACAACACGGTGGTGTTTGAGTTCGGGCCGGACCATACACAACTTCTGGCGCTGGGCGGCGGCGCCTGGTTTTTCGGCATTGCCAATCCGGTGATCTACATGGTGGTACTGGCGCTGATCACCGGCTTCGTGCTGCGCTGGACGAAATTCGGTCGCCACATCTATGCCATCGGCGGCAATGAGCACGCCGCTACACTGACCGGAGTGCCAGTGCGCCCAATCAAGGTCGCCGTCTATATGATCTCGGCACTGTCAGCCGGGATTGCCGGCATCATCCAGACCGGCTGGCTGGGTGCCGTCACCACCAATATCGGCGCGGGCATGGAATTGCAGGTGATTGCCGCGGCCGTCATCGGAGGCGCCAATCTGGCCGGCGGCATTGGTACCGCCTTTGGCGCTCTGGTAGGCGCAGCCTTGATCGAGATCATCCGCAACAGCCTTGGCCTGCTCGGCATCAACGCCTTCTGGCAGGGCGCCTTCATCGGTGGTGCAATCATCTTCGCGGTGATGTTCGAGCGGGTGCGGAATTTCCGGCAAAGCGAATAGCTGTGCGGTGAATGGTGAATGGTGAATGGTGAATGGTCGGAGTTGATATCGACACGTCAACCCTCATTCCATTTCACCATTCACCATTCTATTCACCATTCACCGCACCCCCAAACCTTGCTTCCCGTCCCGCAACCTGATTCTTTCGGGCAAATCCCATCCGGCGATTCGCCGGGCGGCTGTTATGCTATGCTGCGGGTCACCCGCCAACGAAAGAGAAACGGATATGACCGCTCCCACACGGCCAGATATCTCAGAGATGAAGCCAAAAATTGCCGTGATCGGCGTTGGCGGCGGTGGCGGCAATGCCGTCAACAACATGATCACGGAGGGCTTGCAGGGCACCGAATTCATTGTTGCCAACACCGATGCGCAGGCGCTGACCATGTCCAAGGCGACGCGCCTTATTCAACTGGGCTCCAATGTGACACAAGGCCTCGGCGCCGGCTCACTGCCCGAGATTGGCCGCGCAGCCGCAGAAGAATCCATCGACGAGATCATGGACCACCTGGCCGGCACCCATATGTGCTTCGTCACCGCCGGCATGGGCGGCGGCACCGGCACGGGTGCTGCCCCGATTGTGGCTGCAGCCGCCCGCAAGGCAGGTATCCTGACCGTTGCTGTGGTGACAAAACCCTTCACCTTCGAAGGCACACGCCGCATGCGCGCTGCCGAGGAAGGCGTTGAACGCCTGCGCGAATGCGCAGACACAGTCATCGTTATCCCCAACCAGAACCTGTTCCGCATTGCCGACGCAAAGACCACCTTTGCTGATGCTTTCGCCATGGCTGACCGCGTGCTCTACTCAGGCGTCGGCTGCATCACCGATCTGATCGTCAAGGAAGGCCTGATCAACCTCGATTTCGCCGACGTCAAATCCGTCATGCGCGACATGGGCCGCGCCATGATGGGCACCGGCGAAGCATCCGGCGAAGGCCGCGCCAAAAAAGCTGCAGAAGCCGCAATCGCCAACCCACTTCTCGACGAAGCCTCGATGATGGGCGCCAAGGGCGTCCTGATCTCGATCTCTGGCGGTAAGGACATGACCCTCTTCGAAGTAGACGAAGCAGCCACCCGCATCCGCGAAGAAGTGGACGACGACGCCGACATCATCGTCGGCTCCATCTTCGACAGCGCGCTGGAGGGGAAGTTCCGGGTCTCGGTGGTGGCAACGGGATTGCGACAGCAAACACAATTCGCCGAACACATGCCCGCGCGCTGATAACGCGCCGGCACCTGCCGGCTTGACAAAGCATCCCTATAGGGCGCAACTCTCACGTATTCACCAGGGGGGTCCCGACAAGGGGCTGAGATTCTGCTCGCTTTCGCAGCGCAGTGACCCGTTGAACCTGATCCAGTTCATACTGGCGTAGGGACGGTGCAAGCGCTGGCGCGGGCTATCTGGCTCGACATGCAACGGGTTTCCGTTGCGCTACAATCAGCGCTTTCCTTCTCACGGCTGCGGAACTGGGTCTCCATTTGCGATTGCGAGCAGAGGAGGCTCATACCCATGGATGCTGTTGCCCCGAAAGTTACCACTGGCCCTTTGCCAGCTTCCCGTAAAGTCTACAGACCGGGAATAATTCACCCTGATATTCGCGTTCCCATGCGCGAAATTTCGGTGCACCCCACCGCCGGCGAACCGCCTGTCATCGTTTATGATGCATCAGGCCCCTATACCGAGCCCGCAACATTGCTGGGCATCGAACACGGATTGCCCCGCCCACGCGAAGACTGGATCAAGAAGCGTGCTGACGTCGAAACCTATGCGGGCCGCGCCATTGCTCCGGCTGACAATGGCTTTGTCTCAGGCGACAGGCTGACACCCTATTTTCCTTTGACCCACCAGCCTTTGAAAGCCACAGGCGGCAAGGCGGTGACGCAGATTGCCTATGCCCGCGCCGGTATCATCACGCCAGAAATGGAATTTGTCGCGATCCGCGAAAACCTTGGCCGCGAGGAGGCCAGGAATGCGGCGACACGCGATGGCGAAAGCTTTGGTGCAGCAATTCCTGATTTCGTGACGGCCGAATTCGTGCGTGAGGAAATCGCGCGCGGCCGAGCCATCATTCCGGCCAACATCAACCACCCCGAAAGCGAGCCGATGATTATCGGTCGCAATTTCCTGGTCAAGATAAACGCCAATATCGGCAATTCAGCCGTCACCTCATCCATGGCCGAGGAAGTGGAAAAGATGGTCTGGGCGACCCGCTGGGGCGCAGATACGGTCATGGACCTCTCAACCGGCCGCAACATCCACAATATTCGCGAATGGATCATCCGCAATTCACCGGTACCGATTGGCACCGTACCGCTCTATCAGGCGCTGGAAAAAGTCAATGGCATTGCCGAAGACCTCAATTGGGAGGTCTACCGCGACACGCTGATCGAGCAGGCCGAACAGGGCGTCGATTATTTCACCATCCATGCAGGCGTGCGGCTGCATTACATTCCGCTGACTGTGAACCGGGTCACCGGCATTGTCTCACGCGGTGGCTCGATCATGGCGAAATGGTGCTTGCATCACCATAGAGAGAGCTTCCTCTACGAGCATTTCGATGAAATTTGCGACATTGCCCGTGCCTATGATGTGTCGTTTTCGCTCGGCGATGGCCTGCGGCCCGGATCGCTTGCCGATGCCAATGACGCCGCGCAGTTTGCGGAACTGGAAACACTGGGCGAACTGACACAGATCGCTTGGGCAAAAGACTGCCAAGTGATGATCGAAGGCCCCGGCCATGTGCCGATGCACAAGATCAAGGAAAACATGGACAAACAGCTCGCCGTCTGTGGCGAGGCCCCATTTTACACTTTGGGGCCCCTCACGACAGACATCGCGCCGGGCTACGACCACATTACGAGCGGCATTGGCGCGGCCATGATCGGCTGGTTCGGTACGGCGATGCTTTGTTATGTGACGCCGAAAGAGCATCTCGGCCTGCCCGACCGCAATGATGTGAAAATAGGCGTCATCACCTACAAGATTGCAGCCCATGCAGCCGATCTCGCCAAAGGGCACCCGGCCGCGCGTCTGCGTGATGATGCACTGTCGCGCGCGCGTTTCGAGTTCCGCTGGGAAGACCAGTTCAACCTGTCGCTCGATCCCGAAACAGCGCGTTCCTATCATGACGAGACGCTGCCAAAGGAAGCGCACAAGACAGCGCATTTCTGCTCCATGTGCGGCCCGAAATTCTGCTCGATGAAAATTTCACACGAAATCCGCGCCGAAGCACAGAAGGAAGGGATGGAAGCCATGGCGCAAAAATTCAGAACTGGCGGCGATCTCTATATGCAGCCGGCAGAGCTGAAGGCGCTAGCAGGCGGTGACAAGGCATGAAAGCGCTGATCCGCGGTGCCGGCGTTGCCGGCCTCGCAACGGCTTGGGAACTCACTGCGCGCGGCATTGAGGTGAGCCTGGTGGCAAAGCCCGGCGGCCACTGTGCTTCGTGGTTTGCCGGCGGCATGCTGGCGCCCTACTGCGAGAGTGAGAGTGCTGGTCACGACCTCGTTGCGCTGGCCGGAGGCGCGATCGGATGGTGGCAAGCCACGCTGCCTGGCCATGTCTGCACCACCGGCACGCTGGTGGTGACCCCAGCCCGCGACCGGGCCGAACTGGACCGCTTCGCCGCCCGCACTGAAGGCTTCGAGCGATGCGATGCCGAACGCATCGCGGCACTGGAACCGGCGCTTGAGGGTCGGTTTTCCTGCGGGCTTTTGTTTCACCGCGAGGCGCATCTCGATCCACGTCTGGCGCTTTCGGAACTCAGGCAGCGTTGCGCCGATGCGGGAGTGACATTTCATGATATCGAGCCGGACAATCAAAACTTTGACCATATCATCGATTGCACCGGGATGGCCCGCACCGCCGCCGATAAACTGCTGCGCGGCGTACGCGGAGAAATGCTGATACTGCGCGCACGCGATATCTGCCTGTCGCGGCCCGTGCGGCTGCTCCACCCGCGCTTTCCGCTCTATATCGTGCCACGCGCCGACCATTGCTTCATGGTGGGCGCGACCATGATCGAGACCGATCATGATGGCCCAGCCACCGCACGCTCAGTGATGGAATTACTCAACGCCACCTATGCGTTGCACCCGGCCTTTGCTGAAGCCGAACTTCTGGAAACCGGCGCCGGCGTGCGCCCCGCCTACCCCGACAATCTTCCGCGCGTAACGCAGGCAGGCAGCGAATTCGCCCTCAACGGCCTCTACCGCCACGGTTTTCTGCTGGCTCCTGCAATGGCGCAGCGCGTGGCTCAGCTTGTCACAGGTGCACGACAGGAGAAAGCAGCATGAACATCATCGTCAATGGAAATCAAACCACTGCCAGTGCCACCACGCTTGCGGCTCTACTGGCGGAGCTGGAGTTTGAAGGTGCGTGGCTGGCCACTGCTAGAAATGGCATCCTGGTGCCGACGGACGTGCGGGCCGCATGTCGGCTTGAGGACGGCGACCGGATCGAGATCCTGTCGCCGAGGCAGGGAGGGTGAACATGCTGGAAATCTATGGCGAGACGCTGGCTTCTCGGCTCTTCCTCGGTACCGCGCAATATCCCTCGCCGACCATCTTGGCTGACGCGGTGCGGGCGGCAAAACCGTCGCTGCTGACTGTCTCGCTGCGCCGCGAAACAATGGGCGGCAAATCGGGCGGGCGTTTCTTTGAGCTGGTGCGCGAGCTCGGCGTAAAACTCCTGCCCAACACAGCCGGCTGCCATACTGCGCGCGAAGCCATTACCACCGCCAACATGGCGCGCGAGGTATTTGGCACCGACTGGATCAAGCTCGAAGTGATCGGCAATCACGACACCCTGCAGCCCGATGTTTTCGCGTTGGTGGACGCCGCGCGCGCATTGTGTGCCGATGGCTTCAAGGTCTTTCCCTATACCACTGAGGATCTGGGCGTCGCCGAACGGCTGCTGGAAGCCGGTTGCGGCGTGCTGATGCCCTGGTGCGCGCCCATCGGCTCAGCGCTCGGGCCGCTCAACCTGCATGGGCTGCGTTCCATGCGCGGGCATTTTCCCGTTACGCCGCTGGTAGTGGATGCCGGACTTGGCCGCCCGTCACATGCGGCTTGCGTGATGGAACTTGGTTATGACGCAGTGCTGCTCAACTCCGCCGTCGCGCGCGCCGGTGATCCGGTAGCGATGGCCGGCGCCTTTGCCGCTGCCATCCGCGCCGGACATGCGGCGGCAGGCGCCGGCATTCTGGAACCGCGCGACATGGCAGTGCCATCTACACCAATTATCGGTCGGGCAATGTTCTCATGAGGCTCGACCCGTTTTACCTCATCGTCGACAGCGCCAACTGGCTGGAACGGCTCGTGCCGCTTGGGGTCAAACTCGTACAATTACGCATCAAGGATATGGAGCAAGATGCACTGCGCTTTGAGATCCGCCGCGCCCGCATCATCTGTGCCGCCTATGGCTGCCAGCTGTTTATCAATGATTACTGGCAGCTCGCCATCGAGGAAAAATGTACGGCAGTGCATCTGGGCCAGGAGGACCTCGCGGGTGCCGATCTCGGTGCGATCAGAAACGCCGGCCTGCAACTCGGCATCAGCACGCATGACCATGCCGAACTGGACGCCGCGCTGGCAGCTGCGCCGGACTATATAGCGCTTGGCCCCATCTACCCGACCATCCTGAAGCAATTGAAATGGGACCCCCAGGGCCTCGACCGGATCGGTGAATGGAAATTACGTATCGGCAGAAAAATCCCGCTCGTCGCCATTGGCGGGCTGACGCCGGAGCGCGCGCAGGGCGTGCTGGAAGCCGGCGCCGACAGTGCTGCGGTGGTCACTGACATCACGCTCAACGCCAACCCGGAAGCGCGCACGCGACAATGGCTGGCGCTCGCCGCAGAGCACCGACGCTGATCATGCCCGAAAACGGACCTTTCGTACTGGTAGTCGCTGGCTCGGATTCCTCCGGCGGCGCGGGCATTGCGCGCGACATCGAAACGCTGGCGCAGCATGGCGTGCGCGCCTGCCTCGCCGTCACGGCGCTGACCGTGCAAACGCATGAGGGTGTGGCGCGTGTCGACCTCACGCCTGCCGATCTGGTGGAAGCGCAGATACGCGCGGCTCTGGCCTCCAACCGGGTGCGCGCGATCAAGATCGGCATGCTGGGCAACGGCGAGAACGTGGCTGCGCTAGCCCGCGTGCTCGCGGACAATCCTCATGTGCCTGCCGTGCTCGATCCGGTTCTGGTGACGACTTCCGGCAGCGCCCTGCTGGCCGTGGATGGGGTGGCGGCTCTGTGCGCGGATCTGATGCCAAAATGCACAGTGGTAACACCCAACCTGCCGGAACTAACGCTTTTGGCGGAAGCGATTGTCGGGGCGGCAGCGGCTGGCCAGGAGCCCCCACTTCGGCACCGCTTCGCGGTGCCACCTCTCCCCCACTGCGTAGGGGCGAGGCATAACGGGGAGGTTGGCGCAATGTCCTTCCTCTCCCCCGTCGATCTGGGGAGAGGTGGCGCGCGTAGACTGACGGAGTGGGGGACGATCGACGCCCCCGCCACATCCGAACACCTCCCCGATGTTCCCGCGCTTGTCCAACACCAGGCCGCAATCCTGCTTGCCGCTGCCCCGGCAGTCCTCGTCAAGGGTGGCCATGCGATCGGCACCCGCGCCATCGATATCCTTTTCCGCTCCGGCCAATCGCCCCTGCCTTTCACCGCCGCGCGGCACGATAAAACCATGCGCGGCACCGGCTGCATGCTGGCGAGCGCCATTGCAGCCAATCTCGCCGGCGGTCGCGACCTGACCGACGCGATTGCAAGCGCCAAGGCGCATGTGGCGGGTCGGTTCGCATAAGCACACTGATTGCGCCGCGTCACATCATCTTCATCTAGATTTCCTATCGTCGTCTAAGCTTTTCGACCCTCAACCCTGCGCACGGTTTCCATGCAAGACATCTCGCACCTGCCATTGCTTGCCGCCGCCAACCAGGCGCCGGGTCTTGTCTTTGCCTACCGGCTTCATCCGGACAGCAGCCGTGCCGAAAGCTTGGCTGCCAGCGCAATCCCGGATGCGCTCGCAGCGCAACATGGCTGGGTGTGGCTGCATGTCGATCTGCTCGACCAGCGCACGCCAGGCTGGATCAACAAAATCTGTGCGCTTCCACCGTGCGCGCGAATGGTCTTTGAAGGTCACGTTTCAAGCCTGGCGCTGGCCCATGAAGACGGTGTCGTACATGGGGTGATGGCCGATCTGCATGGAGAGCTGGCGCGCCAGTCGACCAGAATAGGACGGCTGCATTTCTCAGTGTCGGAGCATTTGCTGGTCACCGGGCGGCGGCACCCGTTGCAGGCGGTGGAAGAAGTCCACACGGCAGTCGCAAAAGGCGCGAGCACCCCACCCACCAACGCCTTTGGGTTGCTGGAAATCATTGTGGCAGCCTTTTGTCGAAACACCGGCCAGCGGCTCGCCACCGCGACAATAGTGCTGGACGAGGTCGAGGATCATCTGGTGACTGAGCGCCTGAGCGATGAACGCGCTAACCTCAAGGATGTGCGCCGCCTTGCCGTGTCGCTGCACCGGCCCATCGGCGCGCTGGCCGAGCTCTTCAAGGAAGAGGATCGCGCCGGTTGGGCGCTGGGCAAAAATGGCCATCAGGCACTCGAAAGAATTGCCCTAAGGCTGAACCGTCTCGATCAGGAGGTCGTGACGGTAAACGACCGCGCCCGTCTCCTGCAGGAAGAGGTGGCCGCCGAACTCGCCGATGAATCCAACCGCAGCCTGCGCGCCCTGGCGTTGATCAGCGCCCTCCTTTTGCCCGGCACCCTCATTGCAGGTATTTTCGGCATGAACACCGGCGGACTGCCGCTCGCTCATGCCGCCAGCGGGTTCCTGATCGCCATGCTGATTGGCATCGGTGCTACCGCAATCTTCTACGGGCTGCTCAAGCGCGCCGGCGCCAATCTCCGGTTCTAAGGTTCTCGTCGCCACGAACTGGGGGAGAACGATGGTGCTGTCACTGGCACTGGCCCTATCAATCGCGCTGGACTACCAGAGTGCGGGGTGGACTCTCTCCCGGTGATGCGGTTGGATATCGGTTCACAACGACGTCACGGAGGCAAAAAGTATGATTTTTCAGAAACTGGCGCGCATTGGCGCTGCCGCAGCACTGGTCGGCGCGCTCGCCGTCGGCATTTCGAGCGCACAGGACATGCAGTTCTTCCGCATCGCCACCGGGGGCACCGCCGGAACCTATTTTCCGATCGGCGGCCTGATAGCCAACGCGATTTCCAACCCGCCCGGCTCGCGTGCCTGCGATGAAGGCGGCAGCTGCGGTGCGCCGGGTCTGGTCGCAACAGCTGTTGCCTCCAACGGATCGGTCGCCAATGTCAACGGCATTGCCGGCGGCTCGCTCGAATCCGGCTTCTCGCAGTCCGACGTCGCCTTCTGGGCCCACAGCGGCACCGGCATTTTTGCTGAAAAGGGCGCTGTGGAAAAGGTTCGCGCCATCGCCAATCTTTATCCCGAATCGATCCATCTCGTGGCCCGTGCGGACGCCGGCATCAAGTCGGTGGCCGATCTGAAGGGCAAAAAAGTGTCACTCGACGAGCCGGGTTCCGGCACCCTGGTCGATGCCCGACTGATCCTTGAAGCCTACGGCCTCTCGGAAAGCGATGTCGAAGCAGAATTCCTAAAACCTAACCAGGCAGCGGACCTGATGCGCGACGGAAATATGGATGCCTTCTTCTTCGTTGGCGGCTACCCGGCCGGCGCCATCACTGAACTGGCCACCTCACTTGCAATCACGCTTGTACCGGTTGCTGGCCCCGAAGCTTCAGACATGCTGGGCAAGTACAAGTTCTTCTCCAAACATGTCGTTCCGGCCGGCACCTACAAGGGCGTTGACGCCGACACCGAAACGGTGAGCGTTGGCGCACAGTGGATCACCAGCGCCGACCAGAAGGATGATCTCGTCTACGAAATCACCAAGGCGCTGTGGAACAAGAACTCGCGCGCGCTGCTCGATGCTGGCCATGCAAAAGGCAAGTCAATTACGCTCGAGACCGCACTTGACGGCATTGGCATTCCGCTGCATCCGGGTGCAGAGCGCTTCTATAAGGAAGCCGGCGAACTGAAGTAGTCCGCTCGCGGATACCAGAAAGGCCGGGCGCCTAGTGCCCGGTCTTTTGTGTTTTTGGGGACGATAAGGACATGAGCCAGGACACCACCGGAAAAAGCGTCGAGCAGATCAAAGCGCTCGAGGAGAAGTTCGATCCGGAGGTGCGTTTCCGGCCGCTGCAGCCTGCAACCGCTTGGCTTACCGCCATCCTTCTGTTTTCGCTGTCGCTTTTTCACTATTACACCGCAGGCTTCGGCCTGCTGCGCGAGGTCACCCATCGCGGCGTCCACATGGCCTTCGTGCTGGCGTTGATCTTCCTCGTCTTTGCTGCGACTCCTTCAGGCCAGAGCAAGCTTTACAAATCAAGCCTTTGGCGACCGGGCGGCATCCCTCTGCCCGACTGGATTTTTGCCATCGCCGCCGCCGCCGCGGCCCTCTACGTTCCTTATGTCTTCCACGACCTGGCGTTCCGCATCGGCAATCCGCTGGCCATCGATGTGGTAATGGGCACGGTCATGATTGTCGTGCTGCTTGAAGCGACGCGCCGCTCTATGGGCTGGCCGCTGCCGATCATTGCTATTCTAGTCATGGTCTACGCCGTCTTTGGTCGCCATGCGCCGGGACTGCTGGTTCATCCGGGCGCCAGCTGGCCGACCGTGGTCAACCATCTCTATTTGACCAGCCAGGGCATTTACGGCCTGCCGGTCGGCGTCGTCGCGACCTACGTGTTCCATTTCGTCCTGTTCGGTGTGCTCGCCACCCGGATGGGGCTAGGTAAACTGTTTATCGACCTTGCATCGGCAGTCGCCGGCCGTTATTCGGGCGGACCAGCCAAGGTCTCGGTGCTGTCTTCTGCACTGCTCGGCTCGATCTCTGGTTCCTCGATTGCCAATACGGTCACCACCGGTTCGCTGACGATCCCGGCTATGGTGCGTATCGGCTATCCACGCCATTTCGCAGCCGCCGTCGAGGCCGCTGCCAGCACCGGCGGCCAGATCACCCCGCCAGTGATGGGCGCCGCCGCCTTCCTGATGGTCGAGTTTCTGGGCATTCCCTATACCGACATTCTGCTGGCCGCGATGGTGCCGGCCTCGATGCACTTTTTCGGCGTTCTGATGCAGGTGCATTTCGAAGCTAAGCGTCAGGGCCTGCGCGGCCTGAGCCCCGAAGAGCTGCCCAAAGCCTGGCAGGTGTTGAAGCAGGACTGGCCGGTACTGGCACCCTTGTTCATCCTGATCGCCGTGCTGCTCAACGGTAACACGCCCTATCTGGCAGCTTTCTGGGGCATCACCGCCTGCATGGTGATCGGCGTTTTGAACCCGCGCAACCGGCTGATGCCGCGTGACATTTTCGATGCCTTCGTCACCGGCGCCAAATATGCGCTCGCCGTCGGCGCGGCGGCTGCAACAGTGGGTATCGTCATTGGTGTGGTGACGCTGACCGGAGTCAGCTTCAAGGTCTCCTATATCGTCACATCGACAGCCGCCACCTGGGCTTCGTCGATCCAGCCCTTCATTCCCTTCGACGTAATGTCGATGGCCAATCTGACGCTGCTGTTCACGCTGATCCTGACCGCTCTGGTCTGCATCCTCATGGGCTGCGGCATCCCGACCACAGCCAACTATCTGATCATGGTCACGGTCGCTGCACCCATTCTGGTGCTGCTCGGCGTCGAGCCGCTGGTGGCGCATTTCTTCGTCTTCTACTACGGCGTGCTGGCCGACATCACGCCACCCGTAGCACTCGCTGCCTACGCAGCGGCAGGCATCGCCAATGCCAACCCGTTCAAGGCCGGCAACACCGCCTTCAGGCTCGGCATCGGCAAGATCCTGGTACCCTTCGTATTCGTGTTCTCCCCCTCCATGCTCCTGGTAGTGAAGGACTTTTCGTGGGCAAGCTTTGTGCTGGCCACCGGCGGAACCGTGGTTGGCATTACCGCTTTGTCGGCAGCGTTTTCTGCCTGGATGTTCGGACATATTGGCTGGATCGGGCGCACCATCCTCATTCTCGCGGCGATGCTGCTGGTGGCACCTGAGCTTTATACCACTCTGATCGGGCTGAGTGCTGTCGTGATTGTTGCCACATGGCAATGGCTGAACGGCAACCGCACGCCGGTGGCGCAAGCGGGCTGACGTCGGCGGCGGGGAACCGCCCTGGTGCCTCGCCCGCGACCACTGAGGCAAGGACAATCGGCCGTCGCAGGATTGCAATGCCGCGGTCCTGGGATTTGACACGATGATAGTGTGCGCTGCAAAAGGACCGGGTCTTCCAACCTGCGCGAGATTGCAATGGGTATCCTGTCCTCCAAGAACGCAGTCGTCACCGGCTCCACCAGCGGCATCGGGCTGGCCATCGCGCGCGCCTTCGCAGCCGAGGGTGCCAACATCACCCTGAACGGTCTGAGCACGCCAGAGGAAATGGAAGCCGAGCGCCGGGCTATTGAAACCGAATTCGGCGTAAAATGCCGATTTTCCGATGCCAACATGATGAATGGCGAAGAAGTGACCGCCATGGTTGTCGAGGCCGAGCAGGCATTTGGCAGCGTCGATGTACTGGTCAACAATGCCGGCATCCAGCACGTCTCGCCGATTGAAAGCTTTCCCGACGACAAGTGGGAAGCCATCATCCGCATCAACCTGATGGCCGCTTTCTATTCCATCAAAGCGGCGCTGCCCGGCATGAAGGAGCGCGGCTGGGGCCGCATCATCAATACTTCATCGGCGCATGCGCTGGTCGCCTCGCCGTTCAAATCGGCCTATGTGGCAGCCAAGCATGGCATGACCGGCCTGACCAAGACCGTGGCGCTTGAAGCAGCCACCTTTGGCGTCACCGTCAACGCGATCGCGCCGGGCTATGTCTGGACACCGCTGGTCGAACGCCAGATACCCGACACGATGAAGGCGCGCAACATGACCGAGGAACAGGTTAAGCACGACGTGCTTCTGGCCGCCCAGCCGACCAAGGAATTCGTCACCGTTGAAGAAGTTGCCGGCGTTGCCGTCTTCCTCTGCTCCGATGCGGCAAAACAGATGACCGGCACCACGCTCTCCGTCGACGGCGGCTGGACGGCGCAGTAACCAGCGCGCTGCACGCCGCCCCTCACATCGCCTGCAGTGCCGCGCGTTCACGCGGGAACGGCGGGAAAGCAAGCGCGATGGCCGCAGCACCGATGCCTATCAAGGCGGACGCGATAAAAAGCCAGTGGTCCCCAGAAAAAGCCGGCAATCCCCATGACCAGAAAGTTGAGCGTCATTGCGCTGGCGATGCCGGCATGCGACCAGCCCGTATCCTCGACCATCGGCTTCATGAAAATCGCCAGAGAAAACATCGATCCGATCGCCACGCAGCCCATTAGTCCGCCGGCAAACACAATCACCCAGCGATAGGAATGGTCCTGATGCATGTTGAAAACCCCTCTTGCGGAAACCCGGGCAGGCACGGTTGCACTGCCATTGTTCTACAAGGACGTTGCAAACCGCCTGAACCGACGTGCCATTCTTTTTTCTTTTTTAGCAACCCAGGATCAAAACCGACGCGAGAGAAATTCTGATCCCGCCAGCCCGAACCGCCATGGCAACTCGACCGCCTTGCTGATGCCAATACGTGGACCGGTGAGCAGCGGTTTTGTGTCGACGGCTAGGGTGAGCGCAAAGGGCGGCGCATCCAACGGCGCGCCATCCATGGAAAGGTCAACGCCCATTGCCTGTGTCAGCCGCCCCGGCCCCGAACAAAGGGCGCGGGGTGCCGCCGAACCGCGCCGCGCCACCATATCCTCCAGCCCGACTGTCGGCGCCACCGCACGGATCAGCACTGCGCTGCCCGGCATGCAGACAAAATTGAGGCACCAGTGGATACCGTAGGAACGGTAGACATAGGCGTGCGCCGGCGGCCCGAACATTGCCTTGTTGCGCGGCGTCGGACCGCGAAAGGAGTGCGCAGCCGGATCATCCGACTGGTAAGCCTCCGTCTCGACAATGACACCGCCAACCCCGTTGACCATCAGCGTGGCGCCAATGAGCTCCGGCGCTACGTGCGGAGCAGGACGTACAAAGAAGGCGGCGAGAGCGGACATAACGTTGTGCTAGCCAATGCTGACGCGGCGGTCTAGCCGGTGTGGATCACCAGTGCCGTACTGCTGGAACGTTGCAGGCTCAAGCCGGTTGTCAGCGGCCGAGTTCATCCCATTTGGCTCCGCCGTCGACGCTGGCGAGGATGTCGCCTTGATGTGTAGCAGCGAACATTCTGTTCTTATCGGAGGGGTCGACCGCAAGATGCAGCAGGATACGATCGCCCCATGCATCGGAGATTGTCTTGAAATCCATTTCCGGTTCCGCAGATCGGACAAGGCCACGTCCCAGCACAAAGGCATATACAGAACCATCGGCCGCCACCTCGACGAGACTGACCGGCGTGCCATTGATCACCGTCTCCCAGCTTTGGCCTCCGTCGCGACTGATGGATAGACCTGCTTCCGTGGCGGCGAAAATCGTGTCGGCGTTCTTTGCCGATACCGCGAGATCGATCAGCTTTTCCGGCAGGGGACCCACGACCGACCATGTCTTTCCCGCGTCCCGGCTGATCTGGAGCGCGCCATAGGCGCCGTAGACAACCTTCGGATTTACGGCACCAACAGTCATTTGGTGGAAATCGACAGGCCCGTTTGCTCCCGGCGAAATCTGATGCCAGGTAACGCCGTTGTCGGTGGAAGCGATAAAGCCAAGGTTGCCGCCGCCTGCAGGGTGGCCGCTGGCATATAGCGAGCTTGGATCGGATGGGTCCGGGGTGAATCCCATGAAGTCCTGCACCGGCGAGATGAGCTCCGCCTTCCCGTCCGGTCCGGTCCGGAACAGTCCATGGTGTGTGGCAATCAGAAGCTTTTCTGTATCCTGTCTGTCGACTGCCAGTCCGTGAATGTGGGTTTGTTCCTTGATCCGGGAGACGGAGACAGCCTCGCCTCCAACCGCCGAACCGGTTGCAATCACCAAGCCCACGATCAGGCTCGCGGTTATCATGCCCACGAACTGTCTCATCTTGTCATCTCCAGATTTACCCGTGGCATTCAGGACGCGAATGATATCAGGATCGATTACGGCTTCACAAATATCTTACTTCGCCTTGTTGCGAAACCTGGCGTGGCAGCTTGCGCAGTCCTGCAGCATCAGGTGAAAGACGTGTTCGGCCGGAAGCGTGGAAACATCAGCCACAGACTTGGCCGCTCGCTTTTTTCCAAGGATACTGCCGTCCATCATCATCCCTGGCCCCATCCTCATGCTTTTTGTTATGCCGTCCGGGGCGCTGTCGGCAGCGACGGACAGGGCCGAAGCGAACTTTTCGAGATGTTTAGCAAGCGCGATGAATTCGGCACGGGATGTGTCGATGTCGGCCTTTGCGTCGGAAGGGTCTCCAAGCGAACCAGCGGGGAACCCCTTGACTAGGGTTTCTCCAGATTGACGGCGGACGGTTTCGGCGGCGGACTTGAACTCCGCTGCGTCGTAAACCAACCTGCCTTCGAACATATCCGCGATCGTTTTGACGGCCCGGGCCATTTGTTTCATCGCATTCTGGCGTTTCCCGACAATACCGTTGGCGGGGATGTGGGAGGCCGCGAATACGGCAGCACACAAGGTCGACAGGAATACGAAAGCGATCAGAAGCCTCATTGAACCCCGGCGCTTCCCGCAAGGCCATCGATGATGGGGCAATCCGGGCGCTCGTCACCGTGGCAATTTTGGACGAGGTGGCTCAGCAAGTCGCGCAGGCTCACGAGATCGCCGATCTTGCGGTCGATTTCTGCCAGCTTCGTTTGTGCCATGGCCTTTACGTCCGCGCTTTCCCTTTCCTTGTCGCCATAGAGCGACAGGAGCTGGCGGCACTCCTCAACCGAAAATCCAAGGCTGCGTGACCGCTGCAAAAAACGCAGCCGATGCACGTCCGATATCGAATAATCGCGGTATCCATTCCCTGCCCGGTCCGCCTTTAACAAGCCGATCTCCTCGTAATAGCGAATCGTTTTGGGCGGCAGGCCGGATTTTTCCGAGGCGGTTCCGATGTTCATCACCTGTCTCCTAGTGGGTTTGGGTAGAGGATAAGCTTCTAGTGGCTGGAAGCTCAAGAGTTATTTTTCTTTGCGATTCGACAAAACTCCACCTTGGCGACGCAGTGAAAATTGTTCGCGGCGCTTATCCCGTTTTGTGCGCGGGAAAACTATGAGGAATGCCTAGTTAACAACAACCGCCACCACCGCAGCGCAGTCGCCTGCCTTGACCAGGCCTGGAAAATGTCGTGCGGCCAAGAGGCCTGACAACTTGGCCCTGATCTCTTGCGGTGCAGTGCCGGTGCGCCCGACTGAATGGACGCGGGCGACGATGTCCCCCTTTTCGACGCTGTCGCCAAGATCGACCATAGTTTCAATCATTCCGTCATCTTCAGCAAAAGAAAAACAGTCGCCTGATGGCATGTCGAGCCATCGTGTCGGCAAGGCATCGACAGCGCCTGCCACGACGCCCGTGTAGCGCAGCACGTTAAGGACGCCGCGCCGCGCGATCCGCACCGTATCGGCGCGCGACGTGCCGCCGCCGCCCAGCTCGGTGGTGACAAACAGCTTGCCCATATCCTCGGCGGCGGTGTCGTACATCCCGACCGCGTCGATCTCCAGCATCTTCATCGACCACGGCGCCGAAAACGCCTCGACCGCCGCAAAACCCTGAGCTTCAAGCGCCTTGTCGGGCCGGATATGGGCGGCGGCAAAGGGCACGAAATCGAGCGTCCTGCCGCCCGAATGGAAATCGAGCGCGATGTCGCAGCGCGGTAACAAGTCGCGCTGGAAGAAGTCAGCGATCTTTTCGGTGACCGTGCCGTCCGGGCGGCCGGGGAAACTGCGGTTGAGATTGCCCCGGTCAATCGGAGAGGTGCGCGTACCGGCGCGAAACGCAGGATAGTTCATCGCCGGCACGATGATGACCGTGCCGCCGACATCTTCCACGTCAAGCGTACGCGCGAGATCATAAAGCGCCAGCGGCCCCTCATATTCATCGCCGTGATTGCCGCCGGTCAAAAGCGCGGTCGGCCCGCTGCCATTGCGGATCACGCAGATCGGAACCATCACCGAGCCCCAGGCAGAATCATCCCGGCTGTAGGGCAGTCGCAAAAATCCGTGCTGGGTTCCGTCGCGGTCAAAATCGACGGTCGGCGTGATCGGTGATGGACGCTGGCTGGACATCGGCTCAGTCCTTGACGAATAGCTTGCGCGGCACATTGGCCAGACACTCGACGCCAGTTCCGGTGATGAGGATGGACTCAGTGATTTCCAATCCCATCGTCTCCAGCCATAGGCCGGTCATGAAGTGGAACGTCATGCCGGGTTTGAGTTCAGTGCGGTCGCCGGGGCGCAGGCTCATCGTGCGCTCACCCCAGTCCGGCGGATAGCTGAGCCCGATCGAATAGCCGGTGCGGTTGTCTTTGACGATGCCATAGCGCTTGAGCACCCCGAAGAAAGCATTGGCGATGTCCTCGCATGTATTGCCCGGCTTTGCCGCTTCCAGACCCGCCTCCATGCCCTCGAGAGTAGCCTTTTCGGCATCCAGGAATTCCTGCGTTGGCTTACCCAGAAAGACGGTGCGTGACAGCGGGCAGTGATAGCGGTTGTAGCAGCCTGCAATCTCGAAGAAGGTGCCCTCGCCCCGCTTCATCGGTTGGTCGTCCCAGGTCAAATGTGGGGCCGACGCATCAGCGCCAGATGGCAACAGCGGTACGATGGCCGGATAGTCGCCGCCAATGCCATCGACGCCACGCGTGCCGGCATCATAGATCTCGGCAACCAGATCGCATTTACGCATGCCCACTTCTATCTTGTCGACGATGCGCTGGTGCATTGCCTCAACGATACGGGCAGCATTGCGCATATATCCAATCTCGGTTGGGCTCTTGATTGCGCGCTGCCAGTTGACGAGCGCCGTGACATCGACAAAGCGGGCATTGGGCAGGTGCTTTTGCAGCGCCGCGAAGGCGGCTGCAGAGAAATAGTAATTGTCCATCTCCACGCCCATGGTGAGCTTATCCCAGCCACGCTCCGCCAGCACGTTCGACAAGAAGTCCATCGGGTGGCGCTCTGTCGACTGCACATATTGGTCGGCGTAGCCGACGATGTTTTCATGCGCGAGATAGGCGGTGCGCTTGGCGCCGTTGGCATCCTGCCCGCGACCATACCATACCGGCTCGCCCGAGGGCGGGACGATGACTGCCTGATGTACATAGAAGGACCATCCATCATAGCCAGTCAGCCAGGCCATGTTGGACGGATCGCTGATGATCAGGAGGTCGACCCCCTTGGCCTCCATCGCATGCCTTGTTTTGGCCAGCCGTTCGGCATATTCCTCACGGGAAAATTTCAGGTTCGGCATCATTTTTTTGATCCTCGCTCATTGGGCCGCATGGCCATCTGTCAGGTTTCGAATTGAGTTCCAGCGCCGACTGTCAGCGCCCGGTCGCGGGCAAGCGTCGCAATCGCCGTATCTTGCACGCCAGTGCCGGTAAGATCGGCAAGCGTGATGTCACTGGCAGCGCGCCGGCCGAACGTTTGGCCGGTGATGACGTGTCCCAGTTCGGTGACCGCGCCATCGGCAGACATGGCCCCTGCCGCTATCGCGTGATGCAATTCGCCCAGTACCCGCGTCTGGCTGGCGCGGTCGGCAACATAGAGATCAGCCATGGCAAGCACCGCTGGTGCGATTTCATTCTTGTGTTCAGCGTCCGAGCCCATGGCGGTGATGTGTTGGCCCGCACTCAAAAATCCAGCCTCAATCAACGGTTTGATGGCGGGCGTGGTCGTAACGATGATATCGGCGCCCGCAACCGCTTTTGCTGCATCAGCCTCGGCGCGCACCATGATGCCGAGCCGGTCGCGCAGCACGCTGGCTGCGGCTTCCGCCCTGACCGCATCGCGCGCCCAGATTCGGGCTTCGCGGATGGGCCGCACCAGCATCAGTCCTTCAAGCTGCAGGCAGGCCTGAACACCAGCGCCGAAGATTGCAGCGATCGAACTGTCTGAGCGCGCAAGATGTTTGGCCGCTACCGCACCAGCGGCAGCCGTACGGATATCCGTCAGATAACCGTTGTCGAGCAACAACGCCTCGACCAGACCGGTGTGAGCCGAAAGAAGCACCATCATGCCGTTGACGCTGGGCAGGCCGAGCTTGGGGTTGTCGAAAAAGCCCGGGCTGATCTTGATCGCCAAGCAATCAATACCCGGAACATAGGCTGTCTTGACGTCTACCTCGCCGCGATGCTCAGGAATATCGAGCCGCAGGATCGGCGGCATGGCCACCGGCAACGTTGCGAGCGCGCGAAAGGCATTTTCCACGCATGCGACAGCATCGAGATCGAGCGAGACCACCGCGCGCAGATCGGCTTCGGTCAGAATGGTCATCCGGCTCATGCGGCACGCTCCTGATCGGCACAAACGATCCGGCTGTGCAGCCCCATATCAATGTTGCGGCCTGACAGGATCAGAACCGTTGGCCCTATTGGCTTGATCCTGGCCGCAAGCAGCGCGGCAATACCGACCGCACCCGCCCCCTCGACAATCTCGCGCTCCTCGCGATAGGCATGGGAAATGCCAGCCGCGATTTCGTCCTCCGAAAGGAGCACGACTCCGTCAAGAAGGTCGCGGCAAAGGGCAAAGGTAAAACGGTTCTCAAGGCCGATGCCGCCACCCAGCGAATCCGCCAGCGTTTCCAATTCTTCAACCAGAACCGGACGGCCCGCATCAAGGCTCGCTTTCATTGCCGCACCGCGTGTCATCGACACACCGATTACTTTTGCATCCGGGCTGACGCCTTTGACCGCCGCAGCTACGCCCGTCGCCAGACCACCGCCTGAAAGCGGCACCAGCACACAGGCTGCATCGGGCACCTGCTCAATAATCTCGAGCCCAAGCGTGCCCTGCCCGGCGATGATATCTGCATGATCGAAAGGCGGCAGCATCACCATGCCCTCCTCCGCCACCAGCCGGTCCACCTCACGCTGCGCATCATCCTGGCTGTTGCCGATGATGCGTACATCGGCTCCCAGGTTGCGGATTTCGAGCAGCTTGTTTTCCGGCACCAGCCGCGACATGCAAATGATTGCGCGGATGCCTTCAAGCTTTGCTGCATAGGCAAGCGCCCGACCGTGATTGCCCGTTGATGCAGCAACCACACCACGCGCCTTCTGGGCCGCATCGAGCAAGGAAACAGCATTCGATGCGCCGCGCAGCTTGAAGCTGCCGGTGATCTGCCTATGCTCAAGCTTAAGATAAACAGGAGTATCCAAGCGGCTGGAAAGACTCGTCGAAAGCTCCATCGCAGTTTGCTCGATCTTGCCTGCAATGCGGTCGCGAGCCGCGCGGATATGATGGATTTCAACCAACGCCATTACCGTCCATCACACGCCCAGTGGCAGCGTCATCAGACGGCCCAATTCGGAATAGGAAGCCTCATCGCCGCAAAGCCTGAGACAAGTCCAGGCGGTTGCCTGATTGCTGGTGATGACCGGCTTGCCGATGGCGTTTTCCATGTCGGCAACGCCGAGTGCAGACCGCAGCGCCGTGCACGAGACAAACAACGCATCCGCCTGATCGTCGGTCACCTCGCGCGCCAGGTCGACCAGCGCCGCAGGTGTAATCCGCGCCATCTCCCGGTCATCCTCAAATCCGAGGCAGGTGAAGCTGGCGATCTCGAACCCGCGCTCAATAAAATACTCTGCCATCGGCCGGCTGGTATCGACCGTGTAGGGCGTCAGGATACTGATCCGCCTGGCACCAAACGCGCGCAGCCCGCGCACCGCTGCGGCAGGCGGTGTGACGACAGGCACCCCGGGCTTGCCGGATTGGATGGCCGCTTCGATTGCATCATCGCCGATGGCCACTGAAGCCGAAGTGCAGGAATAGCAGATCGCATCCAGCGGTTCGTCGGGCAGGATCAGCGCGGCTGCGGCTGCAAGCGACGGCTGCATCTTACGCAGATTGTCTGGCGTCGTCGGGTTGGCATAGGGAATGCGCGCGACATAGACGCCGATCCGCTCGCTCGCCACCATCCGTCGGAAATCGGGCTCGGACGTGTGGTCTGTCGCCAGGATGATCAGCCCGATGCGCCTGGCCATCGGGCGCTTGTCAAGCGCGGGGCGATCCTGTCTCAACCGGATTTCAGGCAAAGTTTTCATGCGGTACTACCTCTCGACCTCGACCTTGCCGTAACGATGCTCCAGCCAGCGCAGGAGAACGACAGCAAACAGGCTGATAGTCAGGAAGAATACGCCGACCATGGTGATCGGTTCGATGTAACGATAGGAGGAGTTAGCCACAATTTTGGCCTGGTTCATCAGTTCCAGGACGGTGATGGCCGAAAGCAGCGGCGTTTCCTTGAACATGGCAATGAAATAGTTGGCCAGCGCGGGAATCATCGGTGGAATCGCCTGCGGAATGATGATGTGGACCCAGCTTTGCGTGGCGCTGAGATTGCAGGCCTTGGCCGCCTCCCACTGCCCGCGCGGCACATTGTCGATTCCAGCGCGGTAAACTTCCGCTGTGTAGGTGCCGTAATGGAGCCCAACCCCGATGACACCAGCAACCAGCGGCGGTAGCAGAATGCCGAAATCTGGCAGCACGTAGAAAATAAAATAGAGCTGCACAAGAAGCGGCGTGCCCCTGATGAACTCTGCCGCAAACCCGACCGTGCGCGACAAAAGCTTGTTGGGTGACCGACGCGCCAGTGCGATGCCCAGCCCCACCACCGCCGCCAGCACCGAGCCAAGCAGGGTCGCGAGGATGGTGATCTTCACCCCCTCGATCAGGGTAGGCATGATCTCCCAGACAAACGCCCAATCCCACTCCATCAGGCGCGCACTCCGTCAAGGCCGCGCGCCATTCGGCGTTCAAGCGAACGAACACCCCATGAAATAAGCATTGCGAGCATGAAATAGAGGATCAGGATAGTGGTGAAGGGCACCAGCGTGTTGCCGGTCTGCGCCCGAACCACCTGCGCCTGGAAGGTCAGGTCGGTAAGCGAGATCAGCGACACGACCGCAGTGGCCTTCAAAAGCTCGATAGCGTTGTTGCCAAAGGTCGGAAGCATAACCAAAAGCGCCTGCGGCAGGACCACATGGCGCATCGAGTGCCAGCGCCCGAGGTTAAGCGCGGTACACGCCTCATACTGTTCGCGGCCGATCGACTGGATGGCCCCGCGCACAACCTCGGCACCGTAGGCGCCGACATTCAGTCCCAGAGCCAGAACGCCTGCCTGTAGCGGCGTCAACGTGACACCAACAAAAGGCAGCACGAAATAGGCCCAGAACAATTGTACGAAAATCGATGTACCGCGAAAGAACTCGATATAGGCGGTGGCCAGCGCCCTGACAGCAAAGAAACGCGACAGCCGCCCCAACCCGGCGATGAAGGCCATCACCAAGGCTAGCGCCGACCCCATCACCGTGAGTTGCACGGTGACCAGGGCGCCCTGCATTATCAGGCCAAAATAGCCGGACCATTCGGTCATGAATGAACTGTTCCTACGCGATCACCGGGGGTGCAAGGTTGCAGCCCTCCCCAGCATAGCGGGGAGGAAGATTGTGCAGCGACCCTGCAGCGTTACTAAGCTATTGCGCAGCGCAGAGCTTGTCGCGCGACGTAGAAATCGCTGCGGCGGCCGAAAAGCCATAGGGCTCGATGATCTTGGCGAATTCGCCAGATTCCTTCATCTTCGCCAGCTCCACATCGAAGGCATCGCGCAACGCTTCATCGCCCTTTTTGAAGGCAGCGCCGTCGCAATAGACTGGCGCACCCATCACCGGGGCGACGACCTCAAGGTTCGGATCATTGGCTTTCTTGACCAGATCGTTGATCGAAAGAACCGGCAGCGAGTAGGCATCGATGCGACCGTCCTGAAGCATCTTCACGCCGCTTTGGCCATCCGGCACCACGACCACGCGGTCACGCGGCACGCCGGCAGTGAGCGCCAATTTTTCTTCCGTGCCGCCGCCCGGCGCGCCGATTTTGGCGCTGTCGTCCTTGGCAACATCCTCATAGCTCTTGAAGCCTTTTGGATTGCCTTTCTTGACCAGCATTGCCTCGGCATCGCACAGCACCGGCTCGGAATAGACGACGGCAGCACAGCGTTCCGGCTTCATGAACAGGCCGGCGGTAACAACGTCAAAGCGACCTGCCTGAAGGCCGGGAATCATCGCGCCATATTCCGAGATTGAAGCGACGATGTCCTCGACGCCGAGACGCTTGAAGATCTCGCGCGCCACATCAGGCGCTGCACCCGAAACCTTGCCGTCGGCAGCAACCGCCGTGAATGGCGGCTCATTGGCGATAGCAACGCGGGCAAAGCCCTGCTTCTTCAACCCGTCCAGCTTGCCTTCTTCAGCAGAGCCCGGGCCGGTGGCGGCCAGCACCGCCGAAAGCGTGATGCCGGCGACGCCAGCCCATATGCCAAGTTTCTTCATAGTTCCCACTCCTTGTTTTCTTTTTAAGTTCGAGGAAGCTTTTGCCTCCGCAAGACGGTCAGACACGATGTCCGGCCGCGATGATCTTCTTCAGGAAGCTTTGCGTACGCTCCTGCTTGGGGTTTTTGAAAATCTCGTCCGGCTTGCCTTCCTCCACGATCTTGCCGCGGTCGAAAAACAGGATGCGGTCAGCAAAATCATGGGCAAAACCCATCTCATGCGTAACCAGCAGCATAGTCATGTCTGTCTCCTCGCAGAGCCGCCACAAGACGTTCAGAACTTCCTCGACCAGTTCGGGATCAAGCGCCGAGGTAACCTCGTCGAACAGCATGATTTTCGGCTGCAGCGCTAACGCCCGTGCAATCGCCACCCGCTGCTTCTGGCCGCCCGAAAGCTGCGCCGGCATCGCCTTGGCCTTGTCGGCCATGCCGACCATGTCGAGCAGTTCCATTGCCCGCTTCTCGGCAGCCGGGCGCGGCGTGCCTTGCGTCAGCATCGGTGCCAGTGTCACATTGTCGATAACGCTCTTGTGCGGAAACAGGTTAAACAGCTGAAACACCATGCCGATCTTCTGGCGCATCCGCGTCAGATGGCGCTCGTCGGCCGCCAGCAGCTGACCGTTCCTCTCCATGTGATAAAGCTGCTCGCCGTCGATCTGGATGTGGCCGTCATCGATCCGCTCAAGCGTCATCAGGATCCGCAGGATTGTCGTCTTGCCGGAACCCGAAGGACCGATCAGCGCCAGCTTCTCGCGCGCCATAACCTGCATCGACAACCCGTCCAGCACCTTGAAGGTGCCGAAGCTCTTGGAAATGGAATCGATCTTGATGATGGGCGCGGACAAAGGGATCTCCGTTGGGGAGCGATCTGTCCCTAACGATGGGGAAACCTTCAAATCATGTCAATTGCTAAAATAATATCATGACAATATTTCTAATTGAAGTTAAAATCAGGGCAATTGACGCCTAGATTGCAAGCAACAGATGCTCAGGGTCACCGAGCAGCAGCTTGGCAACCACTCCCAGCCCGGTGCGAAGCTCCGCCTCCGTTGTCGACCCCAGCGAAATGCGGACCGACGGATGCCATTGTTCCTCAGAAACCCGGAAAGATGTGCCGGGCGCAATCGCTACACCGCGCAAATGCGCCTGGGCGACAAAAGTCTCTTCTGCCCGGTTGCCAGGCAGTTGGAGCCAGAGATGCAACCCGTCGCGGTGGGCACGATAATCGATCCCGTCGAGCACTTCGGCAGCGATTTCCTGCCGCCGCCGCAGCGCCGAACGCTGCCAGCGCACCAGTTCCATCGCGGTGCCATCGACCACCCATTTGCTGGCAATCTCGGCCACCATCGGCGTTGCCATCCAGTTCGACACGAGATGCCGATTGGCTACCGCTGCCGCGTAGCGGTCGGGTGCCAAAAGGTAGCCTATCCGCAAACCGGGCACAGTAATCTTGGTGAACGACGTCACATAAAGCGTCCGCTCGGGTGCAAATAGGGCGACCGGAGGCGGCCTGTCCTCGATCAGTGGACCCAGGACGTCATTTTCGATAATCGCAATATCGTGTTTTCGGGCAACCGCCGCAATCTGTTCACGCCGCGCCGCATCCATCAGCGTTGCCGTTGGATTGATCACAGAGGGCTGCACGAAAACGGCGCGAATGTCCGAATGCCGGCACGCGTTATCCAGCGCTTCTGGTATCAGCCCGTTCTCATCTATCTGCAGGCCTTCCAGGTTGAAGCCGAGATAGCGCGCTAGAGGCACCAGCGTGTGGTGGCCGATCGCTTCGGTGGCGACCGTCGAGCCGGGCGGCGCCACGCTCATCAGCGCCACCGTCATCCCCGCCGTTGCGCCATTGGTGACGCTAACATTTTGTGGAGACACATCGAGCCCGCAAAGCTTCAGCCATTCCACCGCCACCGCACGATGGCGCGGAAACACCATGTTGGGCCGAAACGACAGACCAGAACTCGCCGGCAGGTTTTCGGCAAGCCACCCAAGCGCTGCCTTGAGGCGGTCCAGATGCATCGGCTCACACACCGGCTTCAGGATCGAGAGATCCACCACCTCGCCCGGGCGCTCCGGCAGATAGGGCGGTTCTGGTTCACGGCGTTGGGTCTGGACAAAGCTACCCCGCCCGATCTCGCCCGAGATCAGTCCACGCCGGATCAACTCCTCATAGGCGCGGCTGACCGTCTGCACCGAAAGCCCCAGATCATCCGCCAGCCTCCGGTGGGTGGGCAGCCTGGCACCATTGGCCAGGCGCCCGTCATGGATAGCGCGCGCAAACTGGTCGGCGAGGGAAAGATAGGCCGGGCGTCGGATCAGCGCCGGGTCGGGTTGCCAAAATGTCATGATGCATTAGAGATCAAAATCAGTGCAATTGACAATCAAAATAATGCGCCATCATGTATTCAGGATGCACAATGGAATGCCATGAACGCCCACAAGCTTGACGCAATCGACCTGAAAATCCTCGACGCCATTCAAATTGACGGGCGCATCACCAAGCTTGCGCTCGCGGAAAAAGTTGGCCTCTCACCTACGCCCTGCTGGATGCGGCTGCGCAAGCTGGAAAAGGCAGGGATCGTCTCCGGCTACCATGCCCGGATCGCCATCCGCACCATCGCGCCCGTTGCCACTGTGCTGATGGAAGTGACCCTGGCCAGCCACCGTCAGGCGGATTTTGATCGCTTCGAAAGCGCTATCCGCAAAACCCCGGAAATCGTCGCCTGCTGGTCGGTAGGCGGCGGCGTCGATTATGTGGTGAAGGTCATGGCCCGAGACATTGACGCCTACCAGCGGCTGGTCGACGGCTTGCTGGAGCGCGAGATCGGCATCGATCGCTATTTCACCTACATCGTCACTCGTACGGTGAAGGATGAGGTCTCGCTGCCGGTCGCCGATCTTCTGCCCGAACCGAGTTAGGCCACAGAGATTCTAACCGGTTTTCCCTCCCAATAGAGACAATCTCTCTCTTTCCAGCCATCCAAACAGCCTCCCTATCCGCGCGAGCCGGCTAGTCTTCCGGTATCCGCCCTCAACGGGAGACCAACCATGTCTGCGCATTTTGCCCGACCACAGCGCCATGAAGCGCTCAACCGCCTGACAGACCGCAGACTGCTGCGTGAACTCTCCTACGTGGATGGACATTGGACGGCGAGCACGGCTGGGAACAGTTTTGAGGTGACCGATCCTGCCACCGGCGCTACCCTCGCTTTCGTCGCATCGCTCTGTGCCGAAGAGACCGGCCACGCAATCGATGCCGCATCACGCGTCCTGCCCGCCTGGAAAGCGTTGTTGCCTCAAGCCCGGTCGAAAATCCTGCGTGACTGGTTCAACCTCATCCTCGCTGCCAAGCAAGATCTGGCGCTCTTGATGACGCTGGAACAGGGCAAACCCTTGGCTGAATCGCTCGGAGAAATCGACTACGCTGCTTCCTTTGTTGAGTGGTATGCCGAGGAAGCAAAGCGCCTCAACGCCGAAAGCGTCACCAGCCACCTGCCGGATGCGGAGATGATGGTTCGACGCGAGCCGCTGGGTGTTGTCGGCATCGTCACGCCGTGGAACTTTCCTGCCGCCATGCTGACCCGCAAGGCCGCTGCGGCCCTTGCCGCCGGCTGCACCATAGTTGCGCATCCGTCCTCTCACACACCGCTTTCAGCGCTCGCACTGGCGGAACTGGGTGAACGCGCCGGGCTGCCTGCCGGTGTCTTCAACGTTGTTACAGGTGAGGCATCGACCATCGTCGGCACCATGTGCCAGGACAGGCGTATCCGCGCCATGAGCTTCACCGGCTCTACGGAAATCGGCAGGCTGATCGCCGCCCAATGCGCACCCACCATGAAGCGGCTGGTGATGGAACTGGGTGGCCACGCACCGCTGATTGTGTTCGCCGATGCCGACCTCGAAAAAGCCGTGTCCATCGCCATCGACGCCAAATTTGCCACCTCCGGCCAAGATTGCCTCGCCGCCAACCGCATCTATGTCGAGCGCCCGATCTACGACCGTTTCTGCGCCACCTACGCCAAACGCATCGGTGCGCTGCGCTCCGGCGACGGCCTGGCCTCCGACACTGACATAGGCCCGTTGATGCATGAGCGCGCCGTCGAAAAGGTCGAGGAGCAAGTGGCCGACGCGCTACAAAAAGGTGCGCGCTGCCTGACTGGTGGCAGTCGCCACAAAGCCGGCCCGTTGTTCTACCAGCCCACCCTTCTGAGCGACGTACCCGACGATGCGTTGATCATGCGTGAGGAAACTTTTGGCCCGGTCGCCGCCGTATCGCCCTTCGACAGCGAGGCGGAAATCATCGCCCGTGCCAACGACACCGAATATGGGCTGGTTGCCTATATTGTCACCGAAAACGGGGCACGCCAGCAACGCATGGGTCGGGCACTCGACTACGGCATGGTCGCGATCAACCGCGTCAAGATCACCGGCGCGCCCATTCCTTTCGGTGGCGTCAAGCAGTCCGGCATGGGCCGCGAAGGCTCGCGCCACGGCCTCGAAGCTTTCACCGACCTCAAATATCTGTGCCTGGATGCCGCTTAGGCAAACCCGGCCAGACCCAAGGAGATAAAAAATGCTCGATCAGTCCAACGAACTCGCCGCCTGGGATCGCGATCACTTTTTCCATCCCTCGACCCATATGGGCATGCACGCGCGCGGCGAAACGCCGACCCGGATCATGGCCGGTGGCGAAGGCGTCACCGTCTGGGACAATAATGGCCGCAAAAGCCTCGATGCCTTTGCCGGGCTCTACTGCGTCAATGTCGGCTATGGCCGCCAGAAGATTGCCGATGCAATCGCCGCGCAGGCCAGCAATCTCGCCTACTACCATTCTTACGTCGGCCACGGCACGGAAGCCTCGATCACGCTTTCCAAGATGATCATTGACCGCGCCCCAAAGGGCATGTCGCGCGTCTATTTTGGCCTTTCGGGTTCCGACGCCAACGAGACCAACATCAAGCTGATTTGGTATTACAACAATGTTCTCGGCCGTCCGGATAAGAAGAAGATCATCTCGCGCTGGCGCGGTTACCACGGCTCGGGTGTGATGACCGGTTCGCTGACAGGGCTGGAATTGTTCCACAACGCGTTCGACCTGCCGCGCGCGCCGATCCTGCACACCGAGGCGCCCTACTATTTCCGTCGTGAAGACCGCTCGATGAGCGAGGAGCAATTCTCCCAGCATTGTGCCGACAAGCTCGAGGAAATGATCCTTTCTGAGGGCCCAGACACGATTGCCGCTTTTATCGGCGAGCCTATCCTCGGCACCGGTGGCATCGTGCCGCCCCCCGCCGGCTACTGGCAGAAAATCCAAGCGGTGCTTAAGAAATATGACGTGCTTCTCGTCGCCGACGAAGTGGTGACCGGCTTTGGCCGGCTTGGCACCATGTTCGGCTCCGATCACTATGGCATCGAGCCTGACCTGATCACCATCGCCAAGGGTCTTACCTCGGCCTATGCGCCACTGTCGGGCGTCATCGTCGCAGACCGCGTCTGGAAAGTGCTGGTAGAGGGTTCTGACAAGCTCGGTGCGCTCGGCCATGGCTGGACCTATTCGGCGCACCCGATCTGCGTTGCGGCCGGCATTGCCAATCTTGAACTGATCGACGAGATGGATCTGGTGACGAACGCGGGCGAAACCGGCGCCTATTTCCGCGCCGAACTCGCCAAAGCCGTAGGCACCCACAAACATGTCGGCGATGTGCGCGGTGATGGCCTGATGGCTGCAATAGAATTCGTCGCCGACCGCGACGACCGAAAATTCTTCGAAGCCTCGCAAAAGATCGGCCCGCAGATATCGGCAGCACTTGCCGAACGCGGCGTCATCGGTCGCGCCATGCCGCAAGGCGACATTCTGGGCTTCGCCCCGCCACTATGCCTGACCCGCGAGGAGGCAGACACAGTCGTGTCCGAGACCGCCGACGCGGTGAAAAGCGTGTTTGCAGGAATGTGATACAGCTAAGATGGCTGAACGTTGAGAGACGCCCAGCCATCTGCCCATTGCGCACGCAGGCGCAATTTGTCGGAAACTGTCGGAGCCATTCGTTCTGAGTGTCGACAGACCCACCCTGCGGAGCCCTCTTATGATCCCCACCATCACAGCCTTCAAAAACGCGCCTGACCGCGGCAGGGGGCTAGCGCGCGACATGCGTGTGCGCTGGGCGCTTGAGGAAGTGGAACAGCCCTATCAGGTACGCCTGCTGACCTTTTCCGAGATGAAGCAGCCGGCGCATCTGGCGCTGCAGCCCTTCGGCCAGATCCCGACCTATGAGGAAGGCGATCTCGCCCTGTTTGAATCCGGCGCCATCATCCTGCACATTGCCCAGCGCCACGCCGGACTTTTGCCACAGGATCAAAACGCCCGCGCCCGCGCAATGACATGGATGTTTACGGCAGCCGGCACCATAGAGCCGGTGATCGTCGAGCGCGAAACTGCCCAGTATTCTGAATCAGACAAAGACTGGTTTGCACAGCGCCAGCCTTTGGTAGATGAGCGGGTGCGGGCACACTTGACAATCCTTTCACGCCACCTCGGCAACGCCGACTGGCTGGATGGCGACTTCAGCGCAGCCGACCTTGTGATGGTATCGGCGCTGCTCAGACTGAAATCATCGGGCATCCTGGAGGAATTCCCAAACCTCTCCCCCTACACCACCCGCGCCGCATCCCGCCCCGCCTACCAACGCGCCTTCGCCGCGCAACTGGCGGTTTTCAAGGGTGCGCAAGCCTGCTGACTTGGCCAAAATCTGAAACTGCAGTTCACCAGTTAAAACTGGCCGAGGATGCGCGACCAACCAGAAATGTTACCGTTTCAGCCGCCGTCCAATTGCTCAAACAGCCGTGCTACCGCCTCCGCACCGGGATCGATGTGGCCCTCAAGCTGCTGCGCGTTGATATAGGCTGCCCGGCCCGCATTGGCCTTGACCAAAGTTGCGGTGTGGTCTGCACCTGCGCGCGCTGCCCGCGCAGCCTTTGCCAGGCTTTCTTCTAACCCGTCCAGGGCAGGATGAAGCGCATCTACCATCGTTCGGTCGCCAAGGTTGGCGCCGCCGATTTCCTGCATACGCGCCAGCCCGGCCTTCAGCGCACCGGTCATGGAGAGCCCGGTTGAGGCAGCGTCGCCGGCGGCAGCAAAAAAGATTGCCAGCAACACGCCGGATGATCCACCCATCGTCTGGCTAAGTTCCTGCCCGATAGCCCGGTAGAGCTGCGTATGATCAGCCAATGGAAGTGTGTCCATGGAGGCAATCAGGGCGCGGGCAGCGCCGGCAAGGGTTGAGCCGGTATCTCCGTCTCCGGATTTAGCGTCCAGCATATTGAGATCGCGTTCTGCAGCAATCAGGATTTCGCAGCATTTGACCAGAAACGCCCGCGTTTCCTTGTGTTCAGATGGCAGCGGTTTGATGGGTGCCAGTCCATCCGGCAGATTGACCACCGTTAGTGGGGATATCTCCGAAATCCCCGGCCACGCCGAAAGCGGGGTTGGATGCGACAACGCTTCCAGATCCTCAGCCGTCGCTGGATAGACCGACACCGAAAAGCCGCGCATATCCAGCGATGTCATCATCGCAGCCGGACCGACCACCCATTTCAGCTTCCCGCCGATTTCCGATTTGACCAGTTCGTTGGCCAGCACCGCCATCTCCAGAACGGACGCGCCGCCTAGATTGTTGAGCAACGCAACATGATTGCCGTCAGCAAGATGCGGGGCGAGCTTGGCAACGACGGCACCCATTGCCTGCCTCGCACTGGTGTATGGAATTTGCTCGACACCGGCCTCACCATGGATTCCGAGGCCCAGTTCAGCCATGCCCTCGGGGATGCGGGCTTCTTTCGGGGAGCCCGGAACCGTGCAGGTATCCAGCGACATACCGATGGTTTTGGTGCCTGCAATCACAGTCTCGACGCGCGCGGTAATCTCGGCAAGGGTGGCGCCACACTCTGCCAACGCTCCGGCAATCTTGTGCACAAACAGGGTTCCGGCCACGCCGCGGGCTTGAGGCAGGTCCGGCAGCGCAACATCATCATCAACAACGACCATACTGACATTGAGGCCAAACGCCTTGGCGCGCTCGGCTGCCAGGCCGAAATTCAATCGGTCGCCAGTATAGTTCTTGACGATGAGAAGACATCCGGCAGGTCCGGTAACCGCCAGGATACCAGCCAGCACTGCGTCAACAGAGGGTGAGGCAAACACATCGCCACACACCGCGGCGGTCAGCATTCCCGCCCCGACAAATCCCGCATGAGCGGGTTCGTGGCCGGAACCGCCACCCGAGACAAGTGCCACCTTGGACTTGTCCCAATCGTTTCGTACCACGACCCGGATGTGCGGATACCCATTCAGTCGAGCAAGTTTGCCTGCGGATGTCGCGATAATCCCATCGACGGCATCAGTGACGATGCTTTCCTTCTGGTTCATAAACTGGGTCATGGAACAGTCCTCAGCGAGTTATTTCAGGCAAAAATGAAAGGCAATTTCGTTGCAGCAGCGCAAAACAGCTCTAGGCAATCCGGCCACCTTGCGCGTCGAAATAGAACGGCTTTTCGGGTCGTATTTTCACGGTGTCCCCTTCGCTCAAATGTGTGTGTGCGTCGGTCACCGTCACCAGATCGTGGTTCTTGAACGTGAGATGCAGTCGCGTCTGATCGCCCAGACGCTCTACCCGGATCACGCGGCTGTCTTCCCCCGCGCCTTGCATGATGTGTTCAGGCCGCAGGCCGATCTTGTCCGCATTGACCGGTGCCCCACCGAACAGCGAAGCTGGTAGGATATTGACTCGGGGCTGGCCGAGCCTGCTTGCGGCGTAGATGCTGACCGGGTTTTCATAAATTTCCCGAGGGCTGCCAAACTGCACAAGCTTTCCCTGGTCGAGAACGCCGACATGCGTTGCCATCGTCATCGCCTCAATCTGATCATGAGTGACGTATAAAAGCGTAGCGCCGGTGCTTGACTGAATGCGCTTCAACTCGATGCGCAAATCGGCGCGCAGTTTGGCGTCGAGTGAACTCAGGGGTTCATCCATTAAATAGATGTTCGGGCTTCTGACCAGCGCACGGCCGATCGACACACGCTGCATCTCACCGCCTGACAGGGCCGTCGCCTTGTTTTCGAGCTTATGCGATATCTGCAGGACTTCGGCCACTTCCTTGATCTTGCGGGCGATCTCTGCGGCAGGCGTCTTGAGAAGGGGTGACTTGAGCGGAAAGGCGAGGTTTTCGCGCACAGTCAGGTGCGGATACAGGGAGTACTGCTGAAAGACCATGGCTACGTTGCGCTGCGCAGGCGTGAGCCCGGCCATCGCGCGTCCATCGATCGTCACTGCGCCAGAGTCCGGATTGTCGAGACCGGATATCATCCGCAGGGTAGTGGTCTTGCCTGCGCCGGTTGGTCCCAGAAGGACGACAAAGGAGCCATCGGGAATCGTCATGCTCACATTGTCAAGCGCGACATCGGCACCGAAGCGCTTGGTGACGTTATTCAGAACCACCTCAGCCATGGCGCAAGACCTCCTGATTGGCCAGCGACACCAAAGCTCTGCCCGTCTCGACATTGAAGATCGATATTGTGCGGGCATCAAATTCGAGCCCCGGCGTTTCACCAACTTTTATCGGCTGGGCCGCGCTCGCGCGTGACTTTATCGTTCCGTTCGGCGTCGCCAGTGTGACAATCTGCGTGGTGCCCAGATACTCGGTCGCGAGGACTTCCCCCTTGTATCTACTGGTATCGGAGAACCGCACATGTTCGGGCCGGACACCGAGAGCGAGCCTGCCCCTCGCACCTTCAAGTGAAGGGGGTATCTGAAAGTCGGTCCCATGCATCACGACGCTGCTGTGGTTGCCCTCAAGCGCGCCCTCGAAGTGCAGAAAGTTCATGGCGGGCGACCCCAGGAAGCTGGCGACGAACATGGTCGAAGGCCAGTCATAGATCTCCTGTGGCTTGCCAAATTGTTCGACCACGCCGTGGTTCATGACCACGATCTTGTCGCCCATCTGCATGGCTTCGAGCTGATCATGGGTCACATAAACCGTTGTCGCGCCCATCCGGTCATGCAGCGCGCGCAGTTCTTCCGACATGTGCTCGCGGAATTCGGCATCCAGCGCCCCGAGAGGCTCATCCATGAAGAAGGCCTTGGGATTGCGCACAATGGCCCGACCGAGCGCTACCCGCTGGCGGTCACCACCAGACAACCCGCCGACAGGGCGGTTGAGAATTCCCGAGATCCCCAATATCTCTGCCACCTCTGCGACCTTCTTCCTGACCTGGTCTCGCGGCATCCCCTGGCTCAAAAGTGGGTACGAAATGTTCTTGCCGACATTCATGTGCGGATAGAGCGCAAACATCTGAAAAACAAATGCGATATCCCGCTGGCTGGCGGGCTTCATGCCCACCTCTTCACCGTCGATAAAAATTTCGCCGCTGGTGGGAAGTTCAAGCCCGGCCATCATCCGCAATGTCGTAGTTTTTCCGCATCCAGAAGGACCGAGGAGCATGAAAAACTCACCGTCCTCGACGGTGAATGTCGAAGACTGCACTGCGGTAAACGTCCCGAAATCCTTGCGCACATTCCTGATCATTATCTGCGCCATGGATTACTCCGGAAAATGGCTGACGATGATGAACATCACCGTCCCGACCAGTGTGGTGATGAAGGAATAGGTGAACAGCGACAGCACGAAAGGCTGCATCAGCATGGACACCCCCAGAGCGATTAAAATCGACGCCAGCATCTCCCAGGAGCCACGTCTGAAGTGGATTAACCCTTTGAAAAAATCTGTCATTTGCGCACCGCGCCAAACGTGATCCCGCGCAGAAGATGCTTGCGCAGAAGGATCGTGAAGACCATCACCGGCACCAGGAAGATGGTTGCGCCTGCAGCAACCGCCGGCCAGTCCTGGCCGCCAACGCCTATGATGGTGGGAATGAAGGGCGGTGCGGTCTGGGCTGTTCCAGAAGTCAAAAGAACGGCCAGCGCATATTCATTCCATGAGAAGATCAGGCAGAAGATGGCCGTTGAGGCGATGCCGGTTGCGGCTTGTGGCAGAACGACTTTGTAAAACGCCTGGAACCTTGTGTAGCCATCGATCAGCGCGGCTTCTTCATATTCAATCGGTATCTCATCGATGAACCCGTTGATCAGCCACACGGCCAGCGAAAGATTGATCGCGGTATAAAGCAGGATCATGCCAGCGTGGGTGTCGTTGAGCCCCAGATTCCTGAACATCAGGAAGATTGGGATGGCGACCGCAATGGGCGGCATCATCCTGGTCGAAAGAATGAAAAACAGCAGATCGTCTTTGAGAGGAACCTTGAATCTTGAGAAGGCGTAGGCTGCAGCTGTTCCCAGAACGATTGCAAAAAACGTCGAGCCAAACCCGATGATGACGGAATTGAAAAACCGCTCGGTGTAGCGCGACTGGCCGACAATCGTATTGCCCTTCTCGCGCACGAGCTGCTCATACCAGGGCAGGTTTTCCCGCGGCTCACTGGCCAGCTGCGTGCTGAGCCGGGTCTGGGTGGTGAAAACATTCACATAGCCCTCGACCGTCGGCTCAAAAAGGATCTTTGGCGGGTAGGCGATGGAATCGGCAGACGATTTGAAGCCTGTTGCAACGATCCAAAGCAGTGGCAGCATGGTAATCAGTGCATACCCAACGACCATGACGCCGGCGAACCATTTTTGCCGCAGGGACGGCTCGGTGACTGAAAAGCTCATCGCTGTTTCACCTTGTTAAGCGCCTTCACATAGATGGATGCCAATCCGAACACGGTGACGAAGAGAATGACCGCGTAGGCAGATGAGTAGCCGGTTCGCCATTTCTCGAAAGCTTCGCGCTTGAGATCGATGGAGGTCAGCGTGGTGGTGTTGCCAGGCCCGCCCCCGGTCAATTGCACGACCAGATCAAACATCTTGAAGTTCTCTATGCCGCGGAAAAGGACCGCTAGCATCAGGAATGGAAGGATCATGGGAATGGTGATCGTCCAGAACTGGCGCCATTTACTGGCGCGGTCGCACTCGGCAGCCTCATAGATGCTCTCTGGAATCGATCGCAGCCCTGCGAGACAGATCAGCATGACAAATGGCGTCCACATCCAGGTGTCGACAATGACGATCGCCCACGGCGCGAGCGATACCTCACCGATCATTGAAAAGCTGGAAGGGTCAGCGCCTGTGACTGAACCGACGATGTAGTTGAACAAACCGATTTGCGGTTGATACAGGAAGGTCCAGAAGTTGCCGACAACTGCCGGCGACAGCATCATTGGCAGTACGATGATGGTGGTCCAGAGATCATTTCCTCGGAATTTCTTGTTGATCAGGTAGGCAAGGGTAAAGCCGATCAAAACCTGGCAGACGATCGTCCAGATCAGAAAATGGGCAGTAGCCTGCATTGTGATCCACACATCCGCATCACCCAGAATGCGCTGGTAATTCTGCAGTCCGACCCACTCGACCGGATTATTCGGACGGTTCACCCGAAAATTGGTGAAGCTCAGATAGATGGTCCATATCAGCGGGAAAATGTTGATCGCCAGCAAAATGAAAATTGTCGGTGCGACAAATATCCAGGCTATCGCCCTGTCGGACAGACCCTTTACCTTTTGCGCAAAGACGGGCGGCGCAGCCCGGGCTGCACGGTCGATGAAAGATTCTGACATGCGCTTTACCTGGTTCCCGAAGGCAAGGCCGGACAATGTCGATCCGGCCTTGCCGCCAGCGGGAGGAGCAACGGGGCTAAGGCTTACTTTTTGCCTTCATCTTCAAAGACTTCATCCCAATCCTTGACCAGCCCATCGAGGGCTTCCTTGGCTGTGCCCTTGCCTGCAACTACGTAGTTGTGGACGCGCTCTTGCATCGGCAGCAGCAGGGAAGCGTAGGATGGCTCGGCCCAGAAGTCTTTCACGATCGCCATCGAGTCGAGGAATGTCTGGGCATACGGCTGGCTGCTGGCAAAGCTTGGGGCTTCGACAACCGAACGCATGGCTGATGCACCGCCCACGTCCCACCACTTCTGCTGGACATCCTTTTGAGAAAACCACTTGATGTACTCAAGCGCTGCATCCTTGTTGTCAGAGTTGGCGACAACGGAGATGCCCTGACCGCCGAGCTGCGCGAACTGGCCGGCAGGGCCTGCAGGATTGGCAAAATAGCCTGATTTGCCACCGCCGACATTCGGGTCGTTTTCCACGCCTGGCCAGATGAAGGCGAAGTTCATCTGCATGGCTACCTGCCCTGATTTATAGGCATCGATATTCTGGGACATGTAGGCATCAGACGCACCAGGAGGCGTGCAGCAATCATACAAGGCCTTGTAATATTCCAGAGCTTCGACGGCGCCTGCAGAATTTACGAAGCCTTCGAGATCGTAAGGCTTGTCGGGGTTCTCATACTTGAATCCATAATTATAGAGCGCGTTGGTCACGCCCATGGTGATGCCTTCCGACCCACGCTCGGTGTATATCGCCGCCCCATACACAGTCTTGCCGTCGATATCGCGACCCTGGAAAAATGTTCCAATATCCTTGAGCTCCGCAAGCGTTTTGGGAACGTCGAGATCGCGGCCGTATTTTTCCTTGAATTCAGCTTGCAGTTCCGGACGCGAGAACCAGTCCTTGCGGTAGGTCCAGCCCACAACGTCTGCGTAGGCGGGCAAGGCATAATAGTTGGGCGAGTTCTTCGGCCACTCCGCATAGCCGGTGACGGTTGCGGGCAGGAAATCATCCATCTTGATGCCTTCCTTGTCGAAGAAGTCATTCAACTTGACGTACTGACCGTTCTCGGCAGCGCCACCAATCCACTGGCTGTCGCCAATCAGAAGATCACAAAGCTTGCCGCCCGAATTCAACTCATTGAGCATGCGGTCGGCAAAATTGGGCCATGGAACAAATTCAAAGCTCATCTTGTGTCCGGACTGAGCCTCGAAATCCTTGCTCATCTCGACAAGAGCGTTGGCCGGGTCCCAGGCTGCCCAGCATAGCGTCAGATCCGCAGCGTGCGCCGACGTTGCGGTAAGCGTTGCCCCGGCAAGGCCTGCTCCAACAAGCAGACCAATGGCGGAAGCAGAATTCATCATCCTGTTTTTCATGACTGTGTTCCTCCCTTTTTTAAACGCCCGCCAAAATGACGGGCCCTCTCCTGCCCTGAACCGTATTGAGGTGCGCCCCTCATTGCAAGGTCTTTTTGAGGTGCGCACCTCAAAAGTTGATTTCCTGTTTGTTTTGTTGGACAAATCAACTGAGCACTTCATGGCGATTCCGATGAGATGGAACATGCGACGTTGATGAGACCCACAGCAAAAGATCTGGCGGCAGAAGCCGGCGTCAGCCTCGCGACCATTGACCGCGTTCTCAACAGTCGCCCGGGCGTAAAGCCGCGCACGGTCATCAAGGTAAACGAGGCAATTGAGAAAATCGGGTTCGTTCGCAACCTGTCGGCGGTCAACCTTGCCCGGAAAAAGAGCTACCAGTTTCGCTTTCTGCTCCCCGATCATGGCGATCAGTTTCTAGAAGTCCTGGTCCGGCATATCGAGGAAGCGAGAAAGCCATTTGCAGATGAAATGGCAGATGTCGCAGCCATCCGTTTGCCCGTCGAGGACCCCTACAAACTGGCAGCCTATCTCGGCGGGCTCGACACAGCAACGACGCAAGGCATCGCCATTATGGCACCGGAATCGCCCCAGGTTCGCGATGCGATCAACCGCCTGCTGGAGCGCGGCATTGAGGTTGTCCAGTTTATTGCCGGCCAACCCAAGGCCGGCAGCAATGACTTCGTCGGGATCAACAACCACGCTGCCGGCGCCACAGCAGCCCAGTTGATCGGGCGGTTTCTGGCAGGCCGAAAGGGCAAGATTATCGTTGTTTCCGAGACCATGCAGGCGCGCGACAGCATTGAACGCAGACTTGGTTTCGATGAAGTGATCAATCGGGAATATTCCGGACTACAAACCCTGCCTTCAGTCGAAACCCGCGGTGATACAGAAAAAACCCGGCGCATTTTCGAGAACGTATTTGCCAACCATCCAGATATATTGGGCCTTTACGTCATGAGTGCTGAGGCACGTATCCCTGTCGGGGAAATATCCAGGGTCGCACAAATGCCCTTGGTGAAAATCGTCCACGAGCGTACCCCGTTTACAGAATCTGCCCTGCAGAGCGGCGCCATAGATGCTGTAATCGCCCAAAATTCCGGGCATCTGGTCAGAAGCGCGATCAGAATTCTGAAGGCGCGCATTGATCAGCGCACCCCCTTGGCTTCTCAGGAGAAAATCCGCATCGAAATTCTCCTGAAAGAGAACCTTTGAGATCAAGCAGTCCCATCTGGACCCCGTGTGACGGGCCTATTCGTCGGCAATCACGTCCTGTCGCTGGGTACCAAGGCCTTGAATCCCAAGCTCCACAACATCGCCGGCCTTGAGGAATTGCTGAGGCTTCATGCCCATGCCCACACCAGGGGGGGTGCCCGTAGAAATGACGTCGCCAGGATGCAACGTGAAAAACTGGCTGAGATAGCTGATGATATGAGCGACGCTGTAAACCATGGTCGAGCTGGAGCCATCCTGTCTGCGCTGACCATTCACGTCGAGCCACATGCCGAGCTTTTGAGGGTCCGATATTTCGTCTGGGGTCACCAGCAAGGGGCCCATCTGACCAAAATTATCGCATGACTTTCCTTTGGTCCACTGGCCGGCCCGTTCCGTCTGGAATTCCCGTTCAGAAACGTCGTTGATGACACAGTAACCTGCAACATGGTCGAGAGCCTCGGCCTCCGACACGTATTTCGCGGGCTTCCCGATCACCACTCCCAGCTCTACCTCCCAGTCGGTTTTTTTCGAATTGCGGGGGATAATGATCGGGTCATTTGGTCCGCAAATAGCGCTGGTTGCCTTCATGAATATCACTGGTTCAGGTGGCACTGGAAGACCGGATTCTGCTGCATGGTCGGAATAATTAAGGCCAATGCAGATGAATTTCCCGGTTCCCGCGACGCAGGCGCCGATGCGTGGTTCACCGTCAACCAGCGGCAAAGATTCTGCTGTGACGCCGAGTGATGAAAGCCGAGTGAGGACGTCGCCGCTCAAATCGTCAACCATCCCCGAAAGGTCACGAACCCGGCCGTCGGCATCCAGAACGCCAGGCTTTTCAGAACCACGCTCACCAAATCGTAGAAACTTCATCGTCATCTCCTGCTTGAATTATGTGACCGGACACCGTTGATCTCAGGGTTTAGGTCACCACATAGATGGCCGCAACCGGACAATTTCCAACGCCTCTGGCGAGAATGGAAGTTTAGCTCAGCGCGGTTATCACCGCATCCGTCCGGGTCACTGTTGTCACATTTTGCATTGCATAGTTGATGGAAGCCAGATGCCAGTCAGCGTTCATGGTCGAACATGCATCCTCTGGAACAATCATGTGAAAACCCTTGTCAGCGCCGGTGCGAGCGGTGTGTTCAACGCTCATATTGGTCCAGCTGCCGCAGTTGATGATGGTGTCGCGGCCTCCATGGTTAAGGTAGGATTCCAGCCGCGACGTTTCCCAGGCGCTCATACTCATTTTCTCCACCACCAGATCGCCGGCTCTCGGTTCAAGACCCTGGGCCGGCTTGACGCCCCAGGTATCGCGCACTAGGGCCCGTTCGTTCTGCAGATGTTGAAGGGCCGTGCGGGACGGGTCAATCCGGAAATCAAGCCGGTGCTTGATGATCAGTGGAAACACTACCGGTGCCGCCGAGGGCGCTGACATCGAGGGCCTCTCGGTGCGGCCTTGGCTGGCCATGAAAACCTCCTGCTGCCCGTGTGTTTTGGTCTGAACTGAATAGAGCGAGGTCGTGGCGCACAGATATAGGGTGCTCCAATCCGGCCCGCCCCAGTGCAGGTTGGCCACCATCTCCGGACATTCAATAGGCGGCGGTATAGGCAGTCTTTACGATGGTGAAAAACTCAGCTGCATAGCTACCCTGCTCACGTGCCCCATAGCTTGATGACTTACGCCCGCCGAACGGCACATGATAGTCGACGCCCGCTGTCGGGACGTTGACCATGACCATGCCAACCTGCGCCTTGCGCTTGAAATCGCTAGCATATTTCAGGCTTGTCGTGCAGATGCCCGCACTCAGACCGAACTCAGTGTCATTGGCAACAGACAGAGCCTCCTCATAGTCCCTCACCCTGATGACCGATGCGACAGGTCCAAAGACCTCCTCGCGGTTGATCCGCATATCGGGGACGGTTTCGGTCAGCAATGCAGGGGCCAAAAAGTAACCTTCCGTCTCACGGCGGACAAGGTCCCCGCCAGCCCGCAAATGTGCACCCTGTGACCGTGCGATCGCGATGTAGTCCTGATTTTGCGCCAACTGGGTGGCATCAACCACCGGACCAATGTCCGTCTCAGCGTTCATTGCGTGCCCTATCCGCAATGCAGCCAGCCGGTCTGCAACCGCACTCACAAACCTGTCGTGAATTGCTTCTGTGACAATCAAACGTGACGATGCGGTGCAACGCTGACCGGTCGAGAAGAATGCGCCGTTGACAGCACAGAATACGGCATTATCCAGATCGGCATCATCGAGAACTACCAGCGGATTCTTTCCACCCATCTCCAGCTGAATCTTGCGCAGGAACGGCAAACTGGCACTGGCCACTCGCGCGCCGGTAGCCTGCGAACCGGTGAAGCTGATCGCGTCGATGCGCGGATCATCCAGCATGGTTTGTCCAACCACGGAGCCCGGACCCACGACCATGTTGAACACGCCTGCCGGCACGCCGGCGCGGTGCAAAATATCAGCTAGGGCCCAAGCAGAACCCGGCACCAGTTCTGCCGGCTTGAACACGACAGTGTTGCCATAGCAAAGGGCAGGCGCGATCTTCCAGGCGGGGATTGCAATCGGGAAGTTCCAGGGGGCGATGATGCCAACCACGCCGACGGGTTCGCGGGTGACTTCGACGCCGACCCCTGGACGCACCGACGCCACAACGTCGCCCCGCTGACGCAATGCCTCAGCTGCGAAGAACAGGAATATCTGCCCTGCTCGCGCGACCTCGCCGATCGCTTCGGGCAACACCTTACCCTCCTCGCGGGCCAGAAGCTCCCCAAGCTCCTGCTTCCGCGCCAGAATTTCGTCACCGGCGCGGTGAAGAATATCGTGCCTCTCCTGCGGTCCGCTCAGAGCCCATTTCGGAGCTGCCGCTGCTGCAGCAGCAATAGCCTGTTGCGTCTCGGCCCTCCCAGCCTGGGCGTAGACATCAACAATGTCGTGAATATCCGAGGGATTGATGTTCTCGATACCGTGAGACGTGGTGACCCATTCGCCACCGATCAGCATTGGTTTCATGGAAATGTCCTTCAAAATACGTTTTCGAGTGCGGTCGCCGCTGCGGTTTCGGTTATATCATCGCGGCCCGCAATAGCCTTCAGGGCTTGATGCAGATGTCGCGGGTCAGCGCCCATATCCGAAAGCCGGGATGGAAGCGGGATATGCTCCAGGACCTGCCTGAGCGCCTGGTTCAGGTTTGGTGCGTCCGGAGCTATGATGCGCTTCAGCATCGCTTCTTTCCTTTTGTCGTGCTCGGTTACTTTAATGACCCCGGGCAACAGAAGCCGCTGCGCATCGGCAATATTCACTGTATCGCATTCCGACGCCAGTGCTGCAGAGAGACGTTGCGTCGGACCGACACCTTTCTCCTGAGCGATCGCCGCATTCAGGCAAGCGGCCATCAGATCTCGCCGCCAGATTATATCGCTGCCAAATTCCGGGGCGCCCAAGACCGAAATGGCGCGGATCAGTCCATCCAGCGCCATCCCGTCGGCAGGGGGATTGAAGGCATCGCTGAGGTAACTTTCAATACACCGCACCAGGCTTACAGTCGCCGAGGAAATGGCCTGCCTGGGCGTTGCCAACCGGATGAGTGCGGGGTCAAAAATCAGGACTGAAGGCAATCCCTGACGCCAGGTTTCAATGTTTCTCATGCACGGATCCGGCAAGCCCTCGACCCCTGGCAGCGCGTAAAGAACCGGGCGGCGGCCGGTCGCATCCTGCAGCGAGCGCCTTGCCTTGCGGCCCATCTCAAGTGCCCGGGCGCTGCCGAACGCAATCACAGCATCAAGGGTCGACGTATCGTACAATCCGGGCAGACTCCTCCCCGTTTCGGAGAGCACCGCTCCTTCTTCAAGGTAAAGGAAACTGGGTTGGAACGATGGCGTCAGGCCACCCATGACCCGCTCGAAAAATTCAGAGTCAACCAAAGAGGCTTCGCAAATCAGGAGAGCGGAGGTACACCCAAACTGCTGCAACTCTGAATGCAGCGCCACCTCCACAATATCGTCGGCAAAGTGCACTCGCGTCGGAAACGTGATGAGTGTCATGGCTTGAACCGAAGATCTTCAGGGAAAAACCGGGCGTCGCAAACTGCGACGCCCGGAGCGAATGTCAGATCAGTAAGAGGATTTACAGGCCGGAGTGTCACGGCTCGGCAAACCGATCTTGGCAAAGGCTGCCGGATCAATACCCAGAGTCTGATTCACATTTTCCACGATGGCAACCATTTTGGTCGCCAGGTTACCGTCGGGCAGTTCAACAACTTCGGAGATGAAGTTCTTACCGATTGCCTGGCGGTTCGCATCAAGTGTGATGGTTCCGTTGGGGGCATCAAGCTTGAGATTGGTCAGGCAGGTGCGGAACGCAGCCTGTCCGTCAGACAGGTCACCACCCACTTCACCGACACACTGCAACATTGCATTTGTCGCGTTGTAATATCCGGTACCCAAAAGAGAAGGCGACGGAAAACGCTGTTCGGGCGGGAACGCATCCTGATAGGCCTTCACATAAGCCTGCCACTTCGGGTCGTCCCAGGTATCAGCCTGCGGACCTGATGACGGGGTACCGATCAGGGCCTGCTTGGCCGAACCTTTGGAAGACAGAACCGTTCCATCAACCATGATCGAGCCACCGATCAGATGGGCGTCGCCGCCGGCCTGCTGATACTGGTTCAGGAAGTTGACGGCATCGCCGCCGCCGAGGCCGAGATAGATGGCATCCACATCATCCGGCAAGGCGGCGATGATCGAACCAAAATCCTTGGTGCCAAGCGGTACCCACAGGCGCTCGGAGACTTCGCCGCCAGCGGCGCAGAATTCGGTGACAAGGCCGAAAACCTGCGTGTAGATGAACGAATAGTCTTCACCCACCGTGGCGATTTTCTTGTAGCCTTTCTCATTGTAGATGTAGTTGCCGAGGCCAACCGACCACTGCGCACCATCCGTGTTGAAACGGAAGAAGTTCTCAGAAGGCTCCACATAGGTAGTTTCCATGGCGCCGGAAGCGCCATTGATGAATGTCGTCTGCGGCTGGGTTTTGGAATAGTCGCGGATAGCGATACCTTCCGACCCTGAAAGCGGACCGATGACAATGGAGACACCGTCCTGCTCAACCAGCTTGCGCGCACCGCGCAAGGCGCTATCGGGCGTGGTATCCGTGGACTGGATGATCAACTCGATTTCCCGGCCGGCTGCCTTGTTGCCGGCTCCGATAAGGGCTGTCTTGATGCCGCGAACGCCATCTTCGCCGAGCGCGGTGTAGGTTCCTTCAAGCGTTGCCAGAACGCCAATTTTGAGAACGCCGGATTTATCGTCAGCCGATGCGGTGGTCGCCGTGGCGGCGGCCAGCGCAAGCATGGACAGTGACCCCAAAAGTAATTTTTTCATGTATTCCTCCCAATTAAGATCTCCCAATCAAGTCCAACAGGACTACCGACGGGGGTCGGGAGAGATTGGCGGATGAGGTGCCTATCCCCGATCTCCGCCAGTGCGCCAGTGTACCCATTCGTCTTATTTTTTGGGGTCTGCGCCGCTTTCTTGCACGCGATCAGAGGCTCCCCAGATCCGCAGCGCTATAAAAACGCCGCTGATTGCACCAAACAGGACCAATATAATCAGCGAAAAATACCATGTAGCCGTCGCAATACTCAGTTCAGACAGGAACAACAGGAAGACACCCGTCAGCGCCAAAAGCAGCGACCCCAGCAACTGATATGGTTCCATCGTGAACATCAGCGCCGCAAACCGGAAGCCCGCAACCAGGATCAAAAACTGCGCCATCAGCTCCAGCGTCTGCGCACAACGGATCATATTGCCGAGCGTCGTGCCGTCTGCCACGCAAACCTGATTGGTAAAAATCAGCATATAGACCTTCAGCACGAGCGCGAACGCCAACCCCAGGCCGACCAGCATCTGGCAAACGATCATCAGCGTGAATGCCGGACGTTCAAGCGCGCTCGTCAGTATATGTGCAGGATGCTGGCTTCGGGTGTCCATGCGTCAGTCCTTGTTCCAACTGGAGGGCTCCAAGTTCATGGATTTGTCCGAGAACAGCAACCGCAAGGAACCGCCGCACATTACCAATCGTCTGAAAAACTCGGGTGGATTTTGGTAGAAGCACGGTGGCTAAAGTGGCCAGCTGAAAGAACCTGCAACGTTTGTGCGAGACGGATACTGGCGAGCAGCCCGGCTTCCCAGCCCTACAGTCGTTGCGTGCTCAGTCAAATGGTGGGCCCGGAGGGCCTGCCGAATTCCAGGAAAATCAGCAGCTTAACCCCGTGTGGGACGAAGACCCCATTTTATAAAAATCAATGGCTTAGTAAAGCCGCCGTCCCACTTTTTCCGGCCGTTTCCGCCCCTTCTTTCCCGGTTGCATTGCGGCCAGGGAGGCGCGCATGAGCGGGATGCGGCCATTTCGGGACCTGAAGCTGCAATGGCTTCAGCAGTTGAGCTGCGACAAGGGTTTGAGCGACAGCGCGCGGTCTGTGGCGCTCTACATCATCACCACACATTTGAACGGCCACACCGAAAAGGCGTGGCCGTCCTATCAAACGATTGCCGACGCGACCGGCAAGAGCGTCAAAACCATTCAGCGCGCCGTCCGTGAACTTGAGGTCAAAGGATGGTTCGAGGTCCAGCGCGGAAATGGCGTCGGGCACAACACAGAATATCGTCCCTCAGCGGCATCGATTTTACGCGCATCGGACGCCCCGAAAAGACGGACAAAGTTGTCACCCTTTACCCTGACAAAGGCGGTCAAATTCGTCCGGAAAGGCGGTCAGATTTGTCCGGCAAAGGGGGACAAATATGTCCACCAAACTTAGAGAAAGAAAAAATAAATAAACCTAACCCGCGCGAGGACGCCCCGCCGCGCGTCGAGACGCGGCGAGCCGTCCCGCTCGTTTTCGTGGCCGAGACCAAAGCGGATCAGGTCGAGCAATGGCGCGATTGGTTGCGTCGTCACGGTTTTCCATCGATCGACGCTTTGGGCATGCGGACGGTGAAAACCGGGAAAGCAGGCTATGCCCTGCCCAGCTATTGGCCACCGGATGAAGCAAGCCCGAGCGCGCTCGATTGGATCGCTTTCTTCAGCCACCGCCGTGACCACATCGCCGATGAAACCGCCCGGCAGACCACAGTCCGGAGGGCGTCATGACGGCTGGCGATTTGAAGGGAGCAAGGCGACCCCTGTCATACGGCGAGCCGTCTGACAGGGAGCCTTGTGAGGGGAAGCAAGCCTCCCCTTCAAAACCCACCAAGAGCACGCGGCGATCGCCCAAAGGTGACCTCAATGCCGTCGTGGTTTTCCGCTGCACAGCATCGGAAAAGCAGGCGCTGACCGCACGCGCGGCGCGGGTTGGCTTGCCCTTTGCCACGCTGATGCGGGAAGCGCTTGGCCTCACCGAGGCGCGCCGCCGCCGTCCGGTCCCCAAGGTGGACCCGGAGCTGGTGCGCGCCGTCGCGCGGATCGGCGGCAACCTCAACCAGATCGCGCGATGGCTGAACACGGCCCAAGTTCAGGGCCAGTTGTCCGCCATCGACGCAATCACGGTTGCCGCCCGCCTGGTCGCCATCGAGCGCGCGCTTTCGGAAACGCTTGATCAGTTCACGGCAAAGGATGGCGCGCCGTGCTGATCAAGTTTTTCCGAAACGGTCAGGGCGGCGGATCGGGACCGGTTGACTACCTGGTCGAGCGCGACGTCGTCGCCTACGACCAGAACCGCAACGCGATCCGCGATGAGCGCGGCGACGTCATGCTGTTTGCCCGCGAGCCTCTGCCGGAGGTGCTGCGCGGCGACGCAGACCGCATGCGCGCGCTGATCGACGCCTGCCCGCACCAGTGGACCTATCGCGCCGGCGTCATCGCCTTCACCGCAGAGGACGCTCCGAGCCCTGGCCAACAACGGCAGGTGATGGACGCCTTCGAAAACCTTGCCTTTGCCGGTCTCGAAGCCGACCAGCGCGATATGCTTTGGGTACGCCATACCCACGAGGGCCGCGTCGAGCTGCATTTCGTGACGCCACGCATGGAGCTTGTGAGCGGGCGCAGCCTCAATATCGCGCCACCCGGCTACCAGAAGCAATACGACGCCTTGCGCGATGTTCTGAACAAGGAACGCGGCTGGAACGATCCGATGGCACCGGAGCGCTCCCGCGAGACCGTCAGTCTCATCGAAAGCGTCAGGCGCGGCGATGCCCGCGAGCTGATCCATGACTGGATCGTCCAGCGCATCGAGACCGGCCAAATCCGTGACCGCCCGAGCATGACCGAAGCCCTGACGGCGGCGGGTTTCGACCTGCCGCGCGCCGGCAAAAACTACATCACCGTGCGCGATCCGGAGACGGACGAGCGCTGGCGTCTGAAAGGAGACCTGTTCCGTGAAAACTGGACCCGAGAGAATACCCTTGAGCGAGCGCTTGAAAGATCGGCTGGCGAGCCCAGCCGCTCCGGAAGCCGGCTCGACGCCATCGCTCCCGATGAGCTTCGAGACCGATTGGAGCGAAGCCTTGAAGCGCGCGCAAGCTACAATCGAGACCGATATCCGCAGCTTCACGGACGCGAACCGACAGCACTTGAGCGAGGCACTGGCGACGACCGAGGCGGACGTGAACCGGCTCCGGTCGATGGTGCAGCCATTCTTCCTGACCATGGGCGCGTTGGCACTGCTGATCGTCCTGTTGAGCTTCACCGCGAGCTGGTTATGGGCGGGGCTGATGATCGACCGCGCCCAGAGCGCCAGCCTCTGGCAGATGGGCTTGCAGATCAACCAGACGACCAGCAACGGCAAAGTCCTGACCTGGGACGTCAACCGCCTTCAGCTGATCACCTGCCAGACCGGGACGGACAAAACACCATGCCTGAAGATCGTCCAGGGAGATTGACCGATGACCGGAACCACCAGACCACCGATGCCCGAGACCCTGTCGCCGCTGGAGCGCGAATTGCTGGGTTACGTCGAGACGTTGATGAACACCTTGCAAAGCGGGACCGCGCAATTCGAGGCGCTGGAGAAACGCTCGACCGACATGATCGAAAACCGGCAAGCGGCTTTGGAAGGATCGCTGAAATCGCTCATCGCGTCACAGGCTACCTTCATGAACGCCTGGCTCGCCTCCGGCAATCATTCCAGCGACACGACCTCGACCGAGCTGGCGGAAGCATTCGCCCTGCTGGAGCAAGCCGAAGCGATGCTGGAGGCGGTCGCGCCGCACACATGACAGGCCGACCGCCTGCGCCAAGTCGCGGCCGCAATTAATTTTCATTCCCGTCCGGAGTTTCGATCCATGAATTTGATCATTCAGCCCTACCGCTATGCCCTTTCCATTGCCGTCGTGGCAGCCAGTTTCCTGCTGATGGAAACCGCGCCGCTGTTCTGGCCACCCAGCTACCAAAATTCCCGCGCCGCGATTCAGGTCATGTTCTGCGGGTTTGCGCTGTTGACCTTGGCGGGAGACACCCAGGGCCGCATCCGCAGCGCGTCGGGCTTAGCTGTGGGGGCTGCCCTCCTTGCCGCGTCTGCTCTCGCCCTTACCGACCCCACTATTGCGGCAGGCGTTCTGCTCGACAGCTTCAAAGCTTGGCGAAATGCAGGCTATTCCGGAATCGACAGCATACGGGGTATGGTATCGACTTGGGATCGCTTCACCGAGGCCCAAAAGCTGGGTCTGCAAACCAGCCTTGCCATCGGTCTGCCTGTGCCGCTGTTTCTCATTCTGCGGGCGATCATGATCAACGCGCCGGCATCGTCCAACCGGATTTCCAAACAAGGCCCATGGCGCGCTCGGTGGATGAACCGGAGCGAACTGCGCCAGCTCCGGCACAACGATACCGGCTTGCCACTCGGTCTTTCCGGCAGGGCAATGCTGCGCTATCGCCCCAACCCGAAGACCGGATGGCGCGCCGGCCACCATGTCGCCATTGCCGGCACCCGCGCCGGAAAAGGCGTGTCCGTCGTCATTCCCGCCATCATCGACCATGACGGGCCAGTCGCAGTCCTCGACATCAAGGGCGAGAACTTCGCCGTAACGCGTCGCTATCGCCGATCGCTCGGCCGTCAGGTCGTGGTTCTCAATCCATTCGGCGTCATCGAGCCGTCGAAGGACAACTTCAATCCGCTCGACTATATCCGGCAAGCGCACCTGGTCCGCGACATCGAAGTCATTGCCGAGGGGCTTGTTCGACCGGAAGGCGGAAACGGCTCGCACTTTGCCGAAATGGCGAAATCCATGATTGCCGCTGTGATCGAGGTCGTCATGACCAAGCGCGTGGAAGCCGATCGCAACCTCATCACCGTCATGGACCTGTTGTTTTCCGCCGGCTTTGAAAAGACACTGACGGAATGGGCCAGCGCGCCGGAAACCTTCGGCACCCGCCCGGCCGCCGCCGCTGCAACTTTCCTCGCAGCCGGCGAGAACGAGCGCGGCGCGATCAAAACGACCATTAAGAAGGCATTCGATTGGGCACGCTCCGACGAACTGCGTAGTTTCCTCAGCACCTCCACATGCTCACTCGAAAACATGTTCGAGGGCCGCGCCGACCACTTCATGGTCGTACCACTCGACCAGGTGGACGCCCAGGCCGTCTTTCTCAGGCTGCTAACAAACATCATTCTCGGCATGGCCGTGCGCCTGGAGGGTGCCAAGAAGCCGAAAAAGAACGTGCTTTTGGTGCTGGACGAGTTTGTCCGTCTCGGCCGGATGGAAAAGCTGATCAACATCGCCAACGTCGCCGCCGGCTGCGGCGTCGAGGCGCTGTTCATCACCCAGGACAAGGGCCAGATCGAAAGCGTCTATGGCAAGGGCGACACCGCCAGCATCCTGGGCTCCTGCGTCACCACCCGCATTTTCGGCCTCGGTCGCGCCGAATTCGAAACCGCCAATTGGGCCGCGAACGCGCTCGGCGATCAGACGGTGTTGACGCGCACAAAGCAAACAGCCGCAAAGTTCGGCGAGAGCCGCAAGACCTCGACAGCCGAGCAACGCCAGAAGCTCTTGACCGCTGATCAGATCCTGGAAATGAAGACAGGAAAGATACTGCTGCTGGCAGGGTCGAAGCCGCCAGCGTTGGTTGACGCGATTGTTTCGCACAGGCATCCGGTGTATCGGGGGAAGCTGGATCGGAACCCGATGGTCTAGTTGGTTTGCAAGGCGCTTGATCGGTATCGTTGCGACTTCCAATTGGCGGGGCGACAACTCCCAATCTGCCGAGGGTCAGTTTGCCAGTTGAGAGTCGAATGGTCTTCCCGCTCGGGAAATTTTTTCATCAATGACCACCTTTCCGCATTGATTTTCCCGCTCGGGAAATTTTTCTCGACAAGGCGGCTGGTATGCTGCTATTTTCCCGATCGGGAAATAAAATGGCAAAACAAGTTAGAAGTCCAGCCGATATTGGCACCCTGGTCCGCAGCACACGCAAGGAGCAAAACTTGCGGCAGGATGAGCTTGCCGGCGTTTCGGGTGTAGGCCTTCGGTTTATCGTCGATCTCGAAGCAGGCAAGCCGACAGCACAGATCGGAAAAGTCTTGCAGGTTCTGCAAACGCTCGGTTGTTCGATCGATATTTTGGCTCCTGGGGAACGTAGAAAATGACGGTAAGGGTTCTCAATGTCTGGTGGGATGGTCGCATTGTCGGACAATTCACCCAAGACAGACATGGCGATATCGGCTTTGCCTACACCGAAGCTTGGCTTGATGACGAAAAGGCTCTTCCGCTTTCTGCCTCCCTCCCAAAGCGCCCGACGCGTTTCTCTCGCCGTGAATGCCGACCATTTTTCGGCGGCCTGTTGCCCGAGGAGAGCCAACGCCTTGTTGCGGCGCAAGCATTGGGGGTTTCGCCTGCAAACGACTTCGCGCTTCTTGATCGCCTGGGCGGCGACGTCGCCGGCGCGCTTCAGCTGTTGCCGGAAGATCAGGAGCCGATAACAGCAGGACCGATGAAGGACCAGCATCAGGCGCCTCTTGATGAGGCCGGAATTGTTCGGATACTGGACGCACTTCCGACGCGGCCGCTATTGGCCGGTCAAGAAGGCCTCAGGCTTTCGCTAGCCGGCGCGCAATCCAAGGTGCCGCTTATTCTGATAGACGGCCAGCTGGCGCTTCCAGTGTCGGGCCAGGCAACAACGCATATTCTGAAGCCGCCAATCGCGCGCTTTCCAGGGACAACTGAGAACGAAGCCTTTGTGATGATGCTCGCAGCAGCGATCGGCCTTGATGTTGCGCCTGTCGAACCCAGATCGGCGAATGGGCGCCCATTTCTTTTGGTCGAGCGTTATGATCGCTATCGAGATGCCGAAGGTCTGGTTCGCCGCATCCACCAAGAGGACTTCTGCCAAGCACTTGGTGTGCCACCCGAAACGAAGTATGCCAGCGAGGGCGGGCCGACCTTTAAGGATTGCTTCGAGCTGTTGCGTCGGGTCTCAGAGCGGCCGAGCACGGACATCGCCAAGCTCTTAGACGCTGTGATTTTCAACCTCATTGTCGGAAACGCAGACGCCCACGGAAAGAACTTCTCAATTCTATATGACGACCAGGGGCCGAGAATGGCTCCGTTGTACGACCTGCTCTCCACGGTGACCTATCCAGATCTTTCACCGAAAATGGCTATGCGGATCGGCAAGCGCGCAACGCTTGCCGATATGGACGCTGATGGTTGGCAGGCTTTCTCGAAGGAGACAGGCGTCGGCTTACTCTTAGTACGCCGTCGGGTGAAAGAACTAACTGATGCCACAGGGGACGCGATTCCCCGATTATCAGAAAATATGTCCCCACTTGCCGCAGATTCTGCGACGTTAAATCACGTAGCGGCTTTGATCGCAGACCGTGCCAAACTCGCGGCCATGAACATCTAACTCAATAGCACCAACCATCTCCGCCGACATAACCCAAATATTGAGTTGTAGCCCCGGTCGCAGCGCGCGCGACCGGCTTGCGGTGAAACCTCGTAAAACCAGACATAGCTTCAGAGCATCGAGGCAAAGAGCAGCCTTGATTCTTCCTCATAAAACTACTATTTTTGCTTAACGTGAAAACAGGAGGCAATAATGGCTACTATCGACGTGGACTTTGAAGTCTACAAGGCCCTCACCATTCGGCGTGAAACAGAGGAAATGACGTACAATGACGTCCTCAGACAGTTGTTGAGTCTCGGCGAACAAAAGAGTTCCGAAAACGTCACCGAGAACCTTGGAGCCCTGGTTTTCAAGGGTGCTGAGTTCCCCGAAGGGACGCAATTCCGTGCAACGTATAAAGGACAGACATATACAGGAGCGATCAAGGGCGGTGTTTGGGTTGACGAGAATGGCAGAGTGCAGAATAGCCCCTCCGAAGCCGCCTACAGCATCACAGGCAACCACGTAAATGGCTGGCGATTTTGGGAATGCCGCCGTCCTTCAGACACGGCCTGGCGGTCCATTGATTCGCTACGCCCGACAAAGTAGGCCATTTGCATACGCCGCGAAGACGATTTTCAGCTTAGTCCGGGGGGGGGGGGCTATCTCGGAAGACCATCGGGGCTTCGAGGGACAAAGCCAACCTCCAAACCGAACAGCCTGCCAATCGTTTTAACGTCGCGAGCGTCGGATTTGCCTTTCCAGCTTCAATCTCATCCAATTGTCATTTTTGCAGAAAGAGCTTTTCGGCAATTTCACGCCGGTTTGCCAGTATCTCGTCTTTTGTCGGCTTCTTCCAGCGAGGTATGATCTAGACAGCACCGTTCAGCAAGAATTATAGGTTGCAGCTGGAAGTCGTCATCGCCCTTGAGTTTTGAACGTTCTGAAAAATCTTGCAGCCATCAAAGGCCACAAATTTTTGTCTGGCTGATTGATGGCGACGACCACAACAACGGAAGTACCAATGAGACTGCTCAAAAAATCCATCTCTGAAAGCCTCCCGCCGTCCTTCATATCATTCTATCATCAGTTGGAGGTGAATTTCCAATGCAGGCGCAACTCCTGTCCCCCAAACAACTCGCTGACCGCTCTGGATGGCCGGTCGCACGCATCCGGAACCTCATAGCCAAACAGGAAATCCGTCATGTCCGGATTGGCGGAAGCTTGTTCCTGCCGGAAAACGCCGTGGATAAGTATCTTGCGGCAAACATGGTTGAGCCCAAGCAGAAGGCCTTGGCGCTCGCTGATAGCGCCTCCAGAGCGTGAGGAGCGGCACATGAAGCAGCAAGCTGAAGCGCTGGCCCCACGCCCCATTTACAAGGTCGCGGTCAGCCGCGTCCGTGCGGCGGAACTTCTAGACGTCTCGACAGACACCTTTGACGACTGGGTTCTGCGTGGACTTATGCCGAAAGGCGTGAAGATCGGCGCGTTGCGCCGTTGGGATACGGAGGAAATCCGGGCGTCCTGGTACGACATCAAAGAACAGGGCTTGAGCGGAGACGAAGACGATGGCGAAAACCCGTTTGATCACGCGGTTGGGTAGCCAGCGCGTCCCCTTCAAATATTGCTCGCGGGATATCGACCGGCACGGCAACGAGCGCTTCTATCTCCGCCTGCCAGGATTGCCGAAATATCGCATGACGTCCGTCTATCTGGACGAGGCGGGCAGCGTCACCCAGGCGTTTACCGAGGAATATCACCGCGTGCTGGCTGGCGATCGTGGTGAAAAGACCGTTCCGATTTCACGACTGGAACCCGGCTCCGTTCGCTGGCTTGTCGAGACATATTATCGGTCCAAGGCGTTTCAAAGCCAGTCTCCGGCCACGCAGAAAGACAAGAAGAGCGTTCTCAATCGCTATTGCAGCAATGTGGGCGAACTGCCCTTCAAAAAGATTCGCAAATCTGACATCGAAGCCAGTCAGATGAAGCGTAGCGTCACGCCCGGCGCGGCTGACAAGCTGGTGAAGTACCTGAAGGCTCTGTTCAATTGGGCCATCAGTGCCGAACTGGCCACCTTCAATCCCGCGAACGGCGTCACCAAAATCCATAAATCTCCCGGTTTCCATACCTAGAGTGAAGCGGAACTGGCGCACTATCGCGCAGCCTATCCGCTGGGCTCAATGGCCCGGCTTGCAATGGAACTGATGCTGAATTTGGGCGTCCGCCGGTCGGACCTCGTCAAGCTCGGCTGGCGCAACTTGGTCGGCGACCGCATTGAGTTCATGCCGGAGAAGGGTTCCGGAAAATATGCGCAGTCCCTCAGCCTGCCTGTCACAGACGAGCTTGGCGAGGCCCTGGACGCGGTCACGCATGATCAGCCGACTTTCCTTATCACCGAATATGGCAAGGCGTTCAGCGGGAACGGGTTCGGCAACAAGATGCGTCAGTGGTGCAATGATGCTGATTTGCCAGAATGCTCGTCGCATGGCCTCCGAAAGGCGTCCGCGACGATCCTCGCCGAGGCCGGCGCGACTGAACATCAGTTGATGGCGATCTTTGGCTGGTCTGATTCCAAGATGGCGCAGCACTACACGAAAGCCGCCCAATCCAAGCGCATCATCGATGCCGGTTTCGAGCGCCGCAAAACCTACGTGGCCCGCAATAATGTCCCACTTTCATCGAGCCGGAATTCCGGTGAGACAAATCGAGGAAAAAACGATGGAAAAACAACGTCCGAAGACGAAATGGTGGGCCCGGAGGGACTCGAACCCCCAACCAAGCGGTTATGAGCCGCCGGCTCTAACCATTGAGCTACAGGCCCCACCTGAGGGGTGGGATAGTTGCTTTTTTCCGCGGACACAAGATGGCGCTGTCGCTTTCGCCACAATGTCGCCGCAACGGTGGGTGGTAAGGGACCGTTCCAACACGGAGAACGAAATGAACCGCACTTTCCTGCCCTTGGCGCTGGCGCTTTCTGTTGCCGCACCCGCACTTGCAACTGCCGCCGACCAGCCGCCGCCGCCGCGCATCATGGTGGTGGGCGAAGGCGAAAGCTCTATCGCGCCCGACATGGCGCTGCTGTCGCTTTCGGTCATGCGCGAGGCGGCCACTGCACGCGAAGCCCTGACATCCAACAATGATGCCATGGCCTCTGTCATCGCCGCCATGCAGACTGCCGGCATTGCCGAGCGCGATTTGCAGACCGCCGGTATCCAGATCAATCCGCGCTATGACTATACGCCAAAACCCGATGGCTCGCAGGAAGCAAAGCTTGTCGCTTATCAGGTCACCAACACGCTTTCGGTTCGGGTGCGCGATCTGGCCAAGACAGGCGAAATTCTCGACAAGGCTGTCTCGCTGGGGATCAACCAAGGCGGTGGCATCTCGTTCACCAACGAAGACGCGTCTTCAGTCAAGAGCGAAGCCCGCAAGCTGGCCGTAGCCGATGCGGTAGCCAAGGCGCGCGAACTGACCGAGGCTGCCGGCGTGAAGCTTGGAAAAGTGCTGGAGATTTCCGAAACCTCCTATGCGCAGCCGCCCATGCCGATGATGCAGAAGTATGAGATGCGTGGGGGTGCAGCCGATTCAGTCCCGGTGCAGGCCGGCGAAAATGCCTACCGCATCCAGGTCAACGTGACGTTCGAGATCAACTGAACGCCCTTTGCGCTAAGCAGCGCAATTTGGAAACGAAAAAGGCCGGAACGAACCGTTCCGGCCTTTTTTTATGCGGTTCTGATCAAGAGTATCAGCCGACGACAGGGCAGCGCGGTGCACGTGCGAAGGTCACCACCTGACGACCGCGATAGCTGCGACCGGCAACGCTAATGGTGCGGCGGTTCACATCCACGATGCGCACGCGGCGCAGGCCCATACGTTCTGCCTTGTCGAGCGCACGGTCGGGCGAGCAGGCATGGCGCCAGCCATTGCCGCGGCGATCCTCACGCCAGTCGCGGCGCTCCTCACGATGGCGGCGACCACCGCGATATTCAACATTGTCATCATCCGAATAGACTTCCACCTGAGCGCCGCCGCGATGGCCATTGCCGAACTGCAGGTAGATGCCGTCTTCCTGGGCTTGGGCGGCCACCGGCATCGCCGTCAGCGCTGAAAAGCCGATAAGTGCCGAGACAGCGGCAGCCTTGAGGGTGTGAAACATGGGTATTCTCCAGGGTTAGGGATCCACGATCCCGCGTCGCTGATGCGATGGGCTAACAATGCGTGAACAAAGCTGAACGTTCCGCCAATCGGGCATTCATCCAGGGTTCATCCAGCCCCTCCCGGAAACTATGCAGCGATAGCCCTGTCGAGTGCCGCGATGACCCGTGAGACTTCCTCAGCCGTATTGTAATGCACCATCGACACACGGATGACGCCGGCTGGGGCCAGATCCAGAGCCTCTATCAGGCGCCGTGAATGAAAATCACCATGGCGGATGCCGATCTTTTCGGGGTCAACATGGGCGATAATGTCAGCCGGCGCCTTGCCCTGGACGGTAAAAGAAATGGTGGGCACCCGCAGGGTCGCGTCCGAGGATCGCTCGCCCAGGATGGTGACATCGTTGCGCCCACGCAGCCAGGCAAGAAACTGTTCGCCGATTTCTGCTTCGTGGGCTGCAATATCGTCAAAAGCCCGCTCGATCGCCGGGCGGCCTTCGCCCCGGCCGAGCTGTTCAAGATAATCCGAAATCCCACCACTACCCCAAGCTAACTCGTAATTGGGGTTTCCAGGCTCCATCTTGGCGGAGATTTTCTCCTTGCCATAAAAGTAGTGATAGAGCCCATCGAGTTCGAGCAGCAGATCGCTTCTACCGTAAAGCACGCCAAGATGCGGCCCATAGGTCTTGTAGAGCGAGAAGACGTAGAAGTCGGCACCCAGAGCGACGACGTCCAGAGCCCGGTGCGGTGCAAATGCAACGCCATCGACACACAGCTTGGCGCCGCGCTCATGAACGAAGTCGGAAATCGCGCGAATGGGATTGATGGTGCCGAGAATATTCGACGCATGTGTCACGCAGACCAGTTTCGTGCGCGGCCCCATCAGTCTCTCAAGCGTGTCCAGATCAGGCTTCAGCGTGTCACGGTCAATCGGCCAGAATTTAAAGACCACGCCCCGCTCCTGCAGGGTCAGCCACGGTCCGATATTTGATTCATGGTCGAAATCGGTGACGATTATCTCATCGCCGGGCTGAAACTGACTGGCCATAGCGGTCGCCAGAAAACGCATCAACACGGTGGTGGAATGGCCGAACACGATTTCTTCCGGCTGCCGCGCACCCACCAGCATGGCCATCCGCGCGCGCGCCTCTGCCACCCGGTCACCGGCCCTTTGCGAAGTTTCGTAAGAGGCTCCAGTCTGGACGCTTGTCGTCAGAAGATAGTCCGATACCCGATCAGCTACCGACTTCAAAACCTGCGATCCGCCGGCATTGTCTAGAAAGGCCCAGCCGGAAGCAAGCGCCGGAAACTGGGAGCGTACGAAGTCAATATCTAGCGCCATGGTGGAACCTCGAATGTGAGTGTCAGCGAACGGTGCGCGCCATGTGCTTTTCGAGCACGCCGACGAGCCGGACCAGAGGAAGCAGGATCAAAAGATAGATGATCGCCGCCGTGATGAGCGGGGTGGGGTTTGCAGCCAGCGCCTGAGCTTGGTTGGCCTGCTTGAGCAAGTCCGGCATGGCCACCACCGACGCCAGCGCGGTGTCCTTCACCACGTTGATGGCGTTGGATGTAAGCGGCGGCACGACGATCTTGATGGCCTGAGGCAGGATAACCTTTGCCATGGTGGAATAAAAATGCAGCCCCAGCGCCCGTGCCGCCTCGAACTGCCCGCGCGGAATCGCCTCGATGCCGGCACGGATGATCTCGGCCGAATAGGCCGCGGAAATCATCGAAATGGCTGACGCGGCAGCCGTGAAAGAGGTCAGGCGTATGCCTGCGAACGGCAGCGCGTAATAGACGATAAAGAGCAGCACCAGCACAGGGATTGAACGGAAAACGTCGATATAGGCAACCGTGATGAATTTTAGCGGCTGCGGCGCGTAGAGCCTGAGGATTGCCAGCACGATACCCGCGACGAATCCGATCACGATGCAGGTGATGCCAAGCAGAAGCGTCGTCGACAGGCCGCTAAGGATTAGCGGCAATGTATCGACAAACACTCTGTAGTTCAGGAATGTATCAAGCATGGACATGAATTCAGGCCTCGCGCCGAAGGGAGGGAAGCCGCATTGAGCGCTTCACGGAACTCCGTTTGGGAAGAACGGGCGCACCTGTTGCGAAAGATGCACCCGTTCAAAGGCTAGAGTTTTGGCATATCCAGCACAGTCGAGGTGGCAAGGCCGTCATCAGGCTTTGCGCCGAACCAATTTTCGTGGATCGTGGCGAGCGTGCCGTCCTGCTTCATCGCCGTGATCGCTTCATTGACCTTGCCGGCCAGCGGAGCATCCTTGGCGAACATCACTGAGTACTGTTCAGTGGTCTTGATGCGCTCGACCACCTTGAACTGCGGCTTGTCCTTCACGTAGTAAAGCAAGGCCGGGATATCCGAGATGTAGCCAGCGATACGCCCGGCCTGGAGATCAAGCATTGCGGGCTGCAAGCCCTCATACTTGTTGACGGTGGCGATCTTCGTCTCGCCCTGATGCTCGGTGACCCAGATGTCGCCGGTCGAGCCGGTATCGACACCAACAATCTTGCCTTCCATTCCAGCAAGGTTTTCGATGCCGCTGTCTGCCTTCACCGTCAGAGACTGGTCACTGTCGTAATAGGGCTGGGCGAAGGTAACGGATTCAAGTCGCTTCTTGGTGATGGTGATCGATGACACGGCAGCATCGATCTGGCCCGACTGAACAGCGGCAAAGAGGCCCGCGAATGGAATGTTGGTGAACTTAACATCCATTCCCAGCCGTTTGCCGACTTCACTCATCAGATCAATTTCAAATCCGACAATCTTGCCTTCTGCATTTTCGAATTCCCAGGGCACATTGCCGATATTGGCGCCCACATTGATTGTCTCCGCCTGGGCGGCGGCAAGCGGTGAAAGTGCCAGGACGCCTGCCATGGACAGGGCTTTGAAGATTGTTGCAATTTTCATTTGGAGTTCCCCATTTTTGCTGGACTTCTTTTGCGGTTAGACCGGTCTGACCAGTTGACACCGTAACCAACCATGGGTCATCTGCGAATGCAAGCCTGCTTGCGGGTCAGTCGCAAAAGTGGTCTTCAAAGCTGTCACATTACCGTCGACCGGGGACTTAATATGCTTTCGCGCACACCGGTGCCTCAATCAGCTGCACGGAAAATCCAGGAGATGATCACCTCTGGCGTGCTCGCACCCGGTCAAAAGATGCCTTCCCAGCGGGAGTTTTCACAAACGCTGGGGCTAAGCCGCGCATCGCTGCGAGAGGCATTGCTCACACTGGAGACGCTTGGAATGCTGCGCACGGAACCCGGGCGCGGAACCTTTGTGACGGAGCTGGGGCTACCCGCTTCGCGACACATGGCGCGCTGGCCGTATGCCGGCGTCTACCAGCTTGCAAATGTATATGAAACGCGTTTGATGCTGGAGAGCACCATCGTGGGACTGTCAGCCGCTGTGATGGACGCGGCCCAGCATGATGCACTCGATGCGGCCACCGATGTAATGGCCTCGAGCTGGGCAGAAGGCGACCTGTTGGCCAATGTCGAGGCAGACATGGAGTTTCACGGAAATATCGCTGCCGCCTGCCCCAACACGATGCTTGCGGACTTTTACCACTTCGTCCGGGGACAGCTTACGCAAACGCAGATGCAACCCATCCCGGTCACCGAACCAGAGCGTATGAAAGCCTCCATCAACGAACACCGGCGTATCATCGCTGCACTGCGTTCCCATGATGCTGCAGCCGCAACGGTGTCGATGCGCGAGCACATTCAGAACACTGCCGCTTGTGCCGGTATCACTCTAGCGACCGAACTATAGGCGCATTCACCCGAGCGTCAGCATATCACCGGCTACAACTCATCTTCGATCATGTGATCAAAATAGTCCTCGGGGCTTCCCATGTCCCGCTCGGAGGCGGTCACCCGTCCGCGCACTGAAATTCCGGCTGCATGCACGCTGTCAGGATCCCCCGAAACCAGCGGATGCCACCAGTAGAGGTCCTGTCCCTCGGCAACAAGTCGGTAGGCGCAGCTATAGGGGAGCCAGCTGATTGTCTGCACATTGGCAGGGGTGAGCTTTACGCAGTCGTCAACCGTGGCAAGCCGATTGGGATAGTCGCTACAGCGGCAGGAGCCCTCCTCGAACAGGCGACAGGCAACAGTAGTATAGTAAATTGCGCCGCTATCTTCGTCTTCCAGCTTGGACATGCAGCATTTGCCACAGCCATCGCAAAGCGACTCCCATTCGGGGCCGCTCATCTCATCCAGCGTCTTGGTTTTCCAGAACGGTGCTTGCATGGAGGTGGTGTGACGCTGCCGGACGGTCCGGTCAAGCTTGGCTTCCCACATTGTTCAAACACGACACGGTTGCGCCTGAATTGAGGTGGCCTATGTGCTGAATCGAGCCATCGATGGAACCAATCACCCCCGCAAGCAGTTTTAAGCGAGTTGGGACCCCCTACGACAGGAGTATGTATTGATGAAACGCCAATCCCGGATTCTTGCAGGCACGGCACTCGGCCTGCTGATGGCGTCCGCGCCGTTCGCGGCTCCCGCAATCGAATTGCTGCCATCGACAGATGTACCTTACCTTCTCGCCCAGGCAGAACCGCCTTTGACCGAAGAAGAGCTTCTGCTGAAGAAAAAGCTCGAGGAGGCAGCGCCCGCCGCCGAGGAACCAAAGGCCGAGCCAGCTCCCGAACCTGCACCTGCACCTGAACCTGCTCCCGAGGCAGCGCCTGAGCCCGCGCCTGCGCCTGAGGCAGCACCGACTCCAGAACCAGCCCCGGAAGCTCAGCCAGAAGCGGCACCTGCCCCCGAGGCAATGCCAGAGCCAGAAGTTCCAGCTGTTGAGCCTAAGGCTGAAGAGAGTGTGCCCGAAGTGCCGGCAGTGCGCGAGGCGCCAGCCGTCGAGCCTGTCCCAGAAGCGCCTACGGCAGTAGAGCCCGAAGTAGCACCCGCTCCAGAGCCGGCAGCACCAGCCGTCGAAGAGCCGGCAACACCTGAGGCAGCGCCAGTGGTTCCCGCTGATCCTGCAACGCCTGAAGCTGTCGCCCCCGCCGCACCTGTTGCACCCGCAGATCCTGCTGTACCAGCCGATCCTGCTGTACCAGCCGATCCTGCTGTATCAGCCGATCCTGCTGCACCCGAAGCCGCACCGGTGGATCCTGCAGCACCTGTGACTACAGCTCCAGCAGAAGGTGCCGCGCCAGCTGCCGACCAGCCGGTGGTGCCTGAAGGCTCAACGCCGGCTCCAGAAGGCCAGGCACCGCTGCTTGATAGCCAGAAGCAGTCAAAAGGTGGTCGTCAGCGTCCGCAGGGCGAGGCTCCGGCAGAAGCAGTCGCACCAGCCGAACCAGCTGGCCCTCCGCCAGCAGATGATACAGCTGCGCAGAAGGACATGAAGCCAGTTGAGGTGCAGCCCGTTGCAGCCGAGGAGGGCAAGCGGCTTGAAGTCGCCCCTGAAACGACGCGCCGCGAGCGGCCACAGGATGTCCAAGTGGTGCGCGAAGTTGGCGATCGCACGATCATCCAGATCAACAATCAGATCATCGTTCAGAGCGACGATCGCGAGCGGCTTCGGCATGGATCCGAGGAGGTCTATTACGAAGAGCTTCCACGGGGTCGGACGCGTGAAGTGATCGTGCGCGCTGACGGCAGCCGCGTCATCACAGTGCGCAACCGTTATGGCGACATCGTCCGTCGTTCGCGAGTGGCCCCCGACGACCGGGAATACGTCCTCTATTACGTTGATGAAGAGCGTTACGACGAGGTGCTCGACTGGCGTGATCCAGGACTTGACCTGCCTCCGATGCGTCTGACCATCCCGTATGAGGAATACATTCTTGACGCCGAAAGCGTCCAGGACGTGGACCGGTACTACACGTTCCTCAACCAGCCTCCAGTAGAACGCGTCGAGCGCATCTATTCGGTTGACGAGGTGAAACGATCTGCCCGTATCCGTGACAAGGTTCGCCGCGTCGATATGGACACGATCAACTTTGCATTCGGTTCCGCCGAGGTTTCCGAGGCAGAAGTGGCAAAGCTTGAGGGCGTGGCCGGCGCTATGGAAAAGATGCTGAAGAAAAATCCTGCTGAAACCTTCCTTATCGAAGGTCACACGGATGCAGTCGGCTCGGATGAAGCTAATCTGGCCTTGTCTGACCGCCGCGCCACAGCAGTTGCGGAAGCGCTTACCAACGTGTTTGGTATCCAGCCTGAAAACCTGGCACCACAGGGTTATGGCGAACAGTACCTGAAGGTGAACACTCAGGTGCGCGAGCGCGAAAACCGTCGTGTCGCGATCCGTCGCATCACGGCCCTGGTAGCTCCTGTAGCTAGCGCGCAGTAACTATCGAAGTGTCAACTGGACCGGCCGGGCATTTCTGCCCGGCCGGTTTTTTTACGTGCTAGGCAGCCACGTCGCTGATTTCCGGAACATCAGAACCGAGATCTGCAGCTGGGCTGATCACCCAAGCGCAGCACGATGCGCTCAGCGCTGGCCAACAGCGCTTGTGCATCCTGCTGAATTGCGACCCGCAGCGTCAATTCTCAATAATGTCAGGTAATTGCGCCTGCCCGGAAATTCGCCGCTGCAAATCAAAGTCTCAACAAACGCATTTACTCGAACAGCCGCTCGCCCTGCTCATTGATCATCTGCACGCCTTTTCTCAGGGCAACCGAACTGGCGTCGTCGATCGAGGAAAACTTGTCGGCGCGAATGAATTTCTGTTCTTTCACCACGCCGTCGATTTCCTTGGAGATCACGCCGCAAGTCTGGAACTCACCGCCGTTTTTGAAAGGCGTGGCGCGGACGGTAAAACCCTTGTGCTCGGTCTGGGCCGCAACAGCCGGCTGACTGTCGCCGGCACTTGCGCCTCCACCGAAAAGTCTTTTCAGAAATGACATGTCTAACCCCATGGTGTTCCGCGCCGAGCCGCGGAGGTTTGTCAGCTAAGCCAATCTTAACCGGAGAACGCCGACACTGTCATCCAACGGGGCGCGAAAGGATTTGCCGACATGATTATTACCCGCCTGAGCAAGACAGCACTCGTGGCCGCTATCGCGCTGTTCTCCAGCCTCGTGGCCTTCGGAAATATCACCGACTACGGCACAAACTTCGCCTTCGTCCAGCACGTTCTGATGATGGACACGATCTTCCCCGATGCAACTATCAAATATCGCTCGATCGCCAGCCCAGCGGTGCACAACATTGCCTATATCTTGGTCATCCTAGCCGAAACCGCAGTCGCCATTCTCTGCTGGGTCGGCGCTTTTGCGATGCTGGGCCGTGTCGGGGCGAGTGACCGCGATTTCAACCGCTCCAAGACATTGGCCATTGCCGGCCTGACGCTCGGTTTCCTCGTCTGGCAGGTCGGCTTCATGTCGGTAGGCGGCGAGTGGTTCGGCATGTGGATGTCGAAAACCTGGAACGGCGTGCCGGATGCCTTCCGCTTCTTCATCACCATCATTGCGGTGCTGATCTACGTGTCGTTGCCCGATAGCGAACAGGACTAACCTCCGAAACTTAGGCACTGAGGTGTAGTACCACCTCGCGTCGATGCTGCCGTTCGCGGTGTTCGAACAGATAGATGCCCTGCCAGGTACCGAGCAACAACGCACCGCCAGCGACCGGAATACCGATCGAAGTCTGTGTCAGCGCTGCCCTGATGTGGGCCGGCATGTCGTCGGGCCCTTCGGCACGGTGCACCAGATAGCCCATCGACGCATCATCCGCTGGCGGCACCAGTCGGCGAAAAAACGCATTGAGATCGTGCAAGACATCGGGGTCCGCGTTTTCCTGGATGGTGAGCGAGCATGAGGTGTGCCGCACGAACATCGTAAGCAGCCCTACCTCCATGTAAGACTCGTGCACAAAAGCCGCAGCCTCCTGCGTGAACTCGTAAAGTCCCTGCCCGCGGGTTGTGATCGTCAGACGGTGTTGTCGCGTCGCCAGGAAACGGATCCTACTGCTGGGTGTAAGCAAGCTTGGCGCTCAGCCCGACGAAGGCTGCCGCAAAGCTGCGGCGCAGCCACGCCATCACGCGCGGGCTTGAAACGACCCGGTCGCGCGTCGCTGCCGCACACAGGCCGTAAAGCGAGAAGATAACAAAGGTTGCGAGCATGAAGATGCCCGAGAGTTCCAGCATCCGCACAAGCACATTTGGTTCGCCGGGCGCGATAAACTGCGGCAGGAACGCGACGAAGAAGATCGAGAGTTTCGGGTTTAATACATTGATCAGAATGCCATCGACCAGCACCTGTCGGATGCTGCGGCTGTCGGGCTTGTCGTCGACCTTCAGCGCACCATGCTCGCGCAGCGTCTGCCAGGCCATGTAGAGGAGGTAGGCAACACCCGCATATTTGACCACGTCAAAGGCGGTGGCGCTTGCATGCAGCAGCGCCGCAAGCCCGGTGAGCGCAGCAATCAGATGCGGCACGATGCCCAGCGTACAGGCAAACGCGGCAAGCACACTGGCTCTGCCACCACGCGAAAGCCCGGCGGCAAGCGTGTAGACGACACCCGTGCCCGGCGAAGCAACAATGATGAGCGTGGTGAGCAGAAATTCAATCGACATGACGAGCCCTCTCGAAGGTCACCCGCAGAGCCTGCCCATTTGAATGCTAAAAGGCAATATCAGCCGCGGGTCGATTGCGCCGGGCGCACCTCTGCAGGCGGAAGCCCGTAAATTGCCTGGAAGCGGCGCGCAAAGTGCGAGCGCGAAGCATAGCCAGCAGCAGCGACGGCATCGGTTATGGTTGCGTCTCCGGTGGAAAGCAGGGCATGCGCAACCTGCATCCGCGCCGCAGACAGCGTCTCCCGCATCGAGGTGCCATGATCCTCGAGCTTGCGCCGCAAGGTCGACCCCGCCATGCCAAGTTCCTGCCCGAGTGTCGTGGCCGTCCACCGTCTCGAGGGGTCAGCGACAACCAGCCAGGAAATGCGCTCCGGCAAGGATCGCGAAAACAGCCCAGCCGCGGCAGGCTGGCGCGCCAGAAGCAACAGCACCTCAGCAAGCCGATGCTCTGAAAGAGCCGTCGCGTTTTCGGTGTCACTCAACAGGATGGCCGCATGGCTGAGCGCATCGACGAGTTCGGGCGTAAGCGTTACACGCAGGTCGAGCCCTCGCGCCGAACGTGAGGTTGCGGCGACACTGCGCAGGGCCGCAGGCACCTGTTCGATCTCGACCAGCAACGATTCATAAAGTCCGTTTGCATCCGAAGGTAAATTGACGACGTCGAGTTCGGTGGCCGCCGGCAGGATAAAGACATCGCCGGCGCCAAAACTCTGACCGGTGTCGCCCAGCCAGAATTCCTTCTCGCCGCTAAGCACAATTCCGATGAGCGGCTTTTCAGCAGAAATTCGCGCCAGCCGCTCGCGCCTTACGCAACAATAGCCAAACAATTGGCGTCCGCGCATCCTCATCCCGTGGCTGGGATCGAACGTCTCAAGACGTGTAGCCAGCGGCTTAAGGCGCTCCAGCAAAAGCCGCGCCAATGCCCGCTCGGTTTCTTTTCCGTTGGTAAGCATGCGCCCATCCTACTCCCGAACTGATCGCGCGCAACCACAGTTCGAGCGTTTCGGGCACAATGAGCATGCCTTTCAGGCGCACGGTCCTTCGCTGCCTGGCCGATGTTTGCTCCGCAGGCGCTGAGAGCGCGCCCAATGAGGAGATGAAGATGAAATACAAAATGCTTCTGTTGGCTACCGCGATGTCGGCAGCAGCTTCGGCATCGCAGGGAGCCGATGTTGAGCTTTGGCGGCTCGATTGTGGTTCGATCTCGGTCAAGGACATGGCGTTATTTTCCGACACGTTCGGATATAGGAACGAAAGCCGTACCCTCACCGACAGCTGCTACCTTATCCGTCACGACACGACCTATATGCTCTGGGATACAGGCCTCCCGGCTGCCCTGCTCGGGGCCCCTCAGGATGCCAATGCGCCCCTCGCCCCGACCCTGGCCAAAACCCTTGTCGACCAGCTTGGGGAGATCGCCGTGAAGCCTGAAAGCATCAGCTTGGTGGGCATCAGCCACAACCACTTCGACCATATTGGCCAGGCAGCGCATTTCGCGAAGGCGAAAATGCTGATCGGCAAGGAAGACCTCGAAGGGTTAAAGGCTGTACAGCCAGCTTTTGGTGTGGACGCAAGCCTCGTCGAGCCCTGGTTGGCAGGAGGTTCAGAAGTCGAGCCGGTGACCGGCGACAAGGATGTCTTCGGCGATGGCTCGGTGACCATGCTGTCCATGCCCGGCCATACCGCAGGCAGCTACGCGCTTCTGGTGCAGCTGGCAGAGATGGGGCCGGTTTTCCTCAGCGGTGATGTCGTCCATTTCGAAGAGCAGTTCGCCAACAACGGCGTCCCGCCCTTCAACGACGACCGCGCTGAAACACTGGCTTCAATGCAGCGCCTCCAGCAGGCGGCCGAGACGCTGAAGGCGACACTGGTAGTCCAGCACGACGCCACCGACATCGCCAAACTGCCAGCGTTTCCCGCCAGTGCAAAGTAGGCGTCGCTCAACATACCATGCCGGGCCATCGCCCGGCATTCACTTCGCTATCCCCCTATGGGAAAACGGCGTCTCACCTCACACCGCTGGATCATTGGTTGCATTTTTTAAAAATGCACTCTAAAAGAGCATATCCGAGAAAGTTCAATCTCGAAAGGAAGCCGAGGACCCATGCTGAATCCGCTTTCCGCGACCATGACCATCTTTGCGCAGCTATCTTCTGGACAACTCACCCGCAACGCAGCGGCTGACTTTTTTATGGTGGACCGGCTGCGAAAGATGGCCTTCTTGGCAAATACAAACATGCGGGTGTCCAAATCCGCGTTAACCCAAAGTATCCAGCACCACTGGAAGCAACCTGAGCTTCACCGCAATCTGTTTAGATCACTTGATGCACAGCGGTTGGCGAAAGCGAGAGGGTACACCCGATTGGATGACCTCGCTGCAACTGGAATAAAATCTGCTGCTGTTGACGCAGCGAACTGGATCAAGCTCAACAAGCTCAATCCTGCGGAGTTTCGCGCATCTACAAAGGGTCTGTATAGCTTGACGGACCGAAAGGTGGTTCGTCGCTGGGCCCCGCCCCCTCCTGAAAACTCAGCCTTTTCAGTGGCACCGCCCCCTTATGAATCCCATCAACTCATCAGGGGGGGCCCGCCTCCATATGATCAACCTCCGTCATATCAGGACATAACTGGCGGCAATTCGGTGGCTATAACCGCCAGAGGCATTCGGCGCAGGTAAGAGCCTTCTGCCCTTCAGCCGGGGATACCCAGCAGAAGAGTTGGAGAGCAGATAGAGGTTGGAAGCGTCCCAGCTCATGGCCTGCTACCATAGAGAGGTGATGTCAGCTGTCGAGGAAGCTTCTGAGCTTCCGTGACCGGCTCGGGTGCTTCAGCTTGCGCAGGGCCTTCGCCTCGATCTGACGGATACGCTCGCGGGTAACCGAGAACTGCTGGCCGACTTCTTCAAGCGTATGGTCGGTGTTCATGCCAATGCCGAAACGCATGCGCAGCACGCGCTCTTCACGTGGTGTCAACGAAGCCAGAACACGCGTCGTGGTTTCGCGCAGATTGGCCTGAATGGCAGCATCAATGGGCAAGATAGCCATCTTGTCCTCGATGAAATCGCCCAGATGCGAATCTTCCTCGTCGCCAACCGGCGTTTCGAGCGAGATCGGCTCTTTTGCGATCTTCAAGACCTTGCGCACTTTTTCGAGCGGCATGGCTAGCTTTTCAGCCAGTTCTTCCGGCGTCGGCTCACGGCCGATCTCGTGCAGCATCTGGCGCGATGTCCGAACGATCTTGTTGATCGTCTCGATCATATGCACCGGAATACGGATCGTGCGCGCCTGATCGGCAATCGAGCGTGTAATGGCCTGACGGATCCACCATGTGGCATAGGTCGAGAACTTATAGCCACGGCGATATTCGAACTTATCGACAGCCTTCATCAGGCCGATATTGCCTTCCTGAATAAGGTCAAGGAATTGCAGGCCACGGTTTGTGTACTTCTTGGCAATCGAGATCACGAGGCGCAGATTGGCCTCGACCATTTCCTTCTTGGCAATCGCTGCTTCGCGCTCGCCTTTCTGGACCTGGTTGACGATCTTGCGGAATTCTAGGATCGAAATTGCGGTCTCGGTAGCGAGACCCTGAATTTCGGCCCGCAGATCCTTGATCGCCTCTTTCTCGCGCTTGGTGAATTCTTTCCAGCCACGGCTTGTAAGGTTCGCAATAGACTTCATCCAGTTCGGATCAAGTTCTGAGCCCTGATACTCCTTGAGGAAGTCCTCACGGCGCACGCCATAGCTTTCAGCCAGACGCAGCAATTTGCCCTCGTTCTGCACAAGACGCTTATTGATGTCGTAGAGCTGCTCGACCAGAGATTCGATACGGTTCTGGTTCAGCGACAATGACTTCACAGCCGTAATCAGCTGATCTTTCAGCTCCTTGAGGCGGCGGTCCTGACTAGGCGACAGCGTGCCAGCGGCGGCGAGACGATTCTCGACCTGCTGGTCCTGCAGCTTACGCAGCTTCTTGTAGGTATCTGCGATGAGATCAATCGTTTCCATGACCTGCGGACGCAGTTCCGCTTCCATAGCAGCCAACGACAGGCTGGCCTCATCATCATCATCGTCGTCTTCTTCGGACTGGCCTTCGCCGCCCACATTGGTGATGTCTTCTTCCTCACGCGGTGCGCTGGAGCGCCGGCCGCGATCCTCATGTTTGGTCTTGTCTTCGGTCAGCCGTTCAACGGAAGGCACCTGCTTGGCCTCAGGGCCAGCATAAGTGGTTTCGAGATCGATGATCTCGCGCAGCAGAATGCGCGCCTCGTTAAGCTCCTCGCGCCAGATGATAATGGCCTGGAAGGTCAGCGGGCTTTCGCACAGGCCAGCAATCATCGTCTCGCGGCCGGCTTCGATGCGCTTGGCAATGGCGATTTCGCCCTCGCGCGACAAAAGCTCCACCGAGCCCATCTCGCGCAAATACATCCGCACCGGATCGTCGGTGCGGTCGGTCGGCTCTTTTTTCGTGGTGGTGGCCGCAACGGCGGTGCCGGTACGCTCCGCCAGTTCGTTGGCATCTTCCTCAGCTTCGGCCTGCGAAGGCTCGTTCTCGGTTTCTTCGTTGGCCTCGTCGTCCTCGACGACATTAATGCCCATATCCGAAAGCATGGACATGGTGTCCTCGATCTGCTCGGAGGTCACTTCCTCCGACGGCAGCACCGCGTTCAACTCGTCCATGGTCACATAGCCGCGCTTCTTGGCGACCTTGATCATCTTCTTGACAGCATCATCGGAAAGGTCGAGCAAGGGCCCATCTGTCGTGGCCTCGCGTTCGGTCTCGACCTCTTCCTTTTCCTTTGTCGCCATTCTTTGCTTTCTCCAAGCGGCCGGAGTTTTCGAGCGGAGCCGGTGCTCCCGTAATCGGTCAGGCAAAGCGAATCTCGCTACCCACTCTAAGAAGCGAGTACCCGCCCTGCGTTAAAACCCGATTAACCCTGATTGTTACGACGGTTTTTCGCCCGTCCATGAACCAGTGCTCGGTTCCCTGTATTGGGTGCGGGAAAAATCCCGCCAGTTAACTTTTCGATTCGACCTGATTCCGTCATTCCAGCGGAAGGTCAAGCGGCTTCGCACGATTCGCGCCAAAAAAGCGAATCAATTGCTTAAAATCACCGACTCACCCTACCAGACAGAATGCCGAAGCCTTCAATCAGCGCTTCAGTTGCCTGCGCGTCCCGAAACTGAGTCTGGATTTCCAGCATGTGACGATAGTTCTCGTCGGTCGGATCGGACGCCAGCGCCACCTCGGCCGCCTTCAGTTCAGTATGTAGGGTGCGCGCGCTGCGGTGCAAGTGCAGCGACTGGGCAAAGGCCTCGCGCGCATCGTCAAGTGCTGCGTCTTCCAGGGCCGGCCACATCCGCCCCCTACGCACCAGCAGCACCGCGCGCTCCCAAGCCTCAATCAACCCCGCAGCCTCGAAAGCCTGGATCGCAGCTGCACGGTCATGAGCATGATCATGTGCGATCACATCAATCAGCGCGCTGAGAAGCTGCCTGAGGTCCGGATGGACGAGATCCAGGCATTCTACCGCATCAAAATGTTCTTCAACAAGGCGAGGATGGTTCACCAGCGCAACGAGCATGACAGTCTCTCGCAAGGGCAACACACCACTCGCCTTTTTTACGAGCGCCGATCTTGCCAGGCTTTCCGAGACGGCGATGCGCCCTCCCGCGGAGCCCGGCTTGGCAAATTGCCCACCGGCAGCGGGCGCCTTGTTGTTCCACTGGCCATTGCGCTGCGGTTTGGCACGCTGATTGCCAAAGAACGCCAGCACCCGCTCGCGCATCTCTTGCGAATAGTGATAGCGCACGCTTTCGTCGCGAATGCGCGAGACCAGCTCTCTCAACGTTTTTTCAAGCTCGGCGCGCTTTTCCGGTGTCTCGAAGACGCCGCCTGATGTCTCGCGCAACCACAAAAGATCAGCCAGAGGTCTTGCGTCGGCCAGAACCTGCCGGAATGCTTCCGGTCCCTCACTCTTGACCAGATCGTCGGGGTCCTTGCCCTCCGGCAACAGTGCAAAGCGCACTGTCTTGCCTGCCTGAATGAGCGGGAGCGCCATATCTGCCGCCCGCCAGGCGGCCTTCAACCCAGCCTTGTCGCCATCAAAACACAGCACCGGCTCGCCGGTCATCCGCCACAAAAGATCAAGCTGGGTTTCGGTCAGGGCCGTGCCGAGCGGAGCCACTGTATTGTCAAAACCGGCCTGCGCCAGCGCGATGACATCCATGTAGCCTTCGACGGCAATAACCGTGCCGTCTCTTTGCTGTGCTCTGCGTGCGCGTACGAAATTGTAGAGCACATTGCCCTTGTGGAAGAGCTCAGTGTCAGGCGAGTTCATGTATTTGGCCAGCGCATCCGGTGCCAGCGCCCTACCCCCGAAAGCGATGATCCGGCCACGCGAATTGGGGATCGGAAACATGATACGGTCGCGGAAATAATCGTAGGAGACCGGGATGTCATCGCCGTGCCGCACCAGACCGCAGGCCTCGATCTGGGTTTTCTCTATCCCTTTTCCGGCAAGATAAGTCTTGAGTGCATTGCGGCTTTCGGGCGCAAAGCCCAGCCGGAAGGCTTCTTGCGTAGCCGGCGTCAGCCCGCGCTCGCGTAAATAGGAACGCGCCTTGGCGCCTGCTGCTGATTGCAGCTGATCCTGAAAAAACTGCGTTGCCAGTTCCATGACGTCCTGAAGCGAGGCGCGCTCCTTCTCGCGCACTTCCTCACGTTCATCGCGCGCCGGCATCGGCACGCCGGCCATATCAGCAATCTTTTCCACCGCCTCTGGAAAGTTCATCCCGTCGAGTTCGGTGAGAAACTTGAAATGATCGCCCGAAACCCCACAGCCAAAGCAGTGGTAGCGCCCCTTGCGGTCTTCGCAGTGGAAGGAGGGAGATTTTTCGCCGTGGAACGGGCAGCATGCCCAATAATCGCCGCGCGAAGCGTTGGTCTTGCGCTTGTCCCACGTCACGCGCGCGCCGATAACCGACGATATCGACACCCGGTCGCGGATTTCATCCAGGAAAGAGGGGGCAAAGCGCATAATAAAGCTCGTTTCCTCTCCATATAATCACAGCACTGCGCGACGACGACCCCTAATCCGGGCCATACCCGGTATTCACAGCCCTTGGCCCGCGACGCTAATCGCAGGTTTTAACAGCGCAATGAAGCCCGGCATTTCTGACACACGGCGGTAGCATGCTGGCGATATTCCCAATACCGACGATTCCGCGTCGGTCAGGACAGTTCATCGGTCGTCAAAGGTATATATTCGGCTAAGCTGTTTGCATTGAATTCAAAGGATTCGTAGTTTGATTTTCCTCGCACCCCAAAACACCGGTCTGTTCCCGGTGCCCCAACACGTGACGGATTAATCCATGAGCGGCTCGGTCGTTCTTCTTCATCTGGCTGGTGCGGTCGCACTTTTGTTGTGGGCAACACGCATGGTGCGCACAGGCGTCGAGCGCGCCTATGGTGACGTGCTGCGCCATAGACTGCGCAGCACGATGAGAAATCCTCTGATGGCAGTGCTGAGCGGTGCAGGCCTTTCGATTGCGCTGCAAAGTTCCACCGCTGTGACACTTCTTGTCGCATCATTTGCAGGGTCGGGCATTGTCAGTGGCATTTCCGGACAACTCGCGGTGCGGGGCGCCGAAATTGGCTCCGCACTGGTGGTCAAGCTGCTGGCGCATGATCTGAGCCTTCTGGTGCCGATCTGTCTTGCCGCCGGCACCGCCATGTTCATGATGACGGAGCGCCGCGAATGGCGGCAGATGGGCCGCATTCTTGTTGGCATCGGCCTGCTTCTACTGTCTCTTGAAATGATCGGTGAGGCCTCCGAGCCGCTGCGTCAAAGCACGGCATTGCCCGTCATCATCGAATATTTCTCGGGCGACCCGGTGACCGCGTTCCTGCTCGCGGCTCTGGTCACATGGCTTTTCCACTCCAGTATCGCAGCCGTGCTGCTGCTCGTCACACTGGCCGCGCGCGGCTTGATCCCGCCTGAACTGGGCATCGTCCTGGTTCTGGGGGTGAACCTGGGAAGCTCGGTGATCGCGCCGATCCTGACCCGTAACTCTGATCCGGCGGTGCGCGTCGTGCCAATTGGCAATCTTTTGATGCGGGGCGCCGGGTCGGTAATTCTGATGATCGCCTTCACCTGGACAAAACCTCCGATTGATTATCTCGGAGCCAATGAAGCCGCCCAGATCATCAATGCGCATATCTTGTTCAACTGCATCATCCTGCTGGCGGGTATGCCGCTTGCCCGCCTCGTCTATCGCGCGTCCGAAAAGATCGTTGCCCTTGCGACGCCTGCCGATCCAAGCGGCACCCTGGCCAATGCCGAACTCAGCGCGTTGAATGAGGGCGCCCTTGATGTCCCATCTCAAGCGCTCGCCAACGCTACCCGTGAAGTGGTGCGCGTCTGCGAGACGGTCGAGATCATGCTGAAATCCATCATGGAGCTCTATGAAAGCGCCGATGCTGCAAAAATCCAGGCGCTGGCTGCTCTGGATGACCGGGTCGACCGCCGTCACGCTGCGATAAAACTCTATCTGGCCAAGATCAGCACCCATCAGTTGAGCGAGTCTGAAGCATTGCGCCACCAGGAACTGATCGGTGCCTGCGTCAAGCTCGAACAGGTCGGCGACATCATCGTGCGCAACATGCTGGCCCATGTGCAAAAGAAGCTGGATCGGGGTCTGGAGTTCACCGACGAAGGGTGGCGCGAACTGACCAGCTTTCATGCCTCGGTACTCACCAATGCGCGCCTGGCTTTCAATTTGCTGGTTTCGCGCGATACCGAAACGGCACGCCAACTGGTCGAGGAAAAGGACCGCATCCGCGAACTCGAAAAGCAGGCGAGCCAAAGCCATTTCAAACGGCTGCGCGACGGCTCAGAACGCTCGATTGAAACCAGCTCTATCCATCTGGACACCATCCGCGACCTGAAGGAGATCAACTCGCTGCTGGCTTCGATCGCCTATCCGGTTCTCGAAGAGAGCGGCCTGCTGAGAAGCTCCCGGCTCAACGCCGGATAGCTGCCGGTATAGAAAAACTGCATCGCCGGCAGCAAACTCTTTATTGTTCGCACGCGCGGACTGTGATCTTCAATTCACGTCACGCCGGATATCACCATGCCACTCCCACTGATCGCCCTGTTCATCGCCGCTTTCGCCTTTGGCACGACGGAATTCGTTGTTGCAGGCGTTTTGCCGCAACTGGCGGAAGGACTTGGTATCTCCGTTCCAACCGCCGGTTATCTGGTCTCTGGCTACGCCATAGGGATCGCCATTGGTGGACCGTTGCTGACGCTCGCCACGGCAAGATTGCCCCGTAAGACGCTACTCATCGCGCTGCTTCTGGCTTTTACAGTGGGACAGGCTGCCTGTGCCTTGGCGCCCGATTTTGGCTCGATGATGTCCATTCGCGTGACGGTTGCGATTGCTCATGGCACGTATTTTGGTGTCGCCATGGTGGTTGCGGTCGGGATGGTGCGTTCCGATCAGCGAGGTATGGCCGTTGCTCTTATTCTTGCTGGACTGACAGTCTCCAACATTATCGGCGTGCCGGCAGGCACGGCAATCGGCCATCTGTGGGGCTGGCGCGCCACCTTCTGGACGATGTTCGGGCTGGGAGTTCTGGCAATCCTGGCAATGGCCATCCTGCTGCCGCGGGCAGCGGGTCGCCCGGCAAAAACTGGCAGCCTGAAAAGCGAGGTAAAAGTGCTCGGTCGTCAGCAGGTCTGGACCTCGCTCATCCTCATGTTGATGTTAATGTTGTGCCAGTTCGTGCCCTACACCTATATCGTACCCTTGCTCAGCCAGGTTACGGGGCTTGATGCAGCAATGATCCCCTTCGTGCTGCTTCTGAACGGCATCGGCGCGACCGCCGGCGTCTTCATCGGTGGAAAGTTCGCAGACCGGCAGCTGATGCCTGCGCTGATCACCATGCTTGTCCTCCAGGCGGTTGTGATGGTCACACTTTATTTTGTCAGCCCCTATCAATGGCCTATGATAGCCGCCATCACCGTGTGGGGCGGCCTGAACTTCGCGGTAGGCACACCGATCCAGACCCGCATCCTCGCCTGGACCGCCGATGCCCCCAATCTCGCGTCGTCGCTCATCCCCTCCGGCTTCAATTTTGGCATCGCCATTGCCGCATCCCTCGGCGCGTTGATGCTGAGCACCGGATATTCGTTTCGCAGTCTTCCGCTTGTTGGCGTGGTGGCGATGGTCGTCGCGGCGGCAGTGGCAGCCATGTCCTATGGGGCAGAACTACGCAGCAGCGCCACCCAGCCTCAGCCCGCAGCCGGATAGCCAGCCGCGCGGTAAGCGACCCGTCCATTATCCACGATGGGCGCACAATTGAAATATTTTGCTTTCACCATCGACACGCCGATGCGTATGGTTCGCGTTTGTCAAAACGGGGGTATCTATGGAAACGCATGCGCGAAGCATCGCCAAAGCGGTCAGTTGGCGCGTCACCGGAACGATAGACACCATGCTTATTTCGCTGCTGATTACCCGCAGTTTTAAGCTGGCTGCAGCAATCGGTCTGACAGAAGTTTTGACAAAATCTTTGCTGTATTACGCCCATGAGCGCGCTTGGCTGCGTATTCCGTATGGAAGGAAGCCGGCTCCGGCAGCCCCTCCCACGCAATGACCGCTTATTCGTTGCCCAACGGGAGCACGACATAATTTGCAATAGAGGGGCTCGCATCCCCATCGACACTGCACGCGACGATGGTTCCCGCAATAAGCGAAACGATGAGGGCAAAGGCGATAGGCAAGCGATGCATGGGGGCGTTCTCCAGAACTATAAACGTGCTGGCACCGGGGAAAGTTTCCCTGACACTTTGTTTCGCCCGGCAATATTCCGCAGCGAAAGTCGCAGTTCCTAGCTCAGCAGCTTTTTGACCAGCCCACTTGCCTTGCCGAAATCCATCGCACCGCCATGCTTTTCCTTCAGCATGGCCATGACCTTGCCCATATCGCGCACGCTGGCTGCGCCGGTTTCGGCAAGAGCCACCTTAACGGCCTGCTCCAGGGCAGCATCGTCCATCTGCTCGGGTAAAAAGCCGCGGATGATGTCGATTTCGGCCCGCTCCTGGGCAGCCAGTTCAGGTCGCTTCCCATCGTCGAACGCCTTCGCTGACTCCTCGCGCTGTTTCACCATCTTTGTCAGGATCGAAACGATCTCGTCATCTCCTGCCGGATCCTTGCCAGTGCCGCGATTGGCGATGTCGCGGTCCTGAATGGCGGCGTTGACCAGCCGGAGCGTACCGCTACGCTCCTTGTCACCTGACTTCAGCGCTGTTTTCAACGCAGCCAAAATTGTCTCACGCATGGGGAACGCTCCTTCTCTTGTTGGCACTTCTGATACCAGTTTAGGCCGATGTGCAAGAAGTCACGTCAAAGCGTCGCTGCAGGCAGGCCGGCAATTGACCGTTTGCGGCCACTCGCCTATGTAGCAGCCTTGCAACCACACTTTGGTTTGAAATGCGGAAGGATGGCTTTCGCAAGCACCACTGCACGCCTGCATCTAGCGGCGGGCAGAACGGCATGGAGCCCGACATGGCCAACAAGACCGCCCCCTGGTCCACCGAAATCCCCACCGCGCTGCTGGTGCTGGCCGACGGAACAGTGATTGAGGGACGCGGATTGGGCGCAGTTGGCGCTGCGGTTGCCGAGGTGTGTTTCAACACGGCCTTGACGGGCTACCAGGAAATTCTGACCGACCCGTCTTATGCTGGACAGATCGTCACCTTCACATTCCCCCACATCGGTAATGTTGGCACCAATGATGAGGACATCGAAGATCTGACCCCTGCTGCCCGCGCGGGCGCGGTCGGTGCGGTCTTCAAGGCCGATGTCACCAACCCGTCAAACTACCGTTCGGTCGGCCATCTCGACCAGTGGCTGAAGCGGCGCGGCGTCGTTGCGATGTCAGGCGTCGACACCCGTGCCTTGACCGCGCTGGTGCGCGAAAACGGTTCGCCAAACGCCATTATCGCCCATGCGCCCGATGGCAAGTTCGACGTGGATGATCTCAAACGCCAGGCAAAAGCCTGGTCAGGTCTTGAAGGTCTTGACCTTGCAAAGGTCGTAACCTCCGGTCAGAGCTCGACCTGGCGCGAAGCGCCATGGGTGTGGAACGAAGGGTTCGGCGAAATGCCAGAACCCACCATGCAGGTGGTGGCCATCGATTATGGGATCAAGCGCAACATCCTGCGCCTGTTGACCGGCCTTGGCGCTGAGGTGACAGTCGTTCCCGCAAACACCCAGGCCGAAGACATCATTGCGATGAAGCCCGACGGCATTTTCCTCTCCAACGGACCGGGCGACCCGGCCGCGACCGGGGTCTATGCCGTGCCCGTGATCCAGGACCTTTTGAAGACGGATCTGCCGATTTTCGGTATCTGCCTCGGCCATCAGATGCTGGCTTTGGCGCTTGGCGGCAAGACGCAGAAAATGCATCAGGGTCATCACGGCGCCAACCATCCGGTAAAGGACCATACGACCGGCAAGGTGGAGATCGTGTCGATGAACCACGGCTTCGCAGTTGACGCAAAGTCACTTCCGCAAAACATTGAAGAGACTCATGTTTCGCTGTTCGATGGATCGAACTGCGGCATTTCGCTCAAAGGCCGTCCGGTGTTTTCAGTCCAGCACCACCCCGAAGCCTCGCCCGGCCCCCAGGATTCGCACTATCTGTTCCGCCGCTTCGTCAACCTCATCCGCGCAAAGCAGGGTGAGCCGGCCCTTGCCGAATAGTTCAACTTTTGCTGAACCAGTTGATCGCCATCCGTCACGGCCTTAAATCATACTCATGACACCGGCCCACCCAGACCTTGAAGAGATTGACCTGCCAGCTGTCCTGGCTGCTCTGAGCGACCCCACGCGGCTGTCGATCGTGCGCCACCTCTCGGAGGATGGCGAGGCCGAAGCCATGTGCGGAACGTTTGGGCACTACGGTTCGAAGTCAAACCTGAGCTACCATTTCGCCAAGCTGCGCGAGGCGGGCGTAACCCGCACCCGTATCGAAGGTCCCGCCCGCTTCATCTCGCTGCGCCGGGACGATCTGGAAACGCGTTTCCCCGGCCTCCTCGGTGCGGTAATCAAGGCCGCTTCGGGCTATCCTAGGCTCGACCTTGAAAAGCTGCGGCAGGAATAGCGCCGCCCGCGTCCGACACGCTCAGATGTTATTGTTGAAGGTATCGCAATCCGCCAGCTTGCCGGTTTTGAAGCCGCGCGCAAACCACGTTTGGCGTTGCGCCGAAGTCCCGTGGTTAAAGCTTTCGGGCACCACATAGCCCTGCGTGCGCCGCTGCAGTGTATCGTCGCCGATTTTCTGGGCGGCGTTCAACGCCTCTTCCACGTCCCCCTCTTCAAGCAGGCCCTTTTGCGCCGTGAAATGCCCCCAGACGCCCGCAAAGCAATCAGCCTGCAGTTCAACCCGCATAGACATCTGGTTGGCCTCAGCCTCGCCCATGGTGCGGCGCATCTGGTTGAATTTCGGCAACACGCCGATCAGGTTCTGCACATGGTGACCTACTTCATGCGCGATGACATAGGCCTGCGCGAAGTCGCCTGATGCACCGAACTGCTTATCAAGCTGCTGAAAGAAGGTCGTGTCGAGATAAACCTTGCTATCTCCGGGGCAATAGAAAGGCCCTGAAGCCGCAGACGCAAAACCGCAGGCCGACCGGATCTGGCCGGAAAACAGCGTCAGTTTGGGCTCAACATAAGTCTGGCCCTCTGACTGGAAAATGCCTTTCCAGGTGTCTTCCGTTTCGGCGAGGACCGTTGAAACGAACTGCTTCATCTCATCGTCACTGCCGGAATTCGTGCGTGTGACCGAACCGCCGCCCGGTGCCTGCGTGCTTGGGTCGCCGCCCGCCAGTATCTGCATCGGATCGATGCCGCAGGCCTTCAGCGCGAAAAACACTACGACGAGAATGATGATGCCCGACATGCCGCCACCCGATGCCCCGCGCCCGATGCGGATGCCGCCCGGCAATCCGCCGCCGCGCCCGAACATGCCGCCGCCGCGGCCCTGACCGCGTGCATCCTCGATATTGTCACTCTGACGGCGGCCTCTCCAAAGCATATCTACCTCATGGCGCAGTTCAATTGATGCGGTGGCGCGAGCCGCTGAAAACGCAACGCGCCAAGATCAATAAGTATCCCAACGTTATGGGCAAGTCACAGGATTTTTCGGGCGATTTCCGGGATATGCCACTAGGAAGCTTCACGCCAGCGGCGCGCCTTGACGAATTCCTGCAACGCAGCACCGCTTATGGCGGTACCAAAGGCATAACCCTGAAGGATATCGCAGCCAAGATCTTTCAAAAGGCGTGCATGTTCCATGGTTTCCACACCCTCGGCGACGACTTCGATACCGAGGGTTCTTCCGATTTCGATAATGGACTCAACCAGTCGCCTCTGGGCCGGGGAACCGACAATGGGCGACACCAACTGCCGGTCGATCTTCAGACGGCGCGGTTTCAGTTTCAAAAGGCTGACGATAGAGGCATAGCCGGTACCGAAATCATCGATTTCGATATCAATACCAAGTTCCTTGATCTGCTCGATGTTCCAAGTAACCAGTTCATCATTGTCATCCAGGAAGATCGATTCAACCAGTTCGAATGACATTACGCCGGGCTCGATGTCGAGTTTTCGCAAGCTGGTGATAAGTTCCTCGTCTTGCAGGCGACGCGCCGACACGTTGACCGAAAGGTGCGGAATGTCGATGCCGGCGGCCTGCCAGACCTTCCGTTGCTGCAGGGCCTGCTCCAAGACCATTCGATCGATTGAAGCCATGACGTTCAGTTCTTCAGCGATCTTCAGGAAAACGTCGGGCATAAGCACGCCCTTCTCGGGATGATACCAACGCACCAACGCCTCTGCGCCGATGATGTCCAGTGTCACGGCATCAAACTGCGGCTGATAATGGGCGCGGAACTCTCCCTTATCGATACCATTCAAAATTTCGTCGGCGAGCCGCTTGTTGACGACAATTTCATCCTGCAGCGCCTCGGTGAAGAACTCGAACCGATTGCGGCCACGCGCCTTGGCCCGGTAGAGCGCAATGTCAGCATTGACCAGAAGTTGTCTCGGGTCGGCCACTTCTTCTGTTTCGGTGGCAATGCCCACGCTCACGCCGAAGCGACATAGATGCCCATCATGAAGGACAGGTTTCCACATCTGGCGAATAACGCGGTCAGCGAGCACGGCCATCTGGTGGGAACCACCGCCGGTCGCACAAAATACCACGAACTCATCACCGCCGATTCGCGCCACGAAGTCATTTGCGCGCACATTGGTCCGCAGCACGTTAGCGGCGTGGACCAGCATGGCATCGCCGGCGGCATGTCCGAGCGTATCGTTGATCTGCTTGAAGCGGTCGAGGTCCATGTGCAGCAACGCTACACCCTCTCCCGGTGTAGCTTTGAAGCCCTCCAGAACCTCATCGAGATAGCGGCGGTTGGGGAGGCCTGTCAGCGAATCGTGAAGCGCGTTGTGCTCGATGCGCGCCTTGGCTGTTTCAAGTTCGACATTACGTCGCTCGGCCAGTTCCTTGGCGCGTTCAAGGTCATTGCGCAAGAGGACGTCTGCAGTGACATCCCACTCCGCACCAATCATCCTCGGCTGTTCGCTGCCATCCTGAACGATAACAGCACGGCTACGAACATAGCGCAGTTCCCCACTTGGCAAAAGCAACCGGTACTCAGACGAATAGACGTCACGCTTCTCGATTGCGTAGTCGAAATCACGGAGGGCGCGTTCCAGATCATCGGGGTGGATGACACTTACCCAGTCGTCATATCCTCGGACTTTGCCATCCTGGGGTTTGTCGAAAAGCTCGTCGACACGCTCATCCCAGACCAGGCTATGGCTGACCAGATTATGCTCCCAGACACCGATCTGGGATGCCTCAAGCGCCAATTCGAGCCGCTGCGACACCCGCCGCAATTCGCGTTCACTACGCCGCGACTGGCGGTAGTGCTTGTGACGTTCTTCGACCAGTCGCCCGGCGATAAGTATCGGGATGACCACCAGCGCACCGGCGAGTGCGACAAACACGCGGAAAAGCCATGTGGCGGTACCGGCATTTGCCCAGCCGCCCGTTGGTATCGCGGCAATCTGCCACGATCCGGCCGGCAGGAGTACGTCCGCGGTGACCGGATCATCCTCCATGACTGCAACACTGCCAAAAAATCGCGATCCGGTCGCACCAAGCCCGTCCTTCCCGGTAATTGCAATATGAACGGGAAGATTGCCGTCAAGAAGACCGCTGTTACGGTAAAGCGATTGCGCATCGATGGCGGCCGAGACAATGCCCCAGAAGCGCTTTTCCCCATTGGGTTCGCTCGTAAATACCGGAAACCGCCCGATAAAGCCTTGTCCGCCCTGCACCAGGTCGACCGGCCCGGCAAGAACCAGCTCTTTAGTGTCGCGTGCGCGCAAAGCGGCCTCGCGCTGGCTGTCATTGGTTCGGTAATCGAGCCCGATTGCCTTTGCATTCCCGGACAGCGGATAAACCATGCTGACGACCAGGTTCGGTGCGACCGCAATATTGCGGAGCTGGTTGTCACCCGTAAACAGCCCGCTGGCCAATCGATTGAACCGCTCCTGGCTCATATCGGGCTCAGTGGCGAGAGTAGCCACCAGCCCGCGAACCAGTTGCAGCGTACCGTTGATGCTGCCTTCCAGATTGGAGCGGATGAGATTGACCTGCGCCAGCACGACGGCGCGCGAGGACTGCTTCGATACCTGGGTGTTTTGGTGATCGGCGTACATACCGAGCATGACGATGACGATCAACGCAATCGCGGCGGGGATGTTCGTCGCAGTAAGAGCGTTCTTGCGTATCGTCCGCAGATTGGCGCCGAAAAGCTGCAAAATTATACCTTCACGCAGTCGTTCTTTTTCACGTGAAAAGATATTACCAGCGAGTACTTAAATTTGGCTTTCACCTATCCTGCGTTGAGGTCCTCAAGCATTTCAATTTATTGATGTTTGGTTCTCTCCAACTGGTTTCGACGTGTCTCTCTGTGCTGCGACCCTTTAATATGCCGGCTCACAAGGACGCCGGCCTGAGCGCGCGATTGCTCGGCAAAAACACCGTCAGCAGCCCCAGCATCGGCAGGAACGAGCAGACGACATAGACGAAATCGATGCCTCGTGCATCCGCAACCACACCCAGCACTGCTGCTGCGATGCCGCCCATCCCGAACGCCAACCCGAAAAAGATGCCTGCGACCATGCCAACGCGGCCAGGCAAAAGCTCCTGACCGAACACCACAATGGCCGGAAACGCAGATGCCATGATGAGCCCGATGATGCCCGACAGGATGATGGTCCATGTGAAATCGGCATAGGGCATTGCCAAGGTGAACGGCAGGACACCGAGGATCGAGAACCACATCACCGTTTTGGCGCCGAAACGATCTCCAATGGGCCCGCCCAGAACCGTTCCCACCGCAGCACCGCCAAGGAAAACGAACAACAGGATCTGCGACGTCTGAACCGTGACCCCGAATTTGTGGATCATATAGAAGGTATAGTAGCTCGATATGCTCGCCATGTAGACGTTCTTGGAAAAGGTCAGCGCCGCCAGTACCGCCAGCGCCACGACGATGGTACGGCGCGGCAGCGGCGAGGTCCGCACTTCCACCGGCCGCTTGGCATTGGCCTGGCGGTGGTTGCTGTACCAGGTGCCGACCTGCCACAGGATCATCATCCCGAGCAGTGCTGCGCCGGAAAACCAGACGATACTGCGCTGTCCGTTTGGCACCACGATGAAGGCGGCCAGAAGGGGTCCAAGCGCCTGGCCGAAATTGCCGCCAACCTGGAACAGCGATTGCGCAAGCCCATAGCGCCCACCCGATGCCAGCCGGGCCACGCGTGAGGATTCCGGATGGAATACCGCCGAGCCAAAGCCCACCAGCGCTGCCCCGACCAGCAGCATGCCATATTGGGTGGCGTAGGCGAGACACACGAGCCCGATAAGCGTTGAGCCCATGCCGAACGGCAGCGAATAGGGCAACGGCTTCTTGTCGGTATAGATGCCGATAACCGGCTGCAAAAGCGATGCCGTGACCTGGAAAGTCATGGTCAGCAACCCGATCTGCCAGAAGTCGAGCCCGTAATCTGCCTTCAGCATCGGATAGATGGCTGACAGGAGCGACTGCATGATATCGTTGAGCAGATGGCAAAAGCTTACCGCAAGGATAACTGCATAGGCCGTCGTCTGGACCGGCAGAGCGGTTGCCGATCCGGTAGTGGTGGTCTGGCTCACGGTTGGCTCCTGCTGTAGGCGACTGCCGCCCGCTTATACGCCTGCGCGCTGCGCCTATCCTTCGTGGATCGGCCCATTCCTTTCGCGACTGGGCCACATCCGCCTGTCCCAAGGACGTCAAATACTGCGCCAACCACCCGTGCTATCTGGCCCTCGCCATGTCCTGATTGATGGGTTGAATGGCATTCTTACGCATTTGGGCCACAACAATGGATGCAACTCAATTCATCACAGACAGGGCGCGTCGCCAGCGCGAACTCGACCTGCGCCACGATGAACGGTTGGCCTGGCTGGAACAGCTGGCGGGCCAGGTCGTCGCCTCGCCATCAGAATATCCCGATGGCTATCGGGTGCCCGTGCATCGCCACAGCCGCTCTCAATTGCTGCATGCGCTTTCAGGCGTAGTGCTGGTCTCGACCGCCCATGGCCGCTGGATGGTCCCACCCGAACACGCCATCTGGCTGCCCGCCGGCGTCGACCACGCGGTAGAAATGCTGGGCGAAGTCTCCATGCGCTCGATCTATGTACAGCCCCGCGCGCTGGACAGCCTGCCGGCAGACCTGCGCGTGGTCGCCGTCAGCACTTTGATGCGCAGCCTGATCATCGAAGCGGTCGCACTGCCCCAAGCTTCAGAGCCTGACCCTCGTGGCGCGCTGATCCTCGATCTCATCTTGCACGAAATCCCTAACCTTCATGCACGACCGCTCGGCCTGCCCTTCCCCGCTGATCCGAGGTTGGCGGCACTGTGCCGGAGCTTCGTTGCAGCCCCGGCACCTCATGCGACAATTGACGACTGGGCCGGCGCGCTTGGCGCCAGCCGTCGCACCTTTACCCGCCACTTTGCACGCGAGACGGGACTGTCTTTCTCCACCTGGCGCCAACAGGCCTGCCTGTTTGCTGCCCTGCCCCGGCTCGCCGAAGGTGAACCTGTCACCAGTGTCGCGCTCGACCTCGGCTATGAGAGCGTGCCTGCCTTCACCACCATGTTCAAGCGTATGCTCGGCCAGCCACCGCAACGCTATTTTCGCGTGCGGCAGGCATTGTCATAAGCGTACCACCACTTTGCCAAAACGCCCCGCGCCAGTGGGCTGCCAGGCTGGTCCAGGTGCTGACCAGCCTCCCGGATATTTTTTTCGAAAGCTGGGCGAACTGGCCGGACAACGCACCTTCCCACACGCGTCCGCGTGCTGATCGATGCGCTGGCGCGCGGCCTTCCGCCGATGATGCGGTGACTATCGCTACGCGGGCATCGCAACAGACGATGTCTTGCTCCGCGTTGCCCACATCAGCACCAGCGCCACAGCCGCAAAGAGCGCGGCAACAAGGCCAAGATCGGACGGCTTGGCAAATTCCAGCACGCGGCCACCGACCACTGTGCCAATGGCAATGCCGAAATACATCGCCGAGGCGTTGAGCGACAATGTCAGATGCGCCACCTCCGGTGCATAGCCGACGATGCGGCTGGCCTGCGCCGGCGGGAACGACCAGCCGATGATGCCCCATGGCACCATGATGCCGATCAAAAGCGGGCCCGAAAGCGATTGCGGCAGGAATTTCAGGCCAAGTGCAATGATCAGGCACACCAGCAGCGAGAACACCAACGACAGCACCACGACGCGTGTGGCACCGATCTTGTCGGCCAGAAACCCGCTGCCAAGATTGCCGATCACTGCCCCGACGCCAAAGCACAAAAGCATGCCCGGCAACGCAATAAGCGGCAGGCCAGCTCCTTCAAGTGCCAGCGGCCCGAGATAGGAAATCACGATAAATCCGCCTGCAAGGTAGAGCAACGTTGTCGCCAGCGCCGGCAATATGCCCGGCTTTCCCACAGCAGCGAACCGCTCGCTCAGTGTCAGTTTCATGCCGCGTAGGCCGTGTGGCAGCCATATCCACAGGATAGTTGCGCAAATCACGCCAAGCGCGGCTATCGCAAAAAATGTCCCACGCCAGCCCCATAAAGTGCCGATCAGCGATGCGATAGGCGCCCCGACTGCGACAGCGAAGGTCGTGCCGCCAACGACAATGGAGATGGCAAAAGCCCGGTGTTCGGGTCCTGCCAGCGCAACGGCGGTGGCTTGCGCGGTGGCAGCGAACAATCCCGCCGCCGCACCCATCACCACTTGCGCGGCAAGCAGCGTGAAAAAGGATGAGCTGGAGGCTGCGATGAGGTTTCCAGCGACAAATATCAGCATCGCACACGCCAGAACGCGCCGCCGGTCGACAGTGCCGGCAACCGCCGAAAGCACCGGTGCGCCGACCGCATAGGACAGTGAAAACGTCATGATGAGATAGCCGGCCATCGGCACGCTGATATGCGTGTCGGCGGCAATCAGCGGCAACAGGCTGGCAAAGGCAAAGCCGACGGTGCTCATGGCAAACGAGCCAACCGCAAGCCAGATCAAACGCATGTCCATGGAACTCTGCTTTCATAGTTCAAAATATTTTGAACTATTTGGGTGCAGCGCAACAACAAGTCAATATGCCTCGACGAAACCTCCTGCCAACATGTTTGAGGAGGAGGCTGAATCCCGGCGAACCCCGTTGCGATCGCGAAAATAAGTACAGGCTGTTGTGCCTGCACCCAAAGTGTTTCACCCTAGGCACAAGGTAACTTTATGGCAGGCAACGCTGTCGTAAGAAAAAGGAAAAACAATGACAGAACCAAAGACGTCGGTTGCGACGGAAGAACCGGAGCACAATCTGGAAGCGGGGCAGGACAATGTTCAGGTTATGGGCCTGGACATCCACAACCCTGTGTTCTTCATCTCGGCGATTGTTATCGTAGGTTTTGTGATCGTCACCCTGATCTTTCGTGAATCGGTCGGACCAGCACTTGGCACCCTTCGGGTCTGGCTCACCTCTACCTTTGACTGGCTTTTCATCATCGCCGGCAACCTGTTCGTCCTTTTCTGCCTGGTGCTTGTCGTTTCCCCGCTCGGGAAAGTCCGTATCGGCGGCGCCGGCGCGGTCCCCGATTATGGCTATGGCGGCTGGTTTGCGATGTTGTTTGCCGCAGGCATGGGCATTGGCCTCATGTTCTTCGGCGTGCTGGAGCCGATGTATCACTTCAACAATCCACCCCTCGGCATTGCCAGCCCGATTGGGCCTGATGGTGCGCTGATCGCTGAAAATGTGGAAGCCGCCCGTGAAGCCGCGATGGCTGCAACGATCTTCCATTGGGGCTTGCACCCGTGGGCCATCTACGCAGTCGTGGCGCTTTCGCTGGCTCTGGCAGCCTATAACAAGGGTCTCCCGCTTTCGGTCCGCTCTGCATTTTATCCGATCTTTGGCGACCGCATCCGCGGCTGGATCGGCCACTGCATCGATATTCTCGCCGTCTTTGCAACCCTGTTCGGTCTCGCAACCTCGCTCGGCTTCGGTGCTGAACAGGCGCTTGCAGGGTTAAACTTCCTGTACGGCGTTCCGGTAACCGACACCGCCAAGGTGATCCTGATTGCGGGCATCACCGGCATCGCGCTCCTTTCGGTGGTTGCCGGGCTTGATGCCGGCGTCAAGCGGCTATCGGAGATCAACATGGTGCTCGCTGTGTTGCTGCTGGCTTTCATCATTTTGCTTGGCCCGACTGGCGAACTGGTCACCGGGTTCTTTGCCAACACCGCAGCCTACGTCACAAACCTGCCTGCCCTGTCCAATCCGTTTGGCCGCACCGACGACGAGTTCGTCCATGGCTGGACCACCTTCTACTGGGCCTGGTGGATCTCCTGGTCGCCATTTGTGGGCATGTTCATTGCCCGCATTTCCAGGGGTCGCACCGTGCGCGAATTCATCGTCTGCGTGCTGCTTGTTCCGTCGTTGGCATCCATCGTCTGGATGACCGCCTTTGGCGGCACGGCGATGAATGAGTTCATTGCAAACGGCTACCAGGGTGTTCAGGAAACGGTAGTAGCCTACAAGCCTGAACTGTCGTTGTTCCGGATGTTGGAGCCTCTGCCTTTGGCCGGCATCACATCGCTGATCGGCATCGTGCTCGTGATTGTATTCTTCGTCACATCGTCCGATTCAGGATCACTCGTCATCGACACGATCACGGCCGGTGGCAAGGTCGATGCCCCGGTGGCACAGCGCGTCTTCTGGGCAACGTTCGAGGGTCTGGTTGCCATTGCCCTGCTGCTGGGTGGCGGGCTTGCGGCACTTCAGGCAAGTGCGATCGCAACCGGCTTTCCCTTTGCCATACTGCTGATGCTGATGATGGTTGCGACGTGGAAAGCGCTCCGCACCGAACCGAAGTAAAACGAAAGAGGCCGGGAAATTCCCGGCCTCTTTCATCGAGCGGCAGCGAAGCGACCTTTGGTAAGCTGGAAATGACGCATTCAACCGTTGGAAACGCCACATTTTTGGGGTTACGCGAGCGCCAAACTTCCCTATAAGGCGCCCTTAGCCTGACATCATTAATCGCTTGCGCTGCACCGGCCGGGTCAATCCCCTTGCCGGGTTTTTGCGCAAGCATGCGCGAACGGACAGCCACGATGCCAAAACGCACCGATATCAAATCCATCCTGATCATTGGCGCCGGACCCATCGTTATCGGGCAGGCATGTGAGTTCGATTATTCCGGCACCCAGGCCTGCAAGGCCCTACGCGCCGAAGGCTACCGCATCATTCTGGTCAATTCCAACCCGGCCACGATCATGACTGACCCGGAACTGGCCGACGCGACCTATATCGAACCGATCACACCGGAAGTCGTCGCCAAGATCATCGCCCGCGAGCGCCCGGATGCGCTTTTGCCCACCATGGGCGGCCAGACAGCACTCAACACCGCCCTTTCCTTGCGCCGCATGGGTGTGCTGGAACGCTACAATGTCGAGATGATCGGCGCTGATGCCGACGCCATCGACATGGCCGAGGACCGCGCGCTTTTCCGCGAGGCCATGGCCCGCATCGGGTTGGAAACGCCAAAATCCATGCTGGCCAACGCCACAGCCGTGAAGGAAGAAGACCGCAAGAAGCACGAGGCTGAACGTGCCGAGCTGAAAGCGAAAAAGCCGGCAGACCTAGACACCGCACTCGATGCGCTGGAGACCAAATGGAACCTTGGTGAAGGTGACCGCAAGCAGCGCTATATCAGCCACGGCATGGCAATTGCAGCGCAGGCCATGGACATAGTCGGCCTTCCCGCGATCATCCGCCCCTCCTTCACCATGGGTGGAACCGGCGGCGGCATCGCCTATAACCGCGCCGAGTTTTACGAGATCATACAGTCCGGCCTCGACGCCTCGCCAACCACCGAAGTGCTGATCGAAGAATCCGTACTGGGCTGGAAAGAATATGAAATGGAAGTTGTTCGCGACAAGGCGGACAATTGCATCATCGTCTGTTCCATCGAGAACATTGACCCGATGGGCGTCCACACCGGCGATTCCATCACTGTCGCGCCAGCCCTGACGCTGACCGACAAGGAATATCAGATGATGCGCAACGCCTCGATTGCGGTACTGCGCGAGATCGGTGTCGAGACCGGTGGTTCCAACGTGCAGTTCGCCGTCAACCCCGCTGATGGCCGCCTCGTCGTTATCGAAATGAACCCGCGCGTCTCGCGCTCTTCTGCGCTTGCCTCGAAGGCGACCGGTTTCCCAATCGCAAAAATCGCCGCCAAGCTGGCGGTTGGCTACACGCTGGACGAACTCGAAAACGACATTACCGGCGGCGCGACACCAGCCTCCTTCGAGCCTTCGATTGATTATGTCGTCACCAAGATCCCGCGCTTTGCCTTCGAGAAATTCCCTGGCGCAGAACAGACGCTTACCACCGCCATGAAATCTGTCGGGGAAGTGATGGCCATTGGCCGCACCTTCCAGGAGAGCCTGCAAAAAGCATTGCGCGGTCTCGAAACCGGCCTTACCGGCCTGGATGAAATCGAGATCCCGGGCCTCGGCGTCAATGGCGGCGGCGATGACCGCAACGCCATTCGTGCAGCCCTCGGCACCCCGACACCAGACCGTCTGCGTATGGTGGCTCAGGCCATCCGCATGGGCACCTCGCTGGAAGATGTCCACGCAATGTGCCGCATCGACCCATGGTTCCTCGAACAGATCGCTGGCATTCTGGACACCGAAGCGCGCGTGCGCGAACATGGCATCCCTGATGACGCGCAGAATTTGCGCATGCTGAAAGCCATGGGCTTCTCCGATGCCCGCCTCGCCTCACTGGTGAAGAAAGACGAGCAAGAGATTCACGCTGCGCGCGAAAAGCTAGGCGTTCACCCCGTCTACAAGCGCATCGACACCTGTGCCGCCGAGTTCGCCTCGCCCACCGCCTATATGTACTCGACCTATGAAACACCCTTCGCTGGCGAGACGCGCTCTGAGGCGCAGGTTTCAGATCGCAAGAAGGTAGTCATCCTCGGCGGCGGTCCAAACCGCATCGGCCAGGGCATCGAGTTTGATTATTGCTGCTGCCATGCCTGCTTCGCGCTGGCTGATGCCGGCTATGAATCAATCATGATCAACTGCAATCCCGAGACTGTATCGACCGATTACGACACGTCGGACCGCCTGTATTTCGAATCGCTAACCGCTGAAGACGTGCTGGAGATCCTGCGCGCCGAACAGCAATCGGGCGAACTGGTCGGCGTCATCGTGCAGTTTGGTGGCCAGACCCCGCTCAAGCTCGCCGCCGCATTGGAAGCTGCCGGCATCCCGATCCTCGGCACCTCGCCCGATATGATCGACCTGGCCGAAGACCGCGACCGCTTCCAGAAACTGCTGCACAAGCTGAACCTGCTTCAGCCAAAGAACGGCATTGCCTGGTCGGTTGAACAAGCCCGTGTCGTCGCCAGTGAACTTGGCTTCCCGCTTGTTGTACGCCCATCCTACGTTCTGGGTGGCCGCGCCATGCAGATCATCCATTCCGAAACCATGCTGCAAACCTATCTGCTGGACACCGTTCCGGGCTTGGTTCCAGAAGACATCAAGCAAAAATATCCGAACGACAAGACTGGCCAGATCAACACCCTACTGGGCAAGAACCCGCTACTGTTCGACACTTATCTTGCAGGCGCCATCGAGGTCGATGTCGATTGCCTGTGTGACGGCGAAAACACCTATGTTGCCGCCATCATGGAACATATTGAAGAAGCAGGCATCCATTCGGGCGACAGCGCCTGCTCACTCCCGGTCCATTCGCTCTCGCCAGAAATCGTAGCTGAACTCGAACGCCAGACAGCCGCAATGGCCAAGGCACTCAATGTGGGCGGCCTGATGAACGTTCAGTTCGCCATTCAGGACGGCACGATCTTCATTCTGGAAGTCAATCCACGCGCCTCGCGCACCGTGCCATTTGTGGCGAAAGCAGTGGGCCGCCCCATAGCAAAAGTTGCCGCCCGCATCATGGCTGGCGAAACGCTCGACGAAGCCTTCGCTGCCTATGGTGGCCGCCCGCAAACACCAGCCCGCCCGCATATTGCGGTCAAGGAAGCAGTGTTCCCCTTTGCCCGCTTCCCCGGCGTTGACATTCTGCTTGGGCCAGAAATGCGCTCCACCGGCGAAGTCATGGGCCTCGATTATGACTACGCGCTGGCCTTCGCCAAGGCCCAGCTCGGCGCCGGTGTTGACCTGCCGCGTGATGGCACCGTATTCGTCTCGGTCCGCGACGAGGACAAGAAGGGCGTGCTGCCAGCGGTCAAACGCCTGGCTGACCTCGGCTTCAAGGTGCTCGCAACCGGCGGCACACAACGCTTCTTGGCTGAAAACGGCATCAATGCGGAAAAGATCAACAAGGTGCTGGAAGGCCGTCCCCATATTGAAGACGCCATCCGCAACCGGCAGGTCCAGATCGTCTTCAACACGACAGACGGCCAGAAAGCACTGTCCGATTCTAAGTCCCTGCGCCGCGCAACCCTGATGCAGAAGGTGCCCTACTACACCACCCTGTCGGGGGCCGGTGCTGTAGCCGAAGCCATCGCAGCCCTTAAGGCTGGAAGTTTGGAAGTGCGACCGCTGCAGGAGTATTTCCTGGACGCGTGATGCAATCCAGGCATCGCGATGGTTCTAAAGGCGATCCTTTCACGGAAACGCCTTCCGTTCGGTAATCGGCACTGCCCTTACCGTGCCACTCTTGCGCGCTAAATACCCCGCTACACGTAGCTGGATACACCATGTCTTCCGAGGATCTCTCACTGCGACCGCCAGAAATCGTCGCCCAAAATGCGGCGAAGGCGCTGCGGCTGCGTGAACAATTCGGCCGTGGCGGCACCGAAGTCGGCGTCGCGCGCGCTATGGAACTCTCCGAGCGACGCACACTCCCTCCGTCCACCATCCGCCGCATGGTCAGCTATTTCGCCCGCCATGAAGTCGACAAGAAGGGCAAGAACTTCTTCAACGCGGAAAACCCCTCCGCCGGCTACATCGCCTGGATGTTGTGGGGCGGCGACGAAGGCCGCGCCTGGGCGATCGAGCTCAAAAAGCGCATCGGCAACGCACCCGATATCGGCTGAGCGGTCACGCCAAACTCCCCTGCACACACGCGTGAAGTGACGCGCGCCGGCACCAGATTTTCCGGTTGCTCACCAGATGTGAACCATGAGCCGCAAATCACCGGCTCTTTGCATGTCGCGCCCTAGACGGATGAGCAGCCGCGATACATAGATGTAGCACGCTAAATTCTCGCCTATGCAATGTGTTTTTTTGTTTTTCTTGGTGCTCTTTATATTTCCGAAGCATATCTAGAATGCCTAATAAACAAACTGAAATCTCTCAGGCTGAAGGACATCCCATGCTCTTTATCGACAACCCCACGCGCCCTGAATTTGCTTCGCTGGCTGCAATAAGGGCTGATGCCTGCGTCTCGATCTACGTGAAGACAACGCCGCTCACGCAAAAGACGGATGCATCCCGGATCGATATGGGCAACCTTGTACGCGAGGCGCAAACCCAGCTTGAGAGTGCGGGCTTCGACAAAAGGCGCCTTGCCAGCTTGCTCGATCAGTTGAACGATCTGCTCGATGATGCGGACTTTTGGCGTTTGCAGGCCAACAGCCTGGCTATTTTCGCCACGCCTGAAAAAATCTGGACCTTTCGCCTCGCCAATGATCTCGCCTCAATGGTTCAGGTCTCAGACCGCATGCACCTGAAGCCGCTGTTTCGGGCAAGCACATTCGCCCATTCTGCCTTCATCCTGGCGTTATCTGAAAATGCTGCCCGCCTGGTGGAGATGCACGCAGACCTGCCGCCAGAAACAGTCAGTGTGCCAGGAATGCCCAAAGACGCGGCCTCTTCTGCTGGCAAATCCACGCTCAATGATCGCTCCTTCAGCGGGCGCATTCATGGGGCCGAAGGCCATAATGTTCGCCTGCAGCAATATGCCAGACGCGTAGATGCCGCGCTGCGTCCCATTCTTGCCGGCCGAGAGACACCCTTGATTGTGGCCGCGACCGGCCGGCTGGAATCGGTGTTTGCGCAGATCAATTCCTATCCGCATCTTCTGCCCGAGACGATCAGCGATAGCCCGGACAGGTTCAAGGATGCTGAACTTGCCACGCGCGCCCGGCCCATATTGGACAATGCCTATGCCAAAGAAATCGGCGAGATGCAGGCATTGTTCGAAAAGCGCGCTGGCGACCGGCGCACGACCACCGACATTTCCGATGCTGCACGCGCCGCAACCTTCGGCGCGATCCAAACCCTGCTGGTCGATATAGATTCAGTCATCCCCGGATATGTCGATGACGAAACCGGCGCAGTGACCTTAGTCGAAAAGGATGATGCAAAGGCCTACGGCATTGTCGATGAGATCGCGGCAAGAGCCTTTGCCGCCGGCGCGCGTGTCATGGGCGTGCGCCGCGAAGACATCCCAGGCGGCGGCGAACTGGCCGCGATCCTGCGCTACCCGATGTGACACTGTCGGCAGGCCGGTATATCAAGGCTGTGGGCGAAAGAAGGCCCCACTTCACGCCGGGGTTTGCCTGCCGCCAGCAGCCTCTGGAGGCAGACGTTTTTTCCGCTTCACGCATCACCTAGGCGCCAACCTAGTTGATGGACGCTGCGGGCGCCTTGGCTCTGCCCACCGGTTTCCGGGGGTTTGGTGCGGGATCAGATGGCTGAGACTGCTCTATTGAGAGTGCCTTCCCATCCGCGCATGTTGAAGCGGTTGCGTCAGCACCGTTGCAAAGCCAGTATTTCTCGCAATTCAAATAGCAGGAACGCTGCGAAGCCACAGTTTTGTTGTTGCGATCGCACCAAGCTTTGCACTCCTCCACGCCTGCCTTCATGGGCCTCTTCTCTTTGGCAAGAGCGAGCGTGGGGTTTTGAATAAGCGAGGCCACGACGATCACACCAAATACCGCTGTGACGCCCCAGCACTTACGAACGAAGTACAGCATCATGGTTCTCCTGTTGAAGAAACTCCGACTGCGAAGAGTGATATAGCACTTCGCATTGACCTCCGATACTGGGTCTACGCGTCCCGCTGGTCCAGCATCATGCCCGTGAAGACCCCGTCCAAAATACCACTATGAAAGCCGCGCTCACCCTGAAAAGCGGCTTCCAAAATCTCCGTACAGCGTATATATTTCGTACAGCAACGCGGAGCCGAACCATCCCGAAAGCCACAGAAACCACTCGTCGAGAGCGCCACAAGGCGGAACTGCGCGCTGAACTTGTCGCCGCCGCGCATGACCTGGTACGCGAGCAGGGCTATGATGGCCTCACCATCCGCAAGCTGGCGCAAAAGGTCGGCTATGCGCCGATGTCGGTCTATTCCTACTTCGCCGACAAGCAGGCGATACTTTTTGCCCTGGCCGAAGACGTGTTCGAGCGACTGGCACAGCGCGCAACCCGCAACCAACCCACAGAGCCGCTGGCGTCGCTGATCCATGGCATGCACGAATTCGCAGCCTTCGGGTTCGAAAACCCCAACGAATACCGCATCATCTTCATGACTGAAAAGGCGATGGACGCCGAGACTGCCGAGCAGCATCTGAAGCACAACCCCGCGTTGGCCGGCATGCGCGGTTGCGTCCTCGCCTGTCTCGACGCGGGCATTTTGACTGGCGACGCCCATGCTATCACCACGTTTTTGTGGACTACCGCGCATGGCGCGATCTCGGCTGTCATCAGCTTTCCGCACTATCCGTTTGGCGACGGGCTGAGCTACGCCGACACTGTCATCGATCTGGCAATTGCCGCTGTCAAAGCTGGCAAGGTGCCGCCAATCTGCAATGACGCCACCTGCTGCTGAAGCAGCCATCAAAAGAATCTCGTACGCGTACAATTTTCTATCTTGAAACCGCTGCTCAATATCCGTATCTGTACAACTATCGTACATGTACATGGAGCTTCCGATGAAAAAGCCTATCCTCGTGCTCGCTGCTCTCGCCGCATTCTCGGCGCCAGCATTGGCCAATGATTTCGCCGCCACACTGCACTATCCAGATGCCCCCAAATCCGTCGCCCAGACACGCAATCTCGACCAGCTTTCCACCGGGTCGATCTCCCGCGATCCGGTTTCTGTCCAAACAAGCAAAAAGCAGCATCAGGACAAGACCGTCGGCGCCAAGAAGCGCTAGGTCAAAGGTGTTGGAACCCGTCAGCAGCGGATCAAACCCTGCTGACGGGATGGTGTCAGTACGCCTGTGTCAGGGTGCCCCCATCGAAAACATGGGATACACCGCACAATGTCCAACTTCACCCCGCCGCATGCTATTGTCTGGACCGAGGTCCCGGTAACTGACCTTGCTATGGCAAAGGCATTTTACACCGCCGTTTTGCAGAGCGAACTGACCGATCAGGAAATGGGGCCCTTCCCGACTGCGGTCTTCCCCAAAAGCGGCAAAGACTCTGTCGCGGGGCATTTATATGTTGGCAAACCGGCATCGCCTGGAACCGGAGCCACGGTGCATTTTGCAGCACCCACGCCGCTGGAGGATTCACTGGAGCGCGTGAAAGCTGCAGGCGGCCAGGTCGTTTCCGATATTGTCGAAATTCCCGATGGCCGGTTTGCCTATTGCATGGACCCGGATGGAAACTCGTTCGGGCTGTTTGCCTAGCCGAACCGTACCGGCAGCTGGGTATTCGCTGTACGCTGCGAAGTAAATCAGGCGCCTGGGGTGGTTCTGCGTCGGCGGCGATCCTTGCCAAGTCCGGTCTCTTCCAGCAGGCCCTTGCGCTTAGCGTGGTAGTAATAGCCGCTTTGGTAGAGCCGGTCGGCAAGCCTCGGGTTGCCGTCGGCCACCAGCCACGCGCCGCGCAGATACTTCACGGAATATTTAAGATTGGTTTCGGCGTCGAGCAGGCCCTTGGCGCTGCCCTTGTAGCCCATGCCCCGCGCCGTCGCATGCTTGATCTGCATCAGGCCCCAATGGCCATTATTGTAGGCAGCTGGACGAAAATTGCTCTCGCGCTTGGCCACGCTGCGCACAAGATCTACCGGCACATCGTAGAGCGCGGCGTATTTGGCGATCAGCGCGTGCACATCGCCGCGCGGCGCGTCAGATGTGGCAAACGCAGAAGGCTGAACCTCAGGCACGTCGCTTTCGGCAGCGGCAGACTTTTGCATCGCAAGCTCGGCAACGGCGACAATTTCCGGGTCGCGTGCCTTGGCAACCTCGGCTGGCGCTTCTGCAACGCCTTCCGCGATAGCCACAGCAGCAATGCTGGGGCTGGGCAGGATCGAGACACTGTCAGGCAGTGTCAGGTCGGCTGTCTCGGCGAGCGCCACGCTCGCGCCCGCATCCGGGCTGGGCGTGGTACACCCAGCGAGCGCGAAGCTCGCGGAACCCGCTAAAAACATCAAAAAACTGCGTAATCGGGGCAAATACCCACTCCAACATATCTAAAACTGCCCTTGCCCGACCTTCCTCTACAGGAGCCAGAACCGCCCGACAACGCAGATTGTGAGCCATCGCCTTTCGGGTGGCGCGCGTGATGCGGATCGTATCAGGTGTCAGGAGAGCGGGTTTCAAGCGCCCTCCCTGCTCGACCCAACGCCGATCGCTGTTAAGATGTTCCCGCAAAGAATGCGCAAAGATGCGCCTGTGAGACACCCATGCAAGCCACTTTCTATACGCTTGTCGAAGCTCGGATCGGTTGGCTTGGCCTCGCCTGGAATGAGACCGGCATTACGCAGCTACAGCTTCCTGGCAGCGATCGCGCGTCGACCGAAAGGATGTTGCTGCGGCGCGAGTCTGCCATGATGGAACAAATACCAAATGTATGGGTGGCCGAGGTTTGCGAAAAACTGAAGCGCTATGGCGCCGGCGAGCCGATTGATTTCACAGATGTTCCAGTCAGTCTCGAAGGCATCGATCCCTTCCGGCGCGCCATCTATGCTGCGGCCCGCGGGCTTGGCTTCGGCCAAAATACCACCTATGGCGCGCTGGCCATCCAGGCCGGCCATCCCGGTCTGGCGCGTGAAACCGGAAAGGCGCTTGGCCAGAACCCGGTTCCCATCATCGTGCCTTGCCACCGCATCGTCGCCGCAGGCAACAAAATCGGTGGGTTTTCCGCCCCAGGCGGATCTGTCACCAAGGAAAAGCTGCTGGCGATGGAAGGTGTACAGATTGCCCCGCCACCACCGGCGCAGGAGAGTTTCGGGTTTTAACGTGCCTCACCTACCAAGCGAGTCACCCTGGGCCAGTTCAGCCCCTAATCCCGCCGCAGTCTCAAAATTCGAAAATCATCGTCGCGGTCTACCGTCTTGCATTCCAGCACCGGACAAGATTTTCGGTCGGCGGACGGAATGAACACCGTCTCGGCCCGTTCGCCGCTGCGGCAGAAGCGGGTGTCGCGCACGTAGCGGCCATAGAGCGGCAGGGACGGATTGCGCGTCGAGCGGTAACGCATCTGGGCAGCGCCATCCTGCTTTATCGTTGCCGTCACCTGGGCGCAGGAAAGGCTCGTGGATGTGTAGCGTGGCTGCGCCATCGCAGGCAGCGCTACGGTGATGAGAAGTGCCGACAAGACATAGCGCAACATGGGACCTCGAACGGCGAAACAGCGCCTTTTCAGTGGGTGTTTTTCAACCTTCGCAAGGGATTGCGGCAGTGGTACGGCACCTTTTCAGCAGACAAATCACGAAGCCTCTTGCTTTTCGCGTCAATTGCGCCTAGATACGGCTTGTTGAAATTTTCGGCCGATCGATCTAGTGGCCCCGCGGAACTCGCGTTTGCTGACGTCTATCCCAAAAATCTCGATACTAACTGGTTTGGTCTAACGGCCAGACTTCTTCACGTTGCAAACTTTGCAAGGAATACGCATATGGCTACTGGTACCGTTAAGTGGTTCAACAGCACCAAAGGTTTCGGCTTCATTCAGCCGGATAACGGCGGCGCGGACGTTTTCGTTCACATCTCCGCTGTTGAGCGCGCTGGCATGTCGAACCTCAATGAGGGCGACAAGATCAACTTCGAAATCGAGCAGGACCGCCGCACTGGCAAGTCGTCCGCTGGATCGCTCAACAAGGCCTGATTTTTTCGCGCGCCCCGTTTAACGGAAGCGCGCGGCAAGTCACGGAAGTACTGGCAGCCGCGTGAAAGCGCGCGCGAATGTGTGATGCCGAACTGGTCCCGATGTAGCAGATTGCTGCCGGATACCGGAAACGACCATACTTTAAGTCAGGTTTAAATGAGCAATGGAAGGCGGGGTTTTCCCCGCCTTTTTTGCGTCTGGCGCCCGCAGCAACTCCGGCAGGCCTATGCCTCCTCGGTCGGAACCCAGTCTTCCGGCACATGTCCCGGATCAGCCTCCACCCTCTGCAACCAAGCACTGACCGCTGGGAACTGTTCCAGTTCAAAACCGTATTGATGGGCATCATAGGTATAGGCGTAGAGCGCAATATCAGCGACCGACAGGGTCGTGCCTGCCATGAACGGTGTCGCGCCAAGCTGCTTGTCCATCACCGCAAGCGCATCCGTACCCAGCTTCAGCGTCTGCGCCAGCCGCTCCGGAGTGGCATCTTTTTGGCGTTCGGGAAACCGCATCAAGGCACGCCGCACCGCGACATAGGGTTCATGGCTATATTGCTCGAAAAACAGCCATTGATAGACCAGCCCGCGCTCATAGACATTGGCGGGAATGAATTGGGTGCCCTCGGCGAGGTAGAGCAGGATAGCGTTGGATTCTGCAATCCGTCGGCCATCCTCGATCTCCAGCAGCGGCACCCGGCCATTGGCATTGAGTGCCAGAAATTCCTGGCGCCGTGTCGATCCGTCAAGCGCGTTCACCTCGACATGGCGAAATGGGCGTCCCAGCTTGTGCAGCAACAGCCGCGGCTTGTAGCAGTTTCCGCTGTCTCTCATGCCATAAAGCGTGACCATCAAAGCCCCCTCTCCAGCTCAAGCTCTATGGCTAGCGCTGTCACGTAGGCCTATCCAGTGACAAATTCTTGAGGGTACATCAGCCCCGCTGATGGGCTTTTTGAACGTCGCCTAAAACCAGACGGTCGATGGATATCGATGTCTCATCGACGATGGTTCCCGCAAGCGCAGCTTCGGCCAGGAGATTACCCTGCATCCAGTCGGCACCGGCGTCGAGAGCAGCGGCAAGCTCAGCCCCATTTTCGATGCCCTGAACCAGCAGCGTCGAGCCGAGCCCCTTGAATGCGGTGGCAACGGCTGGAAATAGCAATGCCGTCTCAGCCCTGTCCTGAACATTGCGGAACCACGCACCGTCAATTTTGATGACATCGGGCTCGATACGCGCGACCTGCTCGATAGCAGCCCTGTCAGCGCGGAAGGCGGCGACCGAAAGCTTGAGGCCGGCTGACCGGGCGCTGGTGGCAAGGGCCGCAAGCTGTGCGTCCTCAATGCTCACCGCATCGGCGATTTCACAGATCACGTTGCCAACTGGAATGCCTGCTTCATCCGCCAGCGCCGCGATAGACGCAAACTGGACAGCATCGAGGCCGTGGCGTGCGTCGACGCTGATGTAGAGCGGCCATGTCGACGGATCATCCACGCCGAGTTGGGCATGGTTGCGGACATGGATGGTGCGGCAGGCGGCCTCGATCATCGCCCGGTCACCCCGTGGCGCCTGCGCCAGGAATTCGCCGGCAGCAACCGCAACGCCTTGAAGCCGTGGTGCCACCCGCGCCTCGACGGCGAAGGGCAGCAGAGCCAGCCCCTGCGCCCGAAAGATCGGCTGGAAAGCCGTCTTCAGCCGCGTCTGGCCATAGATTGCGTATTCAAGCCCGACTTCGTCGGCGAAGATCCCCCCGCCGAAATCGTCCCCATCAGCGCTGAAACCGCTCATGGCAAAAGCCATTGCGGCGCATACATTGACGGCACGCCTGCGCACCTCGGTGTAAAAAAGATCATCACTGCCTGCCCCGTATTCAGCTCTTCGGCTGTTGAGAAAACTCTAGCAAGACAGGTTTGACTGCCGGTTAATTCAATCGCGAAGATTGTAGCGGTTTGCCCGTTCAGGTTGGGTTTTGACGGCTGGCAGAACCGGTTCCTGGGGCATAGCCCTTGCGGAAATCGCGCAGTTCAGACATGAAGACCCGCCGCTTATGGCACTGTTAACCCTGACCGGAGACCGTTCGATATGGCCATTCTTGCCGATGCCCTTTCCCGCGTAAAGCCTTCCGCGACCATCGCGGTCTCGCAGAAAGCGCGCGAGCTGAAAGCCGCCGGTCGCGACATAATCGGGCTGGGCGCCGGCGAACCGGACTTCGACACGCCGGACAATGTGAAGACCGCCGCCATTGACGCGATCAACCGCGGCGAAACCAAATATCCGCCAGTCTCAGGCATCCCACAATTGCGCGATGCGATTTCCAAAAAGTTCAAGCGCGAGAACAATCTCGACTACCGGCCCGAACAGACCATCGTTGGCACCGGCGGCAAGCAGATCCTGTTCAACGCTTTTATGGCGACGCTGAACCCCGGCGACGAAGTCATTATCCCGCGCCCCTACTGGGTCAGCTACCCGGAAATGGTGGCGATTTGCGGCGGCACACCGGTTTTCGCGGAAACCTCGATGGACAACGGCTTCAAGCTGACGCCCGATGAGCTGGAAAAAGCAATCACGCCCAAGACAAAATGGCTGTTGCTCAACTCGCCATCCAATCCTTCGGGCGCCGCCTATTCAGAAGCGGAACTGCGCGGCCTCGCCGATGTTCTGCTGAAGCACAGCCATGTTTGGACGCTGACCGATGACATGTATGAGCATCTGATCTTTGGCGATTTCGTCTTCAAGACCATGGCCGAGGTTGAGCCTAAGCTGTACGAACGCACGCTCACCATGAACGGCGTGTCAAAAGCCTACGCCATGACCGGCTGGCGCATCGGTTATGCTGCAGGCCCTCTGCCGCTGATCAAGGCAATGGACATGATCCAGGGCCAGCAGACCTCTGGTGCCTGCTCCATCGCCCAGTGGGCGGCAGTCGAAGCGCTGAACGGCCCGCAGGATTTCGTCGAAAAGAACAAAGCGATCTTCCAGGGGCGGCGCGACCTCGTCGTTTCCATGCTCAACCAGGCGCGCGGCATCACCTGTCCCTCGCCCGAGGGCGCGTTCTATGTGTACCCTTCCTGCAAGGACCTGATCGGCAAGAAGACTGAAGCTGGCACCGTGATCGACAGCGACGAGACCTTCTGCAGTGAATTGCTGGAGGCCGAGGGCGTGGCGGTTGTGTTTGGCTCGGCCTTCGGGCTCGGACCCAACTTCCGCATCTCCTACGCAACGTCTGAAGAGCTGCTCGAAGAAGCCTGCACCCGCATCCAGCGTTTCACGGCCAGCCTGAGCTGAGCGCAATCTCCAAAGAAAAACGGCGTCCGGTTTCCAGACGCCGTTTTTGCGGACCGCTCCGCACGAGGCGGGACGGCAGGTCCGCCGCAAGATACGCCCTGTGAGCCTGGGCGAATTGAAAAGACGCGACGATTGCTGAGACCATCAGCCAGGCAGTGCCCCCACCACCGGACTGATCCGTCGCGTCCATAAAAGACGGTACGTGAGTAGGTCGGTCACCAATAGGTTACCCGGGGGTTACATCCCAGCCGGCTATGTTAGTTTGCGCTCAATTAGCCCAACCGAATGCAAAACCAGAAGTCCAAAAACAAAAAAGCCGGATCGAAAGGATCCGGCTAAGTTGAATGGAAGTGGCCTGTTAAGGCGAACCTCCAGAGGGGAACACTCGAGGGCGCTAATGGGAGGAGGAACGCGCCCAGGAGATGACTGAGATATGAGCGTGCACTGCTTAAAACGCAAGCTTCGTGACTGCATTTCACCCATGCATTTTTGCATGAAACGGTTACACGAAAAATCATGCAAATAAAATAAGCACTTAGCGCCGTCAAAATGACCATGTGCGGGCTTTTGAAAAAACGAAGTCGCGAAAAGCCTTCAATTTTGCCTGATTTTTCATCGCCTCCGGATAGCAGAAAAACGTATCAAAAGACGGCACGTCGATCTCCGGCAGAATCTGCACCAGGCCCGAATCTTCATTCGCCATGTAGTCGGGCAGTAGAGCGACACCGACGCCGCGCTTGACCACACGGCGCATCGACATCAGATCATTGATCTGGACATTGGCCGGGCGCCGGTCGCCTTCTGGTCGACCGATCGTTTCCAGCGAATTGAGTTCGCGCAGAAAATTCGGCACCGGCTCGCCAAATGTGATGAGGCGATGCTTGTCCAGTTCTGCCAGACTATGCGGCTGCCCGTAGCGTTCCAGATAGGCCGGGGCTGCAAACAGATGCAGATGCACCGTAAACAGCCGCCGCTGGATCAGGTCAGGCTGCTGCGGCTGTCTGAGCCGGATGGCGCAATCCGCCTGACGCATGGTGAGGTCAAGCTCCTCGTTCACGTAGACGAGCTGCAATTGGATGTCGGGATAAAGATCGGTGAACTCAAGCACCCGGTCTGTCAGCCAGCCTGTTCCAAGCCCGACGGTAGTGGTGACCCGCAGAACGCCCGATGGCCTGTCCTTGGCCTCGGTCAGTCGGGTCCGCACATTCTCGAGCTTCATCAGCACGTCATGGGCCGTGCGGTACAGAATCTCCCCCTGCTCCGTCAGCACCAGGCCACGCGCATGGCGGTGGAACAGCGCCACCCCGACGTCGAGCTCCAGCGCGCTGACCTGCCGCGAAATCGCGGACTGTGACAGCCTCAGCTTCTGTGCGGCATGCGTAAACGACCCGGCCTCCGCCGCGGCGTGAAACACGCGTAATTTATCCCAATCAAGTGACATGCCGACCCCTCAGTCCTGGCGACCTATTCAGCCGCTTCGCGATGCACGTCCATTTCCGCGAGATACTTTTCCGCTTCCAGCGCGGCCATGCAGCCCAGTCCGGCAGCCGTCACCGCCTGGCGATAGACATCGTCGGTCACATCGCCGGCGGCAAAAACACCCGGAACATCGGTTTTGGTCGAATCGGGCGCGGTCCACAGATAGCCGTTCGGCTTCTGCTTCAGCTTTCCCTTGAATAGCTCAACTGCCGGCGCATGGCCAATCGCCACGAACACACCATCCACTGCGAGCTCCGAAATAGATCCGTCGCGGGTGTTTCGGATACGAACTCCGGTCACCGAAGGCGGCATCGGTTTTTTGGCTTCGATGCCAGTGATTTCCTCCACCGCACTGTCCCAAACAACCGTGACGTTTTCCTTGGCAAACAGACGTTCCTGCAGGATGCGCTCGGCCCGGAACTCGGCGCGCCGGTGAACGACCGTCACATGCCGCGCAATGTTGGAGAGATAGAGACTTTCCTCCACCGCCGTGTTGCCGCCGCCGACCACCACGACATCCTTGCCCCGGTAGAAAAAGCCGTCGCAGGTGGCGCAGGCAGAAACCCCAAAACCCATAAAGGTCTGCTCGGAAGGCAGCCCAAGCCATTTGGCCTGTGCCCCGGTGGCAACGATCAGTGCATCGCAGCTGTAAACCGTGCCGGAATCGCTCGTCAGCCGGAACGGTCGGCTTTGCAGGTCGGCTTCCACGATCAGGTCGTTGATGATTTCGGTACCGACATGTTCGGCCTGCTTGAGCATCTGCTCCATCAGCCACGGACCCTGGATCGGATCGGCAAAGCCGGGATAGTTTTCGACATCGGTGGTGATGGTCAGTTGCCCACCCTGCTGCATCCCGGCCACCAGCACCGGCTTGAGCATGGCGCGCGCGGCATAGATCGCGGCAGTGTAGCCGGCGGGTCCGGAGCCCACGATAAGAACGGGCGCGTGTCTGGTGGTCATCGGGATGCCTCTTCGTCCGGGCGACAGGTGATATGCCGGGCAGCGGATAAAACTGTGTTGCCAATAATTTAGGTGTTCCGCTACCCAGGATGCAAGGCAGTAGCGCGCTTCCTCCCCGGAAAGCTTCCATTTGCCGCTTGCGATGCCCGAATGTTTTCCCGAATGGCGTTCAAAGCTTGGCCGGTCGGGCATGTTAAGCTAGTTTAATTTCGTGTATGCGACAGATTCTTGCGCGTTCCCGGAGAATTCCATGCCTCTCAAAGCAGACCTTGATGCCATCGACTGGAAAATCCTGCGGGAATTGCAGGATGATGGCCGCATGACCAATGTCGAGCTGTCCAAACGTGTGGGCATTTCTGCGCCTCCATGCCTGCGTCGGGTGAAAAAGCTGGAAGAAACCGGGATCATCCGCTCCTACCGCGCCCTGCTCGACAACCGCGCGCTTGGCTTTGACGTCGTCGCCTTTTGTCTGGTCGGCCTGCATCATCAGGCCGAAGTCGAGCTCAAGGCCTTTGCCGACCGCACCCGCAATTGGCCAATCGTGCGCTCCGCCTGGATGGTTTCGGGCGAATCCGATTATCTGCTCCATTGCGTCGCAAGCGACCTGACCGCCTTCCAGACTTTTGTCATCGAAGACCTGACCTCGACACCAAATGTCGATACTGTCCGCACCGCGCTGACCATTCGGCAGATTAAGGAACAAGGTCTGGTCACTATCGATGTTGCGGACACTGCTGCGCGATGAACAGATTTCACCAGCCAGTCTCGGCCTTCGTTATTTCGAAAAATGAGGTTGCGGTCCTCGCCGAATGCCTCGACAGCCTCGACTTCTGCCGCGAGATCATCATCGTCGATTCCGGTTCCACCGACGGCACGCTCGATCTGGTGCGCGCCTATATCGACAAGGGATTTCCGATCCGGCTGATCGAGCAGGAATGGCTGGGTTTCGCACGTCAGAAACAGTTCGCGCTCGACCAGTGTTCTGAAGCGTGGTGCCTCAACCTCGATTGCGACGAGCGTCTGGACCCCGAACTCAGGGCCGCTATCTCAACTATGCCGCTCGAAGATGCAGCGCTTTCCGCCTATGCGCTGGCCGGCCGAGACTATCTGCCCGGCTACGGCTATCCGCCGGCAGCGGTGCGCGCCAAGGCCCATGTGCGCCTGGTCCGTCGCGGCAGCGCGCGCTACGATGAAACCCGGTTGATCCACGAAGCCCTGCGGAGCGCCGGCCCGGTCCACACACTCAAGGCCGGCACGATTTTGCATTTCCGTAATCTCTCGCTCAGCGAAGAAGCCGCAAAGGCCAACCGCTACGCCACCTTGAAGGCTGAGCAGCAGTTTGCACGTGGCAAAAGCAGCAATCTTGCCAAGATCGCGCTTAAGCCGCTTGGGTGGTTTCTAAAAACCTATATAGGACACCGCTATTTCTTATGCGGAGCGCCAGGCTTCATTTATGCCGCGATGCTGGCGCACTATTCTTTCCTGACAGAAGCAAAGATGTTTCGCCTCGGGCTCGGCAAGGATGCGCCCGCTGAATAGGCTAACCTATCCGCTTGCCCAAAGCCGCTCGTACACTGCCAGAATGGCGTCCGCCTCGCGCTGCAGCGGAAACCGCTCATGCACATCGGCAAGCCCGGCCTTCCCAAATTGCTGTGCCATTTCCGGGTCAGCCAGATAGGGGCGAATGGCCGTTCGCAAGGCCGCTCCATCGCCGGCAGGTACCACCGCCCCGGTTTTTCCCGGCACGATAAGCTCCGCATAGGCTCCCGCATCGCTTGCCACTACAGGCGTGCCGGAAGCCATCGCTTCAAGCGGAGTCAGTCCAAAACCCTCATTGCGCGACGGCGCGACATAAAGCGAAACGCGGCGGTACCAGATTTTGATGTCAGGCACCTCACCCAGGAAAATTATCCGCTGGGCGAGACCGGCATTGTCGATCCTGGCCTGCAACTGGTCGGCAAAGCCGCGATGTTCAGCGGTCACCCGCCCGGAGATCACCGCCGTCCAGTCTGGAAATTCAGGCAGAAGCGCAATCATCGCGTCGACAAAAAGATCGGTGCCCTTTTGATGCCGCACGCGGCCAAAACATCCCACCGCATAGCGCCCCGGTATTCCGGCGGCCCCAAACGCGTCATCGGGGCTGGCGGCGGGGCGAAATGCATCAAGGTCTATGCCATGCATGACCACTGTATGCGGCACTTTCAAAAAACTGCCCGAGCGCGCGCTGGTGGCTATCACCGCATCCATGCGCCGGATCAGCCATTTGGTATAGGAGGTGTGATCGCGCTGCGCAGCCGAAGTAAACACCAGCTTCAACGGCGCCCGCAACACATCGCGCAGCACGATGCCGGCCAGCATTTCGGGATTTCGCCGCGCGTGCCAGATTCGGAAAGGCCGGCCTTTCGGTCGCGTCCACAAGCCGCTGAAAAGCTGGCCCCACCGCAGTTTCGGCAGCGTGTCCGGTAGCCCAGGCCCCAGCGTGGCAATGCCAATCTTGCGCGCCTGCAAGGGCACCAGTTGCACAACCGTGCTGGTGACACCTGACAGCCGCTTTTTAAAGTTCAGCGCAATGACGTCGACTGAGCCCATGTCGACCGGGGCCACCGCCCCGGTTTTGTTTTTCACGGTCATAACGCTGTCGTTCGTGGTGTTCAGATGTACTGCACCTTGTTGATCTCGAAACCGCGCGCGCCACCTGGCGCGTTGACCTCGATGGTTTCGCCTACCTGCTTGCCAATCAGTGCCCGCGCGATAGGCGAGGAGATCGAGATCCGCCCTGCCTTCACATCCGCTTCCTGATCACCGACAATCTGGTAGGTGCGTTTTTCCTCGGTGTCTTCGTCGACCAGGACCACAGTCGCGCCGAACTTCACCGTATCGCCCGAAAGTTTGGAGACGTCGATGACCTCGGCCCGCGCAACCAGGTCTTCAAGCTCGTTGACGCGACCCTCGTTGAGGCTCTGCTGTTCCTTTGCGGCGTGATATTCCGCATTTTCGGAAAGGTCGCCGTGGGCGCGTGCTTCCGAAATGGCCTCGATGATACGGGGACGTTCCTCCTGCTGGCGCCAGCGCAGTTCTTCCTTTAGCGCTACCAGCCCGTTGGCGGTCATCGGGGCCTTATCCATAATATCTTCCTTCCTGCCGCGGCCTCCCCGCGGGCTCAATGCAAATTCACCGGTGAAGGACAAAAGAAAACGGCCCGCAGCCCTTCAGCCAACGGAACCGTTCCACCTGAATTTTATTCAATATAGCAAGTCCGTGGCGATTTTCACGTCAAATTTTGCCGACGTAGGGGCAAACCGACGCACAGTCAGGAGTGAGCGCTCCAGTCACCCCTTGACGTGCGCTGCAATCTCCCCGGACAGCTCGGTATATTCTGGACATGCCTTGCCGCAGCGCTTCTCAATCTCGCCAAGCTGCTCGCGTGCGGCAGCGACATTGCCAAGCTGAAGCTGGGCTTCCCCGAGATATTCGCGCACAAGCGTATAGTTGGGGTCTTGCCGCAGCGCCTCGCGATAGTAGCCGACCCCGACCTGAACACGTCCCTGCTTGCGGTGCGAGTAGCCAAGATAATTGAGAATGCGCGGGTCCGCCTTGTTGTTCGCCAGGCTCAAGATCGTAATTGCCTCGCCATAGCGGCCAAGCTTGGCCAGCGACCGTCCCGTTTCATAAATACTGTCATCATCGAGCGCGCTCGTCTTGGGCACGCACTTCTTCTTGTTCTTGTCCCAGACAGATCCGTTCTTGCACGTGGGCACAGTGTCTGCCGGCCCGGTATTCTCGCCCATCGCGTAAGCCGAGCCAGCCAGAAGCGGAATTGTGACCAGAATCGAAGCCAGTCCACCAACCAAACGTGTACGCATTGCGCTATCTCCATCAGGTGATTGTGCCAAGGCTACCGCTGTCGGCACCAATATTCTTCCAACACTATCATTTTTGCAGGCGGGAAATAACACTTTGGCGTGATGGGTCTGGGCCCAACGGATCGGTCTGATTCTGCCAGTGGAGTATTGCGCGCTGAACACGGCCAGAAATCGGGGCTTTCGGCTTTCTCTCGCCGCCGAGCGCGATCTTGTGCAGCTGGCGCTACGCTATAGGCGCCCATACGATCTATAGTCGCGAGCTCTCCACCGAAATTATCGTAGTGCGCGTGCTGCGTGGCTGCCTGGATGTACCGCGCCATCTCTGGGCAACACAGAGTTTCATTTTGCGGTTGTCATCACGCCTACAAAAGCCGAGAGTTTTGTCTCGGGAGCCGGACATGCGCACAAAGCCTGAAAAGGAATGGGACCTCACCATCGATCCGGAAACGGTGCGCTTCTTCATTCTGAAGGCCAAGGCCATCAGCGCCGCTATGACCGATGATTACGACGACGGCCATGAGCATGAGGTCGAACTCGACAGCCAGTCCCGCGATGGCCACCGCCATGACGGTCTTGCCGAGGAAGAGGAAGAAGACCTCACCGAAGAAGAACTGCGTGAACTCATCAACGATTTGAATGTCGATGAGGCCGCCGAACTGATCGCACTCGCTTGGCTCGGTCGGGGCGACTATGACCGGACGGAATGGACGCAGGCAGTGGCCGATGCGCGCCCGCGCGTGAACAAGCGCGTTGCCAAATATCTGCTCGGCATGCCAACGCTGGGTGCCTGGCTCGAAGAAGGTCTTGAAACGCTCGGTGCATGAACCGTGACATCAAGCGTAAGCAAGCGTGATCGCTCCACCGGTTGCCAGTTTGCCCCACCGCACCATTTCATACCCATGTGGACCCCATCACGACATCGCCTGCAAAGGCCGGCCTGTCGCCTTTTTGTCCTGGCGGGGTTGCTCTGTTTCGCTGCGCAGGCTCACACCGCGCCATTGCCCGACAAGGCTCCGGCTCCCACGGCTCAGCCACAGGATCAGTCAAAAGCGGCACGTCCCCCGCTGCCAGCCGACGTGCCGCTTCCAGAACCCCGCCCTGCGATGTCACCATTGCCTTATGCCGATCCAAAGCAGCCCGCCACGCCCGCCCCCAAGAAATCCGAAAATGCAGCCAATCCGGCAGAACTGCCGGCTGAAGAACTTGCCTGCCGCAGGCGCCTGGCTCAACGCGGCGTCGCGTTCGACCCGCGCCCCACTCCCCCCGACGCATCCGGTGGCTGCTCCCTGCCCTATCCCATTGCAGTTACAGGTCTTGGCAACGGTGTGGTGCTAAATCCGGAAGCGCTTCTGAATTGCCAGATCGCAGAGGCCGCCGCAAAATTTGTCAGCGAAGAGACCGCAAAATTCGCCGCACAGGAATTTCCAGGCCGCACTCTGACAGCGGTTGAACAGGTATCAGGCTATGTCTGTCGGGTGCGCAATGGCAGCTCGAAACTGTCTGAACATGCGCTCGGCAACGCCCTCGACATCGCCGCGTTCACCCTGTCGGATGGTACCCGCATCGATGTAGCAGCCACGCGTAACCCGCAGCACTCTCGCTTTCTGTCGCACGTGCGAACTGCCGCTTGCGGGCCATTTAAGACCGTGCTGGGGCCGGGCAGCAACGCGGACCACGCAACGCATTTTCATTTTGATCTCGACCAGCGCCGCAACGGCGGCACCGTCTGCGACTAGTCTGGCGCCAAAGTTTTGCCATAGGCCAGATTTTCGCCACAGGGATGAACGCGGGCGCTGAGCTTTCCTTTACCCTTGGCCACTAAAGTAGCTGCGGGACAGGACGCAAGCTTCAAGAAATCATGCCGCAAAAACCAAACCAGACCTCGAAGACCGCACCTGCGCGGCCGGCTTTTGCCGCGCTATCGGCGCTGACACTGGTCCTTGTCTCGTCCTGTACGACCGATAGCGTCCTTTCGATGCGTCCGGACGTCGATGTTGGCACCACGTCAGCACTTGCCATGGCGCCTGTCCGCCCGGCACCCGCTTATGCCGTCCCGATGTCCGATCCCGATGCTGGCTATGTGACGCCACGCGTTGACGGGCCAGACCTCGACCCTGAAATGTCAGCCTTTCCACAACAACAGGAACCCCAGCAGGAAGAACCCCGCGTGGCGGTTCTTCCTGGCAGCGGCATGCAGCGGCTGGTGCCTTCAAACCCCTATATGGCCGGCTATCCGCGCATGGAAACACCCCGCGCAGAGCAGGCACCGGCAATGCCCGCCGATGAAGTGGCCTGCCGACGTGACCTGAAACGCCTTGGCGTGACGTTTAAAGACCTGGCGCCGATCCGCGACGGCAGCTCATGCAGGATAGATAATCCAGTATCGGTGTCCGGCCTGTCCGGCGGCATCGTGATGAAGCCCGCCGCGACGCTGAACTGCCAGATGGCTGCAACCTTCGCACGCTGGACCAAAAACGAGCTCGCTCCCGCATCGCGCAAGCGCTATTTCTCCGGCATCAAAACAATTCATCAGGGGTCAAGCTACTCGTGCCGCCGCATCAACGGCACGTCGACTCCGTCTGAACATTCGCTCGGCAATGCGCTCGACATCATGCGCATCGAGCTCAAGAACGGCCGCGACATTGACGTGAAGAAGCCAGGCTGGTTCTCGTTCCGCGAACGCGGCTTCCTCAATACAGTCCGGGCCGATGGCTGCGACTATTTCAGCACGGTGCTTGGCCCCGGCTACAATTACGACCACCGCAACCATTTTCATTTCGACATCAAACCACGCAGGAACGGCTACCGCGCCTGCAAATAGGTGGCATGCATGTTCTGCCGAAAAGCTGACGCAGGGAACACAAAGCACCGGTAATCGGTTCATCAAGTGATATTTGTTCTTCAAATCTCGCAGCTTGCAATGCTATGGGAGCGATCATGCTCTATATCGAGATCGCCACCGTTGTCGTCCTCATCCTGATCAATGGCCTTCTGGCCATGTCCGAACTGGCCATCGTGTCGTCCCGCCCTGCGCGGCTGAGAGGTATGATCGACCGCCACATCAAGGGAGCCAAGCGTGCCCTGGCGCTCGGCGCCAACCCGGGGCGCTTTCTCTCCAGTGTCCAGATCGGCATCACCCTTGTCGGCGTGCTTTCCGGTGCCTTTTCCGGCGCCACCCTCGGGCTGCGGCTGTCCCGTCAGTTTGTCGAATATGGCGTTCCCTCTAGCGTCGCCGATCCTCTCGGCGTTGGCGTCGTCGTGGCGCTCATCACTTACGCTTCCCTGATCATCGGCGAGCTGGTTCCAAAGCAGATCGCGCTTCGAAATCCAGAAGCGGTAGCCGTCAAGGCAGCGCCTGCCATGATGATCATTGCAAAGGTCGCGTCACCGCTGGTCTGGCTGCTGGACATTTCCGGCCGTGGCGTTTTGCGCCTGCTTGGCCAGAAGGAAGAGAGCGAAAGCAAAGTCACAGACGAGGAAATCAAGATGCTGGTTGCCGAGGCCGAGCATCACGGCACCATCGAATCCGACGAACGGCGCATGATCGCCGGTGTCATGCGTCTGGGCGACCGCGCCGTGCGCGCGCTGATGACCCCGCGCACCGATGTTGACTGGATCAACGTCCAGTCAGACGACGCGACGACCCGCAAATTGTTGATGGAAACCCAGCATTCACGCCTGCCCGCCGGCGATGGCAGCGTTGACGCCATGGTTGGTGTTTTGCAGACGCGCGAGGTGCTGGCCGCCCTCTTGGCCGGGCAGAAATTCGACGTGACAAAGCATGTGCGCAACGCGCCCATCGTCCACGATCAGGCTGATGCGCTGGATGTGCTCACGACGTTGAAGGAATCCAATGTGCCCGTGGCGCTGGTCCACGATGAATACGGCCACTTCGAAGGCATCGTCACGCCAGCCGACATTCTGGAAGCGATCACCGGCGTGTTCCGCGCCGATATCGAGGTCGGCGATCAGGAAACGGTCAAGCGCGAAGACGGGTCATGGCTGCTTCCAGGCTCCCTGCAGGCCGACGAATTGGCCGACCATCTGCATTTCGTCCTGCCCGAAAACCGGGATTACGAGACTTTGGCCGGCTTTATCCTGTCGAAAATGCACCACCTGCCCGCCACCGGCGAATGGGTCGATGCCCATGGCTGGCGTTTTGAAGTGGTCGATCTCGACGGCCGCCGTATCGACAAGGTGCTGGCTAGCAAATTGCCTGGCGGACGGCGCGAAATCATCCGCTAGCGAGAGGAAGGCGCGCCGTCGCGCTCCTTCCCGCTTGCGCTGGTACGCGCGTCTGGACCTAAGCGGCCTTCGTTTCAGCTGCCTGCGCATCGGCTTCACGCGCAAGCTTCAGCGCTTTGGTCCACCAGACCAGCTGATCCAGCATGTCGGATGCTGTTTTGTTGAGGTGGCCCATCTCGGCGAGCGGCGTGCCTTCCAGCACCTTGGCATAGTCGGGCCAGAGAATGTGAACAGCAGCGCGCGTCGGCGCCATCTGCAACTCGACCGCAGTCACGCGCAACTGTTGAACCGCGCGTGCGCCACCGACACCACCGTAGCCGAGAAAGGCCACCGCCTTCTTGTTCCACTCGGTATAGGCGTAGTCGAGCGCGTTCTTCAAAACACCGGTCGGTCCGTGGTTATATTCAGCTGCCAGGATCACAAATCCGTCGAGCGCTTGAATTTTCTGCTGCCACTTTTTGGCAACATCGTTGGTGGTCGGCGTATAGGCAAGCCCGCCTGTCTCGTCGAAGAACGGCATCGGAAAATCGCGCAAATCCAACAGTTCAACATCAATATCGCCGCGCGCTTTGGCAATATCGTTGATCCATGCGGCTGGGCGATCCGCAAAGCGCCCTTCGCGTGTGCTTCCAATTATGATACCAATCTTGGGCTTGGTCATGGTTGTCTCCTATGGGGTTCTGGTAACTTTTAGGTACCAACTCCATATAAGAGAGCGATAACACCTCGCAAGGAGGCACTTTTTTGAAACCGGCACTGCGCTATGAATCGGAAGACTGTCGCGCTATCAGCGATATTCTGGGTCGCGTCGGCGACAAGTGGACTGTGCTCGTGGTTGGCTACCTGACCAACGGACCGATGCGTTTTACCGAATTGCGCCGTCAGGTCGGCGGCATTTCGCAAAAGATGCTGACCACCACCCTGCGCGGTCTGGAGCGCGATGGGTTTGTCACCCGGACCGTGCTTGCCAGCATCCCCCCGCGCGTCGATTACGAATTGACAGACCTTGGCCGCGAATTGCAGGTGCCGGTCAACGCTTTGGGCGAGTGGGCGCGAATAAATATGGACAGGGTCAAATCCGCCCGCAAGCGGTTTGACGAAAACTATGCCGCCCCTGTTCCGGTGCGCAGCACGCCGCTGGAACCTGGAACCCTCAGGAAAGTCAGCGCCTGAGGTCCTGAAACCTATCCCTCGGTAGGCACCTGCTTGGGATGCCCCTCGCCGTCCAGCGCCACCATGACGAAATCGGCATAGGTCACGCGCTCCATCAGGTCACTGAGATAGCGCTGCGCCCACGCCTCGACCTTGAGCGTGATCGAGGTACGCCCGATGCGCTCGACATGGGTGTAGATGCACAGCGTGTCGCCGATCTTCACCGGCTTGGCGAATGACATTTCCTTCACCGCTGCGGTCACGACACGTCCGCGCGCGCGCTCGGCCGCACGAATGCCGCAGGCAAGATCCATCTGCGCCATGACCCAGCCGCCAAAAATGTCGCCAGCCGCATTGGCGTCCGACGGCATGGCAAGCGTCCTCAGTGTCAATTCACCCGTTGGACTGCCTTCAGCGTATTGAACCATGATTTCCCTCGCTGCCAGATTCTGCGCAGCATCGATGGCAGGTGAAGCAGCGTCCTGCAACCCATGTCTCTGCAGCGACACGTCAGTCGCATTTTCCACAAGCGGTGCCGGTAGCCGCACTATCGCGCGCCCATGTCTGCGCTATCAATTGCACTGACTGAGAAATGACCGGGCGCTCTCGATGCAGACCTATGATTTCATTGTCGTCGGCGCGGGATCAGCAGGATGCGTGGTAGCAGAACGCCTGTCCGCCTCAGGCCGATATTCGGTGCTTGTTCTGGAGGCCGGCGGCAGCGACCGCCGGTTCTATGTCCAGATGCCGCTCGGCTACGGCAAGACATTCTTCGATCCCACTGTGAACTGGAACTACAAAGCCGAACCCGACGCCGGCCTTGCCGGCAATGCCGACAACTGGCCGCGCGGCAAAGTTCTTGGCGGCTCCAGCTCCATCAATGCCATGGTCTGGATTCGCGGCCAGCGTGAAGATTATGACGCCTGGCGCGATGCCGGCAATCCCGGCTGGGGTTTTGACGATGTTTTGCCGGTCTTCAAGGCAATCGAGGACAATGAAGCCGGCGCCGATGCATGGCGCGGCGTCGGCGGGCCGGTCCATGTTACCGATTGCTCGCGCGGCCTCCACCCGCTGACTGCCCTCTACCTGAAGGCAGGTGTCGAGGCTGGTCTGCCCCTCAATCCTGATTTCAACGGCGCAGCACAGGAAGGGGTCGGCACCTACCAGATCTCCACCCGCAACGGCCGCCGCATGTCAGCCGCGCGCGCATTCCTGCGTCCCGCCATGAAGCGCAACAATGTGCAGGTCATAACCGGCGCGCTGGCAACACACCTTCTGATTGAGGGCAGCCGCGTCACCGGTGTCGAGTATCTCCGCAACGGCACTCTTCACACGGCAACAGCTGGTCGCGAGGTCATTGTCAGCGCTGGTTCGGTCAACACACCCCAATTGCTACAGCTTTCAGGCATCGGTCCCGCCATCCACCTGCGCCAGCTTGGCATCGAGATCCGCCACGACAACGACCATGTCGGCGCCAACCTCCAAGATCATGTCGGCATCAACTACACGTTCAAGGCAAAAATCCCCTCGCTGAACCAGATGCTGCGGCCGTGGTGGGGCAAGATGCTGGTAGGCATGCGCTATCTGGCGCTGCGCGACGGCCCGTTGTCGCGCAGTCTCAACAATGCCGGCGGTTTTTTCCGCACCGACCCCGCGCTGACGCGGCCCAACATGCAGCTCTATTTTCAGGCCCTGTCCACCGTCATTCCGCGCAAGGGCGAGCGGCCACTCCTTACCCCCGATCCGTGGCCAGGCTTTTCCATTGGCTTGTCGAATTGCCGCCCGTCGAGCCGCGGTTCGATCATGATCCGCTCGGTCAATCCCACCGATCCGCCGAAAATTATGCCCAACGCCTTCTCAACGCCGGAAGATGTTGCCGAGATGCTTGCCGCAGTGAAGTTTGTGCGCCGCATCGCTGCTATGCCGGCACTGTCGAGTATCATCGTGGAAGAGGTGCTGCCGGGACCTTCCTGTAGCACCGACGACGAACTGATCGCCGATTTCCGCAGTCGCTCGGGCACGGTCTATCATCCCGTCTCCACCTGTCGCATGGGACCAGACCCCAGCCAGTCGGTGGTCGACCCGCGCCTGAAGGTGCATGGTGTGGCAGGACTTCGGGTGATTGATGCTTCGGTTTTTCCCGAAAATATCAGTGGCAATACCAACGCCCCGTCGATCATGACCGGCGCCAAGGGGGCCCAGCTTATATTGGAAGACCAAGGGTAGATCCTGAAACGCCGTCCACCGGGAGAGCAAGAAAAATGAAGATCACCGACGTCAAGACATTCGTGGTGGCCAACCCACCACCCCAGGCTGGCGGCCGCTATTTCATCTTCGTCAAGCTCACCACAGATGGCGGCGTGGTCGGCTATGGCGAAGCCTATAATGCCACCTTCGGCCCGCACATAACCGCGCGCATGATCGAGGACTGCGCCGAGCGCTATCTGGTCGGCCAGGACCCGCACGACATCGAAACCTTCTTCCGCCGCGCCTATTCCTCCGGCTTCTCGCAACGCCCGGATATTTCCATGATGGGCTGTGTTTCGGCGCTCGAAATGGCCTGCTGGGACATCATCGGCAAGGAAGCCGACAAGCCGGTCTACAAGCTGCTCGGTGGCCAGGTCCATGAAACCCTGCGCACCTATACCTACCTCTATCCGCAGACCGGCAGCGTCTATCCCGACGAGGCAGACGGCGCGAAAAATGTCTACAACGACCCCGACATGGCAGCCGAATGCGCGCTCGACTATATGCGCCAGGGTTTTAACGCCGTGAAGCTGGACCCCGCCGGCCCCTACACCGCCTTTGACGGCCACCAGCCGCGCCTGATCGACATCGACCTGTCAGCCCGCATGATGAAAGCCATCCGCGAGGCTGTCGGCACCGGCGCGGACATTTTGTTCGGCACCCACGGCCAGTTCACCGCATCGGGCGCGCTGCGCATGGCGCGTGCCATTGAGCCCTATGATCCGCTCTGGTTTGAAGAGCCCGTCCCGCCGGACATGCCCGAAGTGATGGCGCAAGTGGCGCGCGGCACATCCATCCCCATCGCCACCGGCGAGCGGCTCACCACCAAATGGGAGTTTGCCCGCATCATCGAAAACCGCGCGGCAACCATCCTCCAGCCGGATCTTGGGCGCTCCGGCGGCATTCTTGAAACCAAGAAAATCGCCGCCATGGCCGAGGCCTATCACATTCAGATCGCCCCCCATTGCTATTGCGGCCCCATCGTCGGTGCCGCCAATATCCAGCTCGCAACCACCCTGCCCAACTTCCTCATCCTTGAAGCGATCAAGCAATGGGACGGCTTCCACGCCGAGCTTCTCACCAAAAAAATCGAGTGGCAGGATGGCCATGTCATCCCCTCAAAGGAACCCGGTCTCGGCGTCGAATTGAACGAAGCCGTGTGCGAGGCACACCCGTGGACCGGCGATCAACTGCACCTGCAAATGTCACCGACAGCGCTGGTCCCATGAACAAACGTCCCGCCTATGCGTTCATCGGCCTTGGCCATCTCGGTGGCAACCTTGCCGGCTGCCTTCTACGTCACGGATTTGAGATCACGGTCTACGACCGCGACCCGGACGCCGTGGCGCGGCTTGTGTCGCTCGGGGCAACCGGCGCGGCCTCGGCCGCCGATGCCGCCTCCCGCGCCGGCAATGCCATCACCTGCCTGCCCTCACCCAAGGTGAGCGAGGCTGTGCTGGCTGGGCCCGGCGGCCTGCTTGAAGGCCTGCCGCAAGGAGGCACCTGGATCGAGATGTCCACCAATGGCCGCGACGAGATGATCCGGCTCGCCGGCATCGCGGCGGCGAAAGAAATTTCCGTCCTCGAATGCCCGGTGACGGGCGGCGTGCATCTCGCCGCCAAGGGCCAGATCACCGCGCTCGTGGGCGGCGACGCCGCTCTCTTGCAAACGCATCGTCCGGCCATCGACGCAATGTGCGCGCGGGCATTTCACATGGGTCCGCTCGGCTCTGCTGCAGTGATAAAAGTCATCACTAACATGCTGGCCTTCATTCATCTCGTTGCCGCCGGCGAGGCACTCATGCTGGCCCGGCGCGGCGGGCTCGACCTCGCCCAGGCCTACCACGCCATCGCCGCTTCCTCGGGCACCAGCTTCGTCCACGAAACCGAAAGCCAGCTGGTTTTGAACGGCAGCTATGACATCGGCTTCACTATGGATCTTGCGCTGAAAGACCTCGGATTTGCCGCCGCGATGGGCAATGAATTCGGTGCCCCGTTGGAACTCGCCACCCATGTGGAAGAGATTTTCGAGCGCGGCAAAGCGGCCTATGGCGGCGACGCCTGGTCGACCCAGATCGTCAAGCTCCTGGAAGACGCCACCGGCACCGACCTGCGCGCAGCCGGCTTTCCGGCCAAACTGGAAGCATGAGCTATGTCTAAGACGGCTTTATTTTCAAACCTATAGGATGCAGGCCTGACTCAGCGTCACATCACGTTGAATCAACGCTTTAACCCGCTCAGCCTGCCTCGGTCACGATCGCGTCCATCGCAATATCATGCGGCAGCGGATAGATCGTCGGCAGCGCTGACGCGCTATATCCGATGCCGATCACCAGCGGCTTCGTCGTCATCGCAGCCAGCGTGCGGTCAAAAAATCCACCGCCGTAGCCCAGCCTAAAATTCTGCGCGTCAAAGCCCACCAAGGGCGAGATGACAATGCTCGGCATCACCGCAGGCCCATCCGCCGGAACCGGAATATTCCACACGCCCTTCTCAAGCGGATCACCCTTTTTCCACGCCCGAAAGATCAGCGGCGCGCCCTTCTCCACCACCAGAGGCAGTGCCGTATAGCCACCACGTTGGATGACTGTTTCCATCCACGGCCGCAAATCCGGTTCACCGCGAAAGGGCCAATAGAGACTAATCATGTGGCCCGATACATCGCCAATCACACGGTCCAGACCCTCGCCGATTTTCACCGCCATAGCGGCGCGCACGTCTGCAGGAATGGCCAGCCGCGCTGCAATCTGCCGCTCACGCTCCGCCTTGCGCCAGCGCATAATATCGCTGCGCGTCTGCGCATCCACCGGCGCGCCACCTTCAAGCTCATGCGCGAAACAGGGCGGCGAGGCATAGCTGCCTGATGGGTCATCGTCGCTATTGATCATGGGCGGCCTCCTCCTGCGTAGAAGCATTTTACGCAGGAGGCGGTCAGGTGACCAGCGTGATGCGACATGCTCGGTCGCGGCGCTGTCAGTTTTGCGGCTGCCCCCTCTCCGTCTTGGGCTAGCGCCCAAGCCACCTCTCCCCACTTTTCGTGGGGCGAGGAACCCAAGCTGGACACTTGCCTCGCCCCACGAAAGTGGAGGCGGCGACGTCTGCGACTGCCATTTCCTCGCCCCCACGAAGGGGGGAGAGGTGCCGAGCGCAGCGAGGCGGAGAGGGGGCTACCGCGCCAACAGCCCTCGAACCACTGCCCGCACAAACGCATCCAGCGCATCCGCCCCGCCCGGCCGCCAGCCAAGCGACCGCAGCCGCTCCGTCGCCATCACATTGAGCGCCGCAGCATCCGCCCTCTCCGGCAACGGGCGCTCGACACCCATCAACGCCCGCACCCGCCCCAGCAAATCGCGATGATCCACGACCAGATCCGACACATTGAACACCTGCCCGCAAACCGCATCAGCCGGCGCGTCCAGCATCAGAGCCACTGCCGCCGCCACATCCGCGCCATGCACCTCGGTCGCCACGCGTGAAGCAACCGGTCGGCCAGCCAGATAATCGTCAAACAATGTCTGCCATTTATGCGCCCGGCCATGTCCCGCAGGCCCGTAAACCCCAGTCACCCGCAGGCTCGCTCCGCACAACGCTTCATCGCTGAGCTTCGCCAGCGCCTGTTCGCCCAAAAGCTTCACCGCGCCATAGAGCGTATCCGGCTGCGGCACCATATCCTCCTGCAACATTGCTCCCGCAGCCTGCGTGCCATAGACAGCGCGCGTGGATAAAAACACGACACGCGCCACGCCAGCGGTCTTCGCAGCCTGAAAAAGCGCAACGCTGCCATCCAGATTGCGGCGCCGAAAGCCCGCCGCATCATCGCCCTCCCCGCCACGGTATTTTCCCGCAACATGGTCAAAAGCTGCATGGACAAATGCGTCTACACCAGCAAACACTGAAGAAAAGTCGCGGGCTGGATCAAGCCCACCTTCCACGAAAACCACCGGCGCGGAGAAAAACCCAGGCACAGGCGGCGTGCGTCCCATCGCCGTCACGCGGTCCCCGCGTGCCAGAAAATGCTCGGCAATAAAGCGCCCGACAAAGCCGGTCGCGCCTGAAATCAGCACATGGCGGCTCACACAGGCTCCGGATTGGTCAGCCCGGCCAGCGTCTCGTCGATCCGCTCGCCGCTGAAAAACGCCTGCCAAAGCGCGATCAATGGCGCCAGTTGCGCGGCCTTGGGATGGTCGTTCTCCCACGGCTTTTCATACTGATAATGCACCACGCAAACGGACTTCCAATCCCACAATTCCGGCAAATTGAACCACACATATTGCAGCATGTTGAAAAACACCGGCAGCCCATGCCAATGCGGAAAATAGGCTTCCAGAAAGCTCTGATCCGTGCGCCGCCAAAAAGCATCCGGCGCATCAAGTTTTTCCAGCATGGCTGCAAAGGTTGCCGCACTGGGCAGCGCCACAAACACGCCCGAGTTCAGCCGGTGAAAATCAGCAACGCTCTCATAGACATTCGGTGCGGCGCAAAATTCCGGATAGGCAAACAGCCGGTCGATGTTCTTCACCACCACCGCATCGGCATCAATGAACACGCAGCGCTCATACTGCGTCATTTCCCAGAGCCTGAGCTTGGCAAAATTATCGAGTGGCGTGTGGAAGGCCGGCTTGTTGCCCTTGGTAAAAGGCGCCGCCGCATGCAGCCGCTCGCGCTGGTGACGTTGGTTAAAACCGTCCGAAGTCGGCAGCAGGTCTGCAGGCAGCAGCAGCACGCCCAGCTCTGCCAGCGGCGCAAGGTCCTGCTCTGTCGCCCCGCCTGTGTGCAGCACCACAATATCAGCCTCAGTGCCGCTATGCTGCAAGGAGCGCACCAAGGCCAAAGCGCCCTTGGCGTAATCGGCATTGGTCACCAGCGTCACATAGGCAAAGCGCCTGCTCATGCAGCTTTAGCCCACGCTTTTCAGGCGCTTGCCTTCCGGGTCGCGCTCGATGGTCGGCGCAATGTCTTTCGTCCATGCCGAAACAGCGGGAATGCGGCTGCGGTCCACACGATAGGCATATTTCTGCGCCACCTCCATCACCTCGCCCAGCAGCCCTTGCTCCAGCGTGATCGGGTCGAGCCCAAGCGCCAAAAACTGCTCATTTTTGACAATAAGGTCATTCTCGGCCGCTTCCTTGCGCGGGTTCGGCAGATAGGCAACCTCGGCACCTGCAATCCGCGCCACCATTTCGGCCAGATCGCGCACCCGGTGCGTCTCGGTCATCTGGTTGAAGATTTTCACCTTATCGCCGCGCTTAGGCGCGTTTTTCAACGCCAGATCCACACAGCGCACACTGTCCTGAATATGAATGAAGGCGCGCGTCTGCCCGCCCGTGCCATGCACTGTCAGCGGATAGCCTATCGCCGCCTGAATGAGGAAACGGTTCAGCACCGTGCCATAATCGCCATCATAATCGAACCGGTTGATCAGCTGCTCATGGCGCCGCGTCTGCTCGGTATGGGTGCCCCACACAATGCCCTGATGCAGATCGGTAATCCGCAATCCGTCATTCTTGGCATAAAACTGAAACAGCAACTGATCGAGACATTTCGTCATGTGGTAGATCGAGCCCGGATTGGCCGGATAGAGAATATCCTGCTTCACCGTCTCGCCAGCCACGGTCTCGATGCCGACCGGCAGATAGCCTTCGGGGATCGCCGCGCCAACGGTCGAATAGCCATAGACACCCATCGTGCCCAGATGCACCAGATGCGCATCAAGACCGATCTCCACCATCGCGTTCAAAAGATGATGCGTGGCGCTGACATTATTGTTCACCGTGTAGTTTTTGTGCCGGTCGCTCTTCATCGAATAAGGCGCGGCGCGCTGCTCGGCAAAGTGGATGATGGCGTCTGGCCGGTTGTCGGCCAGCCATGTCTTCAACACCTCGTAATCGCGTGCCAGATCAATGAGATGGAAATGAATGCGCCGCCCGGTTTCCTGATGCCAGATGCGGGTGCGCTCCTGAATGGAATCCATCGGCGTCAGAGATTGCACGCCAAGCTCGGTATCAATCCAACGACGCGACAGATTGTCGAGAATATGAATTTCATGGCCCTGATCAGACAGATGAAGCGCTGTCGGCCAGCCGACAAATCCGTCACCACCCAGAACTGCAATCTTCATCAGAATCACTCCGTCCAGCTATCGTCACGGTTGCTTTAGCGCGACTATGTGACAGCCGTACCATAGCGCAATATCCTTCTATGGAGGAGTACTGCCGTTATAAAAACAAGAGGATAGCTGCTCACGATTGAAGCGGGGCGTGTATCAATCCGTCAGGCCAACAAAAAACCCCGGCGCACAGGCGCCAGGGTTGTGGAACATAAATGTCTGTAGCGACTTACTCGCACTCACCCCCGTCGATGATGCGGTAGCCCGCATTGTCGGCTTCGCAGGAATTGCTAAAAGTCCGCTCTTCACGGCCTCGACGCGCACATACGGGCTGATACTGCATCGTGCACATGCGCGGCTCATCCGGGCGGTCGGGGCGATCAGGACGATCCGGTCTCCCTGGGCGATCTGGCCTGTCGGGACGATCCGGGCGACCGGGGCGATCAGGGCGGCCGCCGCCATCAGCGCGGCACTGGCCGTCGCCGATAATGCGGAACCCAGCGCGCTCAGCCTCGCAGGAGTTCGAGAACGTCTGGCGCTCGCCGCCGCGGCGCGCGCAGACGGGGTCATATTGGCGGGTGCAATATTGCGGGCGATCCGGCGGAAAAGGCCGTCCGGGCCCTGGGCCGGAGCTTTCTTCAACAACACAGGCTGACAGCAGGCCAAATGCGAGCGTCAGCCCACCCAATCGTATCCACGAAATGCTTTTATCCATAATATTCCTCGTTCCCCGCCGCTTGCACAGATGCAAAGCCGAAAATCGCGATTCTCGCGCCGAAGGCAAGTCTGTATCGCCGTCTGAGCTCGCTAGCGGACGAATGTGTTCCTAACGCGCTCGGATTTCATCACATAGCCCACCCACGCGCCGCCAATCCCTGCGAGCACCAGAAAAGGCAACAAGAATTCACTGGTAGCCAGATTGGCCATCGTGTTGACGCTGGACGTTGCCGTCACCCAAATGCCCACAGCGAAGGGTAATACGAGGCCAGCCACGTAGGTTCGGACGAACATCTTGGGAAATTCGATGCGCTTTTTGAAGAACAGAATGGACGTATAGATCAAGAGCGCAACAAAGCCGAGCCGCAGCACCGCGTCTCCGACAACAGCGGTAGGAAACGCAGATGCCGTTCCCTCGGGCAGGGAGGAATACTCCTGGAACATCCCCCTCAATATCTGCACAGGGCCCAATATCTGGCCGATGGCCAAAAGCCCAAGCCAGCCGCTGATGCCCTCCAGCCGCTTCTTGTCCGAGGCACCGTCTATCTGTCCTGTCATGGTTCTGTTCCCCCGCTCTCAAGCAGGGAAACATCGATATGTGCGCGTGTCGAGTATTCAGTCCAGGCTTCAGGCCTTGGGCATCCGGGCATTCATCGCCCAGCGGACTCCGAACGGATCGACCATGTCGGCGTAGCGGTCGCCCCAGAACATGATCTGCAAGGGCGTTTTCACCTCGCAGCCAGCATCGACCGCCCGCTGGTACCAGGCGTCGATGTCATCGTTCGTCAGATTGAACACAACGGAATACCCTTGCGGCGTGACAGCCGGCATTCCATGCTCGGGATAGGGGTCCGAAAGCATCAGCGACGACCCATTGATGTAGAGATGCAGGTGCATTGTACGCCCCTGCTCATCCGCTGGCATCATCACGGCGATCTCTGCATCAAACGCCTTTTTGTAGAATTCAGCCGCCTTCTGTGCGCCATCAACCTGCAGATAGGCCGTCAGGCCGCCTTTAACCTCAACCGCCGGAACTTCCGGCATTTTAGCCATGTCATTCATGTCTGTGCTCCATGTTCAAACCGCGGATGCGGTTATCCCAAGGACGCTTGAGCACCGCCAGTGCCGACAAGGACCTGCACAAAAATTTCAACGTCGATGGTGCGGCGTCGATGTCAGCAAAGCTACTTTCCAGGCCGACCAGTCTTGCCAGTTCGCCGCGATGCGTTGCGCTGGTCCGAGGCGTCCTCGTAAGAGCCAATGCCAGCCTTCTCACGGCGTATCGGGCGCACATCATCCGGCTTGGCGGGCTTTGCCCCATCGACCGGCTTTTCAGTCCTCCGCACCGTCATTTCGTCGAGCGAATTCTTGCGGAAAAGGGACGCTTTTTCCTCAGCCGGTGTTCCATAGTCGGAGCCATGCGCCTCATCATGCGACTGTTTCTTGAACATCGCGCGCGACACGGCACCCGCCGGCACCGTCGCATCAGTACCCGGCCCCATATCGTCGAGTGACGGCTTGGCGAACATGTTGGTGCGCTTCGGCGCCTCATACGGAGCCGGCACCTTGCCAGTCTCATCAACTGTGCGATGCACCGCCCGGCCCTTATTGTGCTTGCCCTTTTCGCGGCCGGAAACCGGGCTTTCACCATCGGCATATTTGGCCAGCGGGTCATCGGAAATCATCATTTCCATCTCGCGCAACCGTTTCACCTCATCGCGCAGCCGGGCAGCCTTTTCAAAGTCCAGATCGGCAGCCGCATCACGCATCTGCTTGGTCAGCGCTTCCAGATGGGCTTTCAGATTATTGCCCATCATCGCGCCTGCACCATCGGTGAATTGCGAAATGTCAGCGCGCACATGGTCTTTTTCATAGACCGAGTCGAGAATGTCCGAGATCCGAGATTTCACCGATTCCGGCGTAATGCCATTGGCCTCATTCCACTCCACCTGCTTTTCGCGGCGCCGGCTGGTCTCCGCCATCGCGCGTTCCATCGAGCCGGTAATCTTGTCGGCATAGAGAATGACCTTGCCATCCACATTACGCGCCGCACGCCCAATGGTCTGGATCAGCGAGGTCTCGGACCGCAGAAAGCCTTCCTTGTCGGCATCGAGAATGGCGACAAATCCGCACTCGGGAATATCCAGCCCCTCGCGCAAAAGGTTGATACCCACCAACACGTCAAATGCACCAAGCCTTAAATCGCGAAGAATCTCGATCCGTTCCAGCGTGTCGATGTCGGAATGCATATAGCGCACCCGAATACCCTGCTCATGCAGATATTCGGTCAGATCCTCAGCCATGCGCTTGGTCAGAACAGTGGCCAGCGTGCGATAGCCCTTGGCCGTCGTCTCGCGAATTTCGCCGACAACATCATCCACCTGATGCTTGGCCGGACGCACCTCGACCGGGGGATCAATCAGGCCAGTGGGGCGGATCACCTGTTCGGCAAACACGCCGCCTGCGGCGTCCATCTCCCAGCCACCCGGCGTGGCCGAAACCGCGACCGAGAGCGGGCGCATCGCATCCCATTCTTCAAACCGCAGCGGGCGATTGTCCATGCAGGAGGGCAGACGGAAGCCATATTCAGCCAGCGTCGCCTTGCGCCGAAAGTCGCCGCGATACATGCCGCCAATCTGCGGAATGGTGACATGACTTTCATCGACAAACACCAGCGCATTGTCGGGGATATACTCAAACAGCGTCGGCGGCGGGTCGCCCGGCCGGCGCCCGGTCAGATAGCGCGAATAATTTTCGATACCGGCGCATGAGCCGGTCGCTTCCAGCATCTCAATGTCAAACCGCGTGCGCTGCTCCAGCCGCTGCGCTTCCAGCAGGCGACCAGCCTTTTCCAGCTCGACCAGACGCCCCCGCAGCTCGTCCTTTATCAGGCGGATTGCCTGATTCAATGTCGGGCGCGGCGTCACATAGTGCGAATTGGCGTAGATTTTCACAGATTTCAGATCGCCGGTCTTATGCCCCGTCAGCGGGTCAAATTCGGTGATACTCTCGATCTCATCGCCAAACAGCGAGATCCGCCAGGCGCGGTCCTCAAGGTGAGCCGCAAAAATTTCAATCGTGTCGCCGCGCACCCGAAAAGAACCGCGCACGAAGTTGATGTCCTGGCGCTTATATTGCTGCGCCACCAGATCAGCCAGAAGCGCCCGCTGGTCCAGCCGGTCGCCAATCTCCATCTGGAAGGTCATCGCCGTATAAGTCTCGACCGAGCCGATACCGTAGATACACGACACCGACGCCACGATGATCACATCATCGCGCTCCAGCAGCGAGCGTGTAGCAGAGTGGCGCATCCGGTCGATCTGCTCATTGATCGACGATTCCTTCTCGATGAAGGTGTCCGTGCGCGGCACATAGGCTTCCGGCTGATAATAGTCGTAATAGGAGACGAAATATTCCACCGCATTTTCGGGGAAAAACTTTTTGAATTCGCTGTAAAGCTGCGCCGCCAGCGTTTTGTTGGGCGCCAGAATAAGCGCCGGGCGCTGCGTCTCCTCAATCACCTTCGCCATGGTGAATGTCTTGCCCGAGCCAGTCACGCCAAGCAGAACCTGCGTGCGCTCATGCGCGCTCACACCTTCCACAAGATCCTTGATCGCGGTGGGCTGGTCACCTGCCGGTTCAAACTCCGACACCATCTTGATGGCAATGCCACCCTCGGATTTTGCCGGACGTGCAGGCCGGTGGGGTACCCACATCTCGCCATTCTTATGCAGCGGATTGCCGCTTTCGATCAGCGCAGAGAGCGCGGCAACCGTCGCCGTCACGCCGCCGGAGGCCATGGTCTCCGCATCTTCCAGCGAAATATCCAGACCGGCGACGGGGTTAAGCCCGGCAGCCGTTCTCTCACGCGCAGTCGCTGCACCACCCATGGATGTGCCACGCCCCGTGCGTGTCGCAGCAGACGAGCGCTCTGGTATCTTCTTGGACTTCGAAGGCTTCTTGGCGCCTTGGCCGTCGCTGGACAAATCAGCCTTGCGACCGTCTTCCTCAGCCTCTTTGGCAATCTGCTCCGCCCACGACGCGATGCCGCCGCTGAGCGGCGCGCCGGTCAGATCCGACTGTGGCGCTTCCTCGAAACCACCACCGCGATGCAGCGGAACCGACGCGTCGAGATAGTCGGTCACGGGATTGCCGCGCCGGCGCGGTTCGTTTGAATCGCGTGGCGCGTCAGCGCCGACCTTGTTGCCGGACGATTTATGCTCGGGGGTGCGTGCCATCGACCCAATATGGGAACAAAGTGCGCGAATGGAAAGAGAGGCGTGCCGACATTTCCTGACAGCGGCATGTCAGGAGATAACCGTCCTCCGCGCCACCCGCTGCTAGCGCGCAGGCTAGTGGCAAAAGCATCGACCCTCCCCACTTGCTGAGCCGTAAAAGGAAACCTAGAAGCAGCATCTAAAGCAAAGATGTTCCGATGAAGATCGCACATATAGTCAGTCACGGCGGGCTCAACGGTGTTGCAACAACCACAGCCACGCTGATCAAGGAACAGGTATCTGCCGGGCATCAGGTCACGCTGGTCCACCGGCCGGGTGCCTGGATTGCCAGCCAGCTTGCCGGCGCTCCGGTAAACATGGTCCCTTGCAGATTCTCGCGCCATCCGGCCGAAATGAGCGCGGTAGGGCGCCAGCTTGATGATGCGGAAATAGATGTGGTCCATTCGCATGGAAGCTCCGCCAACGTCTATGCCATGATCTTCCGCTGCGCGGTCGCGGCACCGACAGTGATGACCGCGCATTCGCGGCAATTTCAACCAACATGGAGATTTGCACACCAGGTGATCGGGTTGAGCGATCACACGGCACGGTATTACACGTCCCGCTTCCTGATCGCCAAATCCCGAATCCATTCGATACCCAACATGTTCGACGCCCAAGCACTTCCGATAGCGACGGACGCTGAACGGTTAGCCGCGCGTCAAAAACTTGGCATCGCGCCGGAAACATTTCTTCTCGGATCGGTGGGCGTCATTGGCCAGCGAAAGCGACAGAGTGACATGGTTCAGATCCTGGATCGTCTGCTGCAGGCAGGATGTGATGCCGAACTGGCGCTAATAGGGCCTTACTCCCGGTCAGGACCGGGAACCCAAACCTTTGAACGGGCATTGGCCGATCCCGCCATGCGCGGCCGTATCCACCTTCTCGGCGAGCGGCAAGACGCGGCCGATCTTGTCGCCGGCCTCGAGGTCTACCTCTGCACGTCCGAGCAGGAAGAGGCCCCGATAGCGCCCCTTGAAGCGATGGCGCGAGGAGTTCCGGTGATCTCCACAGATGTTGGGAACATGGCCGATCTGCTCCCGGAATCGCTGATCTTCAAAGTCGCAGACATCGCCGGAATGGCTGCTATGGCTCTCCGTTTCCGGGGGGATCCGGGTCTGATGCGTCACCAGGGACTGGCAGGTCGGGCCGTCGTTGAAAGCCTGCTCGCTCCATCAGCAATCCTGCCTCGCATCGAGGCTGTCTATGATCTGGCGCTCCTGGAGGCCGGTCAGAAGCACCGGCGCATCGTTGCACCCCGGCGTCAACGGAATCACCCGACCTAGAGTGGTATCCAGGCCTGGAATGCCCGCCAGGATGCTCAATGCAGAAGCGCGCCGACAATGCGGCGCGCCTTCACGGGGTCATCAGCGCGGGCAAGGAAATCCGGGCGCGATCCGGCAATTGGCACCCGGACGCGGTGGACGACCGGCTCCAGGCGGCCGTGGCCGGTTTGGTGGCCGAACATGCGGTGGGCGGTTTCCCGGTGGGCGCGCATGCGGCGGACGCGGGCGATGCGGACGATAATAGGGCGGGTTCACAATGATGGGTCTTTGCACCACAACCGGACGACCCGAATAGGCCCTGTCGAGATAGTTGGCGCTCATCCAGCCGCGCAAGCCGCTGCGTGAAATCTGGCACCAGTTGCGCTGGCACGTGCGTATCGTGACCCGCGCACCGGCAGGCAATGTTGTGATCCGTGCGTAGCCGGTTCCCGGCCCGGATCTGACATTGACGTTACCCGTCACATAAGCCTGCGCCGCCGAGGCGATGCTGGGTATCGCCAGTCCCAGCAATACAATCATTGTTGACATAAATGTTCGTCGAAACATCAATTCCGTCTCCTCAAAATCGCCCAATCAAATACTACTACTGGCTGTACTTTAATAAAAGACACCCAAAAGCGTTTCGCTGTTCTTGGCAAACAAATGGTCAAAGACCGGGTGCTGGTTTCAGGCCGCACTCATACTGCCCTTTTGCACCTATTTTGCGGCGCGATGTGCCGACGCAGCGGCATCCGCAGCGCTGATCACCACGAGCTCAGGCGTAGAATGTGCCCTTGGCCCGATCAGTTGAACCACAGCGCATATCCGAGAAAAGCAGGACCGCCGAACTGCTGAAGGACCCGCCCGAAGGTTTCGGACGTAATCAGCGTGCCGTTTTCCAGATAGGGCACGACGCCCGGCCCGGTCAGCGCAAGAACGAGATCAAACGTCTGTGGCGCCTCAAAAAACGCCTTCACATTGATGCCCTTGCCAGCGATGCGCCAGTGCGACAGCAGCACCCTGCCTTCAAGCAGGTCTTCGGCAATTTGCAGGGCATCATGCCAGGCCACCACCTGTTCCTCACCAACTTCCAGACCGGTTAGTTTGCTGATGCCCGGCTGCTGCGGTCCGGGAAGCCATTCGCGATCATTATCTGTTTCAGCACGGATGGCCTGCCAGTTCAGGCGCGACAGCCGGATCATTTCGAGCAGTTTCAGCCGCGCTGTCTGGCGCCGCTCGGGCTCGATAACCGGCCAGTTCACGAGATGAACGAACGACACAACATCGGCGATCCGCCATTCCGACAGCAGGCCAGTTGCATCGACCGGCGGCACTAAAACGCCCTGCATGGGAAGACCGGCACGCGGAAACAGCATGTGGAAGCTGCTGTCGAAGGCGGTCTGGAAATCATGGGCCAGCCAAAAATCCACCTGCGCGATGAGGAAATTCGCATATCCCTGCAACCAGAAACCATCAGCCCGATCGAAGCGGAACGTCAGGTCGGGCGGACCTGCTGCGGAATGCGGGTTGGCACCACTCAGAGCCGCCATCACAGCCGCGACACTTTCATCGGCGGCGAGCATTCCGTCGCCATTCAGGTCGATCGACAACTTTGCAAGATCCACAACCACGCCGATCTCAACATCCTCAGGCACCATCCCGAGTTGGGCGGCGGCTGCTTCGAGCCCGTCACGAAAGTTCAGCAGGATTGTGCGAAATCCCTCATAATTCAAGGGTTCTGGGTCGGCATTGATAGGCACCGGCAGCCGCATGGGCGGCAACGCAATAGAGTGTGGGCTCTCAAGGCCGTGCCGGTGCAACGCTTGCCCCAGCCCCTCAAGCGCCTGCGTAAAGGCGGCAGTTCCCAACACATAGGGTACCAGCGGGTTTTTTGGGTCGGCATTTTCGAGCCCATCGATGGCAGCATCGCGGTCCACGACAGTTCGGGCATCGAACAGGGCGCTCACATCTGCGCTGACATCGGCGCGGGCGGTAGCTGCAACCGCCAAAAACCCTGCCATGATGGCCAGCGTACGAAACATGTTCAGCATCATCGTCACCGTCTCCCTCCGGAAAGTGCCTGCCATCCTGCCGCCCGGCTTTCTGGATCGTTTCGTCTCCAATCGCAAGCGAGGCAGGCAGGCAAAGCACATACCCCAACGAGCAATCGTGATATAGCGTCACGCACTCACTGAGGCGTACACCCTGTCCAGCAATTTCCCGCTCCGCTACCGCCTGACATGGCTGCCGCGTTTTTTGCGCCCCTCCTTGGCTGGCGATGCCTCAGGGTTTGCACCGCCCACCGCGCAATGGTTGGGCACGCCACCGAACAAGTCTGTGCGACTGGTGTTCATCGGCGACATTTCGGCTGTAGCAGGCCCGGTGCCGCCAGAAATAGATGAAACGCTTCGCGACATCCTTGCTTCAGGCGATTTGGTGGTGGGCAATTGCGAAAGCCCTGTTGTGGCGAGACCCCATGCGCCTGTGGCCACCAGGCTTGGCACGCGCCATGCGATGAAGGGCGCCTATCTTGATGGCGCGCTCGCGGCAATGGGTGTCGCCCCCGACAGGCTGGTTCTCTCGCTCGCCAACAATCACATGCTGGACCAGGGTGTTGAAGGCTTTGAAGAAACGCTGCACGCGTTGGCCGTGCGCGGCATCAACCACATCGGTACAAAACACCGACCCGGTGCAGTGCTGCCCATCCGCGGCGTGCAGGTCGGGCTGCTCGCTTTCACGCAATGGCGCAACGCTGCCGCGAAAACCTTTGATTCTCTCATCTCCACCGGCGCTGCTCTCGCAGCACGGGACTGGGAGCCATTGCGAACCATGAACGCAGATATCCGATGTGTGATTCCGCATTGGGATTGGGAGTTTCGCCACTTCCCCCGGCCCGAAACGCGTCTACTGGCCGCCACCATCGCTGCTGCCGGCGCCAACCTGATCGCTGGCCACCACGCACATGTCTTGCAACCGGTCGAGCGTGTCGGAGCCAAAACGCTGACTGCCTACGGGCTCGGAGACTTCCTCGGTACCGCCTTTGCGCGGCAGCCCTTGCCCGCCCGAATCGGTGCGATCATGGTGGCCGATATCAGTGCCGATTCGGAAAATGCCGGAGAAATTTTCCGCTACGCACTCATCCCTTTCTTCCGCCAGAGTACTGTTGGGGGAGAACAGCTGGTAGCGGTACACGATCTTCCGATTCCGTTGCAGACCATTGTTTTTACGCGCATCGCGCGCATTACCGGGGATGGCGCACCGTTTCCACAGAGCATCCGGCAGCCTCATTAGCCGGCCACAAACCCCTGAAATTATGGACTATCTTGCAGTTGCAGAGGTTCCATGCCATAAAATTGACGTTCGGGCATTTGCTGACCCGGAGACTGGAACGTTTGAGCGACCTTTCCCCGAAAACGTGAATATCTGACAATCCTGCTCTTGGCGCGGGGAACATAATTGTGCGCGAATGCATGTCTGCCAAGGAACTGCCGGGACTTGCTTCGGATGAGGGGGACCGGAAAATCGAAAACGGATGAAGGAGTTCCCCTGATGGCTCAGACTGGTACAGTTAAATTCTTCAATGCAACCAAAGGCTTTGGCTTCATCACGCCAGATGGCAAAGATCCAAATGGCAAAGAGCAAAAGGACGTATTCGTTCACATTTCGGCTATCGAGGCCTCCGGCCTGGGCACCCTCGTTGATGGCCAGAAGGTTACCTTCGAGGTCGAGCCAGACCGCATGGGCAAAGGCCCCAAGGCGGTTGATCTGCGCGCTGAATAATCACTTCGCGACTGCAGTTATCCAACAATTCAAAGGCACGGATGCGCACCATCCGTGCCTTTTGTTTGCTCAGGTGTTGAACGCGCCAGCGCGCGCGGTAAAGTTCCCATGCGGAAACCACGACGAAGCACAGCTTCAACCTGGTTTGCGAGGAAACCAACCCGGATCACATGGTCCAGAAGCGAGGCATCTGTGATGAAGAAACTGACAAACGCGCTCCACGCATTGTGCATGGGTGCAGGTATCATGTTCGCAGCACCCGCCCTTGCGGCACCAGTAGTTCCCTCTCCCGCCTATGATGCCGGGCTGGTGGTGCAGGTCCGCGGCTGCCACAGCAATGTGCAGCGTCATCGTGTTCGCGAATTTGGCCGCACGCTGTCGCACCGGCATTTGCGCAATTGCCGTCCGGTTCGCGTCACGCCGGCACGCCCGCGCGATTGCCATCGCGACGTCCGCCGCCACCAGATTCCCGGCTATCGCGGCCGCGTCGTACACCGCCATGTCGGCCCACGCTGCATCGCCCGCATCTATCGCTGAGGCTGACTGCGCTCGCGCAGATTGCTCGGGCGCCCGTCTCTCCAAGGTCGGAAATTTCACGGATAAAGCAAAGCCACAGGACTGCGCTAAACTTTTTCTTGTGCATGACGCCAAAATGAAGGACAAAATTGACTCTCGGGCATTTGGCGGGCCCGGAGCTGGAATAGCGTGCGCCCTGTGAAAGCAAGGCACTCACGAGAAACAGAGGGCAAAAGCCCCGGCGCGAGACCTGTTTCTTCTCCCCCGATGAATGATCGGCCACGGGCAAACCAATAATGCTGCCCGAGGACTTCAATGGGAGAAACAAGGAGTTTCCCAATGCCGCAGTCCGGCACTGTCAAATTCTTCAATCACGCCAAGGGATTCGGCTTCATCACGCCGGATGACGGGGCGACAGATGTCTTCGTCCATATCTCGGCGGTGCAGGCATCTGGCCTGACTGGTCTCGAGGATGGCCAGAAAGTCAGCTTCGAAACCGAGCCGGATAAACGCGGCAAAGGTCCAAAAGCGGTCGACCTCACCGTCCTCGGCTGACGTTCGGGTCACACCTGAGCGCCGCCGCAACAGGGTGGTATGCTCCGGTTTGAATAATTGACGGCAGCGCCATCGCTGTCGACGTCGATCCTTGATTCATGACATCGCCAGATTCCGCACGGAACTGACCGGGCAGAGTGCACGTTGATGCTGAATACCGTTCAGCCTGCGTTCAGGTCGGTCCGCATAATTTCGAAGCTACGTTGAACCTGCAAGTCCCCCACCAGGCAACGCGAAGGAGATTGAAATGAACCGTTTCTTCAAAACTGCCGTGCTTGGCGCAGCACTTGCCGCCACCACACTCACTGCCATCCCAGCCGCCAATGCTGGGGATCGCTACCGCCGCCACCATAACGGCGACGCGATTGCCGCCGGTGTGCTTGGCCTTGCAGCCGGTGCGGTCATTGGGTCAGCATTGTCCCAGCCGCGCTACCGTGAACCCGTCTATGAAGACGAATATTACGAACCACGCCCGGTCTACCGCCAGCGTCGCGTCACCCGCGTCTATGAAGAGCCTGTCTACGTGCGCCGTGGTGCAGAACCGTGGAGCCGCGAATGGTACCGTTACTGCCAGAACCGCTACCGCAGCTTCGACACCCGCACCGGCACCTATGTCGGCTATGACGGCAACGAGCACTTCTGCGTCGCCAATTGATACGGGCTTCCCTGCCCCATAATAGAAACCCCGCTCCGGCGGGGTTTTTTGTGTCTTGTCAAACCAGATAGGGATTGCTGCGCCGCTCTTCGCCGAATTTGCCCCCTGGCCCGTGGCCACAGATAAATCCGACATCATCGCCAAGCGGCAGAAGCTTTTCTTTGATCGACCAGATCAGGGCTTCTCCATCACCGCCCGGCAGATCCGTCCGCCCCACCGATCCCCGGAATAAAACATCGCCGACATGGGCGAAATTGGCTACCGGATTGAAATAGACGACATGCCCGGGAGCGTGCCCAGGGCAATGCAACACGCTAAACACATGGCTGCCAAAAGAGACGGTCTCGCCCTCTTTGAGAAAGCGGTCCGGCGTGCAGTTGCGCACGTCACCCGTCAGCCCGAAGCGCTGGGCCTGCAGCTCGAGGTTTGCCAGCATCTGGCGGTCATCTTCGTGCGGCCCAATAATGTCGACACCAAGCCGCTCTTTCAGCTCCATCGCCCCGCCGGCATGGTCGATATGGCCATGCGTCAGCCAGATCGCGGTGACTGCCACCTCATGCTCATCCAGCGCTTTCAGGATATCCGCCACGTCTCCGCCCGGATCGACAACCACCCCGGTCTTGTCATCCCGATCAAACAGGATCGTGCAATTCTGCTGGAACGGCGTGACGGGAACGATAGCTGCGGTGAGTTGACCCATGAGTTTGCCTTCTCTGCATGAAAAGATAACGCTCATCCCGATAGCAGAATGAACCCACCTTTTGCCATGCCCACATCCCCAAAAGCAAAACGGGCGACCCTCTCGGATCGCCCGCTTGAAAACCGAGGCCAGATCAGCCCTTGTTCATGCTCTTCATAACCATGCCGACAATCGCCGTCAGGATCGCGCCGCCGCCAGCACCGCCAACGACATTGCTGAGCATATCGCCCATGCCGCTTGCCATGGCTGGATCAACGCCAGCGCCGCCACCCAGCAGGCTGCCAAGGATAGCACCGCCGCCAACGCCGCCAATGGCACCGGACAGAATCTTCGGCAACTGGCCCATTGCAGCCTGCGACATTGCCGCACCGACTGCCTGGCCACCGATGACACCCGTAACCACCTGAATAATGATCGGAAGAAGAGCTTCCATATTGATTTTCCCTCTCTAACAGCCGACCTCCGGTGAGTCGGCGCTACAATCAGACGCTGAATCCAGCGAATGTCAAATAAGTATATGCTGATGAAGCGCCACAAGGCTAACGGGCGCTCGGGGGAAGGCTTATGCCAACTGGATTTCTGCTATTCAGCGGCCACTGCATGGGCAGGCTGCACGGCTGCCTGATAATCGTTCATAAGGGTCCGGGCGATCTCGCCAACCTCGAAGCGATAGGCCCCGATTTCTGAAACCGGCGTCACTTCGGCTGCGGTTCCGGTAAGGAAACACTGCTCGAAACCTTCCATCTCTTCCGGCATGATCACCCGCTCGACCACCTCGATGCCGCGCTTCTTCGCCAGCCCGATCACCGTGCGTCGGGTGATGCCATCCAGAAAACAGTCAGGCGTTGGCGTATGCAGTGTGCCGTCTTTGACAAAGAACACATTGGCCCCTGTGGCTTCTGCCACCTGCCCGCGCCAGTCTAGCATCAGCGCATCGGCATAACCCTTGTCTTCGGCCGCATGTTTGGACAGCGTGCAAATCATGTAGAGGCCAGCCGCCTTGGAACGTGAAGGCGCCGTCCGTGGGTCCGGCCTGCGGTATTCCGCCAGGTCGAGACGAATCCCCTTAAGCCGCTGCTCAGGGTCGAAATAGCTCGGCCATTGCCAGATGGCGATGGCGCAGTTGATGGTGTTTTTCTGCGCCGAAACACCCATCATCTCGCTGCCCCGCCACGCAATCGGGCGCACATACGCATCCTGAAAGCCCTGCTTTTTCAACAGTGTCCGGCAGGCATCGTCAATCTCGGCGACGCTGTAAGGTATCTTGAAACCGAGGATACGTGCCGATTCGTGCAGCCGCTCGGTATGCTCGGTCAGCTTGAAGATTTCACCGCCATAGGCGCGCTCGCCCTCGAACACGGCACTGGCATAATGCAGGCCATGCGTGAGCACATGCACCTTGGCGTCGGCCCAATTGACCATCTCGCCATTCATCCAGATAAAACCATCGAGCTTGTCGAAGGGAACCGATGCCATGCTAATCTCCCACGGGCGCTGCGGCCCGAAATTCGTGAGTCATCACCACGCTCCCCCCGGTCGCGTAGCCTTCTGATCGTATTCGGGCAGTCCTGGGAAGGCAAACCTTCGGAAGTTCCGGATAACCGGCCCAATCTTGCCTTTTCGTTCGCAATTAACCGAAAAGCTTGGCAAAAATTACCAGTCTGTGCAAAATATGTCAACATAACTGACATAAATGAGGGTTCGCATCGACCTATGTCCGAACACAGTGCTTCCAGCGCAAGACCGGTGCGCACCGAACTGACCGGCGATGATGGCATCGACTTTGCGCTGATCGAGCTGGTTTTCTTCGCCTACCGCGATTTCACTTCGGACCCTGACCAGATCCTGGCCGATTACGGCTTTGGCCGCGCCCACCATCGCATCCTGCATTTCGTAAACCGGATGCCGGGCCTGACGGTGGCCGAACTGCTGGATGTCCTCAAGATCACCAAGCAGAGCCTGGCGCGCGTGTTGAAACAGCTGATCGATACCGGCCACGTGATCCAGGTTCAGGGCTCGCGCGACCGTCGCCAGCGTGAGCTTTACCCAACCACCAAAGGGCGTACATTGGCGCTCGATCTCGCCCGGCCACAGTCGCGCCGCATCCGCGAGGCATTGAAGGAAGCAGGCCCTAACGACCGGGACGCCGTGGAGCGCTTTCTCAAAGCGATGGTGAACCCGGAATTGAGGCCGCAGATCGACAATTTGCCATGACGGAATCTGACATGGAGACCAGCGAAATGAATGGGTCGAGCGCGCCTGACGATGATGCACCGCATCTTTTGGTGGTCGATGACGACACCCGCATCCGCAACCTTCTGAAGCAGTTTCTGACCGAGCACGGATTTCGCGTCACAGTTGCAGGCAACGCCGACGAGGCACGGCGGCGCCTTACCGGACTTGATTTCGATCTGATCGTCCTCGATGTGATGATGCCCGGCGAAAGCGGCGTCGAGCTCACCCGCTCACTGCGCGCCGAAAAGGACGTGCCCATCCTGATGCTCACAGCGCTGTCGGAAACCGACAGCCGTATCGTCGGGCTTGAGGCCGGTGCTGACGACTATCTGTCAAAGCCGTTTGATCCGCGCGAACTGATCTTGCGTGTCAACAATATCCTGCGCCGCGGCGGACCGCTGACCACACCCAAGGTCGAGCAGATCGTGTTCGGCCCCTACACATTCCAGATCTCCCGTCGCGAGCTGAAGAGAAGCGGCGAAACCCTAAAACTCACCGACCGCGAGCAGGAGATCCTCGTCATCTTCGCCGAGCGTGCGGGCGAGACCATTCCGCGCCACGAACTGGTGGCCGAGGAGTCAGAAGTCGGCGAGCGCACCATCGATGTGCAGATCAACCGGCTGCGCCGCAAGATCGAACGTGACCCTTCTAACCCGACATGGCTGCAAACCGTGCGCGGCATAGGCTATAAGCTCAGCGTGGAATAAGCGCCAAAGGCGCATAAGACAGCTGTTGTGGAGAGAGCCAGGGTGCTGTGGACGAGATTGACCGGTCTTTTGCCGTCGACCCGGGTCGACGCAACGGCCGGCAGCAAAAACGACCCGCCTGACGGCCTCGCCACGCCGCGCAGCACGCTGCGCACGCCGCGTGAGCAGCTTCGGGCGGGCTGGCGTCTCGGCTGGATCCGCTTCTGGCGCCTGTTCTCGCGCTACATGCCCAAGCGCCTCTATGCGCGCTCGCTGATCATCGTCATCGCACCGATGATCCTGCTGCAGTCGGTCATCGCCTTCATGTTCATGGAACGCCACTGGCAGACGGTAACGCTGCGCCTCTCGCAGGCCGTCACCCGCGACATCGCGGCGATCGTCGACATGACCGAGAGCTATCCGCATGATGCGACCTATTCCAATGTGGTGCGGATCGCGCAGGACCGGCTGGCGCTGAAGATCGATATTCTGCCGCCCGACCCGCTGCCGCCGCCCGGTCCAAAGCCATTTTTCTCCATTCTCGACCAGATCCTGTCGGCCGAAATCACCCGTCAGATCAACCGCCCCTTCTGGATCGATACGGTGGGCGATTCCAACATCGTCGAAATTCGCATCCAGCTTGACGACAAGGTGCTGCGCGTTTTTGCCCGCCGCAGCCAGGCCTATGCGTCGAACACGCACATCTTCCTGCTCTGGATGGTCGGCACCTCGCTGGTTCTGCTGATGATCGCCATCCCGTTCCTGCGCAACCAGATCCGCCCGATCATGAGCCTGGCCGAAGCCGCTGAAAGCTTCGGCAAGGGACGTTCCATGCCGCGCGATTTCCGGCCGCGCGGTGCTGAAGAAGTGCGTCGTGCCGGCGTTGCCTTCATCCAGATGCGCGAGCGCATCGAACGCCAGATCGAGCAGCGCACCGCCATGCTGACCGGCGTCAGCCACGATCTGCGCACCATCCTCACCCGCTTCAAGCTGCAGCTTGCGCTGCTGCCGGGCAAGGACACGTCAGCGCTGAACCAGGACATCGACGACATGCAGTCCATGCTGGAAGGTTACCTCGCCTTTGCCCGTGGAGAGGCCAGCGAGGAAACGGGCCGGCTCGACTTGACTGCCTATTTCGACAAACTCGCCGACGAGGCACGCCTGCGCGGCCGTAGCCTCCAGACCTGGCTTGCCGGCCGGGCCGATGTTCATGTGCGCCCGAACGCCTTTGCACGCCTGCTCGACAACCTTGTCGGCAACGCCTTCCGATACGCCGAAAGAACAGAAATCCGCGCCGTCCACATGCAAGGCTGGCTGACAGTCACCATAGACGACAACGGCCCCGGCATCGCACACGAAGAACGCGAAGAAGTATTCAAGCCCTTTGTACGTCTCGATGAAGCGCGCAACCTCGATTCCAGCGGCACCGGCCTCGGCCTCGCCATCGCCCGCGACATCGCCCGCAGCCACGGCGGCGACATCGCGCTGGAAGACAGCCCGCTAGGCGGGTTGAGAGCGGTGGTGAGGGTACCGGCATAGGGGTGCTCCGCATATTGTACTTCGCGTACCCAAGGCTCGATTCTTCGGGTACAGTAAGTTATGGACATCGGGTTGTAAGACTTGGGGTCTGGGATGCTTGTATGCGGTACGGTATGTCAGCCGGTTGAGGTGCGCCGGGAAATAGAGGCGTTTGCCTCGAGCACCAGTCCGATCCGGGTGAGTACAGATTCAGGCGAGGGATTTCTCAAATCTATGGGGAACCCGATGGGCCCCGCAACACTCATATCGGAATTGGTGTCAGGAGAACTGGCAGCTTGGATTGGCCTCAAGGTGCCACCGTTTGCGATAGTCGACCACTGCCAAATAGACCTAACTATGGTGAAGAATGGCGCGCGCATGGCGCCTCCCATGTTCTTTTCTCGCGCGGTCGATGGGACTCCCCACGATGGGGGAGACACCTTTCTGTCTCGCCTACGTGAACCTGGCGACGTGGCATTGCTTGTAATTTTTGATACGTGGGTCCGCAATTGGGATCGGTTTTTTGACGGCCAAGGCAACGCCGACAACCTGCTTTACGTGAAAGCGGAAGGGCGTCGCAAATACGATCTGGTTCCCATCGATCATTCGAGTTGTTTTATCGGGGACGACGTTGATTTTCCCAAGGGTCCCGCCCCGAAGTCGTGGGTCCTAGACCCAAAGATATATGGTAAGTTTCCGGCATTCGATCCATATATCGATGCAAAGTCCGTTAAACGCGCCCTCCAGAGGTTGTCTCAATTAGAGCGAAATTTCGTGCTTGAAGTCGTTAATTCTATTCCTGCACAATGGGGCTTAGGCCTCGATGCCGCGAATTCTCTGGCCGATTTGATTTGTGGGCGCGCGGAATATGTGGTGAACACAATCTCAGCGCGTTTAGTAGATGAACCGGAAATCCCGGGGCTGGTAAAATGATCCGTGAACCTCAAGGCTATTTTTCGCTTGTTCAATACTCAGAGTTCCCTGAACGTGCTGAGTTTGTGAACATTGGCGTTATCGTGTTCGCCAATGCTTCTGTCTTTGTGAAATTTAGCCACCGCCCGCGTCGTGCGGAGCAAGCGTTCAAGATCCATCTCGGTAACCATTTTCAGCACTTGAAAGAATCGATGGAAGATCGATTGAGGCACGAGTTTGGTAACGGCTGGGACAGGGAAAAAATAGAGAAGTTCATAGCGCTCAGGTCTGGGAAGGTTCGCCTGTCTCCGGTTCGATCTGTTTTGGTTAAAGACCCCGAGGAACTTGTCGGCGAACTGTTTGAAAAACTAGTTGGTGAGGTCCCCAGCCCCCAACGCGGCCAAAGGGTATCGACAAAATTGGCGCAAGCTTTTCGTACGAATGGTGTCGAAGATTTCCTCGTCAAGCCTGAACCCGTCCACCTTTCTGGGGGCGTAAAGATCGAGGTTCCCTTCGCTTATCAGAATGGAGCCTTCAATCTAATCGACACCGTATCGCTTGCAGGTGAGCCGGACAAAGCGCTCAATCGCGCCAGCCCGCATATGATAGAGGGGGAACTGCTTTATCAAGAAACCGCCCTCGATCGGCCCACCCAATTGGTTGTCGTTGGAGACGACGCACAGACGCAGGATGCGGAATTCTTAAACATGATTACGGATCAAATGGCTCGTCACCATGTCCGTTTTTATACCCTAGACGAGATCGGGCCGTTGGTTTCGGATATTCGCCAGAACTACGTTCTACATCGTTAATTCTGGTTCGCCGCTTTGCAATTTTGTTGGGTGCAGTTTCGAAATCCTTTTCTCCTTCATCAACATTAAGCTCCCGAGCGGTCTCCTTGAACCGCTCGGACTGCTCTTTCTCACTAAGCTTCGTCGCCCTTTCTCCGCTTGGCTTTCGGGCGGCATTTGGAGGGTCGCCAGACACCATAGGGCTTCTCACCTTGCACTAGTCGTTTCATAGGTCAGGCGCTTGCCGACGACACCATCAAGGATGCGGTCAGCGCCGGCTTCACCGTTCACGCCAAGGGCCACGCGGGAATTGTGGCGGAAGTCGAATTCCACAAGGTAGCGGTGAAGGTGTTTCTCGGCGCAGTGATCTTCTACCCACCAGTCGCAAGCGCATCGATCAGCGGCACCCGTCGCGCGCCGGCTGGGATAAGTTGATTTGGATCGAAGGAACCGATTCTTCCACCCAATCTATCCACCCCCCATCACCCCTCCCGCATAGTTCCCCGGCTTCTCCTTTCGGAGCGTTGGTCATGACGGTGGCTGGCGGGGGGGAAGTCGATGACCGGGAAAGGCGGCTAGCGTGGCCGGTGGAACCGGACGTCCGACCAGAGTCTCCAGATTCCCCGTGTCGTCGGGGACGAGGCGCCGTATGTCGTGCGCCGGTACCGATACCTCCGGCATGGAGCCGGGTTAAGCAGTCCTATGACTAGGAGATGGAAGGACGAAAAGACATCGGCGGGGCGCTAGCGAAAGCGCCATTTCTACCGGATTTACAACCACAGCGGTGCTGACTTTAGCGCCCCGCCTCCACCCTTCTTCAAGGGCCAGACGCGACAAGCGGGCGTGGCAACGGGCACGCATGCCCGCTGCCGGATTGGAAGGCGTCTGCCGGATCGTTACTGCGCCTTGTGCTTTTCAATCCACGCGGTCAGCTGGGCAATCTCGCGTTCCTGCGCAGCAATAACTTCCTCGGCCAGCTTGCGGATTTCCGCGTCCTTGCCATGCTCGAGAACGGTGCGCGCCATATCGATAGCCGCCTGATGATGCGGGATCATGCCAACGGCGAAATCAAGATCGGCATCGCCCGTATAGGCCTGGGCGGCCATCTCGCCATGCATCTTGTCCATGGCTTCCTTGTATTCTTTGGTGGAAGTGGCTTCGCTTCCCATGGTGGCAGTCATGGTGTGGGTAGAATGATCGGTCTGCGCGTTGGCCGCTTCCAGAAAGACACCGGCGCCAAAAGCCAGCGTAACGGCGAGGAGAACAAATTTTTTCATGAGGTTCATAATAGATTTCCTTTGTAGGCGTTGACGTTAGAGTTTGAGAGTTCGCAACCGAAGCGCGTTGCCGATCACCGAGACTGATGACAGGCTCATCGCCGCTGCCGCCAGCATTGGCGACAACAATGTGCCGAAAATGGGGTAGAGGACACCTGCCGCAACGGGAACCCCTAACGCATTGTAGAGAAAAGCGAAAAACAGATTTTGCTTGATGTTGCGGATGGTTGCCTGCGCCAATGCACGGGCCCGGATAATGCCGTTAAGATCACCCTTAACCAGCGTGATGCCGGCACTTTCAACAGCGACATCCGCACCCGTTCCCATCGCAATTCCGACATCAGCTGCAGCCAGCGCTGGCGCATCGTTCACCCCGTCGCCCGCCATCGCAACCTTCGCGCCCTTGGCCTGCAACTCATCCACCAGCGCCTTCTTCGCCTCGGGCAACATGCCGGCACGTACATCGTCGATGCCAAGTTGCCGGGCTACCGCGCGCGCTGTCACCTCATTGTCGCCGGTCGCCATCAGGATGGTCAGCCCGGTCTCATGCAACGCCTTGATGGCCGCGCGGGTCGTCTCCTTGATCGGGTCAGACACTGCAACCAGGCCCGCAAGTCTGCCGTCGATGGAAACGAACATCGCCGTCTTGCCATCAGCGCGCAACGCATCGGCCTGGCCTTCCAGCGCGCCGATATCGGCCTTCAACAGTGTCATCATCGCGTCATTGCCCAGCGCAACCGCCTTGCCGGACACTGTTCCTGCAACGCCCTTGCCGGTTGTCGCCTCAAACTCGCTGGCCGATGAAAGCGTGAGCTTCCGCGCCTCAGCTCCCTTGACGATAGCTTCGGCGAGCGGGTGCTCGGAGCCCTTTTCCAGACTGGCCGCGAGCATCAGAACCTCGTCCTCAGCAAAGCCTTTAGCGGCAATCACATCGGTCAGTTTCGGCTTGCCCTCGGTCAGCGTTCCGGTCTTGTCGACGATCAGGGTATCAACCCCGGCAAAGCGCTCCAGCGCCTCTGCATCGCGGATCAGGACGCCAGCCTGCGCACCGCGCCCGGTCGCCGTCATGATTGACATCGGCGTAGCCAGCCCAAGTGCGCAGGGGCAGGCAATGATGAGAACCGACACCGCCGCCACAATGGCATGGATCATGCTGGGCTCCGGCCCGATCAAGGCCCATACGACAAAGGCCAAAAGCGCCACCAGCACCACCGCAGGAACGAAATAGGCAGCCACGCGGTCTGCCATTCCCTGTATCGGCGCACGCGAACGCTGTGCCTTGGCCACCATCTCGACAATGCGCGACAGCATCGTATCAGCACCCACCTTTTCGGCGCGCATCACCAGCGTGCCATTGCGGTTCAGCGTGCCCCCAGTCAGGCCATCACCTTCATTTTTTTCAATCGGCAGCGGCTCGCCGCTGATCATGGATTCGTCCACGGAAGAGCGACCCTCAGTCACAATGCCGTCAACGGGAACGCCCTCACCCGGCCGGATACGCAACAGATCGCCGGCTTGCACATCTTCCAGCGGCACATCTGTCTCAACCCCATCAGACCCGACCCGTCGCGCAGTTTTGGGCGCGAGATCAAGCAGTGCCCGAATGGCCGAGCCGGTGCGCTCGCGCGCCTTCAGCTCCAGAACCTGCCCGAGAAACACAAGCGCTACGATAACCGCGGCTGCTTCGAAATAGACCGGAACAGTGCCACCATGGCGGAAACTATGCGGGAAGATATCCGGAAAGAGCGTTGCAACTACGCTGTAAAGATAGGCCGCTCCCACACCGATGGAAATCAGCGTCCACATATTCGGGCTGCGGTTGACCAGCGATTCATAGCCACGGTGAAAGAACGGAAGAGCCGCCCACAGCACCACAGGCGTGGCAAGCGCAAGCTCCAGCCAGACGGCTGTCCGCTCACCAATCCAGTCACGCAGAGGCAGCCCCACCATCGGCGCCATGGCAATGATGAACAGCGGCAGCGCAAGCACAGCACTCACCCAGAACCGGCGGGTGAAATCCACCAGTTCGGGGTTGGGCCCCTCATCGCCGGTCGGCACGCCCATCGGCTCCAGCGCCATGCCACAGAGCGGGCAGGAGCTTGGCTTGTCGCGCACAATTTCAGGATGCATCGGGCAGGTATATTGCGTGCCAGCCGGCATCGGCTCAGGTGCCGGGCGGTCGCCCAGATATTTTGCGGGCTCCGCCTCGAATTTCTGTTTGCAGCCGGAAGAGCAGAAATAGTGCCCCACCCCCTCATGCCGGTGAAAATGTGAGGCGGTCGCGCGGTCCACCTTCATGCCGCAAACGGGGTCAATCGCGGTCACAAACGGCTCTGGCTTGGCAACGAATTTGTCATGGCAAGAGGTGCTGCAAAAGTGAAACTCATGCCCCTCATGATTGGCAGTTGGCTTGCCCGCCTTGGGATCAACTGTCATTCCGCACACGGGATCGCGCGTCACCGACAGGCCCGCAGCCGGCTGCTTGCCAGCGCAGCACGATCCGCCATCATGGTGATCATGTTTGTGGGTTGTCATGGCAGGCTCCGCTTCATTTTTCATCAGGTTGAGGCATAGGTAGTCTTTCCAGCAACTGGAAGGTCAAGAGCCAAACTGGCGTATCGCCAAAATGGCTTGGTCCATTGCTCGCCTGTCACATAATGGCGGATAGACGAAGGTGCTCCCCAAGCTACATAGGCCTGCAATGCGTATTTCCGACCAAAATCTGTCTTATGTTGTATGGGGCTTAGGCGCGACCCAGATCATCGGCTACGGCACGCTCTATTACAGCTTCAGCATTCTTGCCCCCGAGATGGCCACAGATTTTGGCTGGGCACTGGAATGGATCTATGGCGCGCTATCGATCGGCCTTCTTGCTGGAGGCTTCGCCGCGCCCTTGTCCGGGCGGCTGATGGACAGATTTGGCGCGGGTCAGGTCATGGCAGTGGGCTCCGTCGCCGCCGCTCTGTCCATGTTTGCAACAGCGCTTGCTCCCAATGCCGCCATATTCGTCGCATTTCTGCTTGTCATGGAAGTGGCTTCGGGCCTGGTCCAGTATAATGGCGCCTTCGCCTTGTTGGTGCAGGTCGCTCCCAACCGCGCGCAGCGCTCCATCACCCATCTGACCCTTATCGCAGGCTTTGCCTCAACTTTGGCTTGGCCGCTGACAAGTTGGATGCATACCGACCTGTCATGGCGCACGGTCTATATTGTTTTTGCTGCGGCAAACCTTCTGATCTGCCTGCCGGTGCACTGGAAACTTTCGCGCCTCACCCGTCAGCGCATGACCGCCAAGGCACCACAGCTCGATCCGGTCGCCATAGAGGAAGTCGACACACCCCTGCCCCCTGAAGAGCCGTTGGAAATCGTCGAAGGAAGCCTGCCGCAGGCAGATCGCCGCAGAGGTTTTATCTTCATGGCAGCAGGCTTCACGTTGATGAGCTTCGTGCTCTCCGCACTCCTGGTACACATGGTTCCGATGCTTACCGCAGTCGGCCTGGGGACTGCGGCTGTGCTGGTCGGGACAATGTTCGGACCAGCACAGGTCTTTGCGCGCTTCATCAACATGACTTTTGGCAAAAACCTGTCGCCATCGCGCCTGGCGATCCTCTCCGCCTGCGCGTTACCAATGGCGCTCGCCATCTTGTTGGCAACAGCGCCATGGCTGGCTGGTGCATTCCTATTTGCCGTGCTGTTCGGCGCAGGATCGGGTCTCAACAGCATCGTGCAAGGAACCTTGCCACTCACATTGTTCGGTAGCGAAGGCTATGGGGCCCTTGTCGGGCGCGTATCCGCAATACGGCTCGTTGTATCCGCCGCAGCCCCCTTCATCTTCGCATATGTAACGGAACAATTTGGCGTAACAACCGCACTTGGCGCTGCCATCATCATCGGTGTCGCATCGGTGCTGGCTTTCGCAGCAGTCGCGCGTCTGGCAGACAAATGAAGCGCCAGACGCCTAAAATAGCCGTCCGCCGTTCGGCACCCGACGCTCAATCGCGGCCAGCACCACTGCACCCTCTTCATCGGGCATGCCAAGGGTGAGAACCTCTGAAATAAAAGGTCCAATCTGGCGCGGCGGAAAATTGACCACCGCCATCACCTGCCGCCCGACAAGCGTGTCCGGATCATAATATTTGGTGATTTGGGCCGAAGATTTTTTGATCCCGATTTCGGCACCGAAATCTATTTTCAGCTTGATGGCCGGTTTGCGCGCCTCCGGAAACGGCAGTGCCTCAACGATAGTGCCAGCACGGATGTCGACACGATCAAAGTCAGCAAAGCTGATCTCGGGTTTGTTCTTGCCGTCGCTCAAGCTAGGCGTTGCCGAAGGTTTCAAACAGCACACCAGCCAGCGCGTCCTTCGCCGAAGTGCCGGACCAGACGACAAACTGAAACGCCTGGAAATAGCATTCGCAGGCTTCAAGCGCGCTCGAAAGAAGTACCTCCACCTGCTGGCTGGTCGGCTCCGCACCGCCGGCAAGCAGCAGCGACTGGCGGAACATGATCGCGCCTTCCTGTTCCCAAAGGTCAAAATGCCCGAACAGCATCTGCTCATTCACCAATGAAAGCAGGCGCATCACTTCAAGTGTGCGGTTTTCCGGAACCTTGATGTCAAAAGCGCATGCCAGATGCAGCGCCTCAAAATCTTCCATCCAGGAAAACGAGACATGATAGTCCGTCCATGTGCCGACCACCGAGATGGAAATCTCGTCGTCTCCGGTGCGCTCGAACGCCCAGTCATTATTGTTCGCAACCTGCTCGATGACATCAACGGGATGGCAATCGCGGGCAAGTTCGATCTCGAGAAGTTCCATGAATATGCTTTCCTGTCGTTCTGGGAGCGTTACCGCACGCTCCCGGGAGGGCACACGACAATTTTGGATAACTCAACAACGGGCAGGACCGAGCGACATCCGCATACCGGACCTGACCTGCCCGCCCGCATGACCCGTCCCCGAATCATACAACAAATTCAGTCTATTGATGCGGAGTCGCGGCGCCAGTGCCTTTTTGCGCAATGCAGCACAGGGGTGTGGACAGACGCTGTCGCAAAGATTCATGCACGCCGGATAAGCGATTCACGGCAAAGCGTTTTTCGTGACAGGCCCTGTGGACAAGTCCGATGAAAATTATTTTTGAGTTGGGGCCCGGCTGGCCTTTTTAGCCGCCGCTGCGGAAGGTTTGGGTGGCGCATCTACCCCAAGTCGGGCTTCCAGCGCGGCAATCCGTGCCTCAAGCTTCTTATTTTCTGCCCGTGCCTTAACCGCCATGTCGCGCATTGCGTCAAACTCTTCGCGCTGAACCACATCCATGCCGTTCAGCATTTTCTCGGCCTGTGATTTGAAAGCGGTCTCGACCTCGCGTCGTACCCCCTGCGCGGCGCCGGCTGCATCGGTCATCAGCTTGGCGAATTCATCGAAAATACGGTTCGGTCCGGTGTTCATGACAGGCAAGCCTCGCGTTTCCATTTGAAATAAGCGTCCAACCCGGCAAATGCAAGGCAGAGCGGTGCGGTACCTCGCTGTCTTGACCCTGCCCTAAGGCTGGACCATGGTCCGCGCCTAATCCCCTTTTCGCTCACGGATACCGCCTTGCCTGAATCGTTCCTGCTCCCCATGACCGCCCTCGCCTTCCCCAACATTGATCCGGTCATCGTCCAGATCGGTCCGCTGGCAATCCACTGGTATGGCATCGGCTACATTGTGGGCATTCTGTTTGCATGGTGGTATGCCAAGCGGCTCATTTCCAACACCCGTCTTTGGCCGAACGGCACCACTCCCATGAAGGCGATCGACCTCGACGATTTCGTCATGTGGGCGGCAATCGGCATCGTTTTGGGTGGTCGGCTTGGCTACGTGTTGTTTTATGATTTTCAGCGTTACCTCGCTAATCCTCTGGATATCGTCGCAGTCTGGCAAGGCGGCATGTCGTTCCACGGCGGCTTCGCCGGAACCACGCTGGCCATGATCCTGTTTGCCCGCGCCCGCGGCATCAACATCTGGACACTCTTCGATGTGGTGGCAGCCGGCGTGCCGGTTGCGCTGGGAACAGTACGTGTCGCCAACTTCATCAATTCCGAGCTTTGGGGCCGGGTCACAGACGTGCCCTGGGCTTTTGTGTTTCCCACCGGCGGTCCATTCCCGCGCCACCCGAGCCAGCTCTATGAGGCGGCGCTCGAAGGGCTGCTCCTGTTCATCGTGCTGCGGATCCTCACTCATGGATTGCTCAAACTGAAAACCCCAGGATTCGTGGCCGGGGCCTTCGTCACCGGCTACGGCCTGTCACGCATTTTCGTCGAGTTTTACCGTGAACCCGACGCCCAGCTCGGCTACCTCGCCGGCGGCTGGCTGACCATGGGCATGGTTCTCTCCGTGCCGATGGTACTGGCCGGCATCTGGGCGATGCTTTCAGCCAGGCATCGCGTGGCACGCCCCACCACGCCATGACGGCGCTGAAGAACCGTATCCAACGGTTGATAGCAGCATCCGGGCCGATATCTGTGGCCGATTGCATGGCGCTGTGCCTCGGCGACCCGGAACATGGCTACTACATGTCCCGCGAACCGTTCGGCACCAGGGGCGACTTCACCACGGCGCCCGAAATCAGCCAGATGTTCGGTGAACTGGTAGGCGCATGGTTGGCCGGTACATGGGAAGCACTTGGCCGTCCCGAAAAACCCGTTGTCGCCGAAATCGGGCCCGGCCGTGGCACGCTGATGCAGGATGTCTTGCGCACCGTGAACAAGATCAAACCTGAACTTTGCGACAGCGGAAGCTTCGTCATGATCGAGACGAGCCCCCGCCTGGTCCAGGCCCAGAAATCGACGCTTTTGGCCTACGCGGACCGGATCACCTGGATCGGCAGCGTCGACGACCTGCCGCATTCGCCACTGTTGATCATTGGCAATGAATTGTTCGACGCTGTGCCCACACGCCAATACGTAAAAACCTCCGAAGGCTGGCGCGAGCGCATGGTGGGGCTCGACGAAGATGGCAACTTGAGCTTTCAGGCAGGAACCGGTTCACTCGACCCTGCATTGTTGCCACCCGGCTCCAGCGAAGCTTCTGGCGGCGCAGTTTTCGAGGTCGCACCGGCGCGCGAAAGCCTGATGCAGACAATCGCCGAACATATTGGTCGCCATGGCGGCGCAGGGTTGTTCCTCGACTATGGCCACACGCAATCGGGTCTCGGCGACACGCTGCAAGCGCTGCGCAACCACTCTTATGACAACCCGCTTGCTCATCCTGGCGAAGCAGACCTAACAACCCATGTCGATTTTTCCGCCCTTGCAGAAGTTGCTCGTCGGGCAGGCCTCGCGGCTTTTACCGCACTACAGGGCGATTTTCTCATCTCGATGGGCCTGCTCGAGCGCGCCGGTCAGCTTGGGGCAGATGCCTCGGAAGACCTTCGAAACCGCCTGCGAGGCGAGGTTGAGCGCCTGGCGGGACCAGATCAGATGGGCACTCTGTTCAAGGTTCTGGCACTAGGGCCGCGTGGGACGATTCCGTTGGGATTCACCTTGGCGCATTGACGGCTACGCCGTTCCTGCCCCACTGTCGTGCCTTCCGGATCCCGCGGCCCGATGGGGCCAAAAGGTCTTGACGAATCCTGCCCCGGACACGACAAGGCAACCATGCTCGATCCGACAAAACCTCACCCACTCGAGTCCCCGATGTTTGATGAGGCGGCACACGCCGGCATTAAGCACGCCTTTTTCACACGCACCGGTGGCGTCTCAAAAGGGCTCTATCACGGGCTGAACACGGGCGTCGGCTCCAATGACAATCCAGAACATGTGGCTGAAAATCGCAGGCGCGTGGCGCAATGGATGGGCGTTGGCCCCGAGAGCCTGCTATCGGTCTATCAGATTCACTCACCCGACGTCCTTGTCGTTCGCGAGCCTTTCGGCCAGCCGCGCCCCAAGGCTGACGCCATTGTAACAGATCGGCCAGGGCTGGCGCTGGGTGCATCGGCAGCTGATTGCGGACCCGTTCTGTTTGCTGATCCTGCCGCGCGCATCATTGGCGCGGCACATGCCGGCTGGAAAGGCGCGTTCACCGGTGTCCTGGAAAATACCATTGCTGCCATGGAAGGTCTGGGCGCAAAACGCGAGAATATCGTGGCAGTGTTAGGCCCCTCCATCAGTCAGGCAAAGTACGAGGTCGGGCCGGAATTCATCGCCCGTTTTACTGATGCCGACCCGGTCAACGCGCGTTATTTCATTGCCTCGGAGAAAGAAAGCCACGCGCTTTTCGATCTTAATCTCTATACGGTCGACCGGCTCGCCAGTGCAGGCGTGCAGGCCGGACAGCTTGGCCGATGCACCTATGCTGAGGAAGACCTTTTTTATTCCTACCGTCGCGCCACGCATCGCGGCGAGGCGGATTATGGACGGCTGATTTCTGCTATTTGTCTGGAGGAAAAGTGAATGGCGCTGCATTTTGAACGCGCGGAGTTTGACGCCCGTCGCGACCGACTCACCATCGAAATGGCCGAAAAGAAGCTCGACGCAGTGCTGCTCTTCGCACAGGAGAGCATGTATTGGCTGACCGGTTATGACACGTTCGGCTTCTGCTTCTTCCAGTGCCTGGTCGTGAAGGCCGATGGCTCGATGGTTTTGCTGACGCGTTCGGCCGATCTGCGCCAGGCGCGCCACACCTCGACCATCGAAAACATCGTTTTGTGGACCGACCGCGACGGCTCGAACCCGGCGCTCGATCTGCGCAACCTTCTTAATGACCTCGACCTGCTGGGCGCGCGCATCGGCATAGAATACGACACCCACGGGTTGACCGCGTTCAACGGACGCCGTGTCGACGAGCAGATGCAGACCTTTGGCCAGATCGCCGACGCCTCAGGCATCGTTTCAAGACTGCGCCTGTTCAAGAGCCCTGCTGAGATCAAGAAGGCCGAAAAAGCCGGCGCGCTGGCGGATGACGCACTCGATGCTGCCCTGTCACTGATCAAGCAGGGGGCCGACGAAGGCGCCATCCTGGCGGCGATGCAAGGCGCAATCTTCGAGGGCGGTGGTGACTATCCGGCCAATGAATTCATCGTCGGCTCCGGTGCTGACGCGCTTTTGTGCCGCTACAAGGCCGGCCGCCGCAAGCTGACCAAGAACGACCAGCTGACGCTGGAATGGGCCGGCGTATACCATCACTATCACGCGGCCATGATGCGTACCGTCTTGACCGGAAAAGTCTCCAAGCGCCATCAGGAGCTTTACGACGCTGCCGTTGCCGCTCTGGAGGCCGTCGAAAAGGCGATGACGCCAGGCAACACGTTTGGCGACGTATTCGACGCCCATGCCAGGGTGCTGGAAGCGCGCGGCCTGACAAAACACCGGCTCAACGCCTGCGGCTATTCGCTAGGCGCCCGCTTCACCCCTTCCTGGATGGACATGCCCATGTTTTACCAGGGCAACCCCGAGCCGATCGCGCCTGACATGACGCTGTTTGCACATATGATCATTATGGATTCCGATACCGAAACCGCAATGTCGCTCGGCCGCACCTATCTGACCACTGATGCACAGCCCAAATCACTGTCGCGCCACGGCCTTGATCTGATCGTCAAGTGAAGCCCACCGTGGGGAGGCCTTCCAGAATGACGCGAACGGCCTCTCCCCGGTCTGCACTCCACCTCGCAGCGTTGATGGCTCTGGCGCTGGCTGCTTGCACCAGCCCGGAAAAGGCGCTCGATCCCTCAGCCATCAAGCCTGTCGACAGCGTGGACGCAACGGTCGATGCTGCGGCCACGTCGGCAGCGCCTTCGACAGCGCCGGGAGCATCTCTGGCTCAGACAAGCATTCAGCTGGCGCCAGTTGTCGGCCCGACGGTCGAGGCCGCAAAACCGCTTTCAGCACGCATTGTCGAAAAGGTCGCCGAACGCGGCATAATACTGGCCGGTGCCAACGGGACACCAACGCTTGTGCTGAAAGGTTATTTCTCAGCCATGACCGAGGCTGGCCAAACCACCGTCATCTATGTCTGGGATGTGCTCGACACCAGCGGCAACCGGTTGCACCGCATACAGGGCCAGGAAAAGGCTTCGGCAAACGCGGGCGATGGCTGGGAAACTGTAACTGCGCCAATGATGCAGGCAATCGCCGATCAGACTGTCGACAAGCTTTCGACATGGCTTGCGACCCGCGACGGGTGACCAGACTGCGACAATTAACGCTTTCTCCGGGAAAAAGCGCATTTTTTGCTGCATCGGCTTGCATTGACAGCCCACGGCGCTAAAAGCCCGATTATCCGGGACGGGCAATTGCCAGGAACTTTGCATGAAACTTTTTGCGGGCAATTCCAATCGGGTCCTGGCCGAAGGCGTCGCACGATATCTCAACATTCCGCTTGGCAAGGCTAGCGTTCGTCGCTTCGCCGACCAGGAGATTTTTGTCGAGATCCAGGAAAATGTGCGCGGCGAGGATGTCTTCATCCTGCAGTCGACATCCTTCCCGACCAACGACCATCTGATGGAGCTCTTGATCATGATGGACGCGTTTATGCGTTCATCGGCAAAGCGCATCACTGCGGTCATCCCCTATTTCGGTTATGCGCGTCAGGATCGCCGTGCCTCCGGTCGCACGCCCATCTCGGCCAAGCTTGTCGCCAATATGATCGCCCGCGCCGGCGCCAACCGCGTTTTGACGCTTGATCTCCACGCTGGGCAGATCCAGGGCTTTTTCGACATTCCGACCGACAATTTGTTTTCGGTGCCAGTCATGGCGCGCGACGTAAAGGCCAAGTACAAGCAACTGGCCAACGTGATGGTCGTTTCGCCCGACGTAGGCGGCGTGGTGCGCGCTCGTGCGCTGGCCAAGCGCCTTGATGCGCAGCTTGCCATCGTCGACAAGCGCCGCGAGCGCCCGGGCGAATCCGAAGTAATGAACGTCATCGGCGACGTGGCCGGCAAGGATTGTCTGCTGATCGACGATATCGTCGATTCCGGTGGTACCTTGTGCAATGCCGCCGAGGCTCTGCTGAAAAATGGCGCGACCAGTGTCACCGCCTACATCACCCATGGCGTGCTTTCGGGCGGGGCGGTTGCCCGCATCGGGGCGTCCAAATTACAGGAACTGGTGATCACCGATTCCATACAGCCATCGCAGGGTGTTCTCGACGCGCCAAATATCCGCGTAGCCTCAATAGCCGACTTGATCGGCGAAGCGATCTCGCGCACCGCCACCGAAGAATCGGTATCAAGCCTGTTCGACTGATCAGCTGCCGAAAGTTCCGCGCAATACCACGCCGGCCAGAGCCGCTGCTCCCAGCACGACAATCATGTTGGCGTGGTAGCGAATAAGCGCAATGCCGGCGACAAGCGCAATACATGCCGCCGTCGCGTCAAAGCTCTGCCAATCCGGCACGGGCAGGGACGCCAGACCAAAATCGGTCTCGCCAACCCGGTCGAAAAGCACGTGCATGGCAAACCATACCGCCAGATTGGCGATGATGCCCACCACTGCTGCCGTCACTGCGGCCAGCGCACTTGCCAGCCAGCGTATGCTGCGCAACGTCTCGACATAGGGCGCGCCGACAAAAATCCACAGGAAGCACGGTACAAACGTGAACCACAGTGTGGTGACGGCGCCAAGCATTCCGCCAGCAAGCGGCGCGAGCCCTGAAAGCCGCGCGCCACCCAGAAAGCCGACAAACACCAGCACCAATATCAGCGGCCCGGGTGTTGTCTCGGCTAACCCAAGCCCGGTCAACATTTCGTCGGGTTGCAACCAGCCATGCACCTCCACAGCCTGCTGCGCCACATAGGCCAGCACCGCATAGGCACCACCAAAGGTGACGGCGGCCATCTTGGAAAAGAAGCTTGCCTGCTCCGCATAGACATTGCCGGCACCGAACACGGCATGAAGCGCGACCAGCGGCGCAAACCATATGAACAGCCAGACCGCAAGCGTCGAGGCGAACCGTTTTGCTCCTGGCCGTGTCCATTCCGGCATCTGCTCAAGTGAGACGGTTCGCACTTCGGTACCCGAAGGCACGCCGTCCCGGCCCCGGGCCAAATGGTACAATGCCCCGCAAAAAGCTGCGCCCAGCACAATCAGTGGAAAAGGTACCTTGAAAACGGCAATGGCCACGAACGCAAGAACTGCCAGCGCAACCATGAACCCGGATTTCAGCGCGCGCTTTGAGACCTTTATGAGTGCTTCGAGAACGACCGCCAGAACCGCCGCCTTCAGCCCAAACAACAATCCCTCGACGAGCGGAACGTCGCCCACCAGCATATAGATCGCCGACAGGAGCGTGATGACCAGCGCGCCCGGCAGGACAAACAACAGCCCTGCCATCAGCCCACCGCGCACGCCATGCAGAAGCCAGCCTGAATAGGTGGCCAGTTGCATCGCTTCCGGGCCGGGCAACAACATGCAGTAGTTTAGCGCATGTAAAAAGCGCGGCTCGTCGAGCCACGCTTTCTCGTCCACCAGGACTTTATGCATCAGAGCGATCTGCCCTGCCGGGCCACCGAAAGACAGCAGACCGATCCGGGCAAAGGTATGGGTTGCCTCAGCAAAAGTCGGCTGAGGCGCTGTCTGAACATGGGTGTCCATCATCCGGCTACCGACCGATTATGGGTTTCTCCGACACCGTGGCGGCACCAGCCATACAGCGCGTCATAGATGACCATGCCTTTGTCCAGCTGCTTCAAATCATCGCCCTCAGTCGCCGAAAGACCGAGCGACAGGGCCAGCAGTCCGGCAGCCTGTGGCGCCAAATCGAGGCGTGCCGTATCGGCAGCCCTGACGATCTGCGCGATGCGTAGAAGTGCCGGATCGATCAAACCGAACTCTGACAGCATGGTATCGAAAGTGCATTGTTCCCCCTGATGCGAATAGTGCACATCATCGATGTCGAAGGGAATGGCTCCCATCTCGGCTGCGACATCTTTCACCCACACGGCATCAACGAAATGAAAGATCGCGAACGGGTCAAAAAAACGCCGCACCAGCCACGGGCACGCTATGCGGTCGATCTTCGGCCGCTCCCGCGTCACCCATAAGCTCGGGACCGGCAGCCCAGGCTCGACATCTCGTGCGGCACGCGAAACAACAGGTCCTCCTGCAGCAATCCAAGCCTCGATACCACCTTCGAGTACGGCTGCTTCGACACCTGCGGCAGCAAGCTTCGCCGCAGCGATCTCACTGACATTGTGTCCGTGCACGCAATAAACCACCAGCGGTCCGCGAGGGTAGAGATGCATCAGTCCGTCTTGCGGGTCCATGTGGTTACGCCAGACAGCGCCAGCAATCCGCGTAGATGCTACCTGAAACACGGCAGAGCGCCGCACGTCGACGATCATCGGGCACCGGTCGGTGCCCACGAGCGAGATAAGTTTCTGAACAGTGATTCTACCGGGCATGGTTGTTTCCTTCGCGTTCCAATGTGCGAAGGCGGAACTTGGGCAACGCCTCACGGGGAGTTCCACCATGCCCCCGATGGGCGTCATAATAGGCGTTCCTGCGGAGGGAGCAATGGCCATCGAAGACGCCCTGCTCCGATGCTGCCAGATACCGCCCAATCCGCTTTTGCTTGCTGCCAAACGATTTGAGCAGTAGGGGTGGTGCAAATGTCGGCCGGAGCGCGCAAAATGCGGCGCAGATGGCTGCCTGTCTCCCGTTGAAAGCCGCTTGATGACTGATTTTGAGAATATGACGCCGGCGCTGGCAAGCGCCCTGGCTGCCAAAGACTATAAGACCCTAACTCCCGTGCAGCTGGCGATGCTGAGCGAAGAGGCGGCAAATGCCGATCTTCTGGTTTCTGCCCAGACTGGCTCCGGCAAGACCGTTGCATTTGGTATTGCCATTGCAAACACACTTTTGGGCGATGCGGAAAAGCTGGGGGCAGCCGACCTGCCGTTGGCACTGGTCATTGCACCCACGCGTGAGCTGGCCATGCAGGTCAGCCGTGAGCTTGAGTGGCTCTACGCCAAGGCCGGTGCAAAAATAGCCACCTGCGTCGGCGGCATGGAAATGCGCAAAGAACGCCGCGTTCTCGAACAGGGAGCCCACATTGTTGTGGGAACGCCGGGGCGCCTGCGCGATCACATCACACGTGGCTCGCTGGACATTTCGGCGCTGCGCGCCGTAGTGCTGGACGAGGCCGACGAAATGCTCGATCTTGGCTTTCGCGAAGACTTGGAATTTATCCTCGCCGCCGCTCCAGCTGAGCGCCGCACCCTGATGTTTTCGGCCACCGTTCCCAAACAGATCGCGCTTCTTGCAAAACGCTTCCAGCGCGATGCGGTGCGCATCACCGCTGCGGGCGATGGTCAACAGCATGGCGATATTGAGTACCAGCTGATGCTGGTCGCACCACCGGACCGCGAAAACGCCATCATCAACACGCTGCTTTTCGTCGACGCCAAGAACACCATCGTGTTCTGCCACACCCGTGAAGCCGTAAAGCATCTGGCAAGCAGACTGGCCAATCGTGGCTTCGCCGTTGTTGCACTGTCTGGCGAACTCAGCCAGGCCGAGCGCACCAACGCCTTGCAGTCCATGCGCGATGGCCGCGCCCGCGTCTGCGTCGCAACTGACGTCGCCGCGCGCGGCATCGATCTGCCCAATCTCGATCTGGTGATCCATGCGGACATGCCGACCAACCCCGATACACTGCTGCATCGCAGTGGCCGCACTGGTCGGGCGGGCCGCAAAGGCACTTGTGCGCTGATCGTGCCGCATCATCGCCGTGGTAGCGCAGCACGTGTATTGAAGATGGCAAAGCTCGAAGCGGTCACCATCTCCGCTCCGACGGGGGCCGACATCGAGGCCCGCAACCGCCAACGCATCCTCGAGGATCCATCCCTTTCAGAAGCGCCTAATGAAGACGAGCTAACATTCGTTCAAGAGCTGATGGCAGCCCACAGCATTGAAAACATCGCCGCCGCCTACCTGCGTCGCGAAATTGCTGCCCGCCCTGCCCCCGAAGAACTGGTTGGTGGACCTATACGCGAATATAAGGATCGCAATGAACGCACGGAGCGTCCCGAGCGTGATCACACGCCCACCGAGCGCTTTTCGGATGGTGTATGGTTCCGCGTTTCCGTCGGGCGCAAACACCGCGCTGAACCCCGATGGTTGCTGCCGATGATCTGCAAGGCTGGCCACATCACCAAGCGCGAAGTTGGCTCCATCAAAATCCAGGAATCAGAATCCCATTTCGAGATTATCACCGAAAAGGCAGAAGCCTTCGCAGCCGCGGTAAAGAAGAACAGCGCTATTGAAAAGGGCGTCACAATCAGCCGCCTCGAAGGTGGACCGCCGAAGGAAGCTCCGGCCCGCTCAGGATGGAATGCGGACAAGAAGGGCAAGTTCAAGCCCAAGGATGATCGCCCTGCTGGCCCAACCGTCGAAGGCGGTGTACTGGAATTTTCCAGCGACCAGCCAAAAAAGGTAAAAACCAAGCCGCGATGGAAAAAGTCGAAGCCAGCGTGATCCGGGCCACAGCGACCAAATCTTGCGCTCCTGCCCGCCTTCCGCTATAGACCCGCCACCTGCGTAGACACCCTTGGAGGCAACGCAGATGAAGGCCGCGAATTTCGCGGCTTTCGACATTTTCAGCCATGGCACAGCTAGGCTCGAAAATGCTCCAATAACTCGAAAGGAAATGCCATGAGCCACGATACTTATGAGCTCAAGGCCGAAGCACGCGAACTGGTCGGTAAGGGGTCCGCCCGTGAAGTTCGTCGCAACGGTAAAGTACCAGCAGTCATCTACGGCGACAAACAGCCTCCCCTGGCAATCGCCCTGTCCTACAAGGACATTTTCTACAAGATTCACGGCGGCGGTTTTCTGACCACCGTGGCGACGATCGATGTCGGCGGCAAAAAGATCCAGGTCCTTCCAAAGGATTACCAGTTGGATCCTGTCCGTGATTTCCCGATGCATGTGGATTTTCTGCGCGTCGGCAAGAACACGGAAGTCAACGTCAACGTTCCTGTTCACTTCACCAACGAAGAAGCCTCACCGGGCCTCAAGCGCGGTGGTGTGTTGAACATTGTGCGCCATGAAGTTGAGCTTCACTGCCCAGCCAATGCGATCCCTGATTCCATCACGATCGACCTCACCGGCAAGGAAATCGGCGATTCCATTCATATTTCTGCGGTTACTTTGCCGAAGGGCGTAAAGCCGGTTATTTCTGACCGAGATTTCACCATTGCCACGCTCACCGGTTCTTCAGCATCGCGCTCGGAAGGTGCTGATGGCACCGAGACAGAAGGCGAAAGCGAAGTGGAAAAGACCGAGGAATAATCCTCGATCCGGCTTTGGAGTACTGACGCCATGCTTATCTTTGCAGGCCTCGGCAATCCTGGCTCTCAATACGCGAACAACCGACACAATGTTGGCTTCATGGCGGCGGACGCAATTGCCCGCCGCCATGATTTTTCCCCTTGGTCGAAGAAATTCAGTGGACTAATTGCCGAGGGTACAATTGCCGGCGAAAAAGTTCTTCTCGTCAAACCCAAGACTTTCATGAATCTCTCCGGGCAAGCGGTAGGCGAAGCTATGCGCTTCTACAAGCTCACGCCGGCTTCCCTGACCGTGCTATATGACGAGCTTGACCTTGATGCCGGCAAAGTGCGCGTGAAAATTGCGGGCGGGGCCGGCGGCCATAACGGCATCCGTTCCATCGACCAGCATGTCGGCAAGGATTATCGTCGCGTGCGCATCGGTATCGGCCATCCCGGCGTCAAGGAATTAGTCCACGATCATGTGCTGGGCGACTTTGCCAAAGCTGACGCCGATTGGCTGGAGCCGCTGCTCGACGCCATCGCCAATGCTGCCCCGCTTCTCGCCGTTGGCGATGATTCCAGTTTCATGAACAAGGTGACCGTGACGCTACGCAAAACGCTCGAGTCGACTGGCGATCACGACCGCCCGCCGTTCAAGGAGCCCAAGGCGCCGAAGCAGCAGAGCCACATCCGCCAAGCCCGCACTGCGAGCGCACCCCCGAAAATGCCTGAATCTGGCCCGATGGCAGCCATGCTGAAGAAGCTTTTCGGCAAGGATTGAGGTAGGTCCGACTGGGCAAGGGTTGACGTTCATCCGTGCAATCCCCCATAGCCTGATAAAATCTTCGCCACGCGATAGGACTGTTAATATGGGTTTCAAATGCGGCATTGTTGGACTGCCTAACGTCGGCAAGTCCACGCTCTTCAACGCGCTCACCAGAACTGCGGCAGCGCAGGCGGCCAACTACCCTTTCTGTACCATTGAGCCGAATACCGGCGAAGTGGCTGTGCCTGATCCACGCATGCAAAAAATCGCTGCGATCACCAAATCCAAGGAGATCATCCCGACCCGCATTTCTTTCGTCGATATTGCAGGCCTGGTACGCGGCGCTTCCAAGGGTGAAGGACTGGGCAACCAGTTTCTGGCCAATATCCGCGAAGTCGATGCCATCGTGCATGTGCTGCGCTGCTTTGAAGATGATGACATCACCCACGTCGAAGGGCGCATCGACCCGGTTGCCGACGCAGAGACCGTTGAGACCGAACTGATGTTGGCCGACCTCGACAGCATCGAGCGCCGCGTCGTTCAGTTCCGAAAGCGGGCAACCCTAAAGGACAAGGAAGCGCTTACTGTGCTACCTGTGATGGAACAGACATTGGCGCTGTTGCAGGAAGGCAAGCCCGCGCGGCTACTCCTGAAAGGAATCGCGCTGGACGATCTTGAGGTCCTGAAGGGTCTGAACCTTCTCACCTCGCATCCGGTTCTATACGTCTGCAACGTCGCCGAGGCAGAAGCTGCCACCGGCAATGCGCATACCGCCGCCGTCGAAAAGATGGCCGCCGATCAGGGTGCGCACTCCGTCACCATCTCTGCCGCCATCGAAGCTGAAGTTGCCCAACTGCCCGATGAAGAAGCCAACGAGTTTCTGGCGGAGATGGGCCTTGAAGAGCCCGGCCTCGACCGCCTGATCCGTTCCGGATATGCGCTGCTTGATCTCATCACCTATTTTACCGCGGGACCAAAGGAAACGCGCGCCTGGACCATCGAGCGTGGCACCAAGGCACCGCAGGCTGCCGGCGTGATCCATACTGACTTCGAGCGCGGGTTTATTCGTGCCCAGACCATCGCCTATGAAGACTTCGTTCGTCTTGGCGGCGAAAACGCTGCCAAAGACGCCGGCAAGGCGCGTGATGAAGGCAAGGAATACGTCGTCCAGGACGGCGATATCCTGATGTTCAAGTTTAACACTTAAGCCGGAAGATCACCCCCTCGCGTCGCGCTGCAGCCCAACCGCCAAACACAAAGCCAGCATGGCAATGACCGGGAAACCGCTCGGTGCCATGATCAAGCTGGCAACCACTGTCCAAGTGAATAATGACCAGCCGATAAACGGTGGCACCTGCCAACCGGCCCGGTCGGCACGATAGATCACAATCGCGAGCAAAATCGTCGGGACCGCAAAGCTACCGACAGTTCCCCAGAAAATCCCGTTGCTCAGTGCCAGATCAACCGGCTGCGAACGAACCGGCTGCCAATGCTCGAAGGTCCATAAATTGGGCTCAATCCAGCGCATTGCCTCGCTTGGCACATCAACACCAAGTACAATAAGATGAATCACACCTAGAGTAATTAAACCGATACTGCTCCAGCGCACCATTTTGCATCTCTTTCATCTATTATTACGCCATACGGTTGCGTATGTATCTTGTCTCGCCCGACGTGTCCATACGCTGAAGT